>JAJPIP010000020.1 GCA_021324655.1 Pseudomonadota bacterium
CTCAACGACGGTTCCTCACTGCGTAACCTGCAGGTTGTCGTGCCCGACGCTGTCGCCGGACACGAGGCGCTCGACGATATCAATACCGGTGCGTCGGTGGTGGCCGAAGGCGAGATAGTGGCGTCCCCCGCGCCTGGGCAGGAGACAGAGCTGAGGGTGACAGGGATCGAGTTACTTGGTGCTGCTCCCGACTACCCTCTCGCCAAGAAGCGGCACTCCTTCGAGTATCTCCGCACCGTGGCGCACCTGCGTCCTCGCACCAACACGTTCGGCGCGATCGCGCGCGTGCGCAATCAGGTGTCCATGTCGATCCACCACTTTTTCCAGGAGCAGGGCTATCTGTACGTCCAGACGCCGATCCTCACCGGCAGCGATGCCGAGGGTGCAGGCCAGATGTTCCAGGTCACCACGCTCGACCTCCAGAATCTACCGCGTGACGCCGGCCCGGCCGACCTGACTCAGGACTTCTTTGGGGGGCCCGCCTTTCTGACAGTCAGTGGACAGCTGGAAGCGGAGATCATGGCGACCGCTCTCAGCAGCGTCTATACGTTCGGTCCGACCTTCCGCGCCGAGAACTCCAACACGTCGCGCCACCTGGCCGAGTTCTGGATGGTCGAGCCCGAGATTGCCTTCTGTGACCTCTCGGGGCTCATGGACGTGGCCGAGTCATTCCTCAAGCGAATCTTCTCCGATGTTCTGACCTACTGCCGCGATGACATGGACTTCTTTGACCAGCGGATCCAGGCCGGTGTCGTGGACAGACTACAGCACATCATCGAGACCGGCTTCGTCCGGCTGACGTACACCGAGGCCATCGAGATCCTTGAGCGGTCCGGGCGCGATTTTGAGTTCCCCGTGTATTGGGGCGCGGACTTGCAGGCGGAGCACGAGCGGTATCTCACCGAAGAGGTCTTCAGGGCGCCGGTCATACTCACCGACTATCCCGCGTCCATCAAAGCGTTCTACATGCGCCTCAATCCCGACGGCAAGACGGTGGCGGCGATGGATGTCCTCGTGCCCGGCGTCGGAGAGATCATCGGCGGCAGTCAGCGCGAGGAGCGATACGACGTGCTTGTGCGGCGCATGCAAGAGATGCACATTGACCCTCAGCACTACTGGTGGTACCTCGAGCTGCGGAAGTTCGGATCGGTGCCGCACGCCGGATTCGGATTGGGGTTGGAGCGCACTGTGCATTTCATCACCGGCATGCAGAATATCCGTGATGTGATCCCGTTCCCGCGCACGCCCCGGAACATCGAGTTCTGAGCGAGGACGCCGCTCCATCGGTTCGCGCGCGCCTCGAGTCAACCGAGGACGCACTCCTGGCTCCGTGGGCTCGGCGCAGTCGTGACGCAACGCGAGCTCGGCCCGAGATGGAGTCCCCGGTACGGACGGCGTACCAGCGAGATCGTGACCGCATCCTCCACTCCAACTCGTTCCGGCGTCTACGTGGCAAGACCCAGGTCTTCATAGCGCCGGCGGGCGATCACTACACGACCCGTCTCAGCCATGTCCTGGAGGTTTCGCAGGTGGCGCGCGTCATTGCACGCGCCTTGCAGCTAAACGAGGATCTGGCGGAGTCAATCGCGCTGGCTCACGACCTGGGGCATGCGCCGTTCGGTCACGCCGGCCAGGAGGCGCTCGATCACGTTCTCGAAGGGGGCTATCGACACGACGAGCAGAGCGTGCGAGTGGTGGAGCTACTCGAACGCGGCGGGCAGGGACTGAACTTGACGCGCGACGTGGTGGATGGTATCCGCACACACCGTAAGCCGCGTCACGATGTGATGGGGGTGACGGCGGGACAACCGTCCACGCTCGAGGCGGCCGCAGTAAAACTCGCCGATGCGGTCGCCTACATTAACGCGGACGTCGACGATGCCGTCCGAGCGGGGATTCTGCATGACGGTGATCTGCCGCGCCGCGCCGCTGCGCGCCTGGGGAGGACGCGATCCGAGCGGATCAATACGTTGGTGTGCGACATTGTCGAAACGAGCGCCGGCCGGCCGCAGCTCGCCCTCTCCCCGAACGTTCTCGCCGCCCTGAACGAATTGCGTGACTATCTCTTCCGGGCCGTCTACACAAATGCGGTAGTGAAACGCGAGGCTGACCGTTCTCGTCACGTCGTCACCGAGCTGTTTCGGTACTTTGTCGCTCACCCGGAAGCCTTGCCGCCCGAGTTCCGTGAGGACCCCCGTCAGGAGGGCCCCGAGCGCCGTGTCGCCGACTACATCGCGGGCATGACGGATCAGTATGCGATCGCGCGATTCAGCGATCTTTTCGTGCCGAAAGTCTGGCCCGTCTAAGCGAATGAGCAGGTAGTTGGCTCACTCAGGTTCGCCGTGCGTGAGACGGCGCTTGACGCTATATTCCTCTTCCGGCTGATACGCGTAGTGCCGCATCATCTCGCCGAGTAGCCCGAGCATGAATAGCTGGAGACCGGTGACGATCAGGATGCCGGAGAGGAAAAGTAGTGGTCCGTGGCTCTGGAAGATCGACTGACCGAGCACCTTCAGGACGAAGAGGTAGAGGAAACCGAGAGCGCCGGCGGCCGAAAGCAGAAGACCCAACATGCCGAACAGCTGGAGTGGCCGCTGCATATAGCGGGTGAGGAAGAGCACCTTCAGAAAGTCGAGGAGCCCTTTGAAAAGGCGGGCGGCGCCGAATTTGGAGCGCCCGAAGCGGCGCGGATGGTGCGTCACCTCCAATTCGCCGATGCGATACCCCCGGCGGAAGGCCAGGACCGGAATGAAGCGGTGCAGTTCGCCGTACAGCTTCACGTCGTCCAGCACTTCCCGCCGATACGCCTTGAATCCGCAGTTGAAGTCGTGCAGCGGGATTCCGGTGAAATGCCGTACCGTCGCGTTAAACAGGCGAGAGGGCATGGTCTTGCTCGCCGGATCGTGACGGACCCGTTTCCATCCGGAAACGAGGTCGTAGCCGTCCTCGAGCGCTGCCAGGAAGCGAGGGATCTCGGCCGGGTCGTCTTGCAGGTCTCCATCCAGGGTAATGACGGTATCTCCCCGTGCCTCGGTGAATCCGGCGACGAGAGCCGCCGTTTTGCCGAAATTGCGGCGCAGCGCCAGGACGTGAACCCGGCTGTCGGCACGGAATATGTCCGTCAGTCTGTCGAGTGTGCCATCCCGACTGCCGTCGTCCACGTAGATGATCTCGGACGGCACGTCCAGAGAATCGAGGACCGCGGTCAGCTGCTCGTGGAGGACGGTCACGCTTTCCTCCTCATCCATGACCGGGATGACGAGGGATACGCGAACCGTTCCCGCCTCCTGAGCCGCGGGAACTCGCAGAGACTCCACCGTCGTCATGCCGGCACGGTTCCCTGGGATCGTCGCACCCAGTTCATGCTGCGGGACCAGAGAGCGAGGACGCCGGCCGCAACACCAACCGTGACGACTGCTCCCACCACGTCGAGTAGCCAGTGATTACCGGAAATGAGGACTGTTGCCGCCATCGCCACGGGATAGGCGGGTGCGAAAAATCGCCACCCACGGCGCTCGGCAAGGAAGAACCCGATGGCGACACAGATCGCGTACGCAACATGCAAGCTCGGCATGGCAGCGTACGGGTTGTAGGTGTACGAACCCGGCTGCGCGCCGCCGGCCGCCGTCAGATGGTGCAGCTGGAGCGGGTCTTCGAATCCGTACTGGAAGAGCATGCGGGGCGGCGTGGTTGGATACACGTAGAAGACAATCAGGGCGATTGCCGTGGTCAACATCAGAAGATTGCGGACGTACGGGAAGACCTGGGGGCGCCGGAAGTAGAGCCAGACCAGGATACCGATGGTCACCCCGACATGACCGACGATGTAGAAGATATCGATGGCGTCCATGATGGTGCCGAATTGCAGGAAGAAGTGCTCAAGTCGCTGCTCGATGAACAGGCCGTGGCTCCATTCCAGATCAAGCAGTCGATAGGCATTAAGATCCGCGATGTCGCCGATGTCCTTGTT
Source organism: Pseudomonadota bacterium (assembly GCA_021324655.1). Classification (GTDB taxonomy): domain Bacteria; phylum Chloroflexota; class UBA5177; order UBA5177; family UBA5177; genus JAJPIP01. Next base: position 3,971 of record JAJPIP010000020.1, read on the forward strand.
GTAGACGAAAAGACCGCGAGTGAACTCGTACGCCTGCTCGAGGGCGAGAAGAACACCGATCTGCCACGCGAAACGGGAATACCTCCGGACGGGAGGTCGGGCGAGGCGGAGTAACGGCGCCGTGACGAGAGAAACCAACGCAACCGCCAGGATGACATCCCCGGTCATCAGTTGGTGGATCAGTGCTTGAACGATCGTCGTTGAGTCCTCCTTGTCGAGCGTCCCTATTGTAGCCACGGCGGATCACGTGACGGAGGGCCTGGTCCGGCGTATAATAGACCGCAACAACTTATCACCACACCATACTTTGAATGTCTGGACGGACCAATGAAGAACAGCGTGGCGGGCACCGCGGGAGCGAGCCGTCGCAGCCCGGTGCACCGGGGAGACAACATGATCAAGATCGAGGTGACAACTGCGCTCAAGGATGCGCTTGAGCACGCCGTGGCGACCGGGACGGCACAGGTTGCCCTTTACAAGGACAAGCCGGTTGTCATCCTGAGTTACGAAGAGTACGAGCGAACCCTCGGCGAGGAGGATGACGCCGTCTAGGCGCCAGGCTCGACCAGTGCCAGCAGGCCGTTTGGTTTGCGATAGAGCACGTTAATCTGCTCGTTGCGCGCATTCAAGAAGACGACGAAGGGGCGGTTGCCTTCATCGAGGAGGGCGGCCGCCTCTTCTTCAAACATGGGCTTGGCATCGACTCGCTCCACGCTGATCGCCTCGGGCTCCTCATCTTCCAGCACCGGAATCTCGATGGGCTCGGTCCGCGGGCCGTGGTGCCCCTTCATGCGCTCTTTCTTTCGGTTCAGCTGTCGGTAGAGTTTGTCCACAGCGTCGTCGACCGCGGTGAGCATGTCCGGCCCGGCGCTCTTGACGGTCAGTGTCCGGCCGGGGACATGCGCCACAGCCTCGATCTGGTGCTGCGTGTCGGCTTCTCGTGTCCGCTCATGCGTCAGAATCACATCGATCGTCTGGAGCCGATCGAGATAGCGGGAGAGGCGCTGCATCTTGCGTGAAACGTGATCGCGGAGCGAGGGTGTGACCTGTACCCCTCTGCCCTTCACATGGACAGGAACCTGCTCTGGCTCATTCGACGCCGCCATGGATTCTCCTTTCACGGAACGCCGGGCGGCCGTCGCGAGGAAGCGAACCGCTCGACGGTGCCTTAAAGTCTAGTCCCCATCGGCGGCCGCTTCAATGCGCCTCACTTACTTCCAGTGCTCCACCCGGTACGTCGCAACGGGGTCGTTAACTTCAGAGTTCCGCAGGTGCCAGGTGGACTCAATGTAGATCACCTTGCCGCGGCTGGGCGGCGCCCCGCTGATACGCTCCACGGGGAGTCGCAGAGGCTCGGCGGCCGGCGCACCGGGAGAGCTGCGATGCCGGGTGAAGAACGAGAACAAATGTTCTATAGAAAGAGCGACGGACAGGAATCGGTCCCGGCGGGGCAATTGCCGCTTCTGCTCCCGCACCAGGTGCGCCAATGCTGCCTTCTTCCGCACCTCGTCCCAGCGTCTTTCCTCGGCAAGTCGCCATTCTGGAGTGTGCCAAAGCATTCTCATCGCTCCTTCCGCACCGGTGGTGCGTCACTGTCTCTACAAGGATCAGTCTACGGCGGGCAGCTGTCAGGACCTGTCAGTCTTTCCGGGTTGACGGGTCAGATGTTCTATTAATTTCGACCCCTCCGGACGGCCTGACGTATCATGACCTCGTGCAGAAGGCCGAGCGCCTCATGGCGATAACCCTACTGCTTCAGGCGCGTGGAAAGATGACGGCGGAGCGTCTCGCCGACATCCTTGGCGTGTCGGTGCGCACGGTGTACCGGGATATGAACTCGCTTTCCCTGGCACACGTTCCCGTGTCGATGGATCACGGCCCCGGTGGGGGCTACTTCCTGCCGGACGATTCGGTGGTTGGGCCGATCGCCTTCACGGGCGAGGAGGCTCTCGCGCTGGCTCTCGGCCGGAGCGTCGTCGGCGACTCATCTCTCTTCGGGGGCGCGGAGCGACTGCAGCAGGCCCTTATCAAGCTGGAAGCAGCTCTTCCCGAGGAGTACCGCCGCGACGTCCGGGTCGCTCGCGAGCGAATCCTGGTCGACAGTAGCGCCTGGCACCGGCGCCCGGAGGCGCCCCGGCTCCTCGATTCGATTCGTCAGGCGGTCTGGGAGGGACGCCGGATCACGATTCTGTACCCACGCTCCGAGCGTCCAGGGTCGGATTTGCGGCCGGTCGACCCGTACGGTCTCGTCTACAAGGCGGGAATCTGGTACCTGGTCGCCTATTGCCACCTGCGCCGCGACTTCCGCATCTTTCATCTCAGCCGGATCGAGGCGCAGGAGACGCTGGGAGACCCAATCACGCCGCGCCCCGATTTCAATCTTGCGGGCTATTGGGAAGAGGCGCGGCAACGCTTTGAAGAACAGACGGCGCCCGTAACCGTGACTCTGAGAATCACAGCTGACGGACTCTCCGGCCATGAAGGGGAGTGGACTGTACTGGAAACCGACCCTGCGGGCCGCACCACGGTCCTGGTCAGCCTGGAGTCAATCGACGCGGCCGTGGCCTACGTGCTCTCGTTTGGACCCAACGCCACGGTCCTGGGGCCTCCCGACGTCCTCCACGGCGTCGCGGAGGCTGCTCGCGAACTGTACCAGCTCTACTCTCGGTCGACGGCGGAGATATGAACCCGGGCTCGATCCCGGTTGGGATCAGTCGGCATCGCCGTCGAGCACCTGGCGCTGCTTGCTCCCGTCTGCCGGGCCCACGACCCCCTTTGCCTCCAGTTGATCCATGATGCGCGCCGCCCGGGCGTAGCCGACCTTGAGGCGCCGCTGCAGCAGAGAGACGGAGGCGTGACGGTACTCGCGCACGACGCGGGTCGCATCGCCCAGCAGGTCGTCGTCTGCCGAGGCGCTCGCCTTTGCCGCCTCGGCGAACTCGTCCTCGGCGATGCGCGGCACCGTCGATCCGATAGGGTGCTTTTGCCAGAACTCCACCAAGCGCTCGATCTCGGCATCACCGACAAAGGCGCCCTGGAGCCGCATCGTGCGCGGAGCGTCCGGGGGCATGTATAGCATGTCACCCCGTCCCAAAAGCTTCTCGGCGCCTACCGTGTCAAGGATCGTTCGGGAATCCACCTGCGAGGTCATGGCGAACGCTATCCGCGCGGGGAAGTTCGCCTTGATTAAGCCGGTGACGACGTCGACCGAGGGACGCTGGGTCGCGATGACGAGGTGGATACCGGCCGCCCGGGCGAGCTGGGCAAGCCGGCAGATGGCGTCTTCCACGTCCTCAGGCGCGACCATCATGAGGTCGGCCAACTCGTCGACGATGAGGACGATGTAGGGCAGTTTTTTCAGGCCAAGGGACTCAGCCTTTTCATTGAAGCGCGTGACATTCCGCACCATCGTCTCGGAAAACAGCTTGTAGCGGCGCTCCATCTCGCGGATCGCCCACTGCAAGACACCCACTACCTTGTCCATCTGGGTGACGACCGGGCTGAGCAAGTGCGGCACGCCGTTGTACACGGTCAGCTCCACCATTTTCGGGTCGATCATCATGAGCCGGACCTGCTCGGGCGTGTTCTGATAGAGCAGGCTGCTGATGAGAGAGTTCACGCAGGCGCTCTTCCCTGATCCCGTCGCTCCCGCGATCAGGAGGTGCGGCATCCTGGCAAGGTCGATCACCTGTGCGGCGCCGGCGACGTCCTTCCCCAGAGGAACCCGCAGTGGCGAGCGCGTGGCGCGGTATGCGTCCGATTCGAGCAGTTCACGGATCGTGACCGTCGTGGCCGAGGTGTTGGGAATTTCAATGCCAACCACCGGTTTCCCCGGTACCGGAGCCTGAATGCGAATAGTCGGAGCGGCCAGCGCCAGCGCCAGGTCGTTCTGGAGGGCGGTGATGCTCTTGACCTTCACACCTCGCTCCGGCTGTATGTCGAACTGCGTGATGACGGGGCCGGAGTGGTGGCCCACCACGCGGGCGGCCACGTTGAAGCTCTCCAGACACTCCTGGATCCGTTGCGACACGTGGTCGAGATCGATGCGCGCCGTCGCCGTTTTCACCGGAGCCGCGAAGATATCAATGGGCGGCAGACCGGCCGGCGCCTCGACCGCAGGAACCGTCGGCACCGGCTCCGTCGGCGACGCGCGCGTCGCACGGGATTTCGCTGCGGCGGGAGCCTCGGCCATCACGTCCTGAGCCGGCTCCTCATCGGCGAGGGCCAGATCCTGCATGCTGACAACTGCCACGGTGTGGCGCTCGGCCGCCTGATGCTTCATACCGCTCAGCCGGCGAACCACGGCGCGTACCGGTGGGACGATCGGCACGCGAAAGACGAGCACCGCGGCTGTTAGGCCGACAACGCCGAGGGCGGCGACGGCTCCGGCGCCACGCGAGAGGGGCCCTAATAGAAGGTACCCGGTGTCCAGACCGACGGCCCCGGCGACGAGATGCCAGGAGATAGACAGCGCAATGAACACGAAAAGGGCGGCGCCGATGCCCACCCGGGCACGGTCCACCGTCATCACGTCGAGCTCGTGCCGCCAGTACGGATACAGACGCGCGCATACGGCGAGCGCGAGCAGGACGCCGACCCATGCCAGGCTCTGACCGGGCGTTGTGCCGTTGAGGACCGACCCGGCAAGCACTCCAAGCAGAGTGGCGCCGGCAAGAAGAGCGAAGAGCAGCGTCAGTGCCTGCGCCGAGGATCGGGGCAGCGCGAAGCGCAACAGTCCACCGAGCAGCGGGCGAAGGCGCAGCGACCCGCGCCGCGCGGAACGCGGCGATGCCGGTCGAGACGATTGACGAGAAGCAGAGCGTTTGCGAGCCATACACCACGGCATCGCGGAGTGGGGGCGAACGCAGAATAGCACGCCGCGCCGGGCCATCACGACCCCGGCAATCAGAGGGCGGGACGCAGCTCCTCCTCGGTCAGCGGCCCTGTCGCGCTGATGAGCTGATCGGGCCAGATCGGCCGCTCGCTCAGGAGAGACCGAAGATCAGCAAGAGTGACCGCCTCGATCTTGCCCCGGATCTCTTCCAGCGTTTCGAGCTTTCCTTGAGTCATCCATGAATTAATGAGACCCATCACTCTCTCGTTCGTGCTCTCGCCGCCGAGAATGACCGATGTGATCACCTTTGTCTTGGCCCGCTCCAGCTCGTCCTCGCTGACGTCGAACTCCTGCAGGCGTTTCATCTCGGAGCGTGCGGCGCGGACGGCGGCCGTGGCTTGCTCGGGGGCCGTTGCAATGTGCACGACGAAGAGGCCATTGTCCTCAAACTCGAGCGACTCGGCGCTTGCCGTCTCGGCCAGTCCCGTCTGATAGACGGACCAGAAGAGCCGCGAGCCCCGATCATCACCGAGAATGGTGGCGAGCAGGATGGCCGCGTAGTAACGCGGATCGCTGCGCGGCACCATCGGCGTTCCGATCGCGATCTGCTCTTGCACGAACTGGGCGTGGGGATACACATGGAGACCCGGGCGAAACTCAACCGGCTGCTCCCGGCGTCCGCTCTCTCCGCGTTGCCAGCCGGCAGTCAGGTGCTCCAGATCGCCGATTACTCCATCCCAGTCGAAATTGCCGGCGATGGCAAACAGAGTATTACGCGTTCCGTACCGGCGGCTCCAGTACCCCCGCATCTCCTCGACCGTCAGATCGCCAATCGTCTGGGTGGTGCCGAGGGTGTCCAGGGCCAGCGGATGCCCCTCGAAGTAGTCGCGTAGAAAATTGCTGAAGAGGACATGCGCCGCCTGATCCTCGGCGCGCGCGATTTCCTCCAGAATCACCTGTCGCTCCTGGTCGAAATCGCTCTCATCGAGGGCGGGCTGCAAGAGCTGCGTGAGAATGCCGAGGGCGCCGGGAACGTTTTCACGCAGAGTACGCGCCCAATAGAAGGTCATCTCACGGCCGGTTGCTGCGTTGTGGTCGGCGCCCAGCTCTTCGAACGCCCGATCGATCTCTTCTCCGGTCAGGCGCTCCGTTCGCTTGAAGGCCATATGCTCCAGGAAGTGGGACACGCCCATTTCCTGCGGGTTCTCATCACGAGTGCCGGTATCGACCCAGAAGACGGCTGCCGCGGACTGCACGTCGGGCATGTATTGGCCAAGTACGTGGAGTCCGTTGGACAGCTCGTGGGTATGAAAGATCGGTTCCCGGAGGGTCGTTGTCATTGTCGTTCCCCTAGCGCCAGGCGACGGCGCGGCCGAATAGCTCTTCTTCCGTGCGCGGACCGATCGCGACTGCCGTCAGAGTCCGTGTCACGCCGACAGCCTGCACGATATCTCGGATCCTCTCCACGGTGACCCGGTCAATCTCGTCGCTGATCTCTTGCAGTGTCCGCAGCCGGTTCTCAAACCACCAGCTGCGCAAATTCGCCACCATCCGCGCCGACGTGCTCTCGCTCCGCATGATGACCTGGCTCTTGAGCCTGGTTTTCGCCAGCCTGAGCTCGTCGTCGGTGATCCCGTCATCCTCCAACTTCCGCAGTTCCTCCTGGATGACCTCCACGCTTTCGTGCGCGCGATCGGCACTGGTTCCACAGTACACGCGGACCAATCCCGTCTTCTCGAGCGCGTCATACCGGGCGCTCACGGCGTACGCAAGACCCCGCTTTTCACGAACCTCACGGAATAGTCGCGAATTACTTCCGCCACCCAGCGCCTGAATGGCGCAGGCGAGCGAGTAATAACGGGGATCGCTACTCGGAACGCCGGAAAACGCGAAGCCCACGTTCTCCTGCGTCGCCTCACGCGTCTGCACGTGGACGCCGGATTGGGGCTCCGGGGCAGGGGGGGTTGAGCGGCCGGCGCCCGTCGGCCAGGCGGCAGACAGCGTGTTCAGGCGCTCGATCACGGCGTCCCAGTCAAAGTTGCCGGTGACCGATACCACTATGTTGTTGGCGGTAAAGCGTGCTTCCCAATAGCGGAATAGATCGTCGCGCGTGAGGGCGGACACCGACTCCTCGGTGCCGAGTACATCATGGCTCAGCGGGCTACCGGCGAAGAATTCCTGGCGCAGGCGGTCCATCACCATCTGCGCCGGGCGATCCTCACGCTGGCGATGCTCCTGGAGGATCAACTGCCGGACGCTGTCAATGTCCTCCGGCGGAAACGCCGGTTCCCTGACAACCTCCGCAAGGATGTCGAGCGCGGCCAGAAGACGGTCGCCGAGCTGCACGCCACTGACCAGCGTCATTTCCAGACCCGCTGATGCATCGTAGTTCACGCCCAGAGACTCAAGCGCATCGACCAGGGCCCGCGCATCACGTCGCTGTGTTCCGCGAAACAGCATCTGTTCCACAAAGTGGGTGATGCCCGCCTGCGCGTTCGGCTCGTCACGAGCGCCGGTGCCGACAAGGAAACCGAGGGCTGCCGACTCGACCCCTCCCATCGGCTGCCCGATGACCTGGACGCCACTTTCCAGTTGGTGCTGGAAAAACACTGTTGTTGTATCCATACCGTCCTTCCTGCCCTCAGTATCCGCGATGCCTGTCGACGACATTGAGCAGCGGCCGGCCCTCCAGGTAGCGGCTGAGATTGACCGCGAAGAGGTTGGCCGCGCGTTCTCCGGTCCGCCGGCTCATCCCGGCCACGTGCGGACTGATGATGACTTGCGGAAAGGACCATAGCGGACTTGTGCGAGGCAGCGGCTCCGGGTCCGTCACGTCGAGGCCCGCGCCGGCGAGGCGTCCCGAGCGTAGCGCCGCCACCAGCGCATCGTCGTTGACCACACTGCCGCGTCCCAGGTTGAAGAACAGCGTGCCGCGCCGCATCGCACCGAACTCGGCGGGGCCGAAGGAGTGGTGTGTCTCCGGAGTGAGCGGCAGCAGGAGAACGACGACGTCGCTTTGATCGAGGACATCGTGTAGTTGGGCGGCCGGGAACACCACGTTCGGCGGGAGATCCTCCGGCTGCAGCCAGGGAGGATTGGCGTATGCCTCGGCGCCGCGGTCCACCTCTCGCGGCGCATGGATCGACCAGCGTGTGCCGAGCACGCGCATGCCGAATGCATCCGCGAGATGGGCGATCCCGTCTCCGATCTTCCCCCAGCCGACGATACCCATCGTCATTCCGCGCAATTCGGAGATATGAAGGCGACCGACTTCCGCGTGGGAGAGCCAATCGTGCTTGTCTTGCGCGCGCACGAAGGCGGGGATCTGCCGCGTCAGACTGAGCAACATGGCGAACAGGTGATCGGCCATCGGCACGATGTGCACGCCGCGTGACGAGGTGATGGTGATGTCGCTGTCCCAGACGGGCAGGCCGCGAAGATGGTCGGCGCCTGCGCTAGGCAGCTCGATCCACCGCAGGTGGGGCGTCTCGGCGGGGATATTGGACGGCACGTCCCACGAGTAGAGTACGTCGGCGGTCTGGACTGCCTTGCGCAGCTCGTCTCCGGTGGGCGCAGTCGTGAACGTGACTCTCTCCTCGAAGAGTTCGCGCGGGAAGCTCGTCGGGAGTGGCCGGGTGACGACGACGCCGAGCGGCTTGCTCATCGTGGCGCGACGCCAAGGCCGGATGCTTCCGGCAGGATCAATCGCCCCGCGTCCACCACGACGCCTGTAAACGGATCGTCTGATACCAGGAGGTTGCCGTCGAGATCGGCGTAGTCGAGGAGGGGCGAGATCTGGGCAGCGGCAGTGATGGCGAGGGAACTCTCGATCATGCAGCCGGCCATGACGAGAAGGTTGTGCGCGCGGGCGGTGGCGATCATCTGCAGGGCCGGAGAGATGCCGCCGCACTTCATGAGCTTGATGTTGATGCCGTCGACGTGCGGGGCAACACGGGGCACGTCCTCGGGGACGACGCAGCTTTCATCGGCAATAACGGGGATGGGGATCGCATCGCGCACATAGGAGAGGCCGTCGAGATCGGCGGCATGAACGGGCTGCTCGACAAACTCCAGATCGAAGGGGAGGAGTTCCTCAAGCCGCCTGACTGCTTCCTTGGCGCTCCAGGCTGCGTTGGCATCGACGCGGATGACGGCGTCGGGGCGGGCGCCGCGAATCGCCTCGAGATTGGCAACATCGTGGGGTGTGCCGACCTTGACTTTGAGGATGGGAAAATCGCCTGCCGCGGCCGCATCCCTGGCCATCACGTCGGGGGCGGCAATGCCGATCGTGTACGAGGTGACGGGTGTGCCGGCCGGATCGAGTCCCAGGATGTCGTAGACGGGGGCATCGAGCCTCCGGCCGAGCAGATCGTAGGCGGCCATATCCACGGCCGCTTTCGCCGCTGGATTGCGGCCGATCGTCCGCTGCATCCTCTCGTGGAGAGTGCTCGGGGCGAGGGAATCGGTCGCGAGCGCGGGAAGAAGGTCGTCGAGGATGGCGGCAACAGTCGGCTGTGTCTCGCCGTAGTACGGACTGGGAGCGGCTTCGCCGATACCCTGGTGATCGCCGTCGCAGAGAGTGACGAGCACGTTGCACGCGACGGTTTGGGTGCCCCGCGAGATGGTGAAGGGCCGGCGCAGCGTGAGATTGAGAGCCTCGTGCCGTGCGTCCATCGCGCCTCCTGCCGCCGATTCTAGCAATGGCCCAAAATCTGCATTGACACCTTATAGAACTCATGTTCTAATAAGAAGGAAAGTCCACCGGAGGGGGCGGATGATCCTCTATCTTCGCGTGGTTCCTGGTCTCGGTATCGCCGTCGAAGAAGGGCGGCGGTCCGAACTTCGCTCTCATCCTGTACTTCTCCTGTCCGATCGCCGGCGCAGTATGGTGCGCGAGGCGAACTTTATCGCTCAACGGCAGGGGGTGCGTCCCGGCATGGCGGCGACACAGGCCAGACAGATCTGCCCCGACGCCACCGTCCTGCGCTATGATCCTTCCTCCTATAGCCCGATCTGGGAGGATATCTGCGACGCCGTCCGGCAGGTGACCCCATTGGTCGAACCGGTCGAGCCGGGACAACTGGTTGCCGATCTCACCGGATGTGAGCGGCTCTGGGGGGATCGGGTCGGGAGCATCATCGCCGGGCGAGTGGCCGCGGTTGTCGGGGCCGTACCCTGGATCGGCCTGTCCTCCAACCGACTGACTGCTCAGCTGGCTTCTCTTCAAGAGGGGATTACGCGCGTCGAGACAGGCATGGAGGCGCTCTTTCTCTCCGAGTTGCCTATCACGCTTCTTCCCGGCCTGGATGCTCGGCTGGCCCTGACCTTCCAGGTTCTGGGGCTGAAGACGATCGGGGACTTTGCCGCTCTGCCGCGTGATGCCGTTCGTCAGCGCTTCAAAGCGGATGGCGTACGCCTCCATGCCTGGGCCTGCGGGAAGGATGATCGGCCGGTCGTTCCCCCGCCTCCCAGACCGTCCGTGACGTTCGAGAAGGTCTGCGAGGACGGGACGATCGAGGAGGCGAGGCAGATCATCCGTCTCCTGGCCGACCGGTGTGCCCAGGAGCTGCAGGAGCGCGGCGTGGCGGGGATGGTGGTGGAGTTGACGCTGCGGGGAGAGGAATATTCTCCTCGTCCTCGTCCGCTTGCGCCCCCTCTCCCTGAGAGGCGAGCGCTGCAGATCGTGAAGAACGAGGAAGATCAAGCCCTTCCGATTCCGTATCGTGTCCATTCCTCGCGCTTGCCCCAGCCGGGAGTGACGCCGGATCGTCCTGAGCCGGCACCAACGGAGGGAGAGCCTCATCGCTTGCCGGCCCACCATCGCCCGGCCGCTCGGGTCCTCCTGCGTACACCAGTCCAGACGGCTGCCCCCCTGACCGAGGCGGCGGAGCGTCTCCTGCTGCGTGAGTGGAATCCCGCTCATCCTCCCCAGGCGATCGTGCTCCGTGTTTCCGATTTTCCCTCCCCCACGCAGCTCTCGCTGCTGGATAACCGCATCCGTTCCCTGGCCGAGGAAGAGCAAATCCTCATCGCCCGTTACGGCGATTCGCCCTTCCGGCACGTCGAGCGGATTGATCCCGGAAACATCCTGGCGGAACGGCAGTTCCGCTGGGAGCGAGGCATGCAGGCATGACGCGCCTCTACTTCGAGCCGATCCGCGTTCGCTGCGAGGGGGAGAATCCCATTGCCTTTGTCTGGCGACAGAGCCTCCACCACATTACCGCCATCCCGCGCCGCTGGGTGGTGCGCATCGACTGGTGGCGGCAGGAGGTCGTGCGCCAGTACTACAAGGTCGAGTGCGACAACCTGGGAACGTACGAGATCTACCGGGAGCGCGGTCTCTGGTTCCTGGAGCGCACCTATGACTAATCCCGGGCGATGATCCATCTCCATGTCCACAGCAACTTCAGCTTTCTCGATGGGTCATCATCCCCGGAACGTCTGATCCTCCGGGCCGCCGAGCTCGGGATGTCCGCCCTCGCCCTTACCGACCACGACGGCCTCTACGGCGCCGTCCGTTTCCTGCAGGCAGCCAGATCCCAGGGCATCAAACCAATCCTCGGCGCCGAGATGTGTCTGACGTCCGAGGAGGGGCGCTCCCATCTCGTCCTGCTCGCGCGGAACCGCCAGGGCTACAGTCACCTCTGCCGCATCATCACCAAGGCACAGCTGGATCACCAGGACGATCCGCATATCACCCTCGACGATCTTGCTCCCTGGTCGGACGGTCTGACCGCTCTCTCCGGCTGCCGCAAGGGGGAGATTGCACGCCTGATCCGGCAAGGGAAACGGGAAGAGGCGCAACATGTTGCCCGCCGCTATGCCGAGATCTTCCCTTCCTTCTATATCGAGCTGGAGCATCATCTCCTTCCCGACGACACGCCGTTGGTGGAGGCGCTCCGTGATGTCGCCGATCGCACCGGCTTACCCTGCGTGATCGCCAACGACGTTCACTATGCCACGCCCGATGGTCACCGCCTGCGCGATGTCATGGCCTGCATCCAGACCCGCACCACTCTTGACGGCTGGACCGACGTGCGCCATGTCAACGGGGAGTATTACCTCAAGTCGGAGGAGGAGATGCGCGGCGCTTTCCGCCTCCCGCGGCGTCTCTTCGATCGCTACGTCGCCGCCACGCGCGAGATCGCCGACGCCTGCTCCGTACAATTGTTGGCCGCGTCCTCGCGCCCGCCGGACTTTCCCGTCCCGGATGGCGAAACGCCGTTTTCCTATCTCTATCGCCTCTGTCAGGAGGGCGCCGCCCGGCTCTATCGCCCGCTCACGCCGGACGTCAGCAGCCGGCTGGCCTATGAGCTGGCGGTGATCGAGCAGATGGGACTTGCCTCGTTCTTCCTGTGTGTATGGGATATCGTCCGCTTTTCTCGTGACCAGGGGATTCGTTGTGCCGGGCGGGGCTCGGCCGCCGATTCCATCGTCGCCTATGTCCTCGGCATTACCGCCGTCGATCCGCTCGCCAACAATCTCCTCTTCGAGCGCTTTCTCAATCCGGGGCGTGTCGGCATGCCGGATATCGACATCGACTTCGATTCACGCCGCCGCGACGAGGTCATTGCCTACATTCAGGACCGCTACACGGCCGAGCACGCCGCGATGGTGGCCAACGTCATCACCTACCGCTCCCGCTCCGCCTTTCGTGACGTGGCCAAGGCGATGGGGCTCTCCCCGTCCGCCATCGATCACCTGGCCGCCAAGCTCAGTTATCGCGGAGTGAGCCACATGCGTGAGGAGTTGCAGCTCGCCGGGGTCACCGTCGACGATGTCCCGCGGCTGGCGGACTCAGACGCCTCGTCCGGTGAAACTCTTCCTGCCCCCCTTCCCGAGGAGACCTCCTCCCCGGTGCTGGGGCAGATTCTCGACCTATGTGAGGCGCTGGACGGCTATCCGCGCCATCTCTCGCTGCATAACGGCGGCATGCTCATCACGGCCGAGCCGCTCACCGATGTCGTTCCGCTGGAATACGCCACCAGCGGTGTCCGGGTTTGCCAGTTCAACAAGGACGATGTCGAGCAGATGGGGCTGATCAAGTTCGACATTCTCGGTCTCCGCACGCTCTCCATCGTCGACGAGGCGGTGCGCATGATCAGCGAGACGCGCGGCATCACACTTGACATCGACAGCCTCTCGCTCGATGATCCCGCCGTCTACGACGTCATCTGCTCCTCCCAGACCATCGGCATCTTCCAGATCGAGAGCCCCGGTCAGTGGGCCCTGCTGGCCCGCTCTCAGCCCCGTACCTTCGGTGACCTCATCATTCAGATCGCTCTCTTTCGGCCCGGTCCGTTGCAGGGCGGAATGGTGAACCCCTACGTCGAGCGGCGGCAGGGGAGGGAACCGGTCAGCTATCCCCATCCCAGCCTGGAGGATGCCTTGCGCGATACCCTCGGTATCGTCATCTTCCAGGAGCAGGTCCTGCAGGTGGCGCACGATTTCGCCGGGCTCTCCTACGCCCAGGCCGACGATCTCCGCCGCGCTATCTCGCACTACCGCACCGAAGCGCAGATGGATGTCTCCCGTGAGGCATTCGTCACCAGCGCGGTCCACCTTGGCCGTCCCCGTGAGCTGGCCGAGCAGATCTACGAGACGATTACCTATTTCTCGGGCTATGGGTTCTGCCGCAGCCATGCCGCCGCCTTTGCCAAGACGGTCTACCAGACGGCCTTTCTGAAGGTGTATTACCCGGCGGAGTTCCTGGCGGCGATCCTCTCCAACGAGCCCTGCTGCTACTACCCGACACAAACCGTCATCGAGGAGGCGCGCAAGTGGGGGATTACCGTTCTTCCTGTTGACATAAATAGAAGCAGGGCGCGCTACGTCGTGGAACAGGGGAGGATTCGGATGGGATTGCTCCAGGTCAAAGGGCTCTCGGAGGAGGCGGCGGAGGAGATCGTGACGGCACGAGGACGGCGCCGTTTTGTCTCGCTGGCCGATTGCTGGAAGCGCACCACGGTTGATCGCAAGGTGATGGAGACGCTCATTGCCGGCGGCACGTTTGACACGCTGGGTGAAAATCGCCGCACGCTGCTCTGGCAGCTCGAGGAGGTGGTGCGATCGGTGCCGCGCCGGGGTTCTCACCAACGTTCCTTGCGCCGCATGCCGGTGATCCGTGTCCCCGAGCTGCCGCCGCTCGACGACCTCGACATCGCCGGGCTGGACTTCACCCTCCTTGACGCGTCCGCCCGCTACAACGTGATGAGCTTCTACCGGCGGTCGCTGCGCGAGACCGGTGTGCGCTCCATCGGCCAGCTTCAAGTCGCCTCACCCGGCACCAGTGTGCGCGTGGCCGGTATCGTCATCAGCCGGCAGCAGCCGCCGACGGCGAAAGGCATGACCTTTCTCGTTCTGTCGGATGAGGAGGGCGAGCTGCCGGTCGCCGTGTATCCCAACGTCTATGCGGCCCATCGGACCGTCATTAACGGCTCGGCCTCGCTCGTCATCGAGGGGACCATCCAGCGGGAGCGCTTTGTGATTTCCTTGCTGGCCACACGCCTCTGGCGCCTCGATGAGGTCGCGACCCTCGACCACGTCCCCGATGCCGGGTCAGCTGTCCTCGATCTGCGCGCCGTCGAGAGGTGAGGGACAACCGGCCCCTCACCATTGGTCGGCCGCTACTTGCCGGCGCTGCCCGCGGCCGGCTTCCCCGTCCCGGCCGTGGAGCCGGGAGCCGTCTCGCTCGAACCGGACTTGCCCGAGCCGGTTGACTTCGTTGCCGGCCTGCTCCGTGTGCTGGACGTCGGCGTCGACGACTTCGACGCCGCGGCGCTCTGGCCGGCGGTCGCCGCACCGGACGAACGCCGGCTCCGGATGGCAATGTGATTATGGACATCCCGAACGCCAGGAGCGGTCCAGGCAATGCGCCCAATATGACGTTTTGCCTGCTTGCCACGGACGTCCCCGCTCAGGGTCACTGTCCCGCCCTCCACCGTCACGTCGACATCGGCGTTGTGCGGCACAACCGGATCGTTATCCAGCGCGTCATAGATGAGCGACTCGATTTGATCGTCGGTGAGATCCGCCGCGCCCGTAGAGGGCGTGGTCCACTGGCCTCCCCATGTACCCCAGCCGCGGCCGAATGCCGGCCCGAATCCGGTGTCGAAGGGAGGTAGCGACCCGTACTGATTGGCGACAGCGTGCATCACTCGGTACGGCCCGGCTCCCCGGCTGCCGTCCGGCCGCAGATCTCCAAACTGATCTCCGTTGTCCATGCATCCACTCCTTTCGATGCGGCGCTGCTGCCTCACGGCAGCGGCCACATATTGACGTGCAAAATATATGCCGCCGGGAGACCGATGGGAGGAGGTGAGACCTACGTCAGTGCTTGCCGGACGTGATCGAGGGTCTGACGGGTCGGCGCGTCGAATGCCTCGAATCCTAACGGCAACCACTCCGCTCCGCGCAGCACGCCCGTGGACTCGGTCCGCACCTCGAGAGTGCCACCCACGACGCGCCCGAGAAACGTGTACCGCGGTCCGGTCATCCCATGACCGATGCGCTGCGGCGCTTCCACGAACAGGAGCCGGTCCAGCGCCACCTCGAGACCGGTCTCCTCACGCAACTCTCGCACGGCCGCCTGCTCGGGCGTTTCGGCGGGCTCTATGGCCCCGCCCGGTAGAACCCAGTGCACCCGTCCGTCGCGCTCGTGTCGCGTCATGAGGATCTCGTCGCCGCGCAGGAGGACGACCTGTGCCCGCATCAGACGGGCGCCGTCTCACGTTCCAGTTGGACGAGGAGCATGGCGATGTCGGCCGGCGTGACTCCGCCAATCCGTGCCGCCTGACCGACGGTGCGAGGGCGGACGCGTGCCAGGCGCTCACGTGCTTCGCTGCGGAGCCCGGACAGATTCTCGTAGTCCAGAACTTCCGGAATGATGCGGCCCTCCATGCGCTGCAGCCGCTCCACTGCCGCCTCCTGCTGCCGGAAATAGGAGGCATAGCGCACGCGTGTCTCCACCTCGCGAGCGATATCGCCGTCGACTTCGGGGACCAGTCCAACCGACGCGAGCATCGCGAGAGTCGCTGCGGGCTGGGCAAGGACCTGAGCCGCCGGCGCTCCGTTGGCCACTGGACGGCATCCGGCTCCGGTCAGCATCTCGTTGAGAGCGTCGGCGGGCCTGACTTTCGCCTCGTTCAGCAGGGCGATGGTGTCCTCGATTGCGGCCGTTTGCCGGTCGATATCATCCTTGCGCGTGTCGTCGATCAGCCCGAGCGACCAGCCGAGTCCGGAGAGGCGTTCTTCGGCGTTGTCCTCCCGGAGCAGCAGACGATACTCGGCCTGCGACGTGTGCATGCGATACGGCTCGTCCATCTCCTTCGTGACCAGATCGTCGATCAGGACGCCGATGTAGGCCTGATCGCGACGCAGAACGACCGCTTCATCTTCCCGCGCGCGCCGCGCTGCATTGATGCCTGCCATCAGCCCGAGCGCGGCCGCTTCCTCATAGCCCGTGGTGCCGATGATCTGACCTGCCAGGAAGAGATTCCGCACCATCTTCGTTTCGAGATGCGGGAATACCTGCGTGCCCGGGAGGTAGTCATATTCGATGGCGTACCCGTAACGCATGATCTCGCAGTGCTGCAGTGCCGGGATGCTCCGGAGCATGGCGAGCTGGACATCTTCGGGCAGACTCGTGTTCGCGCCCTGCACGTAGATCTCGCGCGTTGACCATCCCTCGGGCTCCAGGAACAGGTGATGAGCCCCCTTCTCGGCAAAGCGCACGATCTTGGTCTCGATGGACGGACAATAGCGCGGGCCGGCGCTGGTGATGCCGCCGTTGTACATGGGGGCGCGACTCAGATTCTCGCGTATGATCCGGTGCGTCTCGTGGTTGGTGTGCACCTCGTAGCAATCCATCTGCTCGCGCCACGGTTCCCCATCGCCCCGTCCCGGCGCCCCGATCGCCGCCACCGGACTGTACCGGGTGGGAGAAGCAATGCGTCCTTGCCGAAACGCCTGCCGGGCCTCCCAACTCATGAAGAGCGGAGTTTGCGAACCGGGCTGGACCGTTGTCAGGTCGTACCGGATGGACTTGCCGTCCACGCGCGGTGGTGTGCCCGTCTTGAGCCGCCCGAGCGTGAAGCCGGCGCGAGCCAGGCTCGACGAGAGATTGTCCGCCGGAAACTCGCCGGCCCGCCCCGCCGGATACGAACGATCACCCTGGATAATGCGTCCCCGCAGAAAGGTGCCCGTGGTCAGAACCACGGTGCGAGCGCGATAGACCTGTCCGGTGGACGTCACCACACCGGCGACGCTGGGCATGCCACCGTCTGACTCGACAATGAGGCCGTCGACCGCCGCCTGCTTCACGTCCAGGCCCGTCTGACTCTCGAGCACCTCTTTCATACTCAGACCGTAGGCGCGCTTGTCGCATTGCGCCCGCAGCGCCTGGACGGCCGGCCCTTTGCTGGTGTTCAACCGGCGGACCTGGATGCTGGTCGCGTCGGTGTTCCGCGCCATTTCTCCGCCCAGCGCGTCGATCTCGCGCACGAGATGTCCCTTACCTGGCCCCCCGATCGACGGATTGCACGGCATCAACGCCACCGTGTCGAGATTCAACGTGAAGACAGCGGTCCGGCAGCCCATGCGTGCGGCGGCGAGAGCAGCCTCGCATCCGGCGTGACCGGTGCCGACGACGATGACGTCGTACTCCGTTTCGAGCATAGTGACCGATTGTACGATGGGCTATGAACGCGACCGCGTGCCGGCCGGCACGACAGTGGCAGCGATGACCGTCTCGGCCGGCACCGACTTCTGCCCGGGATGTGGCGGGTCACTGGTCGAGCAGTTCGTGAGTGCCGAAGGAAGAGACCGCCTGGTCTGCACGCAGTGCGCCCGAATCCACTACGTCAACCCCGCGCCGGTTGCCGGGACCATCCCGGTATCGGACGGACGGCTCTGGCTCCTGCAACGGGGCATCGAGCCGCGACTCGGCTACTGGACCTTCCCGGCCGGATTCATGGAGATGGGAGAAACGGTGGAGGAAGCCGCGTGTCGGGAAACGCGTGAGGAACTCAACCTCGAGGTGCGTCTGCGCGGCCTGATCGGTGTCTACTCGTACGCGACCGGCACGACGATCCACATCGTCTACGCGGCCGACGCTCTGACTGAGCCATCGGCCGGAGAGGAGACTCTCGCCTTCGCGGCCTTTCTCCCCCAGGAGATCCCCTGGTCCGAACTGGCCTTCGCGAGCACTCGTGATGCGCTGCAAGATTGGATCCGAGCGGCCCATGGGACGGCTTGAAATCGTGCGGGGGCGCGGGATGTGCTTGCACGGCCTCGCGCGACACACTGGTGCGCGGGAGACGCACCCGTCCAAGACTGTCAATCGTTCAGCGGCAGCTCGTGCAGTAGCATGGCCTCTTCCCACCCGTCTCCCCCGGCGAAGCCAAGTTGCGCGAGGACGTTCACGGTCTCCGCATCATGTGCGATCGTGGCACGTATCTCCGTGAGTCCAAGCGCAGCTCCGCGGGACTGCACGAGCCGCACGGCGTCGGCAACGTCGTCGGGTTGCCCGACGGCGAGTCCGATTCGGGGAGCGCTCCAACGGCGCGTCGCCGACGCGATCACGACGCCTGAGCCCGCCACGACCACGCAGTGCTGGGAGAGGAGAAGAGCGATCCGCGGCGGCGTTATCCGGTAGGCGGTCCACGCCTCCGTGTAGTACTGGGCGCCCTGCAGGGCGCGCCACACGGCATCGAAGTCGGCCGGATGGGCCAGGCTCGCGGAGGTCGGGCCATTTATCGCCGGTCCCCGCAGCGGCCGGAAGCGCTCCACGGCACTGAATCCGGCCTTCTCGACCAGACGATTGCTTGCCGGATTATCACTCGCCGTGGAGAGCCGTACCGCCGGAGACCCGCTGTCGCGTGCCCACTGAATCCCCGCACCTAACAGTGCTCCGGCCACTCCCTGTCCCCGTGCTTCCGGCGCGACGCGGATTCCCTCCAGCCAGGTACTGCCGTCCGGGTGCAGAACCGCGTGCTGCAGACCGACGGCTCTGCCTTTCGCCTCCGCGACCAGTACCACGCCGTTCGGATCGCGCAGCCACCGATCCCAGACCGACGGAATGTAATCATGTCCCTCCCAGATCGTTCTCGAAATGTCGAGCATGGCGGCCCGGTCGGACCGGCGAGCGCGCCGGATGCGCGGGCTCATCGCGTGAGCCGGTGCGCCAACCAGGACACCCTCTCGCGCTCCTCCTCCGGCAGGAACGGCGGATGACCTGCCTGAGCGTTGGACCGAGCTCGCTCCGGCCGCGACGTCGCCGGGATCGTGCAGGTCACGCGCGGGTCGCTGACGATCCACTTGAGCAGTGCCTGCGGCCACGTCTCAATGCCGTACTCCCGCAGGGGTTCGAGTTCTGGAGCGGGTGGGGATGATCGGACGAGGTCTCCCGTTCCGAACGGAGACATTGTGATGACCCCGATGCCGATCTCGCGCGCCAACGGCAGGATCTCCTGCTCCGCCAGAGTGTCTGCCGCGTTGTATGGGATCTGGATGCTCTGGATCTCCTCCGACTCCATGATGCGCATCATTTCGGGAAAGGATGAGTGCGCATAGTGGGTGATCCCGACGGCGCGGATGTCGCCTGATTCGCGGAGCCCGCGCAGCAGGGGCAGGTAGGAGCGCCACTCGACCAGATTGTGAATCTGGTATAGATCCACCATGCCTCCGTACCATCGAAGAGCCCTCTCGATTTGCCGCCGTCCTTCCGCCACGTCGCGTGTCCATACCTTGGTGGCGATGAGGACGTTTCGTCTTCTATCACCCAGGGCGATCGCCAACACCTGCTCGGCATCGCCGTACATCGGCGAAGAATCAAACAATGTGCAGCCGGCGTCGAGAGCAGCCGTCACAACGTCTCGCCGTCTCTCCACCTCCGGCTCATCGTCCGGCGCGACGTCGAACGTTCGCCACGTGCCCAGGCCGATGACGCCTGGTTCCATGCCTGTCGAATCGAGAGGTCTCTCTTCCATGGCCCGATTGTAATGAGGTGAGGTCGCGCGCGGCGGCCGGCTGACATACAATGGGAACGACGTACAGACGGGCTGCGCGGCAGCTCGCACGAGGACGCATGTCGTGGAATCACGGACCGATAGAAGATGGCAGGGAGGCTAGGTGCCTCCTTTTTTTGTGAGGTGGACTGAATGAGACTGCATCACGTGGTGGCGGCCCAGGACTTCAACCGGGGCATGCTGGAGGAACTGTTCGCGCAGAGCCGGCGCATGGAGACGGTCGTGAGCCACGGGGGTGTGCCGGCCCTCGCCGGCTGCATCATGGCGAGCCTCTTTTATGAGGAGAGCACCCGGACCAGGTTCTCGTTTGAGTCCGCCATGCTCCGTCTGGGTGGCAGCGTGATCTCCACTGAAAACGCGAGGCAATTTTCCTCCGTGTCCAAGGGAGAGACCCTCGAGGACACGGTTCGCATCCTCAACGGGTACGCCGACGTCATTGTGCTGCGTCACTACGAGGCGGGCGCCGCACGCCGGGCGGCGGACGTTTCGCGTGTGCCTGTCATCAACGCGGGCGACGGAACCGGCCAGCACCCGACGCAGGCGTTTCTCGATCTCTACACGATCGAGAAGGAACTCGGGCACATTGATGACATAACGATCGCCGTGGTCGGCGATCTGGCCAACGGCCGCACGGTCCGCTCGCTTTGCTATCTTCTCGCCAAGTACCGGAACGTGCGTGTCTACATGGTGGCGCCGGAAGTCGTGCGCATGCACGACGATATCAAGGAGTACCTGGCCCGCCATGACGTGAGATTCCGCGAAGTCGACGATCTCAACGCGATCGCGCCGGAGATCGACGTTCTCTACCAGACACGCATCCAGCGCGAGCGCTTCGCGGACCGCGACGAGGATTATCAGCGGGCGCGCGGGGTGTACGTGGTCGATCGTGAGGTTCTCAATCTGATGCGCCCCGACTCGATCGTCATGCATCCGCTGCCGCGTGTCGATGAGATTGCGGTGGACGTCGACGGCGATCCGCGGGCCGCATACTTCCGGCAGGCGCAGAACGGGTTGTATATCCGCATGGCGTTGCTCGCTGCCTGCCTGGGCCGCGATCTGTCGGTCGACGCGGTGCCGTTCAACGGGGCGACGTTGACCACGGCGTGAGGCCGGCTATACGATGAAAGCCTCAGGCGTGCTGAGCTAGAAAGGCGGCCCACCATGCACGTGGATGAGGTCGTCGAGGGATTGCTCAACGATCCGGAGACGGCTGCCAACGTGGCCGCCTATCGGGAAATCCCGGCCAGACCAGGGAAATATCTGCCGCTCCCGGAGGGACTGGACTCGCGGCTGATCGCGGCCTTGCACGCACGTGGCATCGACCGGTTGTATGCGCATCAGGCGGCTGCCATCGAGGCTGTTCTGGACGGGGAGAACGTGACGGTCGTCACGCCCACTGCATCCGGCAAGACCCTTTGCTATGCGCTGCCGACCCTGAACGCCGTGCTTGCGGACGACAGCGCGCGGGCGCTGTATCTCTTCCCGACCAAAGCACTGGCGCAAGATCAGGTGGCCGAGCTACAGGGAGTCATTGACCGCACGGGTGCCGACATCAAGACGTACACCTACGACGGAGACACGCCGCAGACGGCGCGCCGGGCCGTGCGCCGCGCCGGGCATATCGTCGTCACCAATCCCGATATGCTCCACACCGGCATCTTGCCGCATCACCAGCGCTGGGTTCGCCTCTTTGAAAACCTACGCTACGTGGTGATCGACGAGCTGCACATCTACCGTGGCGTGTTCGGTAGTCATGTCGCCAACGTGGTCCGGCGCCTCCGCCGGCTCTGCCGCTACTACGGGTCGGATCCGGTCTTCATCTGCTGTTCTGCCACGATTGAGAATCCGGCGGAACACGCGGCTCGTATTATCGAGGCGCCGGTCCGGTGCATCGACGAGAACGGTGCGCCGTCCGGCAAGAAGCATGTTGTCGTCTACAACCCTCCGGTCGTCAACCGTCAGCTCGGCATTCGTGGCAGCTCGCGTCTGGCGGCGCGTGATCTGGCTGCTCGCTTTATTGCCAACAATATCCAGACCATCCTCTTCAGCCGCAGCCGAACCGGAGTGGAGATTCTGCTCCAGTACCTGCGGGACGCAGCCGGACCGAAGCGCCGCGAGGCCATCCGCGGCTACCGGAGCGGCTACCTGCCGCTGCAACGGCGAGCCATCGAACGTGGGCTTCGGGACGGGAGCGTGCAGGGCGTTGTTGCCACCAACGCGCTGGAATTGGGCATCGACATTGGCGCTCTCGACGCGTGCGTGATCGCGGGCTTTCCCGGCACCATTGCCAGCACCTGGCAGCAGATGGGCCGCGCCGGCCGGCGCAACGACTCGTCGGTCGCCGTCGTCGTGGCGAGCAGCAGCGGGCTCGATCAGTTTCTTGCAACGAATCCGGAGTACTTCTTCGAACGCTCGCCGGAGTCGGCTCTCATCGACCCGAATAACCTGATCATCCTGGTAAGCCACATCAAGTGTGCTGCTTTTGAGCTGCCCTTCGAGGAGGGCGAGCGATTCGGGGTCGACACGACCAAAGAGATCCTGAACTATCTGGTGGAGAGCAATGTCTTGCACTACCGTGACGGCGTCTGGCACTGGATGTCGGATGCTTTCCCGGCTCAAGAAGTCAGCCTCCGCAGCGCGGCGGCCGACAACGTCGTCATCATCGACGACGGGCCGCCGGCTCGGGTGATCGGAGAGATCGACCGGGTGTCGGCGCCCACCATGGTGCATGAAGAGGCGATCTACATCCACGAAGGGCAGCAGTATCAAGTCGAGCGACTGGATCTCGAGGAGAAGAAGGCGTATGTCCGCGCCGTCGACGTCGATTATTACACCGATGCCGAGCAGGCGGTTCGTGTCGCCGTCCTCGACGTGTTCGAGGAGGAACCCGCGCGCAGCCACGGCGAAGTGGCCGTGACGTACCTGCCCACCATCTTCAAGAAGATCAAGCTTCACACCCACGAGAACGTCGGCTGGGGGAAGATCCATCTCGACGAGGACACGTTTCATACCACCGCCTACTGGTTCTCGCTCCCGACGGCGGTCGACGATCTTCCGGCGACGGAGGTTGAGGCGGGGCTCATCGGTCTCTGTCACGCGGTGGGTGCGGTTGCCCCCCTTTTCCTCATGTGCGACCCGCACGATGTCGCCGTCTGGCCTGAGATCAAGGCAGCATTCACCAGCCGGCCCACCGTGTTCATGTACGACAGCGTTCCGGGCGGCATCGGCTTTTCGCACCGACTCTACCAATTGCACCGCCAACTTCTGGCCAGTGCCGGAGATGCGATCGCGCGCTGCGGCTGCACCCACGGGTGCCCGTCGTGTGTGGGACCGTGGGATGGTGGACCCAACACAAAGCTGTGCGCGCTGCGCCTGCTGGCCCTGCTTCTCGAGCGCACATCGCTTCCGGCCGTGACGTCGTGAAACTCGCCGATCTCGCCAAATACGGCCACGGACCAAAGCCGACCGTCGCCGAGACGGCCGATGCGAGTTCTGCCTGGCGATTGGACGGCGACATCGTGCCTCTGACCGGCGATTCTTTCTACCGTGACCTCACCTATCCGGCCGAGCACCGTCATGGCATGCACCGATTGCGCGCCATCCGCGGCGTGTCGCCGGCTCGCTTTGCCTTGCTCTGCAAGGATGCGGAGCTTGAGTATGCCGATCTCGGGCAGGTGGTGTTTCTGGACACGGAGACGACGGGACTGGGCATGGGCGCGGGCACGTACATTTTCCTCGTCGGTGCCGGCTTCCTGGAAGGAGACGCGTACCGTGTCCGCCAATTCTTCCTTGGCCATCCGGGAGACGAGCGGAACTTTCTGGATGCGTTGAGTGCCTTTCTCGCCGGGTTCGGGGTGCTGGTGACGTTCAACGGAAAAGCGTTCGACTGGCCCCTGCTGGAGGGACGGTTCCTGCGGCATCGGCGCCCGGTGCCTCTCAGCGATCCTCCTCACCTGGATCTGCTCCACCCCGCGCGCCGCCTCTGGAAGCGCCGCGTGCAGAGCTGCGCCCTCGTCTCCCTCGAGTCCACGCTGCTGGGGGTGCAGCGGACCGAGGAGGACGTGGAGGGATGGGAGATTCCGGGCCTGTACTTTACCTATCTCCGCCGGCGCGATCCGGCGGAGCTCGAGCGCGTCTTCTACCACAACGTGCAGGACATCCTGTCGCTAACTACCCTGGCGGTTCGCATGGACCGCGTCCTCGCCGACCCTTTCGGGGGGCTGACGCGAGACGCGCTCGACTTCTATAGTCTTGCCCGTGTGTTCGAAAGAGCCGGCGACCCGCAGTCGGCCGTGCTCTGTTACGAGGAAGCGTTGCACCAGGGACTCGATCCGG
The DNA here is from genome assembly GCA_021324655.1 of Pseudomonadota bacterium. Lineage (GTDB taxonomy): Bacteria > Chloroflexota > UBA5177 > UBA5177 > UBA5177 > JAJPIP01. Next base: position 28,166 of record JAJPIP010000020.1, read on the forward strand.
AGTACCGGCACGACGCGCTGGTCCGGGTCTCTACTTTGCACAAGCGGCGGCGGTGGTGGGACGGCGCGCTCGCGGCGTGGGAGCGCCTGCTGGACGATGGTGGCGCGTCCGCGTATTACGCCCTGATCGAGATGGCGAAGTTCTACGAGCACGTGGAGCGCGACTATGCCCGGGCACTGGACCTGGTCAGGGACGCGTTGATCATGGGAGAGCTGCCCTCTGCCCTGGGCGATGCCCCCGGCGATCTGGAGCACCGACTGGCCCGTCTCACCCGCCGCGTTACCCTCAACCGTCGGTAGAATACGCCATGCCGATGCCCGTCGGACTGGCCGGATCGGCCGCCGGGCGTGTTGGGCGGGCACGGAGGAGGAGATCGTATGAGGGTGAGAAAGGCGGTAATCCCCGCCGCCGGGTTCGGGACGCGCTTCCTGCCGGTGACCAAGAGCGTCCCCAAGGCGATGCTGCCGATCGTCGCCAGGCCGGTCATCCAGTATGTGGTCGAGGAAGCGGTGGCGTCGGGCATCGAGCAGATCATCATGGTCACCGGTGAGAACCGCGAGCCGCTGGAGGCCTACTTCGATCGCAATGTGGCGCTTGAGGCGACCCTTCGCCAGACGGGCAAGCAAGCGCTGCTCGATGAAGTGATCCGCATTGCCGACCTCGCCAACATCGCCTACGTCACGCAGAAAGAGCCGCTCGGCAACGGGCACGCCGTGCTGATGGCTCGGTACGTCGTGGGGGACGAGCCCTTCGCCGTGCTCTGGGGAGACGACATTCTCATCAGCCGGCCGCCCGTCGCGCAACAGCTCATCGAGGTGGCCGAACGGTACGCAGCGCCCGTCATCGGGGTTCGGCGTGTACCGCCGGACGACTTCGAGAAATACGGCATGGTGGAAGTCAAAGACCGCGACGGGCGGATGGGCCGAGCCGTGTCGGTGGTCGAGAAACCACGGCGCGACGACTCTCCCTCGGATCTGGCTCAGATCGGCGGGTTCGTGTTGACGCCGGACGTGTTCGACATTCTCGCTGAGACCCCGGTGGGTCCGAGCGGCGAGATCTACCTGGCGGATGCGCTCATCACGCTGATGCAGCGCCGCACGGTCTACACGTATGAGTTCTCGGGCCGGCGCTACGATGCCGGCAACAAGCTCGACTTTCTTCGCGCCACGGTCGACATGGCCCTGGCTGATCCGGAGCTGGGTCCCACGTTCCGTGAGTTCCTGACCGAGGTGGTCCGGCGAGAGGGTGCGGTAGCGGGTTGACAGTGGCGCCGAAGCGCGATCTGGAGGGGCGGGCATGAGTCTCCGGATCGTCGTGGCACCCCAGTCATTTAAGGGAAGCCTGGAGGCGACCGAGGTAGCGCGTGCCATCGCGCGCGGCGTTCGGCGCGTGTTTCCCGGCGCTGACCTCGACCTGGTGCCCGTTGCCGACGGCGGAGAGGGGACGGTGCGCGCGCTCGTCGGCGCCAGTGGCGGACGCACCGTGACAACCCGCGTGGTCGGACCGCTGGAGCGGCCGGTCACCGCGACGTGGGGACTCCTTGGTGGGGACCGAGTGGCGGTCATCGAGATGGCGGCTGCGTCCGGTCTTCCTCTTCTCGGCCGCCACGAGCGTAATCCTGCCCGGGCAACGAGCTTTGGTACCGGGCAGCTGATCCTCCAGGCTCTCGATTACGGTGTCGAGCGCATCATCGTGGGAATCGGAGGGAGCGCCACCAACGACGGCGGCGCCGGTATGGCGCAAGCCCTCGGCGTTCGTTTCCTGGATGGGGAGGGTCGTGAGCTTCCCCGGGGAGGAGCAGCGCTCCTGCGGCTCGCTCGGATCGACGTCTCAGGCCTCGATCCCCGGCTGGCCGGTGTGACCGTGGAAGCCGCGTGCGATGTGGCGAACCCGTTGTGCGGCCCTGAGGGCGCGAGTTATGTGTACGGCCCTCAAAAAGGAGCCGACCCGGACATGGTTCGCATGCTCGACGCCGCGCTCCACCGCTATGCCGAGATAATTCAGCGCGATCTGGGCAAGGACGTGGCCGGCATACCCGGCTCGGGGGCGGCCGGTGGCCTTGGGGCCGGCTTGATCGCCTTCTTGAATGCCACGCTCGAACCCGGTGTCGACATTGTCTTCCGTGCGATCCGTCTTGCGGACCGCCTTCGTGGCGCCGACGTGGTGATTACCGGCGAGGGCCGGATGGACCAACAGGACCTGTACGGGAAGGCACCGCTTGCCGTCGCACAGTTGGCCGATTCGCTGGGCGTGCCGTCGATCGCCATTGTCGGTAGCACCGGCCGCGACTATCACGTGGTCTACCAGCATGGGATCGATGCCGTCATCGGGACCGTGAACCGCCCGATGACACTCGACCGCGCCATCGGCGAAAGCTCCAAGTTGGTCTCCGAGGCGGCGATGCGGGCGGCTCGCCTTCTGAAGGTGGGTATGGAAATTCGGCGGAATGGCGGGGAGAACGGCAGTATACTGAGCTAGCGTATCCGATTGCCTATATGGTTTTTAGGAGGCATGTCTCATGACTACGGATACTCCCGCGCAAATCGAAGCGCTTCTTGCCGAGAATCGTACCTACCCTCCCGCGAAGGCGTTTACGGAACAGGCAAACATCAATGATCCGAAAGTGTACGCCGAAGCAGACGCGGATTACCTCGCCTTCTGGGAGAAGGCAGCCGAGAATATTGACTGGTTCCAGCGCTGGGACCGCGTCCTCGATTGGGATTGTCCCTGGGCGAAGTGGTACGTGAACGCCCAATTGAACGCGTCCTATAACTGCCTTGACCGCCATCTAGCCAAGAACGGAAACAAGCGGGCCCTGATCTGGGAGGGCGAGCCGGGCGACACGAGGACGTTGACGTACGCCGATATGGCGCGCGAGGTCCAGAGGTTCGCCAATGGGCTGAAGAGCATCGGCGTGCAGAAGGGCGACCGCGTCGCCATTTACATGGGCATGGTGCCGGAATTGCCGATCGCCATGCTGGCATGCGCCCGGCTGGGTGCTCCCCACAGCGTTGTTTTCGGCGGCTTTTCCCCCGATTCGCTTGCCGACCGCATCAATGACGCGCAGGCAAAGGTGCTTATCACCCAGGACGGAAGTTGGCGGCGTGGCTCGATCGTGCCTCTCAAGCAAAACGCCGATGCTGCCGTGGCCAACACGCCGTCGATCGAGAAGGTCGTCGTCTACCAGCGCGTCGGCGAGAAAGCCAACATCCAATGGAACGCGGACCGCGATATCTGGTGGCACGACCTCGTGGCCGGCCAGTCGGACCAGTGCCCGGCGGAGCCGGTTGATTCCGAACATATGCTGTACATCCTGTACACCTCCGGGACGACGGGGAAGCCGAAGGGGATCGTCCACACGACCGGCGGGTACATGGTGGGCACGAATATCACCTCGAAGTGGGTGTTCGACCTCAAGGACACCGACCTCTATTGGTGTACCGCCGACATCGGTTGGGTGACGGGACACAGCTACGTCGTGTACGGCCCCATGTCGAACGGCGTCACGCAGCTCATGTACGAGGGCGCTCCCGATACGCCGGACAAAGACCGGTTCTGGGATCTCATTGAGAAGCACGGTGTCACGATCCTGTACACGGCGCCGACCTCGATTCGCCAGTTCATGAAGTGGGGGACCGAGTATCCCGAGAAGCACGATCTCTCGTCGCTGCGGCTGCTCGGAACCGTGGGCGAACCCATAAATCCCGAAGCATGGGTCTGGTACAACGAGGTGATCGGCCACGGCAAGTCGCCGATCGTCGATACCTGGTGGCAGACCGAGACGGGCGCCATCATGATCACGCCGCTTCCTGGGGTGACGACCACTGTTCCCGGGTCCGCCACCGTTCCGTTCCCGGGTGTCTTCGCCCAGATCGTCGACGATCAGGGCAACGCGGTCCCGACCGGAAAGGCATCCGGTTACCTGACCCTGACGCGCCCGTGGCCATCGATGTTCCGGACCATCTTCAATGACCCGGATCGCTACGTGCAGACCTACTGGAGCAAGTTCCCCGGGAAGTACTTCACCGGCGACGGGGCCAAGCAGCTCGAGAACGGCTACTACGCGATCATTGGGCGTGTTGATGACGTGCTCAACGTGGCCGGACATCGCATCGGGACGTGGGAGGTGGAGAGTGCGCTGGTGGACTCGGGAGACGTGGCCGAGGCCGCCGTTGTCGGACTCGATGACGTGATCAAGGGCCAGTCGATCGCCGCGTTCGTCACGCTGAAGCCCGGCGTCGAGGCGGACGAGCAAGAGCGGACCAAGCTGAAGCAGCATGTCGTGAAGAAGATCGGCGCCATCGCCCGGCCCGAGCAGATCATCTTTACGGCCGATCTGCCCAAGACTCGATCCGCGAAGATCATGCGGCGCTTGCTGCGCGACATCGCCCAGGGCCGTGTCCTGGGTGATACGACGACGCTCGCCGATCCGGCCGTCGTCAATGAGCTCAAGCAGAAGTACGAAAGCATGGGAGCCACCGAATAGGAGACATGCCCGGCTCGCCGCCCGCACCCGAGGGCGGCGAGTCCGCCTGTTACCTCCCGTTCGCCGACGAGGATGGACGGATTCGTGCGGCGAGCGATCGTAGGCGGGCCGTCGCTCGCCCCTCGCTCTCCCTGCGATTTCCCGCACGCCACCCGCTGACCCTCGCTCGCTTCTGGGCGCCGCTGCTCGCCTGTGTCGTGGAGGGCGGAGATGCGGAGTTTGCCTCGGTTGTCGATCCCTCCGGTGCCCTTCCTCGCCTCCTATTTGTTTGCGAGAACCAGCCGGGCACCGGCATCGAGTTGGAGGTGGGCGTCGACGACCTCGACGCGGCGATCGAGCGGTGCCAGGCTTTAGGCGCTCGCTTGATCGAGCAAGAGGAAGGGGGCGCCCGTCTGATAGACCCGGAAGGCACTCCCTTCAGCCTCCGAGTGTGAGATTTCGACCCCACCACGTCCGAAGGCGGCGGGCGGGGCTTCCGGGGTACCGCGGCCGGACCCGTTCCCGTATACTTAGCCAGAGGAAAGCACAGGAGCACCGCCGCCGTGCGGTGCTCTTTTATGCCGAGAAGGTATGCTACGAAATTTGTTTCGGCGAGAGCCGACCCCGCAGGAGCGCGAACAGATTGAGTCCGCCGTCCAGAAAACGCGGCAGGGCGCGCTCGGTCACATCTCTGATCTCTTTCGTCAGCAGGTCATCACCGAAGAGACGTGGGATGAGCTTGAAGATCTGCTCATTCAGGCCGATGTCGGCCCAACCACGGCGATCGAGCTGGTATCCCGCGCTCGCAAAGAGGTCGAGAAGGAAGAGCTGAAAACCCCTGTTGAGGCGGAGACGGCCGTGCGGCGCCAGATGGTGGAGATTCTCGGCCGAGATGAGCACGAGCCGCTGGAAGAGATGCCGGCCGGGACAATCATCCTTATGGTCGGCGTGAACGGGTCCGGGAAGACAACCAGCATCGCCAAGCTGGCGTCTTATCTCGAGCAGCGTGGCCGCTCCGTTCTTCTCGCCGCCGCTGATACGTTCCGCGCCGCCGCCATAGACCAGCTGCGAGTGTGGGGTGAGCGCGTTAAGGCGCCGGTTGTCGCCCATCAGCAGGAGGCTGACCCCGGCGCCGTCGTCTTCGATGCCGTCAAAGCCGCCCAGTCGCGTGGCCTCGATCTTGTCCTGGTCGACACGGCGGGGCGCCTTCACACCAAGTTCAACCTGATGGAAGAGCTGCAGAAGATCAAGCGGGTCGCATCCAAGGCGAATCCCGAGGCCCACATCGTCTCGCTGCTCACCCTGGATGCGACCACCGGCCAGAACGCTATTCTGCAGGCAAAAAGCTTTCTGCAGAGCGTGGAGGTGGACGGCATCATCCTCTCCAAGCTCGACGGCACCGCCAAAGGCGGGGTCGCCTTTTCCGTCTACAACGAGCTTGGCGTGCCGATCTGGTACATCGGCACCGGCGAGAAGGTTCAGGATCTCGCACCGTTCGACCACCTGGCGTTTGTGAACGCCCTTTTCGAGTGAGTGATCATGTTTGAGGCCTTATCCGACCGTCTGACCGACATCTTTACGGGGCTGCGCAGCAAGGGAACCTTGACCGAGCGTGACGTGGACACCGCGATGCGGGAGATCCGCATGTCACTCCTCGAGGCCGATGTCAATTTCAAGGTCGTCAAGGAATTTGTCGCCCGCGTCAAGGAGCGCAGTATCGGCGCTGAGGTGCTGCAAAGCCTGACGCCCGGACAGCAAGTCGTGAAGATCGTTCACGAGGAGCTGCTGCGCATTCTCGGTGAGCCGGCGCGGCTGGATCTCCAGACGACGCCCGCCGTCATCCTTCTCGCCGGACTCCAGGGCTCGGGCAAGACGACGACCGCTGCCAAACTGGCGCACACTTTACGAAAGCAAGGACATCACCCTCTCCTCGTCGCCCTTGACGTTTACCGTCCTGCGGCCGTCGACCAGATCGTCTCCCTCGGCAAACAACTCACGATCCCGGTGTACGAGGAAGGGACGCGCGAGAAACCGGTCAAGATTGCGGCCAACGCTCTCAACCATGCCCGCAAGAATGCGCATAGCGTGGTCATCTTCGACACGGCGGGTCGCCTGCACATCGACGACGCCATGATGCACGAGTTGAAGGAGATCGACCACCAGGTCCATCCCAATGAGCTCTTGCTGGTCGCCGACGCGATGACGGGTCAGGATGCCGTCCAGGCGGCTGAGGCGTTTCACCAGGCCGTCAACCTGACAGGCCTCATCCTCACCAAGATGGACGGCGATGCTCGGGGCGGAGCTGCCCTCTCTATACGGCAGGTCACCGGTATCCCCATCAAATACATGGGCCTGGGCGAGAAGACCGACGCTCTCGAGGTCTTCCATCCCGATCGTCTGGCGCAGCGCATCCTCGGCATGGGAGACGTGCTCTCCCTGATCGAGAAGGCGCAGGAGCAGTACACCGACGATCAGGCCAAGTCGCTCGAGAAGAAGATGCGTACCGCCACGTTCGATCTGGACGACTTCCTGAGTCAGATGCAGAACCTGCGGAAGATGGGGCCATTGACGCAAATCGTCGAGATGATTCCCGGCATGCGCGGCGCGCTAAAGCAGGCAGGTGGGATGCCCGACCTCAATGACAAGCAGGTCAAGCGTGTCGAGGCGATTATTCAGTCGATGACGAAGGCGGAGCGGCGTAATCCCTCCATCATTGACGGGAGCCGGCGCAAGCGGATCGCGCGGGGCAGCGGCACGACCGTTCAGGAAGTCAACCAGCTGCTGAATCAGTTCAGAGACATGCAGAAGCTTATGAAGCAACTCATGTCAGGCAAGATGCGGATCCCGAAGGGATTGATGGGCCTCTAGGGCGTCGGCGTTCCGGTCGGCATCGGAGGACGGCAGGCGGCCGGCAGCGAGACCCGCACCGACTCGCCCCAGTGGGAGTAGTCCTTGATCAGGTAGATCTGCTGCCGCGGGCCGCCCTGCGCCGATCCACTGTGCACGGCAATGAAAATGGTCCGCACCAGTCTGCCCATGCCCGTCACATAAAACGTCTCGCGCTCCATGTTTAGACCTTCAGAAGCGTTGGCAACGATCTTCCAGACAGGAACGCTGTGCCCGGGAACCAGGACCGGCGAGCTGAGCCTCGCCGAGGGCAGTGCCGGCACGATGGAGTAGTCCGAGTTGTCAAGGGAGCCGCAGAGCCAGTCACTCTTGTTGACTTTCATCGCTCCCGACCCGCCGACCCCCTCCACCGATGTTCGCACCGATCCCTTCGTCCATTCGCCGTGCTCCTGGACGTCGCCCGAGTCGATCTGCACGTCACGCAACAGGCCGTAACGCTGCGATTGGTCTTCGAATCCCGTGATGATCGCCGATTCGCTGCCGCCGACCACCTGTCCGTGTAATGTGATATGCACACTGCCTCGCATCGTGGCGTAGGCGGTCGCGAGCGTGAGCAAGCTTGTCGCGCTCGGCGAATCGGCGCGAGCAGGGACCGCGGCCGGTGCGGCGGTCAGCAGCGCGGCCAGACTAAAGCCGAGCGACGCTACAATATGGGCCCGCACAGGCGCCTCCCTGGGAGCGCTACCGTTCCGCTTCCCTGAGTTTGATGCAGATGGGCGGATAATAGCAATCCGCGTGCCGCTCCTTGACCGAACCGGGGACTGCGCTTATACTGACCCCGTCCCCACCCGCCCTTCAACTTTCGTGGATAGGCCATGCTCTTCGGCGAGTACGATCGGACCGTTGATTACAAGGGACGGCTCAGTATTCCCGGTCATCTCCTGACGGCGGATGGCGAGACTGACTGGTCGCGCGTCATGGTGCTCAAGGGAGAGCAACCGTGCCTGTACGTGTACGACGTGGGCACCTGGAAGGCCATCCTCGATGAGGCGTACCGGAGCCTGGATGATGACGAGGCGCGCGCTTTCATGCATCGCGCGCTCTCGGATGCGCAGCTCTCGGACGTGGACAACCTCAAGCGCGTCACGCTCCCGGCGCCACTGCTCGAGCACGCCGGAATTGAGAAGCAGGCAATTATCGTCGGCATGTTCAATCGGCTTGAGATCTGGGAGCCGGCCCTGTGGCACGAGTATTTGTCGCGGCTGGAGGACGTGACGCTCCCCTCGATCGCCGATCTCTCGAGGGCTCGCATTCGCGAGGTCTCGTAAGCGCCCCGCCCTTCAGGGCGCCAAAAAACGATATAATAGAGCGCGCGGAGGAGAACCTCCGCGCTCTCCTTTTGCCTGTATGATCCTCACCGGTCTCCTCGATACCGTCGCCTCCCTGGAGCCACTCCAGAGCCTTCGCCGTCCCGGACGGCATCGCGCCTACGGCTTGATGCGTGCTGCGCGTCCTGCCGTCTCCGCCGCGGTGCTTCCCGATCGCGGCCTCATCGTCACGGCGCATCCGCAAGCCGCTGTCGATTGGAGTCAAGAAATGGCGGGCTGGGGGCGCCGGGCTGAGCTCTTTCCGGCGATCGAGTCCCTTCCGTACGAGCGAGCGCACGTCGACCGGGCCGTGCTCGCGCAGCGGCAGGCAGTTGTCGATGCCGTGGTCCGTGGCGAGAACCTCATTGTCGTCGCTCCCGTGAGGGCTCTCCTGCAGCCGGTACAGGACCGCGGCCGCGCCGTGGACCCTCTGGCGTTGCGGGTCGGAGACGATCTGGACATGGCGCCGGCCGTCGGCCGTCTTGTCGAGGCAGGATACGCGGAGACCGCCGTCGTCGAGGAACCGGGAACGTTCGCCCGGCGAGGTGGTGTTATCGACGTGTATCCGGCTGGGGAGACCCTGCCGCTTCGCATCGAACTGTTCGGCCCTGAGATTGAATCGCTCCGTACGTTTGATCCCGCTACTCAGCGCTCCATCGAGCGGTTGAACGACATCATGATCCGCCCGGTGGCGTCGTTTCACGAGGACGCACGCCTGGACGCGCTGGATCGGCTTATCGATCTGCCAACTGACTCTCTCACCGCTGAGGCGCTCTCGCGGTGGCAGGACGATCTGGCCCGCCTGGAGTCCGGGGCGCCGCTCGATGATCTGACAGTCTTCGCGCCGTACCTGTATTCGCGCGATTCGCTGCTCGACCGAATGGATCCCGGCACGGTCGTCATTCTCGATGATCCGGAGGATGTGCGAGCGACGGCCGACTCCGTGTGGCAGCAAGCGACGGAGATCGTGGCTGCGCGTCAGGAGGCCGGCGAGTTGCCGCCAGGTCTCATGGATCCCCTGGTGACAGCCGCTCACGTGCACGAGCGGCTCGCTGCTCAACCGTCCATCTCCTGGATTTCGGGTTCGCCCGACGACACCGGCGCTGTCGATCTCAGCGGCGTCTTTGTTCCCGCTCCGCTCTACCACGGACGCCTCCGAAACTTCGTGTCTGATCTTGGCGAGCACCGTGAGCGGCGCACGGTCATCATCTCGCAGCAAGCGGCTCGGGTTGAGGAATTGCTGACGGAGAACGAGACACCGGCGGCCATCGTGGCCGCGCTGCCTGATGCACCTCCTCCGGGATCCACCATCCTCCCGGGGGGCCTTCCGGAGGGGTGGTGGCTGCCATCCGAACATCTGATGATCCTTTCGGATCACGAGATCTTCGGCCGGGCGCGGGTGCGTCACGTTCCCCGGCGTCGCAGCGCCCGGGCCTCCTTCTTCGCCGACTTCCAACCGGGTGACTACGTCGTCCATATGGAGCATGGGATTGGGCGATTCGATGGCGTCACGCGCATGACGGTCGACGGCGCCGAGCGTGAATATGCCCTGATCCAGTATCACGGGGCGGATCGCGTTTACGTCCCGACAGATCAGCTGGAGCGTCTCACCCGCTATGTCGGGGTCGGCGAGAAGCCCCCGCAGCTCAATCGCCTGGGTGGTGGCGAGTGGCAGCGGGCGCGACAGCGGGCCAAGAAAGCGGCGGAGGATATTGCCAGAGAGCTCGTCGACTTGTACGCGCGCCGCGCCGCCCGCCCCGGCCACGCGTTCGGTGCCGACTCCCCGTGGCAAGGGGAGCTGGAGGCGTCCTTCCCCTATCCGGAGACCCCGGACCAGTCGCGCGCCGTCGATGAGGTCAAGGCCGACATGGAGGAGCCACGGCCCATGGATCGTCTTGTCACCGCCGATGTCGGCTACGGAAAGACGGAGGTCGCCGTGCGCGCTGCCTTCAAGGCCGTCATGGACGGAAAGCAAGTCGCGGTCCTCGTTCCGACGACGATCCTGGCGCAGCAGCACTTCGAGACCTTCAAAGAGCGACTCGCCCCATTTCCGGTGCGCGTCGAAGTCCTCTCGCGCTTCCGGAATGACGCAGAACAGAGGCAGATCGTTACCAGGCTCGCCTCCGGGGAGATCGATGTGGTGATCGGGACGCACCGTCTGCTGCAGAAGGATGTCCACTTCAAGAATCTTGGTTTGCTGGTCATTGACGAGGAGCAACGCTTCGGCGTGAAACACAAGGAGCGCCTCAAACAGCTGCGCGAAAACGTGGATGTCCTCACCTTGACGGCGACGCCGATTCCGCGCACCCTCCACATGACTCTGGTCGGCATCCGGGAAGTGAGTGTGATCGAGACGGCGCCCGAAGGACGTCTCCCCATCAAGACGTACTTGCAGCCGTTCGACGAGCGCCACATCCGAGAAGCCATCATTCGCGAGCTGGAGCGCGATGGGCAGGTCTACTTCGTCCACAACAAGGTTGCCACCATCGATGCCATGGCATCGCGCATCCGCCAGTTGGTGCCGGAGGCGCGCGTTCTGGTCGGACACGGCCAGATGGACGAAGCGCAGCTGGAGACGGTCATGACGTCCTTCGCGCACCATCAGGCAGACGTCCTGATCGCCAGCACCATCATCGAGAACGGGCTCGATATTCCCGACGCGAACACCATCATTGTCAACAACGCCCATACGCTCGGGCTAACGCAGCTCTATCAGTTGCGAGGGCGCGTCGGGCGTAGCGCGAATCAGGCGTACGCGTACCTTCTCTACCCGCGTGATGCCCACCTGTCGCACGACGCGGCTCGCCGTCTCGAGGCGGTCTTCGAATCACAGGAACTCGGCGCCGGGTTTTCAATCGCCATGAAGGATCTCGAGATCCGCGGAGCGGGTAATTTGCTGGGGGCGGAGCAGAGCGGGCAGGCGTCCGCCATCGGATTCGATCTGTACACGCGCATGGTCTCGGACGCGGTAGAGAGGCTGCGTGGTGTGGTGGTGGAGGAGCCGCCATCGGTGACGATCGACCTGCCGTTGACGCGGTTTCTCCCCGCCGACTACGTCGGCTCCGAGGCGCAGCGCCTGATCCTCTACCGCCGCCTCGCGTCGGTCGGTGACGATGCTGCTCTGGATGCGTTGGTGGACGAGATGGAGGATCGTTTCGGCCGGTTGCCGGTAGAAGTGGAGAACCTCGTCACGAGCGTGCGCATCAAACTGCTGGCGATCGCGGCGAAGGTCAATACCGTCACGCTGAACGGCGACCTGCTACTCGTCAAGACCGAGCCCTCCGGGCTCTTTGACCGCGTCTCGCTCTATCGGGCCTATGGCATGGACGCCCGCATCCAGAACAACGCTCTGCGCATCCCTCGAAGCCGCCTTGGTCCCGACTGGGTCGGCGAGATTCAGCGCATCCTGTCCGACATGGCCGCCCTGCGATCGACCATCACCGCCGGTCCCCGTGAGCCGGCCGCGGCGCCGGCTTGATCCACCACAACATCTTCTTTGACCAACACAATCTGCCACCATATGTGGTATAGTTGCGGCCTCAGACCCATCTGATCGCTTCATTCCGCTGGTATACTGAGGCCGACCTTTAGCAGGGAGCATCCCGTGGCGAACAAACTGGTGATCGTTGAGTCACCCTCCAAAGCAAAAACTATCGAGAAGTTTCTCGGCCCCGACTTCAAAGTCCTGGCGTCCGTCGGGCATGTCATCGATTTGCCGGCCAAGGGCCTGGGTGTCGATACACGCCGTGACTTCACCCCGAAATACGTCGTCATCCCGGGCAAGGAAAGAGTGTTGCTCGAGTTGAGAAAGGCGGCGCTGGAGGCCCAGGAGGTCTTCCTCGCGCCTGACCCGGACCGGGAAGGTGAAGCGATCAGCGCGCATCTCGCTCGTGCGCTGGAGATCCCCACGGCGCGGCGGGCCGTCTTCAACGAGATCACCAAGAACGCGGTGCGTGAGGCCATTGAGCACCCACGCGATATCGACAACAACCTGGTCGACGCGCAGCAGGCGCGCCGCATCCTCGACCGCCTCGTCGGTTACAAGATCAGCCCACTTCTCTGGAGGCGGGTCCAGAAGCACACCAGTGCCGGGCGTGTGCAATCGGTTGCTTTGCGTTTGATCGTCGACCGTGAGGAGGAGATCCGGACGTTCGTGCCGGAAGAGTACTGGACGCTGACCGCCGAGTTGTCGCGCCAGAAAGAGCGCAAGACCTTCACGGCCGAACTGCTACGTCTCCTGGAGGCTACGGACAAAGAGAAGCTCCGCATTACCAGCCAGGCCGAGATGGACGACGTTCTGAAGGCGCTGGAGGGGGCGGAGTTCCGCGTGCAGAAGGTCGAGGAGAAGAAGACCAGAAGCGCGCCGCCCGCGCCCTACAGCACAAGCTCTCTCCAGCAGGATGCGTCGACACGGCTTCGCTTCTCGCCCAAGAAGACGATGAAAGTGGCCCAGGAGCTGTACGAGGGCATTGACCTCGGCGAAGGTCGCGCCGGTCTCATCACGTACATGCGGACCGACTCTACTCGTATCTCCGAAGAGGCCCAGAGGGCGGTCCGCGGGTATATCGGCGATGCTTTCGGCTCGAAGTACGTTGGCCCGGGTCCGAAGGGCAAGCAGAAGGCGCACGTGCAGGGCGCACACGAAGCGATTCGGCCGACGGAAGTTATGAGGAAACCGGAAGAGATGGCACGCTACCTCACGCTGGATCAGCAGAAGCTGTACGGGCTCATCTGGCGCCGCTTCGTGGCCGCCTTCATGGCGCCCGCCATCTTCGATTCGGTGCGGGTCCTGATCGCCGCCGAGCGCTATCTATTCGCCGCCACCGGCTCGTCGCTCGCCTTCCCGGGCTATTACGCGGTCTGGCCTCGTGAGGAAAAGGATGTCACCTTGCCGCCGCTGACCGAGGGGGAGGCGCTGAAACTCCATCGCCTGGACCCGGAGCAGCATTTCACCGAGCCTCCGCCGCGCTACAGCGAGGCCAGCCTCGTCAAGGCGCTGGAGGAACTCGGCATCGGCCGTCCCAGTACCTACGTGCCGATCATCAGCACGATTCAGCAACGGAAGTACGTGAAGCTGGAGAACCGGCGCTTCGTGCCGCTCGAGTTGGGTGAGATCGTCGATCGCTTGATGAAGCAGCACTTCCCGGACATCGTGGACGTGAAGTTCACGGCCAACGTGGAGTCGGAGCTCGACCAGGTGGAGGAAGGTGAGATGCGCTGGACCGCCCTGCTCTCCGACTTCTACGCCGACTTTCGTTCGATGTTGCAGCAGGCAGAGAAGGAGATGGAGCGCGTCGAGCGCCCGGTCGTCGAAATCGGGGAGGAGTGCCCCGAGTGCGGTAAGCAGCTCGTCATAAAGCATGGCCGCTTTGGAGAGTTCATCTCGTGCTCCGGCTACCCGGAGTGTAAATACTCGCGTCCGATCCAGAACAAAATCGGCGTTTCGTGTCCCCGGTGCGGGGGCGATCTCGTCGAGCGGCGGAGCCGGCGCGGCAGGATCTTCTACGGCTGCGGCAATTATCCGAATTGTGACTTCGCGCTCTGGGATCGGCCCATCCCCGAGCCGTGTCCGCACTGTGGCGGCCTCGTCACTCAGGCGAGTCGCGGCAAGCCCGTTCTACGCTGCACCGAGTGCTCTCAGGAGATCATCCCCCAGCCTGTCCCCGAACTGGTCCCCGCCCACTAGCGCCCCAATCCCTCGCGGCAGAGGAAAATGCAACAACATATCGAGGCGTTTCTCGAGGATCTCCAGCACCGGCGCGGCGCTTCGGACCACACGGTGATCAATTATCGCCTGGATCTCCAGCACGCCGCCGACTGGTTCGCGAGCCGTGAGCTCGCCGGCTGGCAGGAAGTGCAGCGGAGCGACATACGGGCCTGGGTCGCGTGGATGCACGGCGAGGGCTATGCCGCAACGAGTATCGGACGGAAGGCCTCCGCGCTGCGTGGGCTCTTTCGGTACCTCACGCGGCACGGCATCGTCACGTCCGATCCCATGCAGCTTATCTCCACGCCGCGGTCGCGGCGTACTCTCCCCAATGTCCTGTCCATCGTCGAGATGGAGAGGCTCCTTGAGGCACCTCGCGGCGACACGCCACTCGGCTTGCGTGACCGTGCGATGCTGGAAGTCATGTACGCGACCGGGTTGCGCGTGAGCGAGCTGTTGAGCCTGGATCTGGATGACCTCGATTGGACCGCGCGCCATATCCGGGTCATGGGGAAAGGTGATAAGGAGCGTCTGGTGCTGTTTGGCGATCTCGCCGCCGATGCCGTGGAGGCGTACGTCCATGCCGGGCGGCCGTACCTCCTGCGCGGCCGCGTGTCCGACGCTCTCTTTCTCAGCCATCTGGGCCGCCGTCTCTGCGTGCGCGGGTTCCACAAGATGCTGCAACAGCACGTCGCCACCGCCGGGATCGAGCGGCATGTGACCCCCCATACCTTGCGCCACAGCTTCGCCACGCATCTTCTGGAGGGTGGGGCGGATTTGCGCTCCGTTCAGGAGCTCCTTGGTCATGCGAGGCTGAGCACGACCCAGGTGTACACCCACGTGTCTGATGCCTACCTGCGCGAGATCTATGCGCGCGCCCATCCCAACGCCTGATGACGACGATTGTTGCCGTGCGGCGGGACGGACAGGTGGCCATGGCCGGTGACGGGCAGGTCACGTTGGGAGAAACTATCATGAAGCACTCCGCGGTCAAGCTTCGCCCTATGTACAACGGGCGGGTGCTGGCCGGCTTTGCGGGCTCGGTCGCTGATGCCCTGGCGCTGCTTGACCGCTTCGAGAATCATCTGGAGCGCGCCGGCGGACAGGTACGAAAGGCGGCCGTCGATCTCGCGAAGGAGTGGCGAACCGACCGTTACCTGCGGCGGCTCGAAGCCCAACTCCTCCTGGCTGATCCCCAAACGCTGCTCCTCGTATCCGGCGAGGGTGAGGTCATCGAACCGGATGACAACGTCCTGGCCGTCGGATCCGGCGGCACCTACGCTCTGTCGGCGGCGCAAGCGCTACTTCGCTTCACCACAATGGCTGCTCCCGATATTGCCCGGGAAGCGATGAACATCGCTGCCTCAATCTGTGTCTATACGAACGACACCATCACACTCCATTGCGTCGACGGACGATCCGCCGCGCCGGAAGGGGAAAATAGTGACTGACCTGACTCCGCAAGAGATCGTGAAACAACTCGATCGCCACATCGTCGGACAGGTCGAGGCCAAGCGGGCGCTGGCTGTGGCCCTGAGGGAGAGAGAGCGCCGCAAGAAAGTCGATCCCGCGCTTCGCTCCGACATCGGGTCCAAGAATATCCTTCTCATCGGTCCAACCGGCGTCGGCAAGACGGAGTTGGCCAGGCGGCTCGCCCTGCTGGTAGATGCCCCCTTCCTCAAAACCGAGGCAACCAAGTTCACGGAGGTGGGCTACGTCGGGCGCGACGCGGAGTCAATCATCCGCGACCTGACCGATGCCAGTGTGTCCATGGTGCACCTGGAGCGCGTCGAGCAGGTTCGAGAGGAGGCCGAGCGGCTGGCGACGGAGAGGATCCTGAACTACCTCCTGGGCGACGGCCGCGAGGAAACGGACGAGCAGACCCGCAACCGCGCGTATATGAAGCGGCGCCGGCGGACGCTCGAGAAGCGATTGTCCGAACATGAGCTGGAAGAGCGCGTCATCGAGATTGAGATGGATGCGGAGGAAGGCTACGGTCAGGTACTGGAATTTGCCTCGAGTAGCGGTGCCGACGAGATTCACGAGCAGTTTCAGGAATTTATGAGCGCCGTCGCGGCCTCGCGCAAGCGATCGCGGCGTCTCACGGTGCGCGAAGCCCGGCGTGTCCTGACGGAGCAGGAGGCCGCCAAACTCGTCGACTGGGAAGATGTTGTGGAGACGGCGATCGCGCGGGTCGAAGAGTCGGGTGTTGTCTTTCTGGATGAGATCGACAAGCTCGTCTCTCGTGGGAGCGACTTCGGTCCGGATGTCTCCGGCGAGGGCGTGCAGCGCGACCTACTCCCGATCGTCGAGGGATCGGGTGTCGGCACGCGCTACGGGCTGGTCAAGACAGACCACGTTTTGTTCATCGGGGCGGGTGCTTTCAATCGCGCGCGCCCGTCCGACCTGATACCGGAGCTGCAGGGACGTTTTCCCATCCGCGTGACCGTGAAGGACCTGGACGAAGATGACTTCGTCCGCATCCTGACCGAGCCCGAGACGGCGCTCACGCGCCTCTACAGTGCGCTACTGGAGACAGAGGATGTGCACCTTCACTTCACTGACGACGGGATTCGCGAACTGGCCTTCTACGCGGCCCGGTTGAACGCTGCCGCCGAGAACCTTGGGGCGCGCCGCCTGCATGGCGTCGTCGAGAAGGTACTGGAGGACGTCAGTTTTCGGGCCTCGGAGTTGAAGGGCGAGACAGTGGCGATTGACGCCGAGTACGTGCGCAGGCGCATGGCTGACGTCCCAATCTCCGACGAAGCCAGCAAGTACATTCTGTAAACCGGACAATGGCCGTCGTGGCACGGCGCTGTGACCCCAGGTCTACAGGCCGCCGCTCCCCATGGCATGCCTTTTGCGCGTGAACCTCCAGCACAGCAAGAAGGAGCACATCATGGCCGACAGCAGCACGACGCACCAGTACAACATCGGTGATGCGGTGCTGGTCCATGTCTCGCCCGGGGTGGTCATCCCGGGAGTGATTCAAGACGAACAGAACGGGCAATTTACCGTCCGGCTCGCGCAGCCGTGGGCGGATGAGACCGGGAACAAGTCCGACACCACGACGGTGTCACCCGACAAGCTGGACCCGTCGATCGAGGAGGAGACAGGCGGAGAAACAGCGCTGCCCGGTTAGCCGCTCTGCTATAATTCCGCTGTAGAGGACCAGCGGGCGCCGCTGGTCTTTTCTACGCCCATGACACACGCGACCCGATCGTGCGTTGTTGCCGACACTGCCCGGTTCCCGCACGAGATGACGGCGCGGAGGATATCAAACAAGGAGGTACACCCATGGCAGTTGTTGGCATGAAGCAGCTCCTGGAAGCAGGAGTGCATTTCGGGCACCAGACACGGCGCTGGAACCCGAAGATGAAGCCGTACATCTACACCGAGCGGAACGGCATTCACATCATCGACCTGCAGAAGACGGTCGGCCTGCTCGAGCAAGCGTACGACTACGTACGTGACATAACTCGCAACGGCGGCAAGGTTCTGTTCGTCGGCACGAAACGCCAGGCCCAGGAGGCGACGGCGGAAGAGGCGGCCCGCGCCGGACAGTTCTACGTCAACGTGCGCTGGCTGGGGGGTTTGCTCACAAACTTCCAGACGATCCAGCAGCGGCTGCGGCGGATGGAGGAGCTCGAGCAGATGCGGGATACCGGCCGCATGGCAGGCCTGACCAAGAAAGAGCAGCTCCAGCTGATGGACGAACTGGCGCGGCTCAATCGCCTGCTTGGCGGGATCCGTGGCATGCGGCGCATGCCCGAGGCGCTCTTCATCATCGACACGAAGAAGGAACACATCGCGGTGCACGAGGCAAATCGGCTCGGCATTCCGATCGTGGCCCTGCTCGACACGAATTCCGATCCGGATGAGGTGAGCTTGCCCATTCCCGCGAACGACGACGCGATTCGGGCGGTACGCCTGCTGGCCGGCAAGATGGCCGACGCCGCACTGGAGGGCGCGCAGGAACGTGCCAGCACCATGGCGAAGGAGGAGGCCGAGGAAGGCTTCGAGCCGGAGTCGTACGAGGGCTACACGTTCGAACCCGAAGGCTATGAGGCGTCTCTCGAGGGCGACTCGGACGCCGACGAATCGGATAACGGACTTGGGGAGGACGAGGAGCCGCCGCTGGCCGCGTCCGGGGAGGAGCGGCAGCCGGACGAGGCGCTTGAAGTCGCCGAGATGGGAATTGGTGCTGTAGCGACTCCCGAGCTTGCCGCCGGACCGATCATCACTGACGTACCGGAGGCGGAGCAGGTGACGGTCGAGTCCGTCGCCGAGGCGCCGGCTCCTGCTGAGGCAGCCGCGGCAGAGGAATAGCATGGGGGGACGGCTCGATGAAACATTCCGAGCCGTCCCGCCGTATGTGAAGGAGAAGGGATGACAGCGACCAGTTCACTCGAAGACATCAAACGTCTCCGCGAGGAGACCGGCGCCGGCGTCATGGAGGCCAAGAAGGCTTTGCAGGACGCGAACGGCAATTACGAGCAGGCGAAGAAGCTGCTCGAGCAGCGGATGGGGCAGAGCGTGGCGAAGCGAGCGGGCCGTGAGGCGTCCAACGGCATCGTGGATGCGTACATTCACGCCGGCGGACAGATTGGAGTGCTCGTCGAGCTCGACACCGAGACCGACTTCGTGGCGCGTACCGAACCGTTCAAGAACCTGGCCCACGAGATCGCCATGCAGATCGCGGCGACCGGTCCGAAGTATCTCTCGATTGAGGACTTTCCGCAGGCCGACAAGGATGAGATGATCCAGCGCTTCAAGCAAGAGGCGGAAGCGGAGGGTAAGGGGCAGCGTGCCGAACAGATCGCCGAGGGCCGCTTCAAGAAGTACGCGCAAGGGGTGGTGCTGCTCGATCAGCCCTACATCCGTGACGACTCGAAGACCATACGTCAGTTGATCAACGACGTCGCTGCGTCGACCAAAGAAAACATCGTTCTGCGCCGCTTCTGCCGGTTCCAGGTCGGCGAGTAGATGCAACAAACCGTCTCGTTTCCCAAACCCGCGTACCGGCGCGTTCTGCTCAAGCTCAGCGGTGAGGCGCTGCTGGGCCGGCAGGAGTTCGGTATCGACCCCGATGTCGTGGGTGAGATTGCGCGCGAGATCGTCGCCATTCACGGTTGGGGCGTGGAAGTCGCGGTTGTGGTGGGCGGCGGCAACATTTTCCGCGGTGCCGTCATGGCATCGCGGGGGATGGACCGTGCCACGGCCGACTACATGGGGATGCTTGGGACGGTGATCAACGGACTCGCCCTGCAGGACGCCATCGAGAAGCAGGGTGTGCAAACGCGGGTCATGAGCGGCATCGAGATGGACAAGGTCGCCGAACCCTATATCCGCCGACGCGCCGAGCGGCACCTGGAAAAGGGGCGCGTCGATCTGTTTGTCGCCGGTACCGGCGATCCCTACTTCACGACCGATACAGCGGCGGCCCTCCGCGCCGTCGAGCTGCACTGCGACGTGCTGCTCAAGGCGACGCAGGTCAACGGCGTCTACGAGTCGGACCCGCGGCACAATCCCGGTGCGCGGCGTTTCCGGAGCCTGGACTACATGGGAGCGCTGAACCGGGGACTCGAAGTCATGGATGCCACAGCAATCTCGCTGGTCAAAGACAACAATCTGCCGATCATCGTATTCAACCTCGCCCCCGGCAACATCGAGCGCGTCGTCCGCGGCGAGCCCATCGGCACGCTTATTTCGGGAGACGTCGGGGCGGTTCTGGATGGAGCGGACTCGTGAACTCAGAAGAGGAAATGCTGAACGACGCGCGTGCTCACATGGATAAGAGCCTCGACATTTTGCGCCGCGAGCTGTCCACGGTTCGCACCGGGCGGGCAAACCCGGCGCTGATCGAGCATATTCACGTCGACTACTACGGAGCGCCGACACCCCTCCTGCAGTTGGCTACCATATCGTCGCCGGAGCCGCGCCAGCTCATCGTCCAGCCCTACGATCGCTCCGCGACCGGCAGTATCGAGAAGGCGATCCGCTCGTCGGACCTCGGCCTGAATCCGGCCAACGAAGGGACGTTGATTCGCATCGTCATTCCGCAGCTCACGGAGGAGAGGCGCCGCGATCTGGTCAAGGTCGTCCACAAGCGAACCGAGGAGGCCAAGGTGTCCATTCGCAACGTCCGCCGTGACGAGATGGACCGCCTGAAGAAGTTGCGGAAAGACAAGCAGATCTCGGAAGACGAGGCGAGCGTCGTCGAGGAAGCTCTGCAGAAGCTGACGGACCGCTATATCAAAGAGGCGGATACCATCGGCCAGGCCAAGGAGCAGGAGATGCTGGAAGTCTGACCATGGTTGCCGAGTCTCCAGCCGCTACCGGACCGCGCGCGCAAATTGTCCCCGCCCATGTGGCCATCATCATGGACGGGAACGGACGCTGGGCGCAGCGCCGGCACCTGCCGAGACTGGCCGGGCACCGGGCCGGAGTTCGCAACATTCATCGGATCGTTCGCGCCTGCAGAGATCTCGACATCCCCATGCTCACCGTCTACGCCTTCTCCACGGAGAACTGGGGCCGGCCGGCCGGTGAGGTCAATGGACTGATGGCGATTTTTGCCGACGCCAGCGACCGCGAGACTCGTAACCTGCACGAAGCAGGCGTGCGGGTCCGTCACGTCGGCTCGATGGAGGGCGTGCCGGTGCATCTTCAGGATGCGATTCAGCGGGCCGTCGATCTGACGCGGCACAACACCCGGTTGACTCTGAACTTTGCCTTTAACTATGGAGGTCGTGCGGAGATCGTCCACGCGGTTCGCCGCATCGTGGCCGACGGGATTCCCCCGGAGCAGGTGGACGAAGATCTACTCAGCCACTATCTCTATACGTCGGAACTGCCGGACCCGGATCTTGTCATCCGCACGGCCGGCGAGATGCGCCTCTCGAATTTCCTGATCTGGCAGGCTGCCTACAGCGAGTATTACTCCACTCCTACGTTGTGGCCGGATTTCGGCGAGGAGGATCTGCACGCTGCAATCCAGTCGTACGCGTCGCGCCACCGGAAGTTCGGGAAGCTCTAGGGCCTCTCGCAACCTCATTGTCCGCATCGGGACCGCCGTGGTCGGCATCCCGCTGGTACTCGCTGCCGACTTCGCCGGTGGCTGGGCACTGGGAGCGCTCATCGCCGTGGTGGCGTCAGTGGCGGGCGTCGAGTTCTACGGCATTATGCGGAGTGCCGGCTATCGCCCCGCCTTCCTCCTCGGCGTCGCGTGCGTTATCGTGATCGCCGTCTTGCCGCTCAGCAATCCCTCACCGCAGAATGCCTGGATATTCATCCTCCTGGTGCTGCTCGCCCTGGGAGGATTGTGGTATCTCGCGCCGGGCGGTCAAACGTCTGCCCTCGGCGGCTGGCTGGCCACCGTTGCCGGCCCCGTTTATGTCGGACTCCTGCTCGGACACCTGAGCCTGCTGCGCACCATCCCGGAGGGCGCCTGGTGGGTGCTCGTCGCTCTGGTCGTTACCTGGGCGTACGACACCGGCGCGTATGCCGCCGGGACACTGATCGGGCGACGTCCGTTCATGCAACACATAAGCCCGCGAAAGACGCTGGAAGGTGTCGCCGGCGGGCTTATCCTTTCCTCACTGACAGGTCTCGTTGCCGTGCCGGCCGTTGGTCTGGGCGGTTGGCAGTCGGTCTTGCTGGGTTTGGCAGGAGGACTCGCCGCCCAAACCGGAGACCTATTCGAGTCCATGCTCAAGCGGCAGGCGGGCGTCAAGGACGCGGGCGCGATCGTCCCGGGGCATGGCGGACTCCTGGACCGCATCGACGGCCTGCTCTTTGTCGGCGCGCTCACGTACTACGTCGCGGCCGCGACAGGCCATGCGTAGACTGGCGATTCTCGGCAGTACCGGATCGATCGGCCGGCAGACGCTGGATGTAGTGCGGCTCTTTCCCGACCGACTCGAGGTCGTTGGACTGGCGGGAGGGCGGAACCACGACCTCCTCGCCGCACAGTATCGTGAGTTCCGGCCGCCGATGGTGGTCCGTGGGGATGCCGGGTCACAGTTGATCTCCGGGGCCCTGGCCGGCGAGGAAGGACTGGTGGCCCTGGCGACGGCGCCGGACGTGGATATCGTCGTCGTGGCCACAACGGGCACGGTCGCGCTCCGGCCGACCCTGTCGGCGCTTCGCTCCGGCAAGACAGTCGCGCTCGCCAACAAGGAGATTCTCGTGATGGCGGGAGCGCTGATTCGCCAGGCCGTTGATGAGGGCGGAGGCGTTTTGATTCCGATCGACAGCGAGCACAGCGCCATCTGGCAATGCCTTCAGGGAGAACCGCCCGGGTCGATCGCTCGCATAACGCTGACGGCAAGTGGAGGCGCGCTGCGCGACGTGCCGGTCACCCAACTTCGGGACATGGCCCCCGGTGAGGTCCTGCGGCATCCGACGTGGACGATGGGGCCCAAGGTGACCGTGGACTCCGCGAACCTCATGAATAAGGGGCTCGAGGTCATCGAGGCACACTGGCTCTTCGACGTCCCCATCGACAGGATCGGGGTTGTTTTGCACCGCCAGAGCATCGTGCACTCCTTCGTGACGTTCGACGACGGCTCGACAAAGGCGCAACTGGGGCTCCCCGATATGCGCCTGCCCATCCAATACGCCTTGAGTCATCCCGAGCGCTGGCCAAACGATCTGCCGGCGCTCGACCTTCCCACCATGGGCGACCTCACGTTTGACCGGATCGATCTCAACCGGTATCCGGCGTTGGCGCTTGCCGTGGCCGCCGGGCGGTCCGGCGGCTTGCTGCCCGCTGCCCTCGTGGCGTCCGACGACGTCGCCGTCGACGCCTTTCTCTCCGGCCGCATCGCGTTCGGGACCATCACCGACATCGTGGCCCAGGTCGTGCAGCGTTGCCCCCATTGTCAGGTTCCGGACCTCATGGCTATACTTTCGGCAGAGCAATGGGCGCGCGCCGAGGCGGCGCGCCTGATCGCTAGACAAGAAGGTGCTGCTTGACCCTCGTACTCGGGATTCTCACCTTCTTCGTGGTGCTCACCGTTTTAGTGCTGGTGCATGAAGCGGGGCACTTCACATTTGCCAAGCTCTTCGGTGTGCGCGTGGATGAGTTCGGCCTCGGCTTCCCGCCGCGCGTTGCGGGGAGGCGCGTCCGCGGGACACTCTATTCGCTAAATGCGATTCCGCTGGGCGGGTTCGTGAAGATGCGGGGTGAAAACGGGGAGGATACGGCGCCGGACAGCTTCGGTGCGAAACCGCCCTGGCAGCGCCTGGTGATTCTCGCCGCCGGCCCCATCATGAATGTCCTGCTGGCGGTTGCGGTCTTCTTTGTGATGTTCTCCGTGGGATATCCCAAAGGGCTCACCACCATCACGGGCGTGGCCTCGGGCAGTCCCGCGCAACGCGCCGGTCTTATCGCCGGTGATCGCATCACGCGCGTCGACGGCCGCACGGTCGCTGATCGTGCCGCACTCCAGGATGCGATTGCAGCCCGGTTGGGCCACGCGGTCACGCTCACCGTCGTCGACAGCGGCATCACCCGCATCGTCCGTGTCGTTCCCCGCGTCCATCCTCCGAACGGTCAAGGGGCGGTCGGGATCGTGATGGCGCGGACGGTCATCGTCCATGTCGGTCCCGGGACGGCGCTGCGTGAATCGGTGGGCCAGGTGGGCGGCATGGTTGCGTCGGTTCCGTCCCTATTGGCCAGCATCCCCGCGCACGGCGCTCAAAATGTCTCCGGCCCCATTGGGATTGCCAACGTGACAACCCAGGCGGTGGGGGCCAGCCGTCAGATTGGTCCCAGCCCGGTATTCTCTGTGCTGGCCATCTTGAGCACCAGCCTCGGCGTTCTCAATCTCCTGCCCATACCGGCGCTTGACGGCGGCCGGATCCTGTTCGTCCTCGTATCCTGGATCCGCCGCCGCAATCTAGACCCCGAGCTCGAGGGGCTCATCCATGCTGCGGGTATGGCCTTCCTGCTGGTCCTGATCGCCTTCATTTCCTACCAGGACATTGTCCGCTGGGTGAGTGGATCGTTCTAGACGCCGGCGACTGACCTACCGGTATCTGACCCGCGGATCGATCAGGGCGAAGCTCAGGTCCACCACGATGTTCGAGATCACGATCAGCAAGGCGGCGAACAACACAGTGCCCATGATGATCGGGATGTCGAGTTGGGTGATCGCATTGATAGCCTGCTGTCCGATACCCGGCAGGCCGAACACCGCTTCGATGATGAAGACGCCGCCCAGGAAGTAGCCCAGGTCGATGCCGATCTGGGTGACGATTGGGGTGATTGCATTCGGGATGACGTGGCGCAGCAGCACGACGGACTCCGACAGGCCCTTGGCGCGGGCCATGCGGATGTATGGCTGATCCAGCACGTCGAGGATCGTGGAGCGGAACGTCCGCGTGTACACCGCGGCGCCGCCGATGCCCAGCGTGAAGGCCGGCAAGATCAGGTAGCCAATGAACGGGCTTCCGTAGCCCCCGATGGGGAACCATCCCATTTTGAACGCCAGGTAGTAGAGAAGAACGAGCCCCAGCCAGAAGGGAGGAGCGGAGAGGCCAAGCAGGGCGAAGACCGTCGCGATGCGGTCGGCGATGGAGCCGCGCCGATAGGCGGCAATGATGCCGGTCGGCAAGCCCACCAGCAACTCGACGATCACACCGCCGATGGCGAGTTCAGCGGTCACCGGGAAGCGCGACCAGATGGCCGGGAGCACCGGCACGCCCTGCACGTACGAATAGCCAAAGTTTCCGTGGAGAACACCACCAACGTAGCGGCTGTACTGGACCCAGAAGGGCTGATCCAGCCCCAACTGATGACGAATGCTGGCGACGGTGGCGGCCGATGCGCCGATGCCGGCGATGCGCCGCGCCGGATCGCCCGGCATGAAGTACGTCAACGCGAAAGTGATGAGCGAAACGCCGAAGAGGACAACAACGGCCCAGAAGAGGCGGCGAAGCGTGTAGCGGACCATAGTGGGGAATCGGGCAGCGCGTCCGGGAAGGACGCGCTGCCCCTACTATCTCCTAGCCCTTCCACATGTGCTGGAAGATCCACTCCTCCACGTTGTGGTAGAGGTAACCCTTCAGCGCCGTGGAGTGAATATCCCAGAAAACCGGGTTGTAAAGAGGGACGATCGGCGCGTCCTGCATGACCATCTTGTCCAGCCGCGGGTACAGGCGGAGCCGCTGGGCGCGGTTCTGCATAACCTTGAGCTGGTTTGCGTACCTGTCGACCTTCGGATCGCAATACCACGGCTCGTTGAAGGTGCCGGGCACCGCGGAGGCGCAGCTGAATATCGGCTCGAAGAAGTCATTGGGGTCGGGGAAGTCCTGGAACCAGGCTTCAAAAGTAATCGGAACCTTGCGTTTCGTGCCGACCGCTGCGGTCAGCGTGTTTCCGTTGACGACTTTCAAGCTGGCGTGGACGCCGATGCCGGCGAGCTGCTGCACGATGTTCTGGGAAATGCGCGAGTCGTCACCGACGTTGTCCGTCCAGAAGGTCGTGCTGAAGCCGTGCGGGTAGCCGGCTTGCTTCAGCAGTTGGCGGGCTTTGGCCGGGTTGTAGGGGTACAGATTGAAACTCCCGTGGCCCGGCATGCTCGGAGGCAGGATGGTATTGGTGACCACGCCGCGCCCGTTGATCAGGCGGACGATGATGCTTTTGTTGATTGCATAATTGATGGCCCGCCGCACCAGGACGTTGGTAAACGGTTTCATCAGCGTGTTCATCGGGATGTAGTACGTGCCGACCTCGGTGTAGTGGAACATCAGCTTGCTCCACTTCGGGTCGTTCCGCACGCTGACAAAGTCGGCGGCGGGGATGCCGTCGCCGTCAAGGTCGGCCGAGCCGCGCTCAATGCGGAGCAGACCGGTGTCCTCGCTGATCCCGAAGTCGGCTTCGATCGTCTTTAGATGACCGGTTGCCGCCTTCCCACCCCAATAGTGCGGGTTCGGAACGAGGACCATTCGCTGGTTGATGATGTGCTCTTTCAGCATGTATCGCCCGGTCCCCATGACATGGCAGCAGTCATAGGAGCGGCCGTACTTCTGTACCACGGCTTGATCCACAACCGAGCCGAAGGGCATCGCCAGCACGTTCAGGAACGACGCGTCGGGGTTCAGGAGCTTGATGCGCAGGCCCCATTTTCCCAGGGTTTGGATACCGGAGACGTGTTTGGCCTTGCCACTGGCATAGGCCGAGGCGCCCACGATCTCCGTCCAGAAACTCGCCGCGCCCGCCTGCGTCTTGGGGTTGATGATGCGCTCAAACGAGTACTTCCAGTCGGCCGACGTCACGAGCTTGCCGTTCCAGAAGTGGATGTTCCGGCGCAACCTGAAGGTATACGTCTTCCCACCGTTGGTGACGGTCGGCATGGCAACCGCGCCGTCGGGAACGAACTGGTCGTCGTTCGTGGAGTCAGTCTTATAGTCGATCAGCCGGTCGAACATGGCGTACATGTACGGCCAGCACTCCGTGTCGTAGCACTTGCCCGTGTCCAGGTGAGACAGGTCGTTTGTCCA
>JAJPIP010000108.1 GCA_021324655.1 Pseudomonadota bacterium
ATCGCGACGATGCGGGCCGACGGAGTGCGGGTGCCGATCGCGCCGATCGGTCAGACATTTGACAACTATGCGCGCCTCGGCATTGGGCCACGCGCTCCCTCGGCCTCCGAGATCAACGGATTCTTGCAGGGGAGCAAGGCGGGGGGGGCCGTGGGCACCTCGTTTTTTCAGTGGATGACGGCATCGGCAGGTGAGTGGAGAGCAATCCGGGCATTCCACTTCTAAGGACCTTGCGTGTCATGGGACCAATGGGGTTGGAAAGGGAAGAAACGGGCATAGCAGGCATGGTATGCTGTGCGCACTGGCGCCCGCCTTCTCATTGAGAGCACGCCTCCCCGTGGCGCTAAGGGGGAATTTGTGACTGAAGCGGCAATCCCAGGACTCGACGCCCTTGAGGGCCCTGTCACGGAGCATGTGGCCGAAGTAATTCTCGCCGCCGTTGGCGACGACGTTGAGCAAATCGACGAGGCGATCACCGTCCTCGCCGCTCAGGAGGTGGAGACCGAGGAGGAAGAGGAGGACGAGGATGAGATCGATCATCTCCTCGACGCCGAAGGGGCGGCCGTTGACGATCCGGTCCGCATGTACCTGCGGGAGATCGGACGCGTGCGGCTCCTGCGCGGGCCGGGGGAGGAAGCGGAGCTGGCGCAGAAGATGCGCGACGGCGACGCCGAGATCCAGCGGAAGCGCGACGGCTTGCCCGCGGACCAGAACGTCATCAATCAGGGCATCGAAGCCAGGCGGAAACTGACGGAAGCGAACCTGCGGCTGGTGGTGAGCGTCGCCAAAAAGTACATCGGGCGCGGCGGAATGAATCTGCTGGATCTCGTCCAGGAAGGCAACATTGGCCTGATCCGCGCTGTCGAGAAGTTCGACCATACCAGGGGCTACAAGTTCTCGACCTATGCCACCTGGTGGATTCGCCAGGCAATCACCCGTGCTATCGCAGATCAGGCGCGGACAATCCGTATCCCGGTCCACATGCACGAGACGATCAACAAGGTGCGTGCCGTCTCACGCTCGCTCCTGCAAGAGCTGGGACGCGACCCGACGCCGGAGGAGATCGGACAGGTGCTTGGCCTCACGTCGGACAAGGTTCAGGACATTCTCAAGGTTGCGCAGTCCCCCGTCTCCCTGGAGCGTCCCGTGGGCGAGGAAGACGAGAGCACGCTGGGCGACTTCCTGGAAGACGAGACAGGCAACACTCCATCCGAGCAGGCCTCGCTGCAGTTCCTCAAGGAGTCTGTCGAGGAAGCGCTGGCCGGTCTCTCGGAACGCGAATCCGCAGTGCTTCGGCTGCGATTCGGGCTGGAAGACGGCCGCAGCCGGACACTCGAAGAAGTGGGCAAGGAATTCAACGTGACGCGCGAGCGCATCCGACAGATCGAGGCAAAGGCGCTCCGCAAGCTGCGGCATCCCTCGCGCAGCCGCAAGCTGCGCGATTTCCTGGAAGCCTGACGGTATTGCCGGGTTTCTCCGGCACCACGTATACTCTATCGGTGCGGCCGTGGCCGCACCGTTTTTCTACGGTCCGGCGTAGCTCAGTCGGTAGAGCGGGCGGCTGTTAACCGCTTGGTCGCAGGTTCGAGTCCTGCCGCCGGAGCCAGTTCTCTTTGTCGCCGCCGGCTCGATCGGCGGCTTTTTTTCTTGCCCGGACCCCGGGCCGCCGCGCCGTCGCACACAGGCGGACTCCATGGACCGGTGCCGGGTTTGCCGTTGCTCCTTTCGTCCCGGGCGTTCCCTACGACTCAGTAATTTCGACCGGTGCCGGACGCAGGCGCAACCGGCGCCAGAGCGGACCCGACGGGAGCGACGAGGCGATCCAGATGGCCGTAAAGTCCATGAGGCAGTAGCCGGCGGCAATAACCGAGGGCGGGTTTCCCGAGGCAATGTGTGTGATGGGAGCGTAGGTCTGCCACGCCCAGTTGCCGATGTGGGTTCCCCACAGCTCGAGGTATGAGGTCGCCACGAACGCGGCCGCATAAACCGGCGCCGACGGCTTGCGCATGAACCAGGCGAACAGCGGCCACCAGAGCGCGCCGAGGAGATCAAGGCGATGCCAGACAAGGGGCTCCACTGTCATTCCCGCCAGTGCCCAGGCGGTCGCGGCACCGAGGGCAACGCGAGAGAATTGTCGGCCGTGGCGGCGCAGAAACGGGGTGCGCGCGGCGCGGAGAGCGAACAGATAGACCAGACCATGACCGGGAGGCACCCAGAGCGGAACATCGCCGAAGCGGTAGCGATAGACACCCCAGATCATCGAGGACCAGATCTCGATGCACGTCGCCACGGCGACCATGCACCAGACCTGGCGCCGCTCGTGCGGGGTCGAGAAACGTGTCGACGTGAACAGGATTAGCCAGCAGCACAACCCCAGGATGTCCTGCTGCAGCACGTTCTGGGTATGGATATCCAGGAAGAATGCGACCGGAATGAGGACAAAGAGGAAGATTTGAAACGTGTAGGGGCGTAGAGCGGCAAGCACATGAACCTCGCGAGGCACCGAATTATAGGGGCGCCGATACAATGACCCGTCGTGCTCTCCGCTCTGCGATCCGTTCTACCCGACACTGCCTGCTTCGACCGCGGACTCGCCATCGGTGGGTGCGATGTCTCGGAGCTCGCGGCGAGGTACGGCACGCCTCTCTACCTGTACTGCGCCGCGACTCTACGGCGATCGGCGCGCGACGCGCTGGCGGCTTTCGGGCCGCTCGGGGTCCGCGTGAGCTTTGCGGCGAAGGCGTGCGCCCTACCCGGGGTCATGAGGATCTTCGCCGACGAAGGATTGGGGCTGGATGCCGTCTCGGCCGGCGAGATGGAGGCAGGTTTACGAGCGGCCTTCCCGCCGGACCGGATACATCTCCACGGAAACGTGAAGAGTGATCAGGAGCTGGAACAGGCGGTGCGGCTGGGCCTGCATGCGGTGGTGCTGGACAACCGCGAGGAGATCGTGCGTCTGGCGTCGATCGTGGCGCGAGAGAGCGTCACGGTACGGGTCACCCTCCGCCTCAACCTTCCTCTGGAAGCACGCACACACCCCCATCTCCAGACGACGGGTGCCCGCTCCAAGTTCGGTATCCCGGTCGGCTCGGAGGACGAGGTGGCAGTCGGCGCGACGCTCCGTGCGGCACCGCGATTGTGCCTGACCGGCCTGCACACGCACCTTGGTTCCCAGATCTCGGACGCCGAACTCTATGAAACCACCGTGGAGGAGATGCGCCGGCAGGGCGTGCGCTACCGCGACGGCGGTTTCCCGATCGAGGAGATCACGGTGGGTGGAGGATGGGCCGAAGCGTACGCCCCGGGCGATGAGAGGCTACCGATGGGCCGCGTTGCGGCGGTGATCGGCGCGGCAATACCCGGGGCTGATTTCCGGTGGGGCGTGGAACCCGGACGAGCCCTGGTGGCGCGAGCCGGCATCGCTGTGTACCGGGTCGGCGCGGTCAAGCGGATCAGCGGACGGCGTCTGGTCGCCGTCGACGGCGGAATGGGCGATAATCCCCGTCCGGCACTCTACGGCGCACGCTACACCGGTTTCATCGTCGGGAAAGAGGATGCGGCGCCGGAAGGCCCGGCGACAGTTGTCGGACGCTACTGCGAGTCCGGCGACATTCTGGTCCACGACGTTGCCCTGCCCGCCGTGCAGGCGGGCGATCTACTGGCTGTCCCGATGTCCGGCGCGTACCAACTCTCCATGGCGAGCGCCTACAACCTGGTTCCCCCGCCGGCGGCCGTTCTCGTCGACGCCGGACGGGCGCAACTCATCCGCCGCCGATTGACGACCCAGGAGATACTGGCGGCTGACCTTCTCGGCAATGACGCGGGGCCGGCCGGGTGAGGCGTGTGTAAGGTGGAGTCCTGACTCGACCGGCCGGCCCCGCAGAGGAGGAAGGAAGCACCCTCATCGTACGGAAACTGGATTGGAAGCGGATGAGAGTCTCGTCAAGAATTGATGACGCTGCGAGACGCGCCCTGGAGGTCCGCGCCGAGGTCCGAGCGGCTCCGGCAGTTCAGGCCGCTGCCCCGTCTAGCAGCGATTCGGCCTGCTCGCCAAGGCTCGCTTCCCGCTTCGGTCCGAAGCCCCGCAGTCGCTGCACACGATGGGCTCGCGCGGCCTGGGCCAGGTCCTCGAGGGAAGCGATCTGCAATTCCTCGACGAGCCGAACTGCGGTGCGCGGGCCGACACCGTGAAGCGCGAGAAGCGATGCCAGAGGCTCACCCAACTCGTCGAGGAGTGCCTCGTAGACGCCCATGTGTCCGGTGTTGACCAGCTCGCGGATCCGATTGTGAATGCGGTCACCCACGCCCGGCAGCGGCGGCCTCTCGCCGTCGAGAACGAAGTCGGCAACCGGACGCTTCAAGAGGACGACGCCCAGCGCGGCACGGCGATAAGCGCGGACGCGGTAGATATTGTCCTGCGTCATCTCGAGCAGAGAGGCGATGCGGAACAAGATCCGGGCGATCTCGTCGTTGGTGGGGTAGGGGATGTCGTGATCGGCCATAATTAGTACAAATGCCCTATATTTTACCGCTTAATAGCGCGTTATGTCCACCTAGCAGATCGTCATTTCTACTGAAAGAGCCGGCCTTACTCCTCCTCAGCAGCCTCTTCCTCCACCGCGTATTCGGTGAAGCGCTCCCGGACCGCCTGGGTCAACTGCTGGACCTGTAGCTCGGCATCACCCAGCAGCGACTCCGAGCGCTGGGCGAGCTCGGTGCCACGCCGGTACAGCGCAATCGCTTCCTCCAGCGGCACGTCCGGCTGCTGCAGACGCTCGACAACCTTTTCCAGCTCCGCCAGCGCCTGCTCAAAGTTCAGCTCCATCACTTCTCCCTCACGGTCGCGCCAAACGTCCCATCGGCGACCCGGATCGCGATGTCCTGCCCGGGCGCGATCGCTTGAATGCTCCTGATCACGAGGCCGGACTCCGCATCCTGCACCAGCGCGTAGCCGCGTCCCAGAATGGCGAGGGGGTCGAGCGCCTGAAGTTTGCCGTGCAGCACAGACAGGCGGCTCCGTTTCGCCAGCAACTGCTGCCGCATGGCGCGGTCCAGCGTCCCGCGTGCCACTCCTGCCTGGCGGCGCCGCGCCTTGAGACGCGTTTCCGGCCGCGCCGCCAGCAGCTGGCGGTTGGCACGTAGCCAGCGGTTGCGATCGGCCGTCAGGCGGGTTCGCATGCTTCGCGACATTTCCCGATGCAGCTGGGCCATCTCGCCCACCAGCCCCGCCAGATCCGGCACCGCCGCCGCTGCCGCCAGCGAGGGCGTCGCTGCCCGTACATCAGCGACGAGATCGACGATGCTCTCGTCGGTCTGATGGCCGATGCCGGTGACGACCGGAATCCGGGAGGCAAAGACGGCCCGCGCCAGCCGCTCGTCGTTGAAAGCGGACAGTTCTTCGGGCGAGCCGCCGCCGCGTACCAGCAGGATGACATCGGCGTCGGTAAGGCGATTGACGATGTCGAGCGCCAGCACCATCTCGTCCGCTGCTCCCTCACCCTGGACGGACGCACCGGCCTCGATCACCCGAACCAGCGGGTACTGGGTCCGGAGGCGATGCAGCACATCGTGATATGCCTGGCTGCCCGGCGACGTGATCAGGGCCAGCGTGCGCGGGTAGCGCGGGATTGACCGCTTGCGCTCCGGGGCAAACAAACCCTCCGCGGCCAGCCGGGCGCGAAGTTCCTCGATACGCCGCGCGACTTCTCCCTCGCCCTGCGCCAGAACGCGCTCGACATAGATCTGGTAGGCACCGCGCGGCTCGTAAATCGTGAGAAAGCCGTGGACCACAACCGACAGGCCCTTGCGTAGCTGCTGCACCTCGCGCATCTGTTGCGCAGCCTCCCGCCGAAAAAGCACGCAGGCAATCTGGTTTCCGTCGTCCTTCAGCGTGAAATAGTTGTGCCCGCTGGCAGAACGGGTGATTTCGGCAATCTCGCCCCGCACGGAGAGCTGACTGAGGAGGTCGTCCTGCTGAACCAGGTACTTGAGATAGCGTGTCAACTCGCCGACACGCAGCGTCCGCTGCGGAATCGGGACGCGGGCCTCAGACAACCGGCACGACCTCGAACAGCGGTTGTCCGTACTGCACCGCGTGGCCGTCGGTCGCCAGGACCTTACTCACCACGCCGCTCCGTCCCGCTTCCACTTCGGTCAGCACCTGCAGCGCCTCGATGATGCCGACCACGGTGTCCTCGGTCACCGTGCTGCCCTCTTCGACTAGCGGAGGCGCCCCCGGCTGGGACGCCCGATAGAACGTACCGACGAGAGGAGCCGTGATCTGCTCGGCCCCCGGGAGCAGGGTCTCCGGCTCGGCGGCCACGTCCGTCACCTCCAGCTCCTGGCCACCGGAAAGGGAGGCACGGTGAATACGCACTTGCGTTCCGCTGTCGGCGATGTGGAGCTCACGCACGTCGCTGTTCTGGAGCACCTGCAGCAACTCCGGAAGTGCGCGGCGAATGTACTCCGTCGCGTCGTCCATCGCTCAGGCGCGCTCCACGTACTGCCCGGTACGGGTATCGACGCGGATCCGGTCGCCCTCATTGACAAACAGCGGCACCTGCACCACCAGCCCGGTCTCGAGCGTGGCCGGCTTCGTCCCGGCGGTCGCGGTATCCCCGCGCAGCCCCGGATCGGCCTTGGTGACCGTCATCTCGACGACCGGGGGCAACTCCACGTCAATCGGCTTGTCCTGGTAGGTGAGTAGCTCGAGCGTCTGGTTGTCGGTGAGGTAGTTCGCCGCATCGCCGAGCACGTCCCGCCCCAGCGGCGTTTGCTCGAAGGTCTCGGTGTCCATGAAGTGATAAACACCGTCTTCCTGATACAGGTACTGAATGGTGCGCTTCTCCATGACGGCGCGTTTGAACTTCTCGCCCGCCTGGAACGTCTTCTCGGTGGTGGCGCCCGTGTTGAGGTTCCGCAGCTTGAGGCGGGACTGTGCGCTGCCGCGTCCCATCTTGATGTGATGGTGGTCCAGGATCTTGTAGAGATCGCCGTCAATCTCGACGGTGATGCCCCGCTTTATCTCGCCCGTTGAAATCATGGTCTACCCTCAAGGTGTCGGAGTGGAATACTTCGCCTCATTCTGCAACTGCTGCGCGTACGTCTGTGCAAATACATGGTGCCCATGGCCGGACGCGACGAAAAAGAGGAACTTGGTCTGCGCCGGGTAGAGCACCGCGTCGATGCTGACCATGCCCGGGTTGGCGATTGGCCCGGGCGGGAGCCCCGTGTGCACATACGTGTTGTACGGTGCGGCAATCTGGTAATCGGCCTGCGTGATGACAGGCCACCAATCCCGCGGCGTGCCCAGTGCGTACTGGACGGTGGGGTCCGCCTGCAGCTTCATGCCGACATGCAGACGGTTCAGATAGACACTGGCGATTTTTGGGGCTTCGCTGAAAATCTTATCTTCTCGCTGCACGATCGACGCGAGTGTCAACACCTGGTAGACGGTGAGCCCCTCGGCTCGTGCCCGCGCCTTCATCCGCGGCGTGAACTTGCTGTTGAGGGTCTGCACCATGTAACGGGCGAAGGCCGCGCCGGAGTAATGCGGCGGCACGTCGTACGTGTTGGGGAAGAGATACCCTTCGAGGGAGGCGCCGGCCGGCTTGCCCTGCAGGATTGAGATTCCGAGGTTGCCGGGATGCTGGGCCGCCCGCAGAAATTGCGCGCCCGAGATACCGTGGTGATTCAGCAGGGCGGCGACCTGCTCCATGCGATATCC
>JAJPIP010000080.1 GCA_021324655.1 Pseudomonadota bacterium
AAGGCCGGATCCACCCCCCCGGCTTTCTCCAGCGCATCACGGCGATACGCCATGTTGCAGGTCTGCGCCAGGAGGTCACGGTGGAGCACCTGGACGGCATGCGAGCCAGGTGTCCCGCGCGCCGCCACCGTCTTTCCCTGCACACCGGCGGCTCCACTCCGGAAGGCGGCGATCAACGCGTCGATCCAGCCGGGGTCGGGCCGGCAGTCGTCGTCAGTAAAGGCAATGATCTCGCCCCGCGCCGCCTCGACTCCCAGCCGGCGCGCCTCCCCCAGCCCCACGCCGGGCGCCCGCACCAGCCGGACACCCTCCGGCGCGGGAAGCGTCCCGGCGTTATCGACCACCACTATCTCGCGGTGCTGCCAGGACTGTCTCTCGACGGCCGCCAGTGCCTGGCGAAGCAGCGCCGGCCGGTGACGCGTCACGATGACGACCGAGACCAGAAGATCAGGATCCAGCAGCGGCAGAGCCGGATGGGCGGGACCCGCCCGGAGCGCCGCCAGCAGCTCGCCTTTCTCGCGTAGCAATGGTCCCATCTGACGGATATAGGAACGGGGCCGACGGACCAGATAGCGGAGGTGGGCGAGCGACTGCTTGAGGAGGGGGCGCACGATCCAGAGGATGAGCGGCAGGAGCGGGGCCGGCGGACTCACCCGCTCCCCTCCCAGCTCACGCAGCGCCGTCCGGTGGCGCATATCAGCGGCAAAGCGCCGGCGCCACTCCTCGCGCGATCGCCAGGTCCGCGGCCGGGGCGGATGGCGGACGACCGCCCGCGGCGCAAACCGAATCTCGCCCAGACGCCGGACGCGATGCCCCAGGATGTTGTCGGCATACCATCCCATCTCCTCGAAGGGGCCGATGCGGTCCAGCGTGGCGCGGCGGTAGGCGATATTGCAGGTCCGGTATGGCGGGCCCCCGCGCGTCTGCTCAATCTGGTGCGTGAACGGGGTGATCGCTCCCGGCTCGGCCAGCGTCATGCCCTGGGCGCCGGCCGCTCCATCGCCGAGCGCCGCGACCAACTCCGCCAGCCACTCGGGGGCCGGCAGGCAGTCATCGTCGGTAAAGGCAATGATCTCGCCGCGGGCCATCTCCAGGCCGGCGTTGCGGGCAGCGTAGCTGCCGCGATTCTCCTCCAGATGCGCCACCATCCGGCCGTCGCCCGCCCAGGCGTCGAGGAGCGCGCCGGTGCCGTCGGTCGAGGCATCATCGACGACGATGATCTCGCGCTGCGGGTACGCCTGCGCATCGAGAGCGGCAAGCAAACCGGGCAGCAGGTCCGCCCGGTTGCGGGTGGGAACGATGACGCTGACGTACGGGTTCAGTGTCTCGTCTCGCGCCATCGCGAAAGGAAGTAGGGGAGCAGGGAGAAGAGCGCGAGTTTCTCGCCGATGATCAAGGGGATGTGACGGGCGTAGCGCCAGGGGTGCCGGCGCAGATAGGCCCAGTGCCACCGCCAGTAGCGGCGGAGGGGCAGCAGGAGCCAGCGCGAGAGGACATGATCGGCTCGCTGCACGGAGAGTGTCGGCGAGCGCGCGCCGGCGTACTGAGGATAGGACCGCCGAAAGTGCAGCTCACTGTCGAGGAGGGTCCGCCAGGCATGGCGGTTGGCCCACTCCTTGGCGCGGGGCGGGTGACAGACTTCCGCCTCCGGCGCGAAGACGATCGGCCCCAGCTCGAGGGCCTGCTGCCCCAGGACGACGTCCTCTCCCCGGATCAGGTGAGGGTCGAAGCCGCCCAGCCGGCGCACGACATCGGCACGGTAGGCGATATTGCAGGTGCGGTAGGGCGGTCCTCCCTCCAGCTGCTCGATCTGGCGAGTGAACGGCGTCATCGCGGCCCGCTCCGTCACCGTTCGGCCTTGCACACCGACCGCCTGGGGTGACCGCTCGAAGGCCGCCGCCAGAGCCTGCAGCCAGCCCGGCCGCACCACGCAATCGTCATCGGTAAAGGCGAGGATCTCGCCGCGCGCATGCGCCTGTCCCAGATTGCGCGCCGCGCCCATCTTGGCCCAAGACTGATAGAGGTAGCGGACCGGCAGACCGGCCGCCCGGGCGCGGGCGGTCACCGCCGCCGTGTCATCCGTCGATCCGTCGTCCACGACGATGACCTCCCAATCGGGATATGCAACCTCCCGTAGGGAGGCGAGGAGGCGCTCCAGGAGACGGGCCCGATTCCGCGTCGGCACGATGACGGAGATGGCAGGGAAAGACATAAGGCATT
This sequence comes from Pseudomonadota bacterium, assembly GCA_021324655.1. Classification (GTDB taxonomy): domain Bacteria; phylum Chloroflexota; class UBA5177; order UBA5177; family UBA5177; genus JAJPIP01. The sequence continues at coordinate 2,221 of JAJPIP010000080.1, forward strand.
ATTCCAGTCGGGGAAGAATGCAAATGCGTGATCCACAAATCCGGGTGCGCCGTAATAATGGCGGACACACACCTCCGACACGTGCCGGAATTGTCCCCGCCGGCGATGACCTGGGCCCAAGGATGTATCCCTTCCGCGTATGGAAAAGGGACAAAAGAAGGACAAAAAGACGGGAAAAAGAGGACTTCACGAAACGTTAAGCCAGGTCTAATCTGGCTGTAATCTACCGTCCCTATAGTGAATCTAGGATAACTGAATAGGTAGGCGGGCTCAGCACGCAAGCGCCTACTGGACGAGGGACGGCGCAAGCTGTCCCTCAACCGCATTTTGGAGACATATTATGCGTATCCTATCCACCATCGGCCGCGTGGTCGCGGCGCTGGGAACGGGTGTCGGCGTCGTCCTGGGACTGGTCCCGGACCCCCAGTCGCCGACCGGCGCCCACCGGTAGACGCAAGGCGCGGTATCCAACCTTGTAGGGCGGCCCCACCCTGTTGAGGGGGTGAGCTCCGGCCCGTGATCGACGTCAGTCGTCCTGGCCGGCCGGGCCACTCCCAAGCGGGTACGGGCAAGACGCTGCGATACACTGAGGAGAAGCGTGACGGAGCGGCAGTAAGGGGACATCACTCCGTCATGCCCGTCCTCTGACGGTATCATTCCCCCGACGGAGCGCGCATGCCTTTTCTCGCCGTCGGCGTCGAACACCGCACGGCCCCCATCGACGTTCGTGAGGGCCTCGCCCTGGATCCCGGCGACGTCGCCCGGATCAGCGCCGATCTCCACCGCACCGGCTCCGAGGTGGCCATCCTCGCTACCTGCAACCGGACCGAGATCTATCTCTGGGCGGAGGAGGCCGAGCCGGCCGCGGATCAAGCGGTACGTCTCCTCGATCCCGCCGGCCAGTACGCCGCGGCGATGCAGCGCTGGGACGAGCGTGACGCGATCGAGCATCTTTTCCGGGTGGCCTCGGGACTGGAATCGCGGGTATTGGGAGAACAGCAGATCCTGGGACAGGTGCGGGAAGCGCTCGAAACGGCGGAGAGCGCCGGCACGATCGGTCCCAATCTCCACGCCCTCTTCCGCGCCGCCATCAGCTGCGCGCGGCAGGCCCGCGCCGGCGCCTCGCTGGGCAAGGTTCACGTGTCCGTCGCCGCGGAGGCGGTGCGCCGTGCCGGGGAGATGCTGGGCGCGCTGCCGGGGCGCTCGGCTTTGGTGATCGGCGGCGGTGAGGTGGCGCGTGAGGCCGCCGCCGAGGTACGGCGGCGGGGCATGACGCTCTATATCGCGAATCGGACCGTCTCGGTCGCGGTGGATCTCGCCGCCCGCCTGGGCGGGCGCCCGGTCCCGCTGCGCGATGTGTCCCGCGTGCTGCCGCACGTGGATCTCGTCATCGCCGCCACCAGCGCGCCGCATCAGATCCTGAGCGCGGACGATCTTCCGGCGCGCGACCTTCTCCTGATCGATCTCGCCGTCCCCCGCGATATCGAGCCGGCAGCCGCCGGCCGGACGGGAGTGACCCTGCTCGACCTCGACGATATCCTACCGGACGCCGGCGACTGGGAAGCCGACATTCGGATGATGGAAGCGGTCATCGCGGCGGAGACACAGGGCTTTCTGGCCTGGGCGATGACGCGCCGGGTGGCGCCCATCATCGCCAATCTGCGCGAGCATGTCGAGGCAGTCTCGGAGGCGGAGCTCCGCCGGGTGGCCCCACAACTGGCCGGCCTGACCGACCGGGAGCGCGCCGCCGTGGAATCCCTCACGCACCGCCTGATCGACAAGATGTTCCACCATCTGGTCGTGCGCCTCCGCCTGGCGGCGCAGACCGACCCGTCGCTGGTGGATGCGGCCGAGTTCTTCTTCCTGCACGGTGAAGGCGGACTGTTCGAGCACGCTGCTCAACGACAACAGGAGCGCGAGCCGAGCGATGCGTGATCGGACCATCGTCGTCCTGCAGGGCGACGAGACCGGCCAGGAGCTCCTGGATGAAGCGCTTCGCGTCCTGCAACCGGACGTCATCGGCTTCCCGATCGATCTCATTACCTACGATCTCTCCCTGGAGAACCGGCGCCGCACCCAGAACGCCGTCGTCCACGAGGCAGCCGCCGCCATGCGCGAGGTGGGCTTCGGACTGAAGGCCGCGACCGTTACCCCGGAACAGAAAGGGGATGTCGGCTCGCCCAATGCCATCCTGCGGCGGGAGATCAACGGCAAGGTGATCGTCCGCACCGGCCGGCGGATCCCCGGCGTCCCGCCGGTGGCCGGCATCCACAATCCGATCTCGGTCATTCGCATGGCGGTGGACGGCGCGTATGGCGCAAAGGAGTGGCGCGAGGGTGAAGGGCTGGACCAGGTCGCGTACCGGACCGAGCACATCAGCCGGGCCACCTGCCGCGCCGTCGCCGAGTATGCCTTTATGCAGGCGGAGCGGATGGGCGCCAAGGTCTTCGGCGGGCCGAAGTTCACGGTGAGCGCGATCTACGAGGGCATGTTCAAGGAGGAGATGGACGCGGCGGCGCAGCGGCACCCGGATGTCCCCTACGAACCGCTCCTCATCGACGCCACCTTCGCCCTGCTGCTGACCACCACCGGCGAGCCGTTGGTCATCCCGGCGCTGAACCGCGACGGCGATATCCTGAGCGACCTCGTCCTCCAGCTCTACGGCACCATAGCCGGCGCTGAGTCGCTGCTGCTCAGCTTCGACGAGAGCTTCCACATCGACGTGGTCATGTCGGAGGCGCCGCACGGCACGGCGCCCCGCCTCTACCGGAAGAACCTGGCCAACCCCATGGCCATGATCCTGGCCGCCGGCGCTCTGCTGGCTCACTTCCCGGAAGATGCCGCCGCGCAGCACGCCGCGCACGCCATCCAGAAAGCGACGATCGAGACAGTCGGCCACGGGACGCGCACCGTGGACCTGGGCGGCGACGCCACGACGACGCAGTTCACCGATACGGTGATCGAGGCGATACGGCAGGAGCTGGAGCGTTCACGATAGGGTTGATGCCGTTGTTGCCGGCAACCATGCAATGGCCTGCTCTATTCGGGCTTACTGAAGGCGAGCAGCATGAACCGCGGGAATAGATAGCCCTCCGGCAGAATGCTGCCCGGTTCGTGCACGATCGCTCGTCCGGTCAGATCGGCGAGCTTCGTCAGACGCAGACCAGTGACCAGAAACGCATCCAGATACTCTTCGAGCGTGCGGTGATGAAGGTACGTCTTGATGCCGATTTCCCACAGCCCGACGTAGGGACTCACCGCGCCGGAGTCAAAGTAGTTAGCGACATGCTCGCGGACGACGGCGCCGTAGGGGTTGTTGAAGGCGTGGACCATCCTCCCTCCCGGCTTCAGGAGTGAGGCGAGGCCGGCAGCAAAGCTCCGATAGTCCTCCACGTCGTTCAAGACGAGGAAGGTGGTGACGGCGTCGAAACGGTTGGCGTCCTCCGGTGTGCAGGCACTGAGATCCGCGACGCGGTAGCTGATTTCTCCCCCCGGCGTCTTCTGACGAGCCAACGCGATGAGGCGCGGTGAGATGTCGATGCCCGTGACACGCGCTCCACGGCCCGCGAGCACCCGGGCCAGATATCCCTCGCCGCACCCGGCATCGAGAACAGATTGACCAGCGACGTCCCCCAGGAGCGCCAGGAATCGCGGCAAGATGCCGAGAGGGTCGCCGTCCACGCCGCCCTCTTCCCGCCGCGCCACGTACGCGGCATACTCGGCCGGATAGTCGTCGTACTGACCGGTCGCCAACCTCACCTCACATCCAGGGATCCGATCCAATACGTTTCTTCGGCTTGCCGGACAAACCCGGCCTTCTCCGCCACCCGCACCGAGGCGATATTGGCGGTATCACACTCCCAGCACGGCGTCAGGCCACGCACGCGGGCTTCCCGAACGAAGCGACCGGCCGCGGCGGTCGCCACCCCGCGCCCCTGGAAGTCCTCGGCGGTGGCGATCCCGATGCCGCAATACGTTGGGCCAACGTACTCCGCCGTACACCAGCAGATCACCTCATTACCGGCTACAGCCAGAATCCCGAACCCGTGGGCATGGAATCGATCGTCCGAGGGCCACATCCCCTGTATCTCCTCACGGACATACTCCATGCCCGCCGGCTTATCGCTCGCGAGGAGCTCCGGCGTGATCGGGAGGAATATCACGCCGGGGAGGTGAGGGCGCGGGCCGCCGCGATGCCGGGCCGTGTCGTGCACCGCGAAGCGGGTGATGGTGGGACGGAGAGGAAGAGGAAAGAGGCGCGGCAGGCTCGTCTCGAGTGAAGGAGACAGCGCCCGGACCTTGAAACGACGCACGCCGGCCGCCCGGGCCTCCGGCAGCAGTTGATCGGTCACCGTTGACCGAAGCGCGTCAAGGGATGCGTCCGACTCGACATCACCGGCCAGGTAGAAGACCTGGTTGCCTTTGTCCCACAGGACCAACAGGGGCGGGCTCTTCTCCTGAACAATCCACAGTTGACCCGCGGTGTTGCCCACCAGCATCGATCCGATGACCATGTCGAGGTGCGGTCCACGGAAGTGGTCACGGTAGCCGGAGAGCTGATGTGTGAAATCTCTGTGCTCAGATTGATGGATCAATGTCCGGTACCGACGTCGTCATACCGCCGCGGATGGCCCGCAGTGCTTCCAGAGTCGCGTGGACATCCCGCTCCGGGCCGTCCTCGCTCACCCATCGTCCGTCCGGTTGCTGTTCTGCCGCCAGTCGGTCTGTTGCCTGCCGCAGAAGTGGATGACCGGCCGGCAGTCCGACCCCCTGGAGGGTGACCACCAGCCAGCCGAGGTTGCTGGCCGCCAGACGCGAGAGGCACCTCGTCAGGTGGCCCAGAACTGCTTCGGCGGCAGCCGTTTCGCCTGTCCGATACCAGAGGCCGGCGGCGAGCCAGTGGGAATGAGGAAACGTCGGGAGGCTGCCGTCGTCGCCGAGATGTCCGGCCAGAAAGCGCGCCGCGCGGCCGGCAGCCTCGGTCTCACTCTCCAGGATTGCCAGCCAGTACCCGCAGTTGGCGGTGAGATAGAGCCGAGCCGCCGGATCACCCGGCTGGGCCCAGGGAGGGGCCGCATCCCGGACGCTCGAATCCTCCTGCCAGCTCCCGTCGGATGCTTGCCGTGCCAGCAGAAATCGGACGGCCCGTTGCACCGGTTCTGCCGAGTTCAGGCCGAGCTGATCCGCCTGCGCCAGCCGATAGCAGGTGGCGTCCCGCGAACTGTAGTCGGAAGCCCAGAACGGGGACCAACCGCCGTCGGGACGCTGTCCGGCAAAGAGCGCATCGACAATGGTCTCCGACGGTGCTCGCCCGGTCAGAAGGGACGCGAGGCGGGCCCGCTCCACGTCGGTTCCATGCCGCCCGACAAACGCTGCGGCGCGTTCCAGATGAACCACGGCTGATCCTCGGTCGCGTTGGTGCTGGTCGCCGCAAAGGGTAGCATGCGCCGGGGCGCATCGTGAGCGCGCCCCGCCGAGGGCGACTCCACGCGCCCTGCACAGAAGATGGATTTGTACGGCCCGAGGCCGTACAATTAGTCCGTGCTCGTTGCAGTGGACGAAGAGGGAGCAGATGCCAGGTAGCACCGGAGAGAAGCTGAGGACGTCCGGCGACCAGGGGGTGAAGAGCGAACGGCTCGAGGCGCGCCTCACCGCCGAGCAAAAGGCACTGCTCCAGCATGCCGCCGACCTCTTGGGCCGATCTCTCACCGATTTCGTGCTTAGCGCGCTCACCGTCGAGGCCGAGCGCGTGATCCGTGAGAGGGAGGTCATCACGCTGACGGCGCGGGATAGCCGTGCTTTCGTGGAGGCGGTGCTCCACCCAGCGGCTCCGACCGAGAGTCTGCGCGAGTCCTCGGAGCGTCACCGAAAGCTGCTCGTCACCGAGTCGTGACGAAGCCCCGGTATCGGGTAGAACGGCTCACCGCGTCGCACCGACGGCTTCGCCAGGCTTTCTCCTGCGGCGTCCCTGAGCTGGACGCGTATCTCCACGATCGGGCGGGACAGGACATGCGCCGCAATGTGGCCGTGGTCTGGGTCCTCTACGATGCCCAAGATGATGCCATCGCCGGCTACTACACGCTGAGTGCCGCCTCGGTGGAGACGACCGCCGTGCCCGAGGGAGAAGCCGGACGTCTACCTCGTTATCCCCACCTGCCGGTGATCCTGCTAGGACGGCTGGCGGTATCGTCGGACCCTACATACCGGGGACGAGGTTTGGGCGGCGTGCTGTTGGTTGACGCTCTGAAGCGGGCAGCGCACCTGAGAGACACGATCGGCGCGGTCGCGGTGGTGGTCGACGCGAAGGACGTTGTCGCTCGCGGCTTCTACGAGCACTACGGGTTCCAGCGGCCGCAGGACAGCGAGTGGCGACTGTTCATTTCAATGGGGACAATCGAGACGCTATGAGGAATCCGACGGCATTTCCCTCCCCTGCTTCATGATCGGTTTCCGCTAGAGCTTGCCCCTACAATCCAGACCGCCCTTGAAGTAGAGGTCCGCGGCGGGAATGTCTTTGTACTTGCCACTCAGAATCTCGCGGCAGTCACGGACGGTCTGGGCGACCGGCACGAACTCACCGGCCAACTTCGTGTAGGGTTCGGCGACGTAGAACGGCTGCGTCAGATAGGCGCGAAGGCGTTCTGCCGTGGCACGCAGCGTCTGATCCCCTGCCGTCCGCTCGACCGGCTCGCCGGACAGCGGCACACGGCACAGCACGTCACGCACCTGCCGGGCGACCGCCACGTGGTCCGCGCCCACAACGTCCTCTCGCAGGACATGTGACCACGACACCAGGGGATCGATGGCAGGGTAGAGACGCGCGAGCGCCATGTCCCGTGACATATAGACGGCACCCTGCAGTAGATCGTGAACGGTAGCCACCGCTGTCGACGTCGGAACGGCCGCATCAGCGACCGGCAAGTAGAAGGTGTTGATGGAGCCCGCGGCGTAGAGATCGCCCTGTCCGGCCTCCGCGGCCACGCCGTCGACGTTACTCATATGAATCCCTCATCTATAGGTGCCAGATGACAGGCAAAAGCTTTGACCGACAGGTTCACGCGGTCGGTCATCGGCGAGCGGTGCGGCGCCAGGAGGTGAGAGCCGAGGCCGTCCCTGTAAGACGGCCTCGGCTCGCGGCGGTTTCCGGGCGATGTCTACGCCGATAGTTCCTCCGTCGACACCGGTGCGGGCTTCCGGCGCGGCCGGCAATCGACAACCGGCAGGCTCACCACCAGATCGAAGTCATCGTCGGCGGCGATGCGGTTGTAGCGTTCGAAGCGGCAACTGAGGCAGTGGTGCACGACGACGTGCTCCCCGTTGCGGCGCGAGAAGGTGCCGATCGGGGCCATCCTCCCGCCACAGGTGCTCGCGCGGTCGCCCGGCACACGGCCGTCGACGTGTCGCGAGTAGAGGCAGTAGGGACAGTGGTTGCGATGGCTGCCACCGTAGGGGACCGGCCCGACCATCGCCTTGCACTGCGCGCAACGGAAGGGTCTCTCCAATCGGTTTCGCCCGGAGTGTTTGGGGGCATTCCGCGCATCGTCGGCGGAATACCGGTACGTTCTGGACAAGGTGTGGTCCTCCACAACAACGGGGAGCGCCACCCGAAGGGGCGCGGACGAGTAATTGGTACGGGTGTTGTGTTGTGGTGTGAGGTCCGCACAAGGACAAGTTTCGGCAACATAGAGGGCTTCTCTCTTTCATGACCGGCCAATCCGACCGGCCTGGGTAGATGGATGTCAGACTGCTTACAGCGTTATGCCGCGCTCAGCCGCGTGGGTAGACTTCCGGCCCGGGGACCAGGAAATACCCCGGTCACAGGGCATGGCTGAGCCTCAAGCGCTACGTCGGCCGTGTCGGCGGACGACGTCGGAGCACCCAAGGCGTCGGTTCGCTATCCCGGGAAGGGACCGATGAACGAGTTCAGCGCCCGCGGAGGAGGTGCTTAGGCGTCGTCAGAGGCCGCCGGCACGGCAGCGACAAGGACTGAAGGACGATAGAGAACAGCTGCCACCAAGGCGACCTTTCCAGACGTTGCGATGATCTGTCATGAGATCTCTGCTCGCCAACGCGACACCATTACACCACGTCCGGCGCCGTCTGTCTATAACCCCGCTCTCCGATTCCCGGACAGTTCGCCATGACGGCCCCTGCTACGGGTCGCTTCGCTCCTGCAACGCGAAGGAGACGGCTTCGTCGAGAGTCATCGCTCGACCCTGCTCCACGATCTGACGGTAACGCTCTGGCCCCAGGACCTCCATGATGGTGGCGACGTGGCGGACATAGAGGCCCTGGAGCGCGGGCCACCGTGGGGTACCGAGATCCTCGCGCGCCGTCTCGGCCGCTCCGAAGAGTCGGGCCGCGCGCTCTGCCCGACCCGTGCCGGCGGCCACGCCTGCCATGCCTTCCAGGAGCGTCCCCATCATCCAGCGACTTCCAATAGCAGTGGTGGTGACGAGGCACTCGGCGAGGATCGCGGCCGCTCGGTCGTACCGGCCCCGGTCGAGAGCCAGCAGGCCCGTGCCGGCGAGGACTTCCGTGGCATCGACGACGGTCTTTTGCCTCCGGAAGATGCTGAGGGCTTCGTCGAACAGGTGCTCTGCTCGGTCGAGGTCTCCCTGGAACCAGGCGGCCATGCCCAGGTTGTGCAGCGCAAACCCACCGAGATAGGCATCTCCGGCCTCCCGAAGCATCGCGAGACCTTCCTCGCAGAGCTCGATCACCCGGTCGGCATCTCCCTGATCGCGGAAGACATCGCTCAAGCCGATGAGGGCGCGGCAGCCGCCGAGGAGATCTCCCACCTCCTGCAGCTCCGTCAGGCTCACCCCGTAGAGAGCAGCGGCGCGAGCGTAGTCTCCCCGCTCCCGTGCCAGCAAGCCCAACCCTGTCCTGGCATAGGCGGCCACCCGCCGGTCGCCTGCCGCCTCAGACCGCCCCGCCAGTGCCGTCAGGATGCGCGCGGCATAGTCATAGTCCCCGAGCATACGGGCCCGATAGGCGAGAGGCTCGAGCCACTCTTCCTCCTGTGATCCGAGAGGTGCTCGGCGCAGGAGGATCAACAGTTCGTCAATCAGGCGTCGTGCTTTCTGTCGATCACCGGCACCATAGGCCGCACCCGCCAGGATGCGCAACACGTCGGCGACACCCTCGTCGTCTTCCTGCGTCCGGTAGAGCGCGAGACTCTCTTCGCCGAAGAGCCGGCTCCGCTCCGCATCTCGCCGCTCCTCGGCAAACGACGCCTGGAAGCGGAGTGATGCGGCCAGCAACCTCTCGTCCCCGGATTCCCGTGCCTCCATCTCGGTCCGCCGCAGGAGCTCGTCGGCGCGCTCGACCTCCCCGGAGTGATACCAGGCATGGGCCAACCCGCCCAGCCCTTCGGCACGGCCCCGTTGATCACCCAGCTGTTCATAAAGGCGCAGGCTGCGCTCGACCAGGTCCGCCGAGTCACGGAGGCGGCCCTCCGCGGCGGCAATTCGGCCGGCGGCGGAGAGGGCGGCTGCTCGGAGGGAGGCCGCGCCTCCAAGAGCACCGAAGCTTTCCAGCCAGCGCCGTCCCTCACTCAGAGGGCCACGCACCATCCAGAACCGCTGCAGGGCGAGTGCCAGACGCAAGCCGCGATCGACATCGCCGCGCTCCTGGAACCGCTTCAGCACCGTCCGTAGATTGTCGCGCTCGTCCTCGAGCCGTTCGAGCCATGGTCCCGGCTCCGGCTTCTGCAAGGCAACCGCCCCTTCTTCGGCAAGGACGAGGTAGTACCCGGCATGCTCTTCCCTCAGCTGCTCGGCATCACCCAGGTCCTCCAGCCGCTCGGCGGCGTACTCCCGAATCGTCTCCAGCATGACAAAGCGCGGCTCTTGCTCTCCGCTCTGCCGCAGCAGGCTCTGCTCGACCAGGGACGCCACGCCGTCCAGTACGTCGTCTCCCTGATCTCCCGCCACCGCGCCGGCAGCCGCGAGGGTACAGCCGCCCCAGAAGACGGAGAGCCGAGCAAAGAGTCCCTTCTCCTCCTCCTCCAGCAAGCTGTAGCTCCAGTCGACGGCGCCCCGCAGTGTCTGCTGTCGGGTGGGACGATCGCGCGCCCCGCCCGTGAGTAACTGCAGGCGCTTATCCAGCCTCTCGAGGAGGGCCTGCGGCGAGAAGAGACGGGTCCGGGCGGCCGCCAGCTCGAGGGCAAGTGGCAAGCCGTCGAGGCGATGGCAGATCTCGGCGAGCGCGGACGCATTCTCGCTGGTAACGGCAAAGGAACTCCGCGCCGCTCGGGCCCGCTCACAGAAGAGTGCGACTGCCTCGATATGGGCGAGACGGTCCGGATCGGCGATGTCGTTGGGATCGGGTAGTAAGAGCGGCGGGACGACATGCTCGTGTTCCCAGGAGAGATGCAAAGGGGTGCGGCTGGTGACAAGGACGTGCAGCTCCCGACATCGCTCAAGAAGATCGGCCACGACCGGCGCCGCGGCAAGCAGATGCTCAAAGTTATCGAGCACGAGAAGGAGGTGTTTGCGCTCGAGGACATCGGTCAAGCCGGATACGGCAGAAACGCCTGCCCTGATCTCGACGCTCAGCGCCTCGGCAATCGCGGACGGGACAAGATCGGGATCGGCCAGCGGGGCGAGATCGACAAAGAAGACGCCATCACGGAAGTCCTGGAGATGGCTGCGGCCGACCTGGAGGGCCAGCCGTGTCTTCCCCGTGCCGCCCGGACCGGTGAGAGTGACCATCCGGACGTGCGGATTGCGGAGGAGTCCCGTGACCTGAGCGATCTCCGTCTCCCGTCCGATAAACGGGGTCGGCTCATCGGGGAGATTGGTGGGATGCGCGTCCAGGATCGGCTGCAAGGGGGGAAGCTCAGCCGGCAGCTCCCCTTCCGGCGCGACCTGCATCACCCGCACGGGAGCCGCCAGTCCTTTGAGGGTCACATCGCCGCGATCCGCCAGGGCGATGCCGTCCGTCTTGCGCGCGATTCCGAGCACGGTCTCGCTACAAAGGATCTCGCCCCCGCCGGCGAGCGAGCAGAGGCGGGCCGCCAGATTGAGGGCGCCACCACGAAAGCCTCCTTCGACCGGAATTGCCTCTCCCGCATCCAGCCCAACTCCGACGTGAAGCGGCAACGATGGATCAACTGCCGACTGCTCGGCGCACCTCTCTTGCAGAGCGACGGCCGCACGGAGGGCATGGCGGGCCGAGTCGAAGACGAGGAGCGCTTCATCTCCCCGCAATTCGACGACCTCTCCCTCGTGCTGCGCCGCAACCTCGCGGGCGATGGCAGCAAAGGCAACGGCGAGCTGCGCCGCTGCCTCATCACCCTGGTCGACCGTGAAGCGCGTGTAGCCCCGGACATCGGCGATCAGAAATGTGCGGATGGCGGCCTTCTCGCGGCCGGACCTTCCATGCCCATCGTCCGGCATGTCGGTGACGGGTGACACTCCCCGCGCTGCCCGCTCCAGCCCGCTGCGCTCTGGTGCGTCCAGGCCGAGCGCATCGGCCAGTTGCTGCACCGTGTCACGGTACGGACTCCGGCGTACGCCGCGCTCGAGATCACTGACGGCGCGCGTACTCAGTCGGGCGCGCTCCGCCAGCTCCTCCTGCGTCAGCCCGGCGGCGGTCCGATAGCGCTTGAGCAGAGAACCAAATGCCGAAGGGCGAACCGTGACCACAGTGCCTTATCCCGCGCGTTTTTCTGCCCAATCTTGCCAGAACGTGGGGACGTCGTGGGTTCCCCTCCCGTGCATCGCGTGGACAACTGCGTGGTGAAGTGTGCCGGCAACCGTGTGGACTGCTCGTGGGCATCGACGCCAAATCGGATCAGACTGTACCTCGAAATCAGGCACCGATAAGCCCCAAGGAGGATCACATGTACATCTCCCATCAAGCGCTGGAAGCACTGCACCAGGAAAACGTCAATGAAGGATTGCGACGCTCGGAGCGGCGCCGCATGCTGCAAGCATGGAAGAAGCAGCAGGACAATCGAGGGAAGGGATGGACTCCCCGTGCGACGGTGAGGGGATTGGCCCGATCCATGCGCGCCCTGCTGGTTCACCTGTAGTTGCAAAGGGGAAGTTGCTACAGCACCCTGGATCGCATGTCACGCAGCAGCCAGAGGAGGATGGCGGCTGCGCCCAGCGCGGCGCCGAGGACACAGACGCCGCCCCAACCGTGCACGGTGTAGATGGCCACGCTGAGGGCCGAACCGGCGGCACCCCCGACGAAGTAGGTGGTCATGTAGGCGGTGGTGAGGCGGCTGCGCGCGCCTCCACCTGTGCTGTAGATGACGCTCTGATTGGTGATATGGAGACCCTGCGTCCCAATATCGAGGACGATGATCCCGGCAATGAGCACCGGCAGCAGGTGCGCGCCCGCGTAGAGCAGGACGAAGGAGGCGGCGATGCAGGCGGCGAAAAGGAGAGTGGTCCAGCGGGCATAGCCACGATCCGCCAGACGCCCCGCGACGGAGGCCATAAGCGCGCCGGCCGCGCCAACGAGTCCGAAGGCCCCGATGAGGGCGGCGCCGTAGTGGTACGGTGGTCCGGCCAAGAGGAAGGCGGCGGTGGTCCAGAAGACACTGAAGGCGGCAAAGCCGAGCGCGCCGTAGAGCGAGCGCTGCCGCAGGATCGCGTTGCGGCGCACCAGGTCGAGGATCGAGCGCAGCAAGGAGCCGTACGAGAGCGGGCCGGTCGGGCAGTCACGCGGCAGAGCGCGCCACAGCACGGCGGCCAGCGCCACCATGAGGATCGCGGCGAGTCCAAACATGACCCGCCAGCTGCTGAGGGCGGCGACGATGCCCGAGACGGTCCGCGCCAGCAGGATGCCGATAAGGAGGCCGCTCATCACCGTGCCGACGACGCGGCCGCGATCCTCATCCGCGGCCAGGTCGGCGGCGAAAGGGACCAGGATCTGAGCGACGACGGAGGTCAGACCAATAGCGGCGCCAAACAGGGCGAGGAGAGTGATGGAGGGAGCGAAGGCGGCGAGGGCGAGAGCGGCCGCAGCCACCAGCAAGACGGCGACGACCAGACGGTAGCGCGCCGGCACGTCGCCGAGCGGCACGAGAAACGCCAGCCCCGCGGCGTAGCCGACCTGCGTCAGCGTGACGACCAGACCGGCCTGTCCGTCCGACGCGTGGAAGGAGCGGGCGATCTGCGCCAGTAGCGGCTGCGCGTAGTAGAGGTTGGCGACGGCCAGACCGGTGGCGGCAGCCAGCAGCAGGATGTGACGTCGCGAGAGCGGAGAGGAGGCTGGGAGGGCTCCGAGTGGACTAGCGCTCACGCACGACCCCGGCCAGCCAGTCGTGCGCCGCCGCGACCTCGCCGCGGGCCAGGGCATGTCCGCCCGGCTCCCAATGAACCGTCACCGCCGCGCCGTCCGTTCGCAGCATCTCGGCCAGCCGTTCGGTCTCGGCCGCCGGGACCAGCGGGTCCATGCGTCCACCACTGATGAATACAGGGATCTCGCTGAGGTCCACCTTCGTCTCCGGCTCGAGCGGCACCGTGGCATGGAAGAGGGCGGCGCCGGCCAGAACACCGGGATGCAGCAGGAGGAGGGCCGCCGCGATGTTGGCACCGTTGGAGTAGCCGGCGGCAATGACGTTCCCGGCAGCGAAGTGATACTGCTCGGCCGCCTCCCGGATGAACGCGGCGAGAACGGCACTGCGTCGCTGCAAATCCTCCAGGTCAAAGATGCCGATATCCAGACGGCGGAAGAAACGCGGCATGCCGTTCTCGAGGACTGGTCCCCGGGGCGAGAGCAGCCCGGCTCCCGGTAACAGCATCCGACCCAGCGGGAGGAGATCCTCCTCGTCCCCGCCCGTCCCATGGAGCAGGAGCAGGGTGGGCAGGCCGGGTTGCGCCGCCGGGATATAGCGATGAATAAAGCTCGAGTCGCCCGTCATGTCTCCTCCCGCACCGTGATGCACGGCCCGTACCCCTATCATCGGTCACGAACGAGGAGGACGAGATGGCAGAGGGCTATCGCGATCTCAATGGCAACGGGCGGATGGATCCGTACGAGGATCCGAGCCGTCCGATCGACGAGCGGGTTGACGATCTCCTGGAACAGATGACGCTGGAGGAGAAGGCGGGCCAGATGTTCCATCCGCCGGCCAATACCGGCGTCGGGTTCGGTCCGAACCGCGGGCCGGCGACGCGGGACGTGGTCCACGCTGCACACATTACCCACTTCAATGTGTTCGGCATCCCCGAGCCGCGGCGTATGGCGGAATGGGTGAACGACCTGCAACGGGCGGCGGAAGAGACGCGGCTCGGCATTCCGGTCACCATCTCCTCCGACCCGCGCCACGCCTTCACCAACAACGAAGCAACCGGCGCCCTGGCCGGCCATTTCTCGGCCTGGCCGGAACCGATTGGTCTGGCCGCCATGGGCGACGCGGCCCTCGTGGAAGAATTCGCCGACATCGCCCGGCAGGAGTACATCGCCCTCGGCATTCGCGTGGCCCTCCACCCCATGGCCGATCTCGCCACCGAGCCGCGCTGGGCGCGCATCAACGGCACCTTCGGGGAGGATGCCGAGCTATCGGCGAAGCTCACCGCTGCCTATATCCGCGGCTTCCAGGGCAAGACGCTGGGACCGCAGAGCGTGGCCTGCATGACCAAGCACTTCCCCGGCGGCGGACCGCAGAAGGACGGCGAGGATGCTCACTTTGCCTACGGCCGCGAGCAGGTCTACCCCGGCAACAACTTCGACTATCATCTGATCCCCTTCGAGGCGGCCTTCGCCGCCGGCACGTCGCAGATCATGCCGTACTACGGGATGCCGGTCGGCCTCCCGTTGGAAGAGGTGGGGTTCGGCTTCAATGCCGACGTCATCTCCGGTCTGCTGCGCGGCCGCTACGGGTTCGATGGCATCGTCTGCACCGACTGGGGTCTGCTGACCGACAAGCGATTCGGCGATTTCGCGATGGACGCCCGCGCCTGGGGTGTCGAACACCTGACGGTGGAACAGCGGGTGCAGAAGGCGCTCGACGCGGGAGTGGATCAGTTCGGCGGCGAACAGTGCCCGGAGGTGGTCGCCGCGCTGGTCCGTGCCGGTAAGGTGACTGAGGGGCGGATCGACGTGTCGGTCCGCCGCCTGCTGCGCGAGAAGTTCCGCCTCGGGCTGTTCGACAATCCCTATCTCGATCCGGATGCGGCGGAGCGGATTGTCGGCAGCGACCGGTTCCGTGAGGCCGGCGACCGAGCGCAGCGCCGGTCTGTGGTTCTGCTGCGCAACGCCGAGGCGGCGGGGACTCGTATGCTACCCCTGCGCGGTCAGCCCCGCCTTTACGTCGAAGGCTTCAACCCGGAGATCGCGCGCTCCTACTGCGAGGTCGTCGCCTCGGCGCGGGAGGCGGATGTCGCCCTGCTGCGCCTCGCCGCCCCCTATGAGCAACGCACCGGCGATTTCCTGGAGCGTCACTTCCACGCCGGTGATCTGAGCTTCCCGGAGGAGGAACGCCAGCGTATCCTGACGATTCTGGAGACGGTCCCCGGCGTGGTGGCGATCGAGCTTGATCGTCCGGCAGTGATCCCGGAGATCGCCGGTGAAAGCGCCGGTCTGCTGGCCTTCTTCGGCGCCTCCGATGAAGCGGTGCTCGACGTCATCTTCGGCCGCGCCGAACCGGAGGGCAGCCTTCCCTTCACCATGCCGTCGTCGATGGAGTCGGTCCGACGCCAGAAGGAGGATGTTCCCTTTGATGTGGAGAATCCGCTCTTTCCCTTCGGGCATGGCCTGCGGTATACGGCAAGCGAGAAAGCGGCCATCCGGTAACACCGTCACCGGCCCCCAGGCGGCGGCACCCCAGGTGGCGGCACCGTCGGCACGGCCCCTCCTGGCGGCCCCGTACTGGCGGCCCCGTAGTGGCGGCCCCGAGTGGCCGCCAGCCCCGACCTCGCTATCAATCCACAAAGCGCAC
>JAJPIP010000072.1 GCA_021324655.1 Pseudomonadota bacterium
CAGGATGGGGAGATACTCCGAGCATGCGCCTTCCTCCCGACATTCGCCAGCAGTATCCCGAGTGCCGGCCAGCCTGACTTAGACCACACCGAGTTGGTCCCCACGCGGGGCGACCACGACGGGATAATGCACGAGCCCTATAGAAGCCCCAGAAGTCGAGACGGCCTGTCCGACTGTCGATTTGCCGCTGCCTGTTTCGGACTGTGGCCCCGGACATGCAGAGAGCGCTATCGGCCATGCAGCAGAGAGAGGACGTCCCACCGGCAAACGTGCCGTTCTGGCGAACGGTCTGGGCGCAGCGGCTGCGCTACCGTGACCGGGTCCTGGCCGAATTGGCCCTGGCGCTTCCCCCCACCGTCGTGGTGCTGGTTGCCTTCCTCGCTACCTCGGCGCTGATCAAGCACCCCATTCTCTTTGGGTCGCTGGCGTCGAGCGCCTTTCTCATCTACCGGGCTCCCGGCCATCGGATGAACCGGGTGCGCGTGATGCTGTCTGCCCAGCTACTGGGCTGGGCATTCGGCATCGGCTCGGCGCTGATTTTCGGTCCCGGCTACCTGGCAGGGGCGCTGGCCATGGTTGCGACGATCATCGTCGTCATCTCGCTCGACGTCGTGCATCCGCCGTCTGTGGCCACCGCGCTCGGCTTTTCGCTCTTCGGCCCGACCGGCACGTTGGTGGCCAGTTTTGTCATCGCCGTCTCCATCATCGCGGCGCTGGCTCTATTGCAGAAGGTGGCGATCCTGCTCCTGGCGCGCGTTGAGTCGCATCTGGGTCCGCGCGGCGAGGATTTTGGGTAAGGCGGGGCGGAGGCCGCCGGCCTCCGCCCCCCCGTCCTACTTCAGAATCGTTGAGCAGTACGTCGTGTCCGGTCCGTAAGGACTGGGGCAGTTCGTTGCCTGCTGGAACTGCAGGGCCTGCCCATAGTCGTTCTTGGTTCCTGCGTAGTCTCCACCGTAGGTGAAGGCCCCCAGCCCGCCGTTATAGGCATACCAGGGGTACCAGCAGAAGGGTGTCCCGTAGTTCCCGGCGCCGCAGTCGCTGTTGACCTCGGCCGTGCCCCCGAAGTCGCTGACCACCGCCCACTCGTTCGGGGTCCCGGGCGTGTCCGTGGTGTTACTGCCTCCGAAGGTCACGCTCTTGATCTGAAGGGGTGTAAAGCCCAGCCAGTTCGGCGTCTGATTGGTCGGATCGATTTCGTAGGAGTAGCACGGTGGCTTGGCGGCACTGCCCGGCACGCAGTACTGACCGGCCGGGGTCGTGTAGTCACCTGTGTGGCCGATCTCCCAGACGAGCGCATTGGGAGCGTCGTCGACCAACCCCCAGGCGAGAGCGTTCCCCAACTTCTGGACGCTGAAGGCCGGCATGAGCGGACCATCGACCTTGCTGTTCAGGACGATGGTGCCGGAGTGCCCGGTGGTCAGATCGGTGACGGTGATGTGCATACCATCCTGGGCGGGAGTGATGTACTGGTGGTCGGTGATGGTGTCACCGGCATGCATCTCGAGCGGTCCGCCGGTCGCGCTGTCGGTCAGCATGGCGTTGAAGGCAGCCGACTCGGAGTTGCCGGTCTTGGACACTTCCCAGACGGGAGAGCACGCCGTGTAGACGTTCTGGGCATAGGTCACGTTGTAGCCGCCTCCTGACGTGCAGCCCGTCGTAATGCTGTTGGGATAGAACTGCAACTCGAGGAACGCCTGATTGTCCAGACTGTTGGGATCGCTGACCGCACCGCCGATCCAGAAGGTCGGTCCCACCGCGTCCACCGCCGTCGACCCGTCGGTGGGAAGAACCACGGTCCAGGTCAGATTCTGGGCGGAGCCCGCTGCATTGGACAGAGGATCGATTTCCGGCTCGTCGTGTCCGGTGCAACTGCGGGTGTACCAGACGAAACCTTGAGGGTGATGGGCGATACAGAGCGACTGTGCAGCGCCGGATGAGCCGGCGGCATGCGAGCGAGTAGACGGGGCGATTGCCACCAGAGAAACGGCGGCAAGAGCCACCAGGACGCGGATCAGGCGGTTGATCGACATACGTACCCCTCCATCAAGACTGCCTCCATGGTAGGCGCGCACCAGCGAATCGACGAAAAGCATGTCTGGAAGGAATCGGCGGTACCTGGTGATAATGGGGGCAGGCAGATGGATTCCGCTCTCTATCTCGAGCACCTTTCCGATACCGACATTTCGCTCCTGGCACGTGTGACGGGATGGTCGCCGGAGACGACGCGCGCTTTTCTGCGCGATGACGCCGAGGTGCTGCCGAACCTCCTGCGGTCCGATCGGCTCCACGAGGCGCTCTTCGCCGACGGGGATGGGATGCTACATGCCTCCCCATTTCTCCTCTTTGCCTCGCTGGTGGAGCGTGGTGCCGCCGATCTGCGGGCCAGCCGTTTCGTCGCGGAGTGGATGGGGCCGGGGCGCCGTCTTCCCGTGTTCGAGGTGCAGACCCTGCACGACTTTGCCGGCGACGCGCGCATGCGGCTCTTTCTCGCCGAGTTGCTCGCCTCGTACACGCATGTGGCCAGCGGCAGCTACTGGACGAGCACGCGGCGCGGACCGCGCCGTCGCCGGTTCTCGGAACTGGACCCCCTGCGGCTTATCGAGATGATCGATGCCATGCCGGAGCCGTCGCGTCCTCCGCTCTATCGCCGCCTAGGGGATCTCTCCCTTTTTCTGGCCGGTGTCTTCCCGGACTATGCGGGAGAGCGCTTTCTGGTGCCGATCGCGCGGCAACGCTTGCAGCGGGCGCTGGCCGGCACGGCCGCCGACGCGGACACGCTCGGACTGCTGGAGGAATTGGGGCGGCGCTCGTACCGCCTGGCCCAGGCCAATGCGGTGTCAGCCTTGTTGCGCGATGTCGCGGACGGTTTTTATCAGGCACGCCGGACCTTGAATTTCCTCACCGATCGGTACCTCTTCCCCTACCGCGACCTCTGGTTCCCCACCGGCTAGCGCCAACGCCTTAGGCATATCTAGGGTCGCCGTGGCGACAAGAATAGGGTGAACGCCCGATACCCAGATGGGCGGAGGACTCCGTAGTCTGAGATGGGACCAATGTCCCGGCAGCGCTCCACGCCCGCGTGGAGCAGTCGGCAGGGTGAGCAGCTAGGACCTGCCGACGTATGAGACGTCGCGTTTCCACGGGCGCGACGTCCGAGGCGCCTCTGCTACATAGCAGAGGCGCCTCTCATGTCTCAAGGCAGCAGGCCGCCTGCGCTAAGGTGGAGGAAACCCGCCGTGAGGTGAGGCGCCGTGTCGAAAAGCCGGACGGAAGCGTTCAGCGACGGCGTGTTCGCGGTCGCCATTACGCTCCTCATCTTCAACGTCCAGGTGCCGCCCGGTGGGACATCACTGCGAACGGCGCTGGTGGCGATGTGGCCGTCCTACGTCAGCTACATCGTCAGCTTTGCCACCATCGGCATTATCTGGGTGAATCACCATGCCGTCTTCCGGGCGGTGCGGCGGGTGGATCGCCCCTACCTCTATTTGAACCTGTTCCTCTTGATGACGGTGGCGTTCATCCCTTTCCCGACCGCGCTGCTCGGGCGTGCCTTGCAGGCCGGCCATGACGCGAATCTGGCCGCGGCTGTCTATGGAATGACGATGACGCTCATGTCGATCGGCTTCAGCATGCTGTGGGCATACATGGGTTTCCACCCGGATCTGCTCTCCGAGGCCCTGACGTCTCAGCAGATCAGGGCCTCGTGGCCCCGCTTCTCGTCGGGCGTGCTCATCTATCTGGGGGCGACGGCACTCGCCTTCGTCAGTGCCGTCGTGAGTCTCATTGCCTATGCTGCCGTCGCTCTGTACTACATCTTCGATCAGCTGCAGGCCCCGGCGGAGGACGAGGAGGCCACTGCTATCCCCGAGGCAGAGGAAAGGTTGTGAGAGCCGCCCTGGGCACGGCTCTTGCGGCAGGTGGTCTCACCGCGGCCCTGCGGTAGATTGGTTGGGGAGCACCGTCGATACGATGGCCGTCAATGACGTAAACATTCATCCCGGCATGCACGTCTACGGGTCCGACAGTCAGGAAATCGGCACGGTCGCCGATATCTACCCGCAGATCCAGCTCGACCAGGAGCTACCGGTGTCGGAACGGGTTCGGGAGGTCGAGGTGGAGGATACGGCCCCGAGTTATGGACCCAGCAGTCCCGAGGGGTACCGTGCGGCCGGTCCCGCGTCGGAGAAGATGACGGGCGATGCGAGCTCGGCGATGATGCCCCACTACTACGACGTGGAGCCTGAGCCCGAGAGCGTGCGGACGGTGGCCGACACCATGTACATGCGTGTTGACCACGGCGGGGTGCTGGGCTTCGGCGTCGAGAGTCTCTATATCCCCTTTACGGCTGTCGAGCAGGTGGTCCCGGGCGACCGCGTCGTCATCCGCTGCCGCCGTGATGAGGCGGCCGATCTGTACGGACAAAAGCCGGAGTTCCTGGCAGGACACTAGCAGATGCGCTACCCTGTACCTCAGGGTGGCGTTCCTCGTTGCGATCCTGCTGGTGTTGCTCGGCGTCGTGGCGCTCGTCGCGTACGGCGGGACACCGCACGTCGGCCCCACGGCTCTCTGTGGCCCGATCACCTTTGCCGGGCGGACCTTCACCATCGACACCGATTGCCGGTATCTCACGATCGGTGAGCTGGCACTGGTCATCGGGTGCTTCTTGATCGCGTTCCTCATACTGCTGTCGGCACGGCCCCGCTCGCGCGGGCCGGAGTAGGATGTGGCCGCCGTCACGGCGGTACTATGATGGCGCAATGACGAAGGGACTGGGGCAGAAGCTACGCGTGGCGGTGACCACCGAGGCGGTCGCCCCGGACGCCGTCCAGCACGCAGCCGAGGAGGCCGGAATCGGGCTCGTCCTGACCGGCACGGAGGAAGCCGACGTGGTCGTGGGGCCGGGCCCGGAGGGGCGTCCCTCTGTGGTGCCCAGCCGGACACCGGCGGACGTCGCCGCCGCGCTCGCCGCCGGAGCCTATCCGGCCCCGGCCGATTCTCCGGCCGCCGTCGTCGCTGCGGTGGCCCGTGCCTGGCGCGACGCAACCGAGCGCGCCGCTTTGCTCACCGCCCTGGCTCGGTCCGAAGAGCAGTACCAAGATCTGGTGGAATCGGCGAACGACGTGATGCTGACGATCGATCTCGCCGGCAACTTTACCGCTCTCAATGCGGCGGGTGAGGCGATCAGTGGGTACACGCGCGAGGAAGTCCGGCAGATGAACATGGCGCAGGTGCTCACCCCGGCCAGTCTGCAACGCGCCGCCCAGATGATCCAGCAGAAGCTGCAGGACAATACCCCCACGACCTACGAGCTGGAGATGGTGGCGCGCGACGGTCACATCGTGCCGCTGGAAGTCAGCACCCGGCTCCTCATTCATAACGGCCGGCCCGTCGGGGTTCATGCCATCGCGCGCGATTTCACCGAGCGGCGGCGTGCCCGGCAGGAGTTGCTGGCGCGCACGCGAAAGCAGGCAGCAGTGGCCTCCCTCGGCCAGGGCGCGCTGGCCACGACTGACCTGACGCAGCTCTTCGACGATGCCGTTCGCACCGTCACCGAGACTCTCGGTGTCCCGTATGCCACGATCCTGGAGATGGTCGATGAAGGGCGCCACCTCACCGCCTGTGCCGGGCGCGGCTGGCACGAGGGTGTCGTGGCGAACGAGCGTGTCGGTGCCGGGCCGGGGTCGCAGGCCGGATACGCTCTGGCGACCGGCGAGCCCGTCGTCGTCGATCATATGGCAACGGAGACGCGGTTCGCTGTTCCCGCGGTGCTTCAGCGCCACGCCGTCCATAGCGGTGCCAGCGTCATTATTCATGGACAGCCGGGGCCATTCGGCGTGCTGAGCGTCTTCAGCGACGAGCACCGCCCGTTCAGCGAGGACGATATCCACTTCCTGCAGGCTGTGGCCAATGTGGTGGCGGCGGCCGTCGCGCGCCGTCATCTCGAGGACGAGCGGGCACAGCGCGACAAGGAGCTGGCGGCCCGCGTGCTGCAGGCACAGGAGGAAGAGCGCAAGCGCATTGCACGAGAACTGCACGACGAGACGGCGCAGACGCTCTCCGTGCTCCTCACCAATCTCGATCTCCTGGAGCGGGACTTACCGCGCGATCCCACTATCCGGCGCTGCTTCGATCGCGTGACCAGCCTGGCCCGCCGAGCGCTGGACGAGACGCGTGCCCTCTCACACGATCTGCGGCCGACGATCCTGGATGATGCCGGTTTGTTAGCCGCCCTGGAATGGATTGCCGCGGAGTTCGAGCGCAGCTACGGGGGACGCGCCGCCGTCGAAGCCTATTTTGACAACGACGTCGTGCTGCCGCCGGAGGTTGAGGTTGCGCTATTCCGCATCGCTCAGGAAGCGCTGACCAACGCCGGTAAGCATGCGCTGGCGCGTGACGTGCATGTCCGCCTGGCAGTGGAGCCGGCGGGGGCGGTGTTGAGGGTCACCGATAACGGGCGAGGTTTCGACCCCCGGGCGGTCGAGCGCCCGACGCGTAAAGGACGGCTCGGACTCTACGGCATGCGCGAGCGCGCCTCTTTAGTGGGAGGCACCGTCGACATTCACAGCGGTGAGCGAGGCACGCGCGTCGAGGTCCGCGTTCCCCTGGCAGCGCCGGTGGAGGCAAGTGCGTGACGGTGCGGGTGCTGCTGGCCGATGATCACGCCATCGTCCGTGAAGGCCTGCGGCTGGTCCTGGGGGCCGAGCCGAACATCCAGGTCGTCGGCGAGGCGGAGGATGGGCGCCAGGCGCTGGATCTCGCCGAGAGCCTGCATCCCGATGTGGTGGTCATGGATATTGCGATGCCGAACCTGAACGGGTTGGAGGCCACGCGTCAGATCCGCCGGCGGCTGCCGGATGTGCAGGTCGTCATCCTGACCATGCATGAGAACCGGCTGTATTCCCTGGAAATCGCCAAAGCCGGGGCCACCGGCTGCGTGCTGAAGCGCGCCATGGGGAAGGAGTTGGTGACGGCCATCGAGGCGGCGGCCCAGGGCCAGGCGTACTTCTCTCCCAGCATCGCGGCCACCGTGCTTGACGATTACCGGCGCCTCGCCACCAACCCCACGCAGGAGGAGGAAGACCCGCTCACGGAGCGCGAGCGGGAGATCCTGCAGATGATCGCGGAAGGGAGAACCAACCGCGAAATCGCCGACTTCCTGACTCTCTCCATCAAGACCGTCCAGGCGCATCGCGCCAACATCATGGTCAAGCTGGGAGCGCACGACCGGACCGATCTGGTGAAGTACGCCATCCGGGTCGGGATGATCAATCCGGAGTAAGGTGACGGCCTCTGGCTGCCGGGCGGGACCGCGGCGCGGCGCGCAGTAGTGCCACGCCGCCGTCGCGTCGACCGTGATCAACGTGACCACGACATGTCATAATGACGCCGTTTTAGCGGCGAGGGGGACGCGGTGGCGGCACGGAGGGCACAACCGTGACGCCGCGGCAGCCCGCGAGCGACTACCAGTACTCAACCAGATTCACCAGCCCGGATCCTCGCACGGCTTGCACGAATCCCGGTACGTCCCGCTCAAGACGGTCGAGCAACTTCGCCAACGACACGCGAGGCCGGCGCAAAGCCTCTGCCTGCTCGGCCAGGATATCCGCCATTCGTTCCGGGTGCTGGTTCCAGAGCGACACGAGCAGTTCGTCAGGTGTCAGCACGTCGAGTCCGAAAGGCTCGTAGCTCGCGGGCGGGAAGTGACGCGTGTTGAGGGTGACGATCGTCGCGTTCGCTTGAACGGCGGCCGCCATCACATGCCGGTCCTTCGGGTCGTTCCGCATCTCCGGGATCAGATGCTCGTAGCCCTCGATCAGACCGTCCTCGAATGCAGCGAGGATCTCCCCAATGAGGTAGTCGGCATTCCCCGGCGTGACCCCGCGGTCCTCGATCAGGGCGCGCCGCAATTCGTCCAGGGTGTCGCGAGAAAGGGCGACCTGGAGGTCGAACGCGTCGGAGGCCGCCGCCCGCAGAATCGTGTCTCTGACGGCAGCGTTGACCAGCACACAGGCGTCGATCAACGCCACCAGGGGCATCGGCTAATAAAGCCCCAGATCCTGTGATTTCTCGGTCAGCCGGTCGAGCGCCTCACGGCGCTTGCGGGCACGCTGCTCCCGATAGGCCAGGACATCCTCCAGGGCGACGCGACGATGTGTTCCGACGCGGCGGTAGGGGATCTCGTCCCGCTCGAGCAGACGGATCAGGTAGGGGCGCGAGATATTGAGGATCTCCGCCGCCTGCTGGGTGGTGAGCTCCTGCGGCCGGGACACCAGCGAGACGGCCTCGCCCTGCGCCAGGTGATGGACCGCATCGCGCAGAATCCGACAGACCGAGGGAGGAATCTCGACCTGGCTCCCATCGACACCAACCAGGACAGGCCGCGAGGGTCCGGCCGTATTTACTCCACCCTGAGGTTCTGTCATGTTCGCAGTCCCTGCTTCGGGCATTCCGTCCAGCAGGTGATCGAGGCGGCTGATAGCCTCCGCCTCCTTGATCTCCGAGGCGGCGATTAGAGGGTTATCGGTTGACACGTTCATCGTCGGCTCCCTGCGGCTCAGTCTATCGCGCAAACGAAATAAGCGCAACCTCCTATTGGTGGCGATCTACTGACGGAACGACCGGCCGCCGGACGGCCGAGGCCTGTCGAGCAAGAGAAGCCGCCCCAGCCGCGGACAGAGCGTCCCATCATCCGGCGCTACCACGCCTCCGGGAGCCTGACTCCGCTCCGCGTCCCCACCGAAGCCCGCGACCTCGGCGCCGAGATCATCCAGCACCTGGCCGCTCTGCACGGCGCCCAGGTCAACGTCGCCATCGAGATCGAGGCCGACGTGCCGGAGGGCATCCCGGACGATGTCATCCGGATTGTGTCGGAGAACGGCAACACGCTGCGGATGACGCAGGGGTTCGAGGAAGAGTAGCCGCGGGCGATTCCCGTCGGTCGGGCCCATTTGCATATACGGCGGGACCAAACGATCGTTTGGTCCCGCCCTACATTCAGTTATAGGCATACTCCTCCCGGAGGGCACGGACGGCGCGGACCTGGTCGGCGGTCCAGGAGGGGATGGCGTCCCGGGTCAGGACTGTGCCGGCAGGCCGCGAAGAACGTGGCCCAGCAGACGGCGCAGGGGGGAGGGGTGGCGGGTTTGGCTCTCGCGTGCCTTGACCTCCGACAGTAGACGTCGCTGTTCCGCGCGGCGCAGACCCTCGTTCACGATCTCCTGATGCATCGCTTGCAGTGCCTGAGATGAGATGTACATGATCGCCTCCTGCCTGGTTGTTTCTTTACGCTCAGTCTGCCCCCATTTGCCGTCTCCCACCATGACAAGTCGACACAGTCGGGTACGCAGTCACGCACACACTTGCCCACGCAGTTGGGCTATGATCTTCTCACCCTGGTGCACACCATGACAGACTTCCCGTCCACCTTTGGCACGTTGCTACGGCGGTACCGGACGCTGGTCGGGCTGACCCAGGAAGAGCTGGCGGAGCGGGCGCGGATCAGTGTGCGGGCCGTCAGCGACCTGGAGCGTGGCGCGCGGCGCTCGCCCTACCGTGGAACCGTCCAGCAGCTCGCCGAGGCCCTCGCGCTGCAGGAGGATGAGCGAGATGCGCTGGTCGCGGCGGCGGAGCGACGGGTGGGAGGCCGGCCGGCAGCGGCGCCATCCGGCGATGCGCCTGATGAGCCGACCCCATTCATCGGCCGCGAGCGCGAGCTTGCCGAGGTATCAGCGCTGCTGCAGCGGCCGGGTATGCGGCTGGTGACTCTGACGGGGCCGGGCGGCACTGGGAAGACGCGTCTGGCGCTGCGGGTGGCGAACATGCTTCGGTCCGCGTTCCCGGACGGCGTGTATCCCGTGTTCCTGGCGCCGCTCAGCGACCCGGATCTGGTGGCCTCGGCCATCGCCGGCGCCGTGAGTATCGACGAGCGTCTCGGCCTGGCGCCGCTGACGGCACTGGCCGCCGGGCTCGCCGACCGGCGGGTGCTGCTCGTGCTGGACAACTTCGAGCACCTGTTGCCCGCGGCACCGATTGTCTCCGAGTTACTGGCCGGCTGTACGAACCTGCGCGTCCTGGTCACCAGCCGGAGCATTCTCCACCTCTCCCGGGAACAGGAGTATCCGGTCCCGCCCCTCTCCCTGCCGGGTACCGCGCCCGACGAGCTGCCCTCCGACGCCATCGCGCTGTTCGTGGCGCGCGCCCAGTCGGCCAAGCCGGATTTCCAGCTCACGGGCAGCACCCAGGCCACGGTCGCGGACATCTGTCGACGCCTGGATGGGCTCCCCCTGGCGATTGAGCTCGCCGCCGCACGCGTGCGCCTCTTCCCACCGCCCGCCCTGCTACAGCGGCTGTCGCGCCGCCTCCCCCTGCTCACCGGCGGGCCGACTGACGCGCCGGAGCGCCAGCACACGTTGCGCGGCACCATCGATTGGAGCTACGACCTGCTGGGCGAGCAGGATCGTCGGCTGTTCGCCTGCCTGTCTGTATTCGCCGGCGGTTGCACCTTCGAGGCGGCGGAGATCGTCTGCAACGCCGACGGCGAGCTTGACCTGCTGGAGGGGCTGTCGTCGCTGGTGGATCAGAACCTGGTACGCCGGGCAGGTGCGGATGAGCCGCGCTTCGTCATGCTGGAGACGATCCGTGAGTATGCGACAGAGCAATTGGAGGCCGCCGAAGAGGCTGAACATCTTCGCCGGCGCCACGCACAATGCTTTCTCTCGATGGCGGAGGAAGTGGACAGCGGCGGGGCGCGGGCGGAGGGACTGGATCGGCTGGACAGCGAACTCGACAACCTGCGGGCGGCACTGGGCTGGGCCCGCGACCGGGGCGAGGCTGTCCTCGGGCTGCAGCTGGCGGTCTCCCTGGCGCGTTTCTGGGAATCCCGCAGTTACCTAACGGAGGGACGAGTCTGGCTCGATCAGCTCCTGCGCCGGGCGGGAGTGGAGGATCGCGGGCTGCGCGTCCGCGCGCTCATGGTGGCGGCCCGACTGGCGCGGGCGCAGCACGACGCTCTAACGGCTCGGGAGATGGGGCGCCGGGGTTTCGACCTGGCCAGAGAGGAGGGCAACGATGGGGACATGGTGGAAGCGCTCCACGAAATCGGGTTTGCCGATCTCCACCTGGGGGAATTCGCGTCGGCAGCTACTGCCTTTAAGGATGGCGCGGAGCTTGCCCGTGGACTTGCCGACACAGCGCTTACCGGGCACCTGCTTTGGGGTCTCGCCTGGGCCCAGGCCCTGACCGGCGACCTTGACGAGGCGGTTAAGACCGGGGAACTGGGTCTGGAGCTAGCCCGACGGCTGCACGATCCGGTGCTGGCGTCGGCGTCGCAGGACGGGTTGATTCATGTCGCCAGGGTCCGCGGCGACCTGGCGCGCGCCAAGGAGGCATTCCGTGAGGCACGGCGGGCACTGCAAGATCCTGACATCCCGCTCGACGGGTTTACGCGGGAGCTGATCGAGCGCCTTTCTATGAACGCGCGAAGTTGGGGCGACTACGCGGGTGCACACGACTTGCTCGAGCGCGCCATGGATCTAGCGAGGGCAATAGGCCACGAGCAAGACGCGATGCACTTCCAGGTGGTGGCGGCGGTCCTCGAACGCGAGCAGGGGCACTACGATCGGGCTGCCGAGCTACTGGAAGAAAGTTTGACCGTATTCGAGGCCGCCCATGACCCGTTCGGCAAGGCGAGGGCGCTGCTCGGACTGGCCGATGCGGCTCGTGACCGGGGCGATGCGGCGGCGGTGCAGATGTTTGGCGGTGAGAGCTTGACGATCTGCCGGCAACTGGGTGACAGCGTGACGACATCTTGGTGCCTGAACAACCTGGCCGTGGCGGCGTACCTGGATGCCGACTATGATCATGCTGAGTCACTGCTGGAGGAAGCACTCGCCAGAAGCCTCCAGGGTGAGTCACGAGAGGAAATCACCGCGACACGCGTGCTGGTCGCGCTGGGACGCGGGGATTACGTTCGCGCCGGCGCACTCCTTCACGACGTGATGAGCACCATGCGGGCTGGAGGTAACTTGTGGTTGGTGCCCACCCTGCTTGACCTGGCCGCGGTCACTGCGGCCGGACGGGGGAACGCGGAGCGAGCGGCGCGGCTCGTCGGCGCCGGACAGGCTGTACACGATGCACTCGGCACTCCGACCCTGCCTCTCATTCGCGCCATTTACGATGCTCACCTGGCCCGGGCCAGGGAGGTGCTCGGCGCGGATGCGTTTGAGGCCGTGCAGCAAGCAGGGCGTGCGATGACAGTGGATGACGCTGTCGCTCTTGCGCTCGGTGAGGCCGGCCCGCTGATTCCGCAAGCGCACCATCATCAAAAGTAGCCGGTAGAATCAACCACCGTTCCGTCAGGGTGGTGCCAATGACGTCCGACCGCGCCATGCCGTCCCACATCCGGCCCATCGTTGCCGGGCTCATGCTCTCCATGTTCCTGGTCGCGCTGGACAGCACGATCGTCTCGACGGCGATGCCGACCATCGCCGGTGATCTCAATGGCTTCGCCCTCTACGCCTGGGTCCCCTCGATCTATCTGCTGACGCAGGCGGTGAGCACGCCGCTCTACGGCAAAATTGCCGATCTCTTCGGGCGCAAGCACGTCCTCTTCCTCGGCATCGGCCTCTTCCTGCTGGGCTCGATTGCCTCGGGCGCGGCGCAGAGCATGATCCAGCTCATCGTCTTTCGGGCCATTCAGGGACTGGGGGCGGGCGCCGTCTTTCCGATCACGATCACCATCATCGGCGATCTGTTCAGTCTCGAGCAGCGGGCGCGCATGCAGGGGCTCTTCAGCAGCGTCTGGGGGATCTCCTCCGTGCTGGGGCCGCTCCTCGGCGGGACGCTGGTCGATGGTGTCGGCTGGCGCTGGATCTTCTACCTGAATATCCCCGCCGGCCTCGTGGCGGCCGCCCTGATCGCGATGTTCTTTCACGAGGAGCGGCAGACGCGCGAGCACCAGATTGACTTCGCCGGGGCGACGCTTCTCAGCATCACGCTGATTGCGGTCCTGCTCTTTCTCATCGAGGGTGGCGCGCAGTGGCCCTGGGTGTCCGTTCAATCGGCTCTGTTGCTTGCCGTGACGGCGGCTGGCAGCATCTTCTTTATTCGGCGCGAGCTGGTGGCGCCGGAGCCGGTGCTGCCGCTCGATCTCTATCGCAATCGCATCATCGCCGTGTCCACCCTCGCCGGTTTCTTTGCCGGCATGGTGATGATCTCCGTGTCGTTTGATGTTCCGCTCTACGTCCAGGGTGTGCTGGGGCAGGATGCGATCCACGCCGGTTTCGCGCTGGCGCCGATGTCCCTCGGCTGGCCGCTGGCCTCCTCCGTCTCGGGAAGGATCGCTATCCGGACCAGCTACCGCACCGTCGCCGTCGCCGGCCTCGGCCTGGACATCATCGGAATCGCGCTCCTCCTCACGCTGCATCTCACCTCCGGCTTCTGGGCCGCCGCCGGTTTTTCCTTCCTGGTTGGCGTGGGTCTGGGGGTCAGCACGACGCCGATGGTGGTTGCAGTGCAGGGTGCCGTCGCCTGGGGTCGCCGCGGGATCGCCACCGCCATGAACACGTTTATGCGGAGTTTCGGGCAGGTGGCCGGCCTGGCGATTATGGGCGCCATCATCAACAACGTCACCGGGTCGATTCGGACCAACCCCGCGACGAACCACACGCTGCGGCGGAGCGGACACGTGCCTCCGGCGGTGGCCGATCACATCCACCGGGTGCTGTTGAACGGCATCCACGACGCCTTCATCGCTGCCCTGGTCGCCGCGATCATCGGCACCGCCATCGCGGCCTTTCTGCCGGGTGGCAGCGCGCGCGAGCACGAGCTGCGCGAGGAGACGGCGCCGGCGGTGCCGGTGGCCGAAGAGGCGGAGGCAGGGTAGGTCGGGGGGTGGCCCTCACCCCCAGCCCCTCTCCCATTGCGATGGGAGAGGGGAGATATGGTGCGGGGTGGGCTGGAGATATCCCGGTCTCGGTCGCCGTCGCGTCCTGAGGACAGCGCGATCTGCCTCTCAAGCTTCCCCCTCGCCCACCGCAGTGCTGGCTTCACGACAGTTTTACCGGAGCTCGCGCCTCGGGGAGGAGGCGGAGGCAGACGGGGATAGGTTGATCGTTGGCGAGAAGGCG
>JAJPIP010000009.1 GCA_021324655.1 Pseudomonadota bacterium
CAGCCGCGCTTTCTCGCCGGCGTTCTAGACATCAACTCGTCGAGCAAGGCCGCGCGCTTCGTCCGGTTCTGCGATGCCTTCAACATCCCGCTTGTGACGTTCGTCGATGTGCCCGGGTTTTTGCCGGGAACAGACCAGGAGTACGGAGGCATCATCCGTCACGGCGCCAAGTTGTTATTTGCTTTCGCGGAAGCGACGGTGCCAAAACTCACCGTGATCACCCGAAAGGCGTACGGAGGCGCCTACGACGTCATGTCCTCGAAGCATATCGGTGCGGACGTTAACCTGGCCTGGCCGACGGCGGAAATTGCGGTCATGGGTCCGGAGGCAGCCGTGAAGATCATGCACCGGCGGGAGATCTCACAAACTGGTGATCCGCGGCGTCTTATCCAGGAATTGACTCGCGAGTACACGGACCGTTTCGCCAATCCGTTCACGGCGGCCTCGCGCGGATACATCGACGAGATCATCGCGCCGGAGCGGACGCGCTCTGCCCTCATTCGGGCCCTGCGCATGACGCTCACGAAAAGGGAGTCCCTTCCGCCGAAAAAACATGGAAACATTCCGCTGTGAGCGACCCCAACGCATCTTTTACGGGGAGCGCGACGGCGGAGGAGGCGGCGGCAGTCCTCACGGCCATCAGACTGTATTTGCAGGAGCAAAGCGAGACGCTGGAGGCCGGGCCCACTGACCGATGGCTCCGGGCGGCGCGGCTCGAGGCAGTGGGCCGTTCGGCCGAGATCACCTTCGGCCGGGGGTGGGAGGGGTAGTGTTTCGGAGGGTTTTGGTCGCGAATCGTGGCGAGATCGCGCTGCGCATCGTGCGCACCCTTCGGGAGATGGACATCTGCTCCGTCGCGGCGTTTTCCGACGCCGACCGCGATGCTCTCTTCGTTCTGGAAGCGGATGAGGCGTTCCGCCTTGGTCCCGCTCCGCCGCTCGAGAGCTACCTCAACGTCGACGCGATCCTGAGCGTGGCTCGCGAGGCATGCGTTGACGGCATCCACCCCGGCTATGGATTCCTCTCGGAAAATGCGGAGTTTGCGCAAGCCGTTGCCGATGCGGGATTCACGTTCATCGGCCCGACGCCCCGGGCGATTCGGCTCATGGGAGACAAGGTTGAGGCGCGGCGAATCGCTCGCGATCTCGGCGTGCCGGTCGTGCCCGGCACCCCGGGCCCCGTGTCTCCCGAGGAGGCCGTGCAGGCGGCGGCAGAGATCGGATATCCGGTCGCGGTTAAAGCGGCCGGTGGAGGCGGCGGACGCGGCATCCGGGTGGTTCCCGGTGCCGACCAGATGACTGAGGCGGTTGCGGCGGCGCGGCGGGAGGCCGATGCCTACTTCAAGAATCCCACCGTCTACCTGGAGCGCTACTTTCCCGAGCCGCGGCACGTCGAGATCCAGGTACTGGGCGATAAGCTCGGGCACCTGGTCCACCTGGGAGAGCGTGATTGCTCCGTGCAGCGGCGCCATCAGAAGCTGATCGAAGAGGCTCCCAGCCCGGTCGTGGATCGGGACCTGAGGGCACGCATGGGGGAGATGGCGCTGCGCGTGGCGCGGAGTGTCAACTACTCGAGCGCGGGCACCGTCGAGTTTCTGGTGACACGAGACGGCGACTTTTTCTTCCTGGAGATGAACACGCGAATCCAGGTGGAGCACGGGGTCACGGAGCGCATAACAGGGACCGACCTCATACGGGAGATGATTCTGGCCGCGGCCGGCGAGCCCATCACCATTCGAAGCGACATCCTCGATCCGGATGGCCATGCGATTGAGATCCGCGTCAATGCCGAAGATCCGCTCCGAGGCTTCGCCCCGACGCCGACTCGCATTACGCGGTATCTGGCGCCGGGAGGGCCAGGAGTGCGCACCGACGCCGGAGTCTACGCCGGTTTCACTATTCCCTCCGCCTATGATTCGCTCGTATCCAAGGTCATCGGCTGGGCGCCGACCCGGGATCTTGCGCGGCGGCGCACGTTGCGCGCTCTCGGCGAATACGTGATCGACGGCCCGGCCACGACCATCGACTTTGCCCGCGCGGTTCTCCGGCACCCAAAATTTGTGAATGGCGACGTTGGGACCACTTTTGTTGACGAACATCTGCCGGAGCTTGAGCAGATGATCTGCGAGTTGGGCCCGTCACCGGCCCCCGCTCTGCCTCCGCTGGAGCCGGTTGCCCACACCGAGGGTCGAGTCTTTGACGTCGACGTCAACCGCAAGGCATTTCGAGTTCGGATTGCCGAGCGCGACGTTGAACGCCCGGCAACCCCGTTGCGTCAGCGGCAGCGCTCGGCCGCCGGCCGCGCCGCCGCTGACGTGACCAGTCCCATGCACGGAACGGTGGTCTCGGTCCGTAAAGAAGTGGGAGAGCAGGTGGAGCAGGGCGAGACGCTGGTCGTCATCGAGGCAATGAAGATGGAGAATGAAGTTGTCGCCCACCGCTCGGGCACCTTGACCGCCGTCTCTGCCTCGGTCGGCGAGACCGTTGAGAGCGGCCAGACTCTCGCGCGCATCGAATAAGGGCGCACGAAATGACATGGTATTCTGCAGAAGATAGTAGGCGGGCTGCGGACACGCGCCCCGCGCGGTTCCGAGGAGGCGACGTCCCGACCCCATGATCGAGCAGCAGCTACACCCCGGTGTAGGATCCTTTCGTGTCCAGCACGAAACGCTGGCCTACGACACCGACCAGGCTCCCCAATTCATTGACATAACGGACGACGTAGCGAGCGCTCTCAGCCGGTCTGGTATCGAGAACGGGATCGCGGTCATCTTTTCCAACCATACGACAGCGGCCATCAAGATCAACGAGTGCGAGCCCGAGTTGCTCAAGGATATGGCCCGCTTCTTATCTGAGGTGGCGCCGCTCGACCGCGATTACTGCCACAACAACTTCGATGTCCGCACCGTCAACATGGAAGAAGATGAGTGCCCGAACGCGCACTCACACTGCCAGCACCTGATGCTGAGTACCTCGGAAACGGTGCCGGTCCTCGGGGGACGCCTGCAGCTTGGGAGATGGCAGCGGGTCTTTCTTATCGAGCTCGACCGGCCCAAAGCACGCCGCGTCAGCCTGCAGTTCGTCGGCATCTAGGGGCACCTGGCGCGTCATCGCCCGACTAGCCGGCAGCGCTACAATCCCGGTATGGCCCAGAACTCGGTCCGGCGCCGCGTTGAGTTCGGGGAGGCTGATCCGGCAGGGATCCTTTTCTACCCCAACTACTATCGCTGGTTTGATCAGGCGACCCACGACTTGTTCCGCTCATTGGGGTGGACGATCGCGCTCCATCTCGAGGAAGGCTATGCGATTCCACTGGTCGAGACCGGCGCGACATTCCGGGGCCCGGTGCGGTACGACGACTGTGTCGAAATCACCTCGGCGGTGACAGAAGTGCGCTCGCGGAGTTTTCGCGTTCAACACACAGTACGACACGAAGGCCACGAAGTCTGCATTGGGTTTGAGGTCCGGGTCTGGGCTCGCCTCGACGAGCGGGGACGAGCGATTCAGACCGAGATGCTGCCACGCGATCTGCGCGAGCGGCTTGTGGCCGGCATGCGAGAGGAGGGAGCGCCGTGACCCAGGGATTGACAGCGTACGACCGCGTCCAGCGAGAACTTCAGCTGGACGTGCCGGAGGACTTTAACTTCGCCGTTGATGTGGTGGGATCCTGGGCTCAGGATCCCAGTCATCGGGCCATGATGTGGACCGATGAACGTGGCGAGGAGCGCGACCTTAGCTTTGAGCACTTCGCTTCTCGGTCGTCCCGCCTCGCCTCAGGTCTGCAACGCGCCGGCGTCAAGCGCGGTGATCGCGTTCTCGTCATCATCCCGCCGCGGCCCGAGTGGTGGGAGACATTCATGGCGCTCCTGAAACTGGGAGCGGTGGTCGTGCCCGGTACCTCGCAGTTGACGGCACGTGACATCTCTTACCGTGTGGACCTGGCGGAAGTGCGGGCGATCATTGTCGACGAGACCATCGTGGATCGGGCGGAGGAAGCGCTGGGAGGACGCGAAGCGGTGCGGGTGGTCGTCGGTGGCCGCGATGGATGGGTCAGCTACGACGAGGTGGTGAGCGAAGGCTCCGCGGCTTTTGAGCCGGTCCGAACGCGGAGCGACGAGCCGGCGATCTTGTACTTCACCTCCGGCACTACCGGCTATCCCAAGATGGTGCTACACACGCATGCCTCATACGGCATCGGCCATTTCATAACCGGCAAGTTCTGGCTGGCGCTCGGCCCGAATGATCTGCACTGGAATTTCTCGGACACGGGATGGGCCAAGGCCGCATGGAGTTCCCTGTTCGGTCCTTGGAGTGTGGGCGCTGGGGTCTTTGTGCATCGGCAGTACGGCAAGCCTGATCCTGCTGGTCTCCTCTCCCAATTCGGCCGTTATCCGATCACGAGCTTCTGCGGCGCGCCAACCGTCTATCGGTTGCTCGTTCAGCAGCCGCTCCGAGACTACACGTATCCGGCGCTGCAAAGCTGCGTCGCCGCCGGTGAGCCGTTGAATCCGGAAGTGATCGGCGCCTGGCGTGAGGCGACGGGCATCACGATACGCGATGGATACGGCCAGACCGAGACGGTTGTGGTCTGTGCCAACTTTCCCGGCATGGAGATCCGGCCTGGGTCGATGGGGAAGCCGTCTCCCGGATTTACTCTGGATGTCGTTGGAGACGACGCGCGGCCACTACCACCCGGGCGGGAAGGTGACATCGGAATACGGGTCCATCCCCGCCGGCCGGTCGGGCTGTTCAAAGAATACTGGCACGCACCGCTGGAGACGGCCAGGGCGTTTCGGGGCGATTACTACATCACGGGCGACCGAGCGTACCGCGACGAAGATGGCTACTTCTGGTTTGTGGGGCGGGCGGATGATGTCATCTTGAGCGCCGCCTATCGGATCGGACCGTTCGAGGTGGAGAGCGCCCTCATCGAGCACCCCGCGGTGGCAGAAGCGGCGGTGGTCGGGAAGCCCGACCCCGAGCGAGGACAGATCGTGAAGGCATTTGTCACGCTTGCCCCCGGCTACGTCGGTGGCCCGGAGTTGACCCAGGAGCTGCAGGATCACGTCAAACGGGTGACGGCTCCGTACAAGTACCCGCGCGAGATCGAGTACGTGGACGATTTACCCAAGACAGTCAGCGGCAAGATCCGCCGTGTGGAGCTGCGAGAAATGGAGCAGACCCGCGCCGGCTCTACTCCAGATCGGCCTCCGACAGAGGAGTAACAGAGTCGAGAAACGTCTGCGCCAGGTCCTCGATTTGGTCGATCATCTCGACGATGGGCTCGCCCTCGGTCGCCGGGATGCGCTCTTCCTCCAGCGTTCGGAACACGTCGGCCAGGGCATTGCGCACGTCACGCAAGCGGTTGTAGGCGTCGATGTACGGGCCGTCGAGACCGGGCACTTCCGCGATGCTCTCCATCTCGCACCGGCTGCAGATAGGAGGAAAGCCCCGCCAGCGCTGTTGACCGAGCGGTCCCCCGCAGATGTCGCACGTGGCAATGTTGTCACTCACCTCGCCGCCCTCCGACAACTAGCCTACACGTTTCCGACCCCAGCCGCATCCTGGATCAAATCTTCCGGTACCAGGGGTCCAAGAACCATGAAACGGGCCTCAGCTTCGGCCACGACCGTGTCTGTTCGGCACAGTCGCGCCGACACGTCGACGACGTTGCGCACCTCTCGTGTCGTCTCCGCCTCGACCGTAAGGCGATCTCCGACGGCAACCGGCCGCCGGAACCGAACGTCCAACCGCCCCGTCATGGCGCGGACGCCACGGAAGTACAGAACGTACGCCATGGCTTCATCCAGCGCCGTCGTCAGTATTCCGCCATGGACGACTCCGGACCAACCCGCATGGTCCATCCGGGGCGTGAATGCGGCGCGAACCATGCCGCCCTGCTTGCTGAACTCGAGATGAAGGCCGCAGGGATTACCCGGACCGCAGGCGAAACAGACGTTGCGTGGCGAGCGCGCCAGATTGAGCAAGGACGTCATATCGAGTTCCTGATCCATACGGCCCGAGTCTACGGCTTGCCCGCGGATGCGGCCAAAGCATTGGTCCGTCCGCGATGGGTATGGTATCTTCTCGCGTCCCAGAAACCCAGGAGTATTGCATGCTGCGTTCTCTCCTCGCCGTTGCCGGATGCGCGCTCGTCCTTCTTACCGCCGGCTGCGGTGGATCCACCCAGACGGTGTCCACGACAGTCGGCGCCAAATCAATCCCCTCGGTCAAACTTCCCCCGTACGTGCCGGGGCCTCTCGACGGCCAGTCGACGCCACGATCACGCGCCATGCGGCGCCCCCTCGCCGTGATGGTGGAGAACTACTATCCGGACTCGCGACCTCAGACCGGGCTCGGCGCCGCGAGTACCGTTATCGAGACGCTGGCCGAGGGCGGAATCACGCGCTTCATGGCGATATACCTGGAACACGATGCGCCAAAGATCGGGCCGGTGCGCAGTACGCGCATTTACTTCGATCACTGGGCGGCATCCTTCCACGCGATCCTCGACCACGTCGGCGGCAACGACGACGCGCAGGCGCACCTCCGCGCCCTGAGCGATGTCTTCAATGTCGATGAGAACTATTGGGAGGTCAGCCTCACCAACACCGGCACTCCCCTTTTCTGGCGGTCAGCCGACCGTGTCCCTCCGCACAACATGTACACGAGCACGTACAAGGTCCGTGCGTACGCGGCGAAGCATCACCAGGATTGGGCGTACACCAATGCGTATTTGCCCCATAAGCATCCCGCGGCGAAACACGGACATCACGGAACAATCACCATCAACTTTCAGGACCCTCTGAATCCCGCGCCACAGCCCCCGTATGATGTGCAGTATCGCTACGACTTGCGCACCAATACCTATCTGCGGTTCATAGGCGGCGCGCCGCACATCGATGCCGCCACGGGTAAACAGCTGGCGCCGTCGAACGTTGTCGTGATGGAGATCGGCAACGGTGTCGCGGACCCGGCGGCCGGTCCCACCATCGGCAGCATAACGTTGCCTGTCGTCGGCAGCGGTCCTGCCTTCTTCTTCCTGGACGGGAGAGTTCTCATGGGCAGGTGGAGCTTGCCCAACGAAAACGCGCCGCTCCGCTTCTATGACCGCCATGGCCGGTTGGTGGCCTTTAATCCCGGGCAGACCTGGATCGAGGCGGTGCCGCCAAGCTCGCCCTGGTCCTACAAATAGGGACGCAGGGAGCAAAGTCGGACATGGCGCCGAGCGCAAAACTACACGCGAATGTCGGCGCGCGCTCGGGCCTGGTCCGCTCTCGGCCCGGAGACCTTGTGCTCCGCAGTGCGGTGTCACAGAAGCCCATGCGCCGGGCAGCCTGACGTCTCTAGATGGCGGGGAGGAAAGCGCGGCGCCGCGCCGAGAGACAGCGGCAGAAGCGCCACGAGCGTCGAGCGCCCTCCTCTCCCGTGCGGCGGGTTGTCGTCATTGCCTTCGGACTGGTGGCGATTGTCGCGGGGGTCGCGCTCATCACGCACGGAACGTCGGCCCAGCGGTTGGCACGCCTCGCCGGCATCCTGATCGTCGTTGGCGCGGCGGCGATTCTGGCCGGAGCGCTCGGCTGGGTCTAGAGACGCTCGATGACCGGGACGCCGAGGATAGAGCAGGCGTTGGCCAGAACGTCACGTACAGTTGCGACAAGTTGCAGGCGGGCCGCGCGGAGTTCTGGAGCGGCATCGAGGACGCTGCAATCGCGGTAAAACTGGCTGAAGATTGTGGCAAGATCGAAGGCGTACTCGGCGATCAGATTCACCGAGAGGGTGCGGGCGGCGTCCGCGACGGCCGACGGATAGAGCGCCAGGTGGTAGATGAGGCGCCTCTCCTGCTCATGCTGTAGCAGACAGAGGTTAGCCGCCGCGATCTCCTCCTGCGGAATACCGCGCTCGCCGGTGGCCCGGCGGAGGATGGCATGCATCCGCACCAGCGCGTACTGGATATAGAGGGCCGTGTTGCCGTCATAACTGACGACGTCGGCGACATTGAAGGTGATCTCGCGCTGCGGGTTGTACTGCACCATGAAGTAACGGACCGCGCCGACGCCGACCGCTTCGGCAATGGCACGCATCTCGACGTCGGCCATTTCCCCGCTCTGGCGCTCTCGAACTCGGTCGTAAGCGACGCGCACCGCTTCGTCAATCACGCTGTCTGCCGATACCGCCGTCCCGGCTCGTCCACTGAAATGGCCGAATTCTCCCTTCACCAGGCCGTATGCCAGGTGGACAAGGTCGCCGGCGGCCTCCGCGAACCCGGCAGCTCTCAACGCATCCTTCACCGTCGCCTGCGCCTGGCTTTGGTGAGCCGCGATGATGTTGATGATCAGCTGAGGAGCGAGAGACGGCCGCGGTTCTCCGTGGACTGACGTCGACCACAACGTCTCCCCGTTCGGCTCCTCGGCGTAGGGCACATACCCCAGGCGGTTCGGCACGAGGTGGAACTTCCACATGTGATACGCGATGTCTTTGCCGACGTAGGTGGGAAGTCCGTTGGAGCGGATCAGCACTTCAGCCCTCGGTTCTCCCTCCTCTGACTGCTGGCCGGTCCAGATCACTAGCGCTCCCGCGTACCGCCCTTCCGCCGGACGAGTGACGGAGGGGGACTGCTCGAGGCGCTGGATCGCATCGCCGAATAGGTGTGATTCAACAAGATCGCTCTCCCACGCCAGGAGGTTGTAAAACACGCCGAGGCGGTAAGCAGTGAGTAACTGGGCGTCGAGGATCTGGCGGACGAGATGTTGGTACTCTCCGGATTCCAGCCCGTGCATAACCTGGACGGCTCGTTTTTGCAGCCGTGCGATGTTTTCCAGCCGCGCCCGGAGGCTGTCCGCCTCGTTCACGGGCTCGGACGAGGAAAGCGCAGGCGCGTGTTCGAGTTCGGCGAGACGCTCCTTCAGCGTCTTCTCCGAGCCCAACTCACCGGCGATCTTGACGTAGAGCCTGCCCGCATAGTGGTCGAATTTCTCGTCAGGTTGCTCCGGCTCGGGGAAATCCACCAGTCCGACGATGGACATGGCCGCCTGCAGTCCGGTGTCGTCGATGTAGTTCTGCACCTCCACCTCATCTCCGGCTAGCCGGAGCGTCCTGACGAGCACGTCGCCCAGGACCGCGTTCCGGGCGTGCCCGATGTGCCATTCCTTGTTGGGATTGACCGAGGTGTGCTCGATGACCACCCTTCGCGCCACGGCGTCCGGACGGCGGCCGTAATGAGCGCCGGCGGCCTGCACGCCCCCGATGACGTCCTGAGTAAACGCGGCGTCGTTGAGGAATGCGTTCAGGAAGCCGGCACCGGCGGGTTCGATGCGCCCCAGCAGCCGATACTCGTCGGGATGAAAGGTCTCCGCCAACTCCTGAGCGATAGCGCGAGGCGACGTACGCCGCTCGCGCGCCAATGCGAAAGCGACGTTGCTCGAGCGCGCGCCGAACTCTCTCTGAGGAGGCGTCGAGAGCTGCGCGGATTCGAGGGCCGACTCCGGGACTCCTGCGCGACGCAGGAAGGTCAGAAACTCCGCATCGAGGTCGGCAAGGGGATCGGCGGACATGGTTCTCCGAGTGACGTCTGGGGTTGGGGCACTCGAGTATAGAAGGGCACACCAGGGGCAGCGGGTCGCGTTACAATCGCACGACATTTCGGGAGGATGCGGTGCTGCTGTCTGATAAGAGGATCACGGAGGAACGGGAGCGGGGAAACGTCGTTATCGAGCCGTTCGACTTGCGGCAGCTAGGAACCAACTCGTACGACTGCCGGCTTGGGGAGTGGTACTTCGAGCCTCGCCTCTATGCCGATGTCGTCGACTTTACCGACGAAGAGCAGGCGCGGGCTTTCTGGGGCGAGCCCATCCGAGCCGGCGGCGAGATCCGAATCAAGCCGGGTACGACCATCCTGGCGCACACCCAGGAAGTTATCGGAGCCCGCAACGGCATTACGACTCAGATGCACGCGCGGAGCAGCATCGGACGCTCGGGCCTATCGGTGTGCAAATGTGCCGGCGTCGGCGATGTCGGCTATATTGCGCGCTGGACGATGGAAATCAGCAATCACACGACATGCACGGTTGTCCTGCCGGTCGGACTCCGCGTTTGTCAGATCAAGTTCGACTTCGTCGGTGAGACGCTGCGCGAGTACCACGGCAAGTACGGACAGGAAGACGAGTGGAACCCGTACGACATGCTGCCGCGACTGTACCGGGACTGGGATCTGGACGAGATCAAAGCCGTCCCGTCGTGAGCGAAGCCGCCTGCGCTCGGCACCCGAAGCGCCTGACCGCGCTCCGCTGTAGCCGATGTGAGCAGCCGATTTGCTCCGCTTGCGCGATTGAGACACCCGTCGGGTACCGCTGCAGTTCCTGCGCGCAGCTTCGGCGCCTCCCGCAGTTCGAGGTCAGCCCGGTGCTTCTGCTGCGCGCGGTGCCGGCCGGTCTGGCAGTCAGTGTCGTCGCATGGGCCGTCGTCTCTGTCGCGCCGTATCTGCGCTACGTGCTTGCCATTCTCGTCGGGATCGCGGTCGGCGACACGATCAGCCGCCTGTCAAGGCGTCGCACCAATCGTGTGCTGGACGTGGCAGCCGTGGTAGTCCTGGCGTGCGGCTTGATTGCCGTCGAGACTTTCCGGCTCGGCGGCCCGGCGTTTCTGGTCGCCCTCGGTGCTGATCCCGCAGTCGGCATTTCGCTCATCGTGCCTCTCGTCATCGCATCCATCGCGGCGATCGCGCGCATGCGCTGACGGTCTACTTCTCGCTTCGAGTGCTGTTCATGGCTCCCATCCGCGCCGTCCTATTTGATTACGGCCACACGCTCATCGACTTCACCCCGTCCCAGGACCGGATTCGTCGGGAATATGAGCTGATCCGCGCCGAGCTGGAAGCGCAAGGCAGAGCCGCTTTACCCGCGGAGATCGATCTGGTCGCTTCCATTTCGGCGCGGGTCGAAGAGGCGGTTGCCGCCTCCTACGCTCGAAACAGTCTCGACGAGGTGGATGTCGTGGAACTATTTGCCGATGCATATCGGTCGCTCGGCATCGACCTCGAACCGGATGATGTACGGCGCCTGGCGGAGCGCGAGCACCGAGCGTACGTGTCGGAGATGCGAGTTCGCGAGGAGACTCTCGAGGTCTTGCGGGAGCTCGGGAATCGTAACTACCGACTCGGGCTCGTCAGCAATGCCCACTTCTTGCCCAATCTGATGCGCCAGGACATCGAGCGATTCGACATCGCGCCGTACATCGACGCCGCGGTCTTCTCCTCGGAGATCGGTGTGCGCAAGCCGCATCGGCGGATCTTTGAGCATGTCCTCGTCCGATTGGGCGTTCCGTCCAGCGAGGCGGTCTTTGTCGGCGACCGACTGCGAGACGATATTGGAGGCGCTCACGCCATCGGGATGCGGGCCGTTCTCACGCACGAGTTCCGGCATGAGCAGCCGTCCGTCACCCTCGTGCCGGATCAAGTCATCGGGCGCCTGTCGGATCTCCTCACGTACCTCGACGAATCGCGTTAGCGGCCCGTGGAATCGGAGTTGAGGAAGTTGAGGGCGTCGCCGCCGCGGTCAAGAAACCAGGGCATCGCGACCCGGAAGTGCTCGATGATCTCGGGAAGCGGACGGTGATAGAAAGCCTCGAGGGAGTCTTTGGCTCCGGCAGGCGCTGACAGCAGGTCCGCGAGCCACGCGCCCCACACCACGCCGAACCGCATCGCCGCCGAGGTGTCGAAGGCCCGGTTGACGCTGTCGAATT
Organism: Pseudomonadota bacterium; assembly: GCA_021324655.1. Lineage (GTDB taxonomy): Bacteria > Chloroflexota > UBA5177 > UBA5177 > UBA5177 > JAJPIP01. Next base: position 11,739 of record JAJPIP010000009.1, read on the forward strand.
CCCCTCGCCACCTACCGTCGAAGAGTCCCTCGCGGTAGGCATCCAGACAGGTTCTCGACAGATCCTCGATATCGGTCGCATCGACCGCGAACATGGCCACGCTCCCCCCGATCAGCGGCCCTAGATCTTCGCCCAATGCGCCCGGACCCGCAAACTCCCAGTCGAGCGCGATAGTTTTGCCGCTCGCGTGGCGGACGAGATTCCCACCGAAGGCGTCGTGATGACAGAAAGTGCGGGCGAGGCGATCGAGCGCCGCGGTGAGGTGCTCCCGGTGCTTCCAGAGTTCGAGTAAGCGCTGGGCGTTCTGCGCGGGCAGGAAGGCACCGACCGCAGGGTGGGTCATGAGCACCGGAAAGCGGTCCAGAAGCGTCGCCCACTCATCCAACCAGCCGTGAAGCATGTGGCGGTTCAGCCAGGGATAGCCGGGTACGCGTCCCTCACCTGTGTACCCTGCGCCGAATAGACCGAGGTGGTATGCGAAGCGCGCGTAATCGGAGATCGTGTGGCGAGCCGGAACCAATCCAACGTCCTCGAGCCACAGCCACGTCAAATCCGCACCGGGCTCCTGCGCACCGTAGCATCTTGGCGCGATGATGCCGGGAGAGAGGTTCGTGAGCAGGCCCTCACGGTACGCGAGAAACTCGCGCTTCCAGTAATTCACGCTGTCGTGGTCGTCGAACGCGGCCTGCTTCGTGACGACTTTCAAGATCAGCGTCCAGGACGATTCGTTTCCGTTTGACCTCGCTCGCCCGGATACGCGATAGACCCCGCCCTCCAGTGCGCTCGCTCCAGATAACGCCGTCGCCGTGCAGTCGAGCACCTCGTCCGGAGCGAATCCCAGAATCTGGCGCAACGGAGCGCGAAGGTGACGCTCGGCGAGGTGGGGAAGAGCAGCGCTGTCCGTGTGGGATACTCCTGAGCGAAATCGTACCCGCGTCGTTATGCACTGTCAACGGACACTGCCACGGAGCTCAGGGCTCGTGCCTTATCGGCATCGCCGGGTGGTAGTGGCCGGCCCGAGTGCCGGCCAGCCTGTCGCCGGCGTAGACCACACCGGGCTCGTCGCCCCGCGGAGCGACCACGACGGGATAATGCACGAGCCCTACCATGGAGCTCGCGCCGGCACGGTCACGCCAGGCCTAAACTCCGTGAACGACGAGTACCGTTACGACCGCCACAATGACGATGACAACCAGAGCTGCCACGAGCACACGGGTCCAGGCGATTGCCGTCGCTGTGTGCCGAGAGCGCTGCTCGGCGACCGCCGCCTGAGTGGTCTCATCGAGTTTTCGGGCGCACTGGGAGCAGAATGCGGCCCCGGCCGGATTCTCCGTCCCGCATGCCTGACATCGGATCACTGCCTATCTCCTTCTCTCCATGTGGCACGGACCGTGCCCGTGCTCCCCTACAATGGTCGCAACACTACCTGCCATGAACGCCGCTTACCGGGAAGTCCTTGGCGACTCAACTCGTCTCCGCCCCGCATCGTGGGGTTTCACGGAGGACGAGCTACGGCGGCGCTACCGCTGGAGTCAGGACGATCTCCTTCAATACTGGAGTGGGTCGATTCCCGGCGGCCGGGACTTCGAGCACTTCAAAGATAGTGTGCGCGAGCGCGACTGGCCCGCCGACGGACACCGCATCAGTTACGCCATTCGTGAGAAAGCGTCGAACCGGCTGATCGGGATGGTGAGCGTATACGGGATTGACCGCGCGACCGGATCCGGGGAGATCGGCATCTATGTCGGGGAGAAGGATCTCTGGGGCCATGGTTACGGTACCGACGCTCTTGTTGCATTTCTTCGTCACCTGTTCAGCGATCTGGATTTCCGATCTGTGTACCTGCACACGTACCAGAGCAACATTCGCGCGCAGCGCAGTTACGTCCGCGTCGGTTTTCGAACCGTGGAAACCAAGCGGCGCTATGCGCCGCGCATCGGCTACCACGATGAAGTGAAAATGGAGATCTCGCGGGAAAGGTTTACGCAGCTGCACGGACCTGCTCGCCGCCCCGTCGCCGCGTCCTCCTGAGTCGACGGCGCCCGTATACTGCGGGAGCAAGGGCAAGGAGGACGGCATGGCCGGTAAGCCGCAACGGGTCGCTCTGTACCTGCAAGACAAGCATCCCATTCGCGAGGGCATGACCTTCGTGCGCGAGGCCGAGGCACGTGGTTTCGAGGCGGTGTGGCAGGCCGAGTCGCGCCTGGTAAGAGATGCCATCGTCCCCATGGCTGCCTTCGCCGCAGTAACGGACCGCATTAAAGTGGGCAGCGGCGTCATCAACAACTGGACGCGGAACCCGGCCATTATTGCCGCGACGTTTTCCACGCTCGACGACCTGGCTCCCGGCCGTGTGTTGTGTGGCATCGGCGCGTGGTGGGAACCTCTCGCGTCGAAGGTCGGAGTGGACCGGCGCCGGCCGCTGCTGGCGATGCGAGAGGTTGTGGAGGCGGTGCGGCGGCTGCTCGCCATGGAAACCGTGACGTTCCACGGCGAGTTTGTCCAGCTCACCGATGTCCAGATTGACATCGTCCACGGGGACCGAAGCCCAAAGAACGTGCCCATATACATCGGCGCGACCGGTGATCAGATGCTTGAACTGGCGGGCGAGATCGGCGACGGAGTCCTTATGAATTACCTCGTCTCACCGCAGTACAACGCGCGTGCCCTTGAATGCATCGCGCGAGGTGCTCGCAAGGCGGGCAAGTCGCTTGACGATATCGACCGTCCCCAGTTGGTCGTTGTCTCGATGGACCGCGATCGGGACCGCGCCCTCGACAACGCGCGTGAACTGGTGACCCAGTATCTTGGTCAGCAGCCGCACATTATGAAAGCCAGTGGAGTCGGCGACGATGTGCTGGAGCGCATTCATCAGGTGCTCACCTGGCCGGCCACTGAGGAGCAAATTCGGGAGGCAATGAAGCTGGTGCCGGACGATGTGGTGCAGCTCATCACAGCGTCGGGCACCCCTGAAGAGTGCATTGCGAAAGTACAGGATTACGTGGATACCGGCTGCACGTGTCCGGTTCTCTATCCTCTGGGCGATGACGTCCGTCTCATGATCGATGTCTTCGGGTCCTGAGACCACGATCGCCCTCATTGGGGGGACGGGTCCCGAGGGTCGTGGGCTCGCTTTACGCTTCGCGTCCGCCGGCATTCCTGTCGTCATCGGTTCCCGATCGGAGCAACGCGCGAGCCAGACAGCCGGCGAGCTGGCTGAAGCGCTGGGTGGGCGGCCCATCGTGGGGGCGGACAACCGGGAGGCGGCCGCTCGCGCTGGTCTCGTCGTTCTCACCGTGCCGTACGCGGGCGTGCCCGGAACGGTTCCGTTTCTGAAGGATGTGGTCGCGGGCAAGATCGTGGTCAGCGCGGTGGCGCCTTTCGAATGGATGGACGGGAAGTTTGTGCCCATTGCGGTGCCGGAGGGTTCGGCAGCGCAGGTGGTGCAGGCGATGCTGCCCGCAAGCCGCGTCGTCAGTGCCTTCCAGACCATCGATGCGTTTAGACTGCACGAACTCGATTCATCACTCGACACCGACGTGATAGTGTGCTCGGACGATGCCGACGCACGGCATGAGGTCATGGACCTGGCTGCCCGGCTCCCCGGTGTGCGCGCGCTAAGCGGCGGACGTCTCGCGGCCTCGCGCTACGTCGAATCGGTCACCGGTCTATTGATCACCATCAACCGCATCTACAAGGCGCACAGTGGAATCCATATCACCGGCGTGAATCGGTGAATCCGCTCTGGGTGGATGTCGCCGCACAGACGTTTCCGGCACTGCAGCAGACGATCGAGGTTGACGTCGCGGTGATCGGCGGCGGATTCTCCGGCCTGGGCGCGGCCCACCGTCTCGGCCAGGCAGGGGCGAACACGGCCCTCGTGGAGGCGCGCACCATCGCGTCCGGGGCATCGGGACGTAATGCGGGCTTTCTGGTGTCAGGCGCCGCGCTTGGCTTCCGCGCGACCGTTCGATCGCTTGGGGACGCGCCGGCGAGGGAGATCCGCTGTCTGACGGAGCGAAACCAGCAAACGATTCTCGGGCTGATCGAGCAGCACGACATCGACTGTGGCTTTCTGCGGCGGGGGAGCATGAGTTTGGCGGCAGATGATGCGGAGTGGGAGGATCTACTGCTTGATCTCGAGGCGATGACGGCGGCCGGCGTCAACGCTTGCCGCGTGGACCGCGGAGATCTCCCGCGTCCTTTCGGACGCCTGTATCTCGGAGGCGTCTACGTTCCCGGCAACGCCGAGATCAATCCGGGGAGCTTCCTCCGCTCCGTCGCCATGAATCTCCCCGGTGCCGTCCGTGTCTTCGAAATGACACGGGTCGAAGCCGTGCATCACTCAGGACGCTGGCACGTGCGCGCGGGCCGTGGCGAGATCAGGGCGCGAGCGGTGATCCTCGCCGCGAACGCGTACACCCAGACCGTCTGGCCGGCGGCGCCGATCGTTCCGACTCGAGGACAGGTTCTCGCGACCGATCCTCTCCCACGCGTTGTCGTGCCGTTCCCCATGGGCGCCAATCGGGGATTCCAGTACTGGCGGCAAACGGCGGAGGGACGTCTGGTCATCGGCGGGTGGCGGGATCTGGCCCCGGACGAGGAGGTTGGCACGGTTGAGGCACTGAATCACGACATCCAGAGGGCGCTCGACGCATTTCGCGCCCAGTTGACCTCTCAAGCGGCGGCCACGCGCTGGGCCGGGATCATGGGCTTCACGTCGGATCACTTTCCGCTGGTCGGCGCCGTTCCTGGTTCTCCGGACCTGTATGTCGCGGCCGGCTACTCGGGACACGGCGTGAGCATGGCCTTTACCTGCGGCGCTCTGGTCGCTGCTCGAGCCATCGGCGAACAGAGCCGGATACCGCTCGCCTTCGATCCCGGACGTCTGCTCGCGTGAGGCGGGGCCCGAGTTCGAATTGCTGCCGGCAGCTACGATACCCGTTGCATCGTTTCCGGCAGTTGAGCGATGCGCCGCAGGGCACGCTCCACGAGGATGCGTGCCATCCGTTTGCGGTGGAATATCGTGCCTGCCGTGTTATCCATCGGTTTCGCCTGGCGGAAGACGGCGTTGCCGGCGGCGAGGATGGACTCTTCGGTCAGCGGCGCCCCCACCAGTAGTCGTTCCGCCGGCTCAGCCCGCTCCGGGTACGACGCAACCGCGGTCATCACGATCCGCGCCTCCGCCACAATGCCTGAGATGTCGCTTCGAATCGAGACCGCGATGCCGACCAGCGGGAAGTCGAATGACTGGCGCAAGCGGAACTTCTGGTAGACAGTGACGTAGCCGTGCGGCGGCGGGATCTTGATGCCTTGGACGATCTCCCCGAACGTGAGCGTCGTCGGTTCAAGCCCGTCATCCTGATAGATGGCCTCGAGCGGAAGAACCCGCTCCTGATGCCCTGAAACCACCTCCACGTCGGCGCGCAGGGCAATCAGCACGGGCACGGTGTCCGCGGAAGCCACGGCCCAACACCGGTCACCCCCCGGCGCCACGCGGCAAATCGGGCTGTCTCTCTTCATGCAGAAACCGATGGCCTGCCGCCACTCGTAGGACTGGTTGTAGTAGTTGCATCGAGTGTCGAGACAGATATTCCCTCCGAGCGTGCCGACGGCACGCACCTGAGGAACTGAGATCAGTGAGGCGCTCTCCGCGAGGGCCGGATAGACCCTCCTGATCTGCGGGTCATGCTCGAGCCTGCTGAGGCGCGTGCCGGCCCCCAGCGTCGCGCCGTGTTCGGACACCTCGAACCCTTGGAGTTCCGGCAGGTCTCGGATTGACACCACGTGTTCCGGGGTCGCCACCCGGTGTTTGATGTTGGGGAGCAGGTCGGTTCCCCCCGCCATTAACATGGCATCCGTCCCGTGCTCGGCGAGTAGAGCCATCGCCTCCCGAACCGAGGCCGGCCGATGATAGGTGAAGCGGTTGAGGCGTAGCAGGCTACACCGCCGCTGAGGCGCGCTTGCGCCGGGCTTCCAGGACGTGGAGTATCTTGTCCGGCGTGATCGGCGTGCTGGTGAGGCGGATGCCTATCGCGTCATACACGGCATTCGTCACAGCGGGGATGACGGGGGCGAGCGGGCCCTGACCCACCTCCTTGGCCCCAAAGGGACCTTCCGGGTCATCACTCTCGATCATCACAGTGTCGATGTCGGGCGTATCTTGCGCGGCCGGAATCTTGTATTCGAGGAGAGAGGGCTGCTTGTGCAGTCCTTTGCGAAAAACCTGTTCTTCGATCGTTGCTTCGGCCCACCCCATGTACACGCCGCCCTCGATCTGGCCCTCGCAGACCGTCGGATTGAGCGCGCGGCCAAGGTCGTGCGCGACCCAGATCTTGCGAACCCGCAGCTCGCCGGTCTCAGTATCCACCTCGACCTCCGCCGCCGCGCAGGTGAAGCTGTAGGCCGGTGACGGACCGACTCCAGACCCCTTGTAGGGGCCGGCTAACCTGGGCGGCGTGTATGAACCAACCGCGCCCAACGTGCCGAACCTGGCCTCCGCCAGCCGAGCCGCCTCGTCGAAGGGCAATTGACGTGCCGTGTCTTGCCGGTCGAATATGATCCCGCCGGCCGCGGCCAGTCGGTCTGTCGGAACCTCCAGTGTCTCGGCCGCCACGTCCATCAACCGCGCCCGCAGCTGTGCTGCCGCTTGACGGGCGGCATTGCCGGCCATGAATGTGACGCGGCTGGAGTAGGAGCCGAGATCGACGGGGGCCAGGGAGGTATCGCCGGTGACCAAATGAATCGCATCGAGATCGACACCCAACTCCTCCGCTACGACGCAGGCGAGCATGGAGTCGGAGTCCTGGCCGATATCGGACGTCCCGCAATAGACGGTGACACCGCCTCCACGATCGATCTTGATCTGCGCACCGGAGTGCGGCATCGGATTCCAGTAAATGGGGAGGCCCGCTCCCGACAGGTAGACGCTGCAGGCGAGACCTATTCCCTGTCCGTGCCGCATCCGGCCATGTTTACGGGTCCAATCGCTGCGCTCGATCACCGCCTCAATGGCGTCCCCAAGACCGCAGCTCGTGACGCGGAGATGGTTGATCGTCCACGTGTTGGGCTTCACCAGGATGTGACCTCGCATGGCCGCCGGGTCGAGTCCAAGATTCTCCGCCACGCGGTCCAGGTGCGCCTCTATGGCAAATCGCGGCTGAACCGTTCCGTGCCCTCGCTTTGGTCCACAGGGCGGTTTGTTTGTGAAAACTCTCCGTCCCCGGAAGCGATAACGCGGGACCTCGTACGGCAGAGTGTTGAGGGCGCCCGTGTAATACGTGGTGGCGATGCCGTAGGAACCGTACGCTCCGCCGTCCAGGGTGGACGAGAAGTCCATGGCCGTGATGGTTCCGTCTCCCTTGACGCCGGTTCGGATCCACATCTTGACGGGGTGTCGGCCGCGGTGGCAGTAGAAGACCTCTTCGCGGGACAGGCATATTTTGACGGGATGCCCGGACAGTCGGGACAGCACGGGCGCCACGATTTCGTGTGAGAATGCTTCGCTCTTGCCTCCGAACCCGCCACCGACGGGGGGCACAATGACGCGAATCCGGCTGGGAGGGAGCTCCAGCACCTTGGCCAGCTCTCGATGCAGGTAGTGGGGCGTCTGTGTCGAACTCCAGACCGTGACGTGCCCGTTCGCCGCCCAATCCGCGACCACGGCATGGTTTTCCATGGGTACGTGCGTGTTGCCCTCGAAGAAATACTCGTCCTCGAAGATGTAGTCTGCCTCGGCGAACCCCGCCTCCAGGTCGCCGAACTCCAGAAGCACTTCCTTCTGGATGTTCCGGTCGCGGGTCCAATCATGGATCTTCGGGGTCTCGTCCGCGAGTGCCTCGTCGATGGACATGACCGGCGGGAGCGGTTCGTAGAGTACCTCGATCGCGCGGCAAGCTTCCTCCGCCGTCCACTCATCGATCGCCGCAACCGCCGCCACGGGCTCGCCCATATAACGCACGCGTTCAATTGCCAGCGCGTTTTCGTCCTGACTGGATGGGAGGATGCCGTACTTCGTCGGAAGATCCTGGCCGGTCAGAATTGCGAAAACGCCCGGTAGGGCGCCGGCTTTCCTCGTGTCGATTCGGAGCAGGCGGGCGTGAGGATGCGGACTACGCAGCAACCGACCGTAAATCATCCGCGGGAGAGATAGATCGTCGGCATACTTTGCCTGGCCGGTGAGCTTGGCGTGCCAGTCGTACTTCCGAGAGCGCTTTCCGACGACGGAGAAAGACCGGCGACCGGGCGGCCGGTCTCCAGCTTGACCGGTTGGTTCCTCGGTGATATCAGTGCTCACGGCCCTCTCCACGGCGCGCCGCCAATTCGACGGCGTCGAATATTTTGATATAGCCGGTACACCGGCATAGATTTCCCGACAATGCCTGCTTGATCTCGTCTCGACTCGGCTCGGGGTTTCGCCGCAAGAGCGCCGTCGCGCTCATCAAGAACCCCGGCGTACAGTACCCGCACTGTGCTCCGCCGGTTTCCGCAAACGCGTGCTGCAGAAGCGAGGGCTCGCCCCGATCGGCGAGCCCTTCCACCGTCTCGATGTCCCGTCCTTCTGCTTCCACGCCCAGATACAGGCACGACATCACCGGTTCACCGTCTATGAGCACCGTGCACGCGCCGCACTCCCCCAGCTCGCACCCATGCTTCGTGCCGGTTAGGTTGAGATCCTCTCGTAGAACTTCCAGGAGCGTCTTGTAGGGCTCGAACGCCACTTGAACCGTCTCGCCGTTGACGCGCAAGTCATGGAGAGCCTTCATCAGCCCCGCCCCGCTGCAGCCGCCTCCTCAATGGCACGGGCGGCTTCGCGAATCGCGGCTCCCACCTCGTCGAGGTCAACGCCGCTCGCTTCGATGGCGACCATCCACAGTAGATAGGTCCGGCGACCAAGCGAGAAAGCGGCGGCGGCGGCGGCCACTCCAGCAAGGTATTCTCCACGGTCGGTGGCGTATCCCGCCTGCCGCACGCGCTCGACCTCGGCGGAGAATCGGTCCACGTCAGTGATGGATCGCTCCGTGTACCGCCTGAGCAGGACCGGGACAGTGTGCGCGTCTGTATGTGCAGCGTAGGCCCTGCCGAGTGCGCCGGCGGCCAACGGCAGCGAAGAACCGACAGGCGCCGACAGCGAGACCGGCTGCGCGCTCTCTTCGGTGGCAATCACGTCGACCCGTGTGCCATCAACTCGCCCGAGCATGATGGACTCACCGATCTCTTCCGAGAGGGTGTGCATGATCGGGCCGGCTGCTGTCAGCAAGCGGTGGTCCGCCGCCGCGTGTCCGAGCCGAAGGAGGCGCGGGCCCAGCGTCAGCCCACTTCCGCCGGCCGTCAGCAAGTCCTCATCGGCAAGTGCGGAGACAAGCCCGTGCACGCTGCTCTTGCTCAGCCCGGTACGCCTCGATAGCGCGGAAATGCCGAGCGCGCCCGGCTCTCGCGCCACTGCCTCAAGGAGGCGAACCGCGCGCCCGATCGAGGGAACCGCCGGCCGCTTGTTCCGCATTTCGAACGATTGGTTCTCCATACAGAACATTATGCGCCCCTAGCTCGCCGCCGGCAACTGGAGTCAGAGCGGTACGGAGACCCGGTGGTCCTGTTCTTGCGACCGGAACGTCCCTGCATGGATAGACGACCTGTACGCCGGGTTCGGGTGGTCGTACGGCCGACGGCGCGGCGACGATGCCACTTGCGCACCTCACGGCTTCTCCTGTCGCTCTCCGTCCTCGTGGTCAGCGGCGTTGGGCTGTTCGGCTTTTCGCCGGCTCCGAACTTCGCCTCGTCCACGCGCGCCGCGGCGTGGGAGCCGGTGTCCTGGGTCCGTTGCTGCACGCTCCTGACACTGTACGGCCGGGGCTTCGCCACGGCGCCGGGACTGGGCAGCCTGGGCCAGGTCAAAACGCCGGAAGGCGTGCAGCAACGCCTGGCCGGGTCCGAGATGGCGATCTCACGGCTGACGCGGCGGCCGGTCCGGGTGGCCATCCACGTCATTTACGGGTTGGCCGCCCCGTGTGCCGCGGCGCGCCACTGCTTGCTGTACCTGGACGATACGGGAGTCAACATCGTGTCCCGCTACATCCTCCCCGCCCGGCGGCACGGATGGTTGGTGATTCTCGATGACCAGCTCGGGTCCTCGACACCTGAGCGCGAGATGCGGCGGCTCATTCGGCGCGGCTACCTGCGCTACGACAACGTCGAGGTCGCGTTCGATCCGGAGTTTCGCTCGACCCCGGGCCAGCGTGAACCAGGACAACCGGTCGGTTTCGTGACAGGCGGACAGATCAATCGCGCGGCAGAGCTTCTCGACGCGTATGCGCGTCAGCAGAGACTCAGGCATCAGAAGCTGCTTCTGGTGCATCGCTACACGCCCGAAATGGTTCGCGACATCTCACAGCTCCGCACGCGCCTTCAGGGGGTCAAGATCGCTCTCATCATGGATGGGATCGGTCCTGCCGCAGCGAAGGCCGGCATGTACAGGTCGCTTATGCACGCGGCCACGCTTCGTGGCCTTTTACCCGGCATCAAGCTATTTCCCGCCAGTCCTTACGACCCGCCGGCAACCTGGGACCGGCCACTTCTCAGCTGGGAGCAGATTTTTGGAGGCCGCTCGTTGCTGGGCCGGTTCGTCGATCCCCTGCTCCGGCCCATCCCCCGTGTCATTGTCATGACGTAGCTCGCCTCCGTACCCGCGGGTTAGGATCGAGCATGTCCGAGCATGCCTTCCCGCTTCCCGAGAATCTGCCGGTGCCGATAGACGACGGCGCGGCTCGCCACCTTCCCGGCCGCCCAGTGCCCGCGGTGGCCCTTCCCTCCACGCACGGCGGCACGGTGAATCTGAGAGACCTTGACGGGACTGTCGTCCTGTACTGTTATCCACGAACTGGGGTGCCGGGTGAACCGCTGCCGCAAGGGTGGAACGACATTCCGGGAGCGCGGGGGTGCACGCCCCAGTCGTGCGCCTACCGGGATCACGCAGCTGAACTCGCGGCACTCGGGGCTCGCGTGTTCGGCATAAGCACCCAGTCGACTGACTTCCAGCGCGAGGCGGCGGACCGTCTCCATCTGCCGTTTGCACTGTTGAGCGACGAGCGGCTCCAGCTGGCCACGGCGCTGCAGCTTCCGACTATGGAAGTACAGGGATGGACTCTTCTGCGCCGGCTCACGCTGATCGTTCAGGATGGCGTGGTCCGCCACGTCTTCTATCCCGTGTTTCCGCCGGATCGCGACGCCGAAAATGTGATCGAGTGGTTACGCACGAGTGCGCGTGGCCCGGGACCGGCCCCGGGCGCGGGTTAGTCTCGCCCCCGGGCAAACTGCTCGCGCAACTCGTCATCACCAATCTCGGTGATGGGCACGTTCAGCGTACGTACCGTCTCCGTTTGCCTTTCCTGGTGCTGACCCTTTCTCAGGCGCTGCACATCGGGATGGTCGGGGTGCATGAAGGTGTAGCGCCCGCAGCTCTCACAGAAGAGCTGCGCCAGCGGCATCGGATCGAGCCATTGATTCAGATGTTCGTCGGCGGGGCGGACGCCAACGATGGTGTACTCCCAATACTCTTCGCCGCAGTAAGGACAGTTTGCCATTGTCTCTCCCTCCATTAGCGATCCCGCCGTCCCGCGTGGCGCTGCGCCTCGAGCAGGCGGATGACGATGTGACCGGCCGCAAACAGGGCGCCGAGCGCCAGGACGAGTTCTACGATCGAGGCGACCACGGGTTCCTCCCGTCAGCTTTGCCCTATGGTAGCCCGCTATAGCGCCTCGCGCAGGACCGACAGAATCTCGGGGCGATTGCCTGCCAGTGTGGGTAAATCAGCCTCTGTGATGCCGAGATCGCGAAGACGGTCAGGACGGCCCAAAGCGCGCATCAATTCATAGACGGCCGGAGGCGCCTCGAGCGCAGGCGCGTTCTCGCCCCGGCCGTCGCCGGCCGCGGCCAGTGCGGACGCGACACGTGCCTGGCGAGACGGAGTCCCCGGCAGCAACATCGCCATGACCTTCGGCAGTATGACCGCGGCGACGTCACCGGGGTGGCGGTTATATCGAGCGCCGATCTCCCGGCTCAGTGCATCGGAGAGACCCAGCGTAATGTTGGCCATCCCGAACGCTGCGAGCCACCCGGCGAGCAGACATTGTTGCCGGGCAGCCTCCCGGCTCGCGCCGGCACCAACCGAATCGGCGGCCTGCATCGCCAGCAGACGAAGCGCCTCCAACGCCGTTGCATCCGTCGCCGGCTGGTGGTTCGGCGCGGACACCGTCTCGACTGCCTGCTGGATGGAGAGGGCCGCGCCGGCCAGCCAAGTATCATCATCAGTGTTCTCGCTGAGGCGCGCGTCCAGTATCACGAGGCTCGGGGTCACGAAAGGATTGGACGTTCCGGTCCAACTGCCGGACGCCGTGTCCCGCATCGACACGACCGGAGAGAAGGGCTGGCCGGTCACGTCGGTGGGGAGCACCACGTGCGCGGGAAAGTGGCCGGTATCCCGTGCCAGGGCGAGAATTGCCCCCTTTGCGGTTGCAATGGCGCCCTCACCGCCCACCGTCACGACCACATCGACATCGGCAGCCTTCAACGCATCGACGACGCGCGCGACGCCGTGTGCGTCCGGCCACGGAGCGGTTCCCAGTTCGACTTTCCCGGAGGGTGCGAAGCCGGCGTCATCGATCAGCCGCGTGCCCGCCGGGCCGGACGTTATGAAGAACGGCAGCGAGCAATTCAGCCGGCCGATCTCGTCGGACAGGTCCTTGGACGTGCCGGGACCGAAGGTCACCTTGTCGAGTTGCAAGAAGTCATAGGAGCCGACAGGGACCATCTCGAAATCCGGGTGACTCGGCTGATTTGTCATCGCAGAGTCCTGGATGTGGTGTCGTCCATCATTGGCTTCCCGTTGCGGCGCAATTTCTTTGCCAGGCTATTCTTCCAGCTTCTCCTGCGCGTCCACCGGCCCGAGCAAGTCGAACAGTGCTCGCCGGTCTTCCACGGGCTCGCGCGATCGGATGATCTCCTCAATCTTGCGCCGACCTTTCAGAACCCCAATGATGACGGCGCCGACGAGCCGTCCTTGGTAAAAGAACAGCGCTCGGTACTTCCTGGTGTCGAAGTTGTACTGGACCTCCCGCTGCAACTCGGGGTGCTGCTCTGGCGTGAGGCCAAGGACGCTGAGCCGCGACCCGAACATCGTGGTGACGTACGTCGGGACTTCCGTGTACGTGAGGTTCGCCCCCAGCATGTTCTGGGCGACCAAACGCCCGTGGGAGACTGCGTTGTCCCACGTGCCCATCTGATTGTGGCGATCGATCACCGTATCGTAGAACTCGGCGACATCACCGGCGGCGTAGATGTCCGGGTTGGCGGTGCGAAGGTGCTGGTCGGTCAGGATCGCCTTGTTCACCTCCAGCCCGGCTTGTCGGGCGAGCTCCGTGTAATAACACAGCCCTATTCCGTACCCGACCATGTCGGCATCCACCTCTCGCCCGTTTGTGGTGCGGACGCTTGAGGGCACGCCGTTGTTGGAGACGATCTCGTCGGCCCAGTCGTTGTAAATCACCTCGACCCCTCGGTCGCGCGCCAGCAGGTCCACGACGTGCCCGCCTTCCACATCCAGCAGTCGCCGTAGAAAGCGGTCGCCCCGCATAATCCAGGTCGTGTGCAGGCCGCGGTGCGAAAAGGCCTCGGCGAGCTCGTACCCGATGTAGCTTCCCCCGAGGGCGACCGCGGTTCTTGACTCCAGAATGCGCTCGATGAGAGCCTTGGTGTCGTCCAGGGTCTGAAACTGGTAGACGCCATGCAGGTGATCCCCGGGAACACCGAGAGGCCGCGGCGTTCCTCCGGTCGCGATTAGCAGTCGATCGTACGGTAGGATCTCGCCGTCACCGGTGCGAACCACGCGCTCTGACGAGCAGAGTGCCTCGACCCACGTGTCGAGGCGCATGTCGACGCCCCGCTTCTCCTCGACCTCCCGAGTTCGCATCATGACGTTCTTTTCCTGGACGCGCCCGCGCAAGAAGATCGGCAGGGCAACTCGGTTGTAGAGTGGGTATGGCTCGCCGGCGATCAAGGTGACGGTCGCTCCGGGAGCATTCTTCTTGATATGCTCGGCGGCCGTCGTGCCGGCTGCGCCATTGCCCACGATGACAAATCGTCCGGAGTCGAGGCTCATTCCGCGTCGCCGAACTCTATGGGCCGCCCTCGACCCGCCGCGACCGCCTGGTCGTACACGTAGCGAGCGACTGCCATGTCCTCGAGCGCGATGCCCTGCGATTCGAACAAGGTAATGTCGTCCATATGCCCGCGGCCCGGTGCGCGGCCCGCCACGATAGACCCCAGTTCCACGACCCGGGTCCAGTCGAGATCTCCCTGTGCCGATGCATTGAGAAGATCCTGTGATTCGCGCCGAGCCTGAGCCAGATCATCGACGGCGATGACCGTCGATTGCCGCACCGACGAGGGATCGACTTCGGTATGTCCAAGTCGGTTCGCGCCGGCCGCGTTGATATGAACGCCAGGCTTCAGCCAGCTCGAGCGGATGACGGGCTCGCGGGCAGTGGTGATGGCGGCGACGACGTCACTCTCACGCACCGCCTCTTCTGCCGACTCAACGGCTTCGATTCGTGCCTCCATTCGTCCGCGCAGCCGCCGCACGAGACCGAGGCGGCGCTCTCGGGTCGGACTGAACACCTTGATGAGTTCGAGCCGGCGGACCGAGGCGATCGCTTCAATTTGCGTCTCCGATTGGCCGCCGGCCCCGATCACCCCAGCCACCCGAGCGTCGGCGTTGGCGAGGTACCGAGTGGCGAGTCCGCTCGCTGCTCCAGTCCGAATGCGACCGAGCCAATCGGCCTGCATCATCGCCAGCAGCTCGCCCGATTCCGAGTCGAACAGGAGAACTGCGAAGGTGGCGCCCGAGGCAGTCGCCGGATAGGCCTTCAATCCGACGACCCGCGCCTGCGGGATCGCCGCCGCCATGTAATTCAGGACGCCGTGCGGGTAGCTGAGGCGCTGCCGCGGATCGTTCTCCGCCTTGCCCTCTCCCTGGAGACGAAACGCTTCGCCGAGCAAGTCGATTGCCTTGGAGACGGTAAGGAGAGCACGGACGTCGGTCTCGCTCAAAAGCAGGGGCACAATTCCACCAGGAGACAAAAAATAGGTGGCCGACGTACTATCGGGCCACTCTGAATGATATAGGGGTGCCCGCGGCGCCTCAAAAACCGCCGGAAAACCCTGTACAATACGATGATCTGCGGGACATTAGAGGAAACATGGAAATAATCCGAGCCGAGGCGATGGGCTTTTGCTTTGGGGTTCGCGATGCCATCGAAGAGATGCGCGAGCTCGGAAGTGAAGGGACAACCGTTTATACTCTCGGCGCTATCGTGCACAACCCTCAAGTCGCCGAAGAACTCGAGCGGATAAACGTGCACGTGATCGACGAACTGGGGGACGCGCCCGACGGTTCGCTCGTGGCCATCACCGCGCACGGGGCCCCTCCCACTTTGAAGGACGAGGCGGCGCGGCGGGGACTGCGAGTGGTAGACACCACCTGCCCGCTCGTGACGCGCATTCATAAGACGGCCGCCGACCTGGTAGAGCAGCGCTATTCCGTCCTGATCTACGGCGACGCCAAACACAAGGAAGTAAAGGGAATCGTGGGCTGGACGGGTGGGAAGGCGCGTGTCATCACGTCCATGAATGATCTGGACGGGTGGCAGCCGACCCGGCGCGTCGCGCTGATCTCCCAGAGCACCTCGAACATGGAGAAGTTCATCGCGCTGGCGCGCGAGCTCGTCGGCGAGATGGTGGCGCGCGGCGTCGAAGTGCGAGTCATCAACACGATCTGTAAGCCGACAAAGGACCGGCAGCGGGCTGTTCGTGAACTTGCTCGCGATGTTGACATGGTCGTCGCGATCGGAGGGCAGGCCAGCGCCAACACGCGTAAGCTGGTACAGGCAGCGAAGGAAGAGGGCGTCCCGGCGTATCAGGTCGAGAGGCCCGGCGACCTGCGGCCCGAGTGGTTTATGGGAATCGAGCGCGTGGGTCTGACCGCCGGCGCTTCAACACCGGACACCGTGATCGACGCCGTCGAGGCCCGGATCCTGTCATTCGACGGCGCCCACCCCGTCAGCGCCTGAACTCATGCCTCAACGCGGCATCGCTGCCTGCCTCGCGGCGGGAATCGCTTTACTGGCAAGCTCGTCAGCTCAAGCCGCCGACGCTACGCCCACTCCGGACGCAACGTCGTCCCCGGTCTCGACTGCTCCACCCGCGACAGTGACCGCGACGCGGACTCCCGTGCCGCGCGCCACCCGTACTCCTCGTCCGCGTCCGACGGCCACGTCGGCAGCGGGGCCCCGTCCGACCGGGGTCACAGCGGAAGCGACGCCTCGCCCGGCGCCGGAGACGCGCCGGCACCGGCCCCATCCGAAAACGCACCACGCCCGAACGCACAGGACGCGTCACTCGGGGCACGGGCATCGACATCGGAACGCCACCCCGACGCCGCGGCCGACGTCGACCCGGGTGCCCGGGACAACACTATCCGCGGAGAATTCGATCGCCCCGGTGACCTGCCATGGCCGAGCGCAGCCGGCCGCCAGGCCGTTCTTGACTCCGCCGTACCGAGGCTGGATCGCCATCGTGTCGTACTTCGATCACGATCTTCCCGACTTCTCGGTAGACGGCAACGTGACAATTGCGGACGGCCTGTCGGCCGCTCCGAGCTCGGTGAACCAGGCCCCCGATTTCCCCGCGTACTGGAACTCCACGATTCGGCAATATCTGTACTACGACGGACACAACGGCTATGATTACGACCTGTGGTATCAGCCGGTGTACGCGGCCGCCCCTGGCAGAGTGATCTTCGCGGCGTTCGAATATCCAGATGCTCCGGATCACGGCTACGGACAGATGGTGATGATTAACCACGGGCACGGGTACGTGACACTGTACGGGCACTTTAGCCGCCTGCTCGTGCATAAAGGCGAACGGGTACGCCGCGGGCAGGAAATCGGCATTAGCGGGAACACAGGACATTCCAGCGGCCCACACCTTCACTTCACCGTCTTCCACAACTGCACGCCGACCGATCCCTATGGGTGGACGGGATCAGGCACCGATCCCCTCACGCAATACCAGGGTGAGGCGTCGGTGTGGCTCTGGCGAGACCAACCGCTCGTCGCCAACCCGCTTCCCGGCTGGCCGGGCATGAACTTGCTGCCGGCGGGCGACGTCACTCGTATCGTCCTGTTGCGGCTGCCTGGCACGTCGCTCGGTCCTGACGCTTTTACGCGCGGCCTGACACGGGAGGAGGACCGGACGGCGGCTGAACTGCGTCGCGCTGGCCTCTCGGTGACCGTGGACCCGCTGAAGGCGGCGCTCGTCGTGCGCGGCTCGATTTCCGCCGCGCATCTTCTGAGTCTCCGCTCCGTGGTTTCCATCACGACCCCGGATACCGAGGAAGGCGAGCGGTCGGAGGTGATGGCGGCGCTGGCCCAATCCACCCTGCACGCGTCGGAGAAGCCCGTGCGCGTGGCCCGTTCACCTCGCTGGAGCGCCCTCATTGTGCGGTGGCGGGGACATGCCGTGCTGGTCGGACGAGGCGTTCCGGGACAACAGGTCGTACTCGACCTGGAGCACGGCGGGAACGAACTGTCGGTCAAGCTGCAGGCGGACCCGAAGAACGGAGCGTATGCGGCCGACCTCGGAGTCCTCTCAGCGCGTTCTGTTCGCCGTCTCCGGGACGACCTGGCAGGGAGAGGATCCGGCGGAAGCAGCGTGAAGATGCGCACCGTGACGCCCGCTAGAAGCCGAGTGCGGGCAACTCGACCCAGAGGCGCCGAACCTGTCTTCCCGGCCGCGATACCCGTCCTGCTTCTAGGGTGTCTTGCTGCCGGCGCGGCGTTCGCCCTCCGCCGGCGCCTGGGAGCCGATGCCTGACTCCGCCTTCGTCGCCGTCGACCTGGGCGGAACGCAGCTTCGGGCCGGCCTCGGGACGGAGTCCAGGGGGATCGTGCATCGCGTCACGGCGCGGACTGACCACTCGGAGGGACCGGATAGCGTGCTGCGGCAGGTCGCGGCCATGGCCGAGGCGGTCCTGTCCGATACGGACACCCGGCACGCCGACATCAGGCGGCTCGCGATCGCGGCGCCTGGGCCGTTGCGGCCCGACAGAGGTGTCGTGTACGACGCACCCAACATGCCCGGCTGGCATGAAGTGGCGATCGTCCGAGAACTCGAGCGGCTGACGGGCATACCGGTCGTGGCCGTCAACGACGCCAACGCGGCGGCCCTGGGCGAGCATACGTTTGGCGCGGGGCGAGGGTATCGGCACGTCGTGTACCTCACCGTGAGCACGGGCATCGGGGGCGGCGTGATCGTCAACGACCAATTGCTCGAAGGCTGGCATGGAACGGCCGGTGAGCTGGGGCACATGACGATCGATCGAAATGGTCCTGAATGTGTGTGCGGGAATGTCGGCTGCCTGGAAGCGCTTGCCTCCGGGACCTCCATCGCTCGCCGCTTCCGTGAGCGCAGGATGGCCGGTGAACCGAGCCTCTTGCCTCCCGGCGCCGGCGCAGCCGAGATCAGCGCGGCGGCAAGCGCGGGGGATCCATTGGCCGCTGATGTATTTCAGGGGGCAGCCGAGGATCTGGGGCACGGGGTCGTCAATGCCATCCACATCTTCAGCCCGGAGATCGTCATTATCGGCGGCGGAGTGTCGCAGGCGGGCATAGCTCTCTTCGAGCCGGTTCGCGCCGTCGTAGCGGCCCGGGCCATGGCTATCCCCCGTCAAGACGTGAGAATCGAGCCGGCGGCCCTCGGGGACAACGCCGGGCTTTTTGGTGCGCTCGCCAGGGCGATGAACGAGTAACTCGCGGTTGGGGAGTGCATCGGTTGCCCGCCGCGTGGCGACAAGGCTCTCCGGTTTATGACTGGTTAGTCTCGATCCAGCAGCACCTGCAGACGGCCGTTCTCCGGATGGGCGAGTGTCACGAGCGGAGCGTCGAACACGCGGAGCGCGCCCGATCTCAGGACCGCGTCAGGCGGGCCTGCCTCCAACAACCGGCCGCCGCCGAGCACGGCAATGTGATCAAAGTACAGTGCCGCCAGGTTGAGATCATGCATCACCGCCAGGACGCCGAGGTCACGTTCCTGGCGCAGGCGTGAGAGAAGCTCGAGCAAACGGTGCTGATGATGCAGATCGAGATGCACGGTTGGCTCGTCGAGCAATAGAAACGGGGTCGCCTGAGCGAGCGCCGTGGCGAGAGCGGCGCGCTGCTGCTCTCCTCCACTCAGGTCCGCGAATCGTTTCCCCGCCAGGTGCTCGATCTCCGTGGCTCGCAGCGCTGCCGCGACGGCTCGGCGGTCCTCTGCCGTGAGACTCCCCAGGAGAGACACGTAGGGCGAGCGGCCCATCGCGACCAGGTCTGCGACCGAGAAGAGCAACGACGGGTCGGTATGCTGCGGCACGACGGCGATCGTCCGGGCGACGTGGCGACGGCCTAAATGTGTGAGGGCAGTGCCGCCGGCAGTTACGTCACCGGCGTCGGGACGGAGGGATCCGCTAAGAATCCGAAGCAGCGTTGTCTTCCCGGATCCATTCGGACCAACGAGAGCCAGCATCTCCCCGCGCCTCAGAGACAGTGAGACGTCGTCCAGTACTTGAGCATCGTCGAAGGCATGACTGACGTGGCGGGCGTGCAGTGACTCAGACACTGTACGTCCGCTTGCTGCGGCGCAGCAGGTGGAGGAAGAGCGGAGCCCCGATGACCGCGGTGACGATACTGAGCGGGATGGGAACAGGCGCCAGGGCGACGCGTGAGATAAGGTCGGCACCGACGACAAATGTCGCGCCGACCAGCGCCGACGACGGCAGCAGGAGGCGGTGCCCGGGGCCGTAAATGAGCCGAATAGCGTGAGGAGCGACGAGACCGACAAAGGCGACGATCCCCGCCAGGGTCACGGCCAGCGCGGTGAGGAGAGTCGCGACCACAACCGCCACCAGTTTGAGCCGCTCAACATGGATGCCGAGGTGACCGGCCTGCTCCTCGCCGAGCATCATCACATCCAGAGGCCGCGCCAGCAGGACCGAGCCGGCGACGAGGAAGAGGATGACCGGGCCGACGACTGTCAGTTGCGTCATTTCGCTGACGTCCAGGCTGCCCATTGTCCACTGCATCGCCTGCTCGATGCGGTTGCTGATCATCATCAGGAACGTCGACGCCGATATCAAAAAAGAGCTGAGCACGAATCCCGCTAGAAGGAGCGTGACGATCGGAGTGCGCCCGCCGGTACGAGCCAGCCCATACACGACGAGCACGGTCAGCGACGCCGTTATAAAGGCGAATACTTGAAGCGTGCCGAAACCCAGAAGCGCCACCTGCACCGGCAGCAGCAGGGCCGCGATCATGCCCAGTTGGGCGCCGGCTGCCGTGCCTATGACATAGGGATCGGCGAGCGGGTTGCGCAGCACGGCTTGATACAGGGCCCCGGCGACCGCAAGCGCGCCCCCGACCAGGGCCGCGGCGGCAACACGGGGCACCCGTAACTGCCAGATGATCAGCGCATCCGCCGCCGGCCAGGTACGATGTCCCGTGTACAAACCTACTCCGGCCAGCAAGATACGGAGCGTCTGCGCCGGCGCGATGGCCGTTGAGCTGTACAGGATGCCGGCAGCCGCGACGGCCAGGAGGGCGGCGAGCAGAGGCGCCAGGCGTAGAACGGCCATCGGGACTACGGACTGCTGGGGGAGTGCTCGGTCTGCCATACGTCCAAAGGCTAGCACCTTGACACGCGCACCGGACACGGCTAGGCTGTCGCCAGAGGGAATAACATGAGCTTATTTGGACGCACGCGTACGATCGTCGAATCAAAGATGAGCAAGGTGCTCGATAAGGCGGAGGACCCGAACGAGACCCTGGACTACGCCTACGAGAAACAGATCCAGCTTCTACAAAATGTGAAGCGCGGGCTGGCGGAACTGGTCACGTCGCGCCGCCGCCTGCAGCTCGAGCACGATCGGCTCCAGCAGCAGTCCGACAAACTGGACCAGCAGGCGCAGCAAGCAGTCGCGGCCGGACGGGATGATCTGGCGCGTACCGCTTTGCAGCGCAAAGCCGCTCTCCACGCGCAGCTCGACACGCTCGATCACCAGATCGAGCAATTGGAAACGCAGCAGCAGAAGCTTACGCAGTCCGAGCAGACCCTGGAGACGAAGATTGAAGCCTTCCGGTCCACGAAGGAAGCCATGAAGGCTCAGTACAGCGCCTCGCAAGCCCAGGTCAAAATCAGCGAAGCGGCAACCGGTATTTCAGAAGAGATGGGGGATGTCGGGCTGGCGATTCAGCGTGCGCAGGATCGAACCGAGCAGATGCAGGCGCGAGCGGCGGCTCTCGACGAGTTGACGGCCGAAGGCGCGTTGCCGGACCTCTCGGGGAACGATGATCTGGATCGGCAACTCGCCGACCTTTCGGCCGGTAACGAGATCGATCAACAGTTGGCGGCGATGAAGGCGCAGCTGGCACCGCCGCAGAAGCAGCTGGAGAGCGGCTCATGATTGTTCGTATCAGTGGAAGTGGACAGTACGATCTGGATGACACCGCCGCCCATCGGCTTCACGACTTCGACCTGCATCTGACCGAGGCGCTGCACGCCGGGCAGGAAGCGGAATTTCACCGCCTGCTGCACGAGACGATCACCTACATCAGGGAGCACGGTCAACCGGTCCCGGCGTCTGAGGTGGTGCCGTCTGAGGTGATCGTGCCGCCGGAGGATGTCACCCTCGCCGAGGCCCGCAGCTTCTTCGACGAAGACTCCGGACTTATGGACCCGCTTCCCGCTTAGATCGGTATCCCCCACAGCGGATACCACAGCGAGAGATCTTTTTCCACGGCGAGCTCGCGTCCCAGAATCGAGCTGAGGCGCATCTCGGCGGCATTGTCACGGGATTGCCGCCCGGCGGGGACGAAGGGGTACAGCGTCCCGCGCTTGTAGTTATACATCCAGTACACCGAATGTCCCTTGTCGTCGCGAAACTGGAAGACCGAGGCCAGGAGCCGATCTCCGTATCCGTTGTCTTCCAGCTCTCGGCTGATCATGTGAACGGTCGTCACAACGTTCTCGAAATCAGCAGCCTTGATCAGCATCCACTCGTAGCCGAACTCGTCGGAACGCGTGGACCACTGCAAGGGCGCGTCCTTTGCCGATGTTTGGAGCAACTGCTGAATGTCGCTTTCCAACTGCGCGAAGTCACCGCTACTGACCGGGCGAAAGCAAATGGCCGCCGCGCCCGTGGGACGGAGCCCGAACTCCGTCTCGAGAGTGAGGGTGGCGGTGGTGAGGCCGAAGAGATTGTCGAGTCTGGCTGCAACCGGCCTGGAACGGCCCAGAAGGGCGTCCAGCCAGCTCACGAACGAGCCATCTCCTGGGACAGACGCTGCAACCGCGCGATGCGGTGTTCTAGCGTCGGGTGATCGGAGAAGAACTCGAACACGATCTGGCGCTTAGGAGCAGCGATGAAGAGCGCGGAGAGTGGCTCGGCCTGGCGAAGATCACGCTCCGGGATGCGGCTCATGGTGCCGGAAATGCGCATGAGCGCGGACTCGAGTTGTTCCGGCTGTCCCGTCAGCAGGGCACCGCCGCGATCCGCCGCGTATTCCCGGTAGCGGGAGAGGGCCAGCACCAGCATGTGGCTAATGATCGCGACCAGGACGGTTGCCAGCATGACGAGCGCGGCGCCGTTGTTGTTATCGCGGCGGCCGCCGTAGCCCCCGCCCAGTCCCGGACCAAACCAGAACATCCACTGGGTGAGCCACGCGGCGACGGCGGCGAATGAACCGGCCATCGTCATCACGACCATGTCTCGGTTGCGAATGTGCGTCATCTCATGTCCCAGGACTGCGGCCAGCTCCGGCTCCGAGAGCTGCTGCAAGAGCCCCGTCGTCACGACGATGACGGCGTGCTTCGGGCTGCGTCCCGTGGCGAACGCATTCGGCATCGGCGTCTGGCTGATTGCGACCCGGGGCATTGGTACGTCCGCCTGCTGCGCCAACCGCTGCACGATCCCCACGAGCCGCGGGGCCTCGCGATCCGTCACGATGCGCGCCCCCACGCTGGAGAGCACGATTTTGTCGGAGAAGTAGTACTGGAAGAATAGTCCGCCGAGCGGAATGACGACCAGGAGTATGCCGGCGTGCGTGACACGAAAGAGGATGAATGAGAAGACAAGATAGACGAAGGTCAACAGAAGCATGGTGAAAACCATGCGCACCTGTAGGCCCAGGTCTCGTCCGAGGTTTTTGGTTCGTTGCATGCGCCCACCTCCCGCGGGCATGGTTGACACCTAGATTGTAAGGTGTTTTGGCAGTATCTGGGTACCCCCTAAGCCCGCCGCGCGAGATAGTCGCGGACGGCGCTCTGGAGGTAGACGCCGGCGATCACCAGATAGATGACGAGGAAGAGCACGCGGCTGCCGGTGCTTGACGTGTGTGAGTTCCAGAAGAAGAAAAACAGGCCGGCGGCGAGCATGAAGACGGCCATAATGAGCTTCATGGACGTGGGCATGGTCCGGCGCCGGGTGGGACGTGCCGCGGTTTTCGGGGCGCTCGCAGCGTGGTCCGGACTCTCCGTCAAGGCGGCAGACGGCCCGCCACGGCTTCTGACTTTACGCCTCTTCTTACCCTTCTGGACCGGCATGGCTCCCTCGCACCAGCAGCATAGCAGGTTGCCTTTTCACAGCCGTGCGGCGGGTTCAACCGGGATCGGCTCGTCCTCGGCCGGGAGGGGCGCGGCCGGCAGACTGCCGCCAAGAACGAAATAGTTATACGCCTCGCGGATCAACAGGTGAACGATGCCCATGATCGGAATCGCGAGAAAGGCGCCGATAAGTCCGCCGAGAGGATAGCCGACGAGGACGGCCAGAAGCGCCTCGAGTGGGTGGATCCCCACGGCGGTACCCAGGATGCGTGGCCCGACCACATTGGTAACGATCTGCTGAAACACCAGGAACCATACGAGCAGTCCGAGCGTGACCAGGGGTGGATTGAAGAACAGCGAGATGGCGACCGCGGGTATGACGGCGAGCATGGGACCCACCACGGGAACTGACTCGAGGACGAAGGTCATCAGACCGATGAGCAGGGGATACGGGACGCCGAGAACAGCAGCGCCGCCGCCGCCGAGGACTCCGGCCAGGAAAGACAAGAATAGCTGGCCGCGAATGTAGCCGCCGACCACCCGGTCAACGCTTTCCATGAAGAACCAACCCTGCTCCCGGAAGTTGCGTGGCAGCAGGTTGATGCTGTTCCGAATCAGGCGCGGGCCGTCGCTCACGAAATAGACGGAAATGATGAGCGCCAGGAACAAGTTCAGCAGGAGACTCGCCGTCTCGGAGAGGATCGTGATGGCATTGTTGAGGATGTAGGTGCCCTGGTTACTGAGTTGCGCCGCGGCCTGACCGAATTTGTCGTGGAGGTCTACCTTCAGCCCATGCGAGTCAACCCAGTCCTGCACGTGGATGAGCAGGATGGGAGTCGATGCCATGATGGAGTAAATCGTGCGCGCCCGGGAACCCGTCGCCTGCGCGTCACCGGCGGCGCGTTTAAAGAGGCGCGGGTCGTTGCCGACCGAAACGGCGCTGGCATAGTCGGCGGAAAGCCGCAGAGCCGCCGCAAGGATCGCGTTGACATAACTCGGCGGAACGTGCGTCTGCGGCGGCGGGGTCGCCGATGACCGGGAAGTGCGCGTACCCAGGCGTGGTCCGGTCACCTTGGCGGCGACCTGCCCGCTACTTAGCCCGCGGGTGTCATGGATCAATGTACGAATCGACGTCCGGGCGCTGGAAACCTGGGCCGAGGATAGGGAGAGCGCGGCCGTTACCTCGGCCTGTTGCGTGGCCAGGATTGCCTGGGCAGCAGCGGCGTCGCGCTCGACGCGCTCGATCCCTTTCAGGGTGGAAGCGCTCGGATTGCGAAGGTTGTCGACTAGCGATTGGCTTTGCTGAACGAAGGGAGTGAACAGCAGGATGCCGATGCTGAAGAGGAGAACCGCCACCAGAAGATACGACAGCAAAATGGCGAGTCCGCGCACGCGTACGACCGCCGCCAGCGCGTTCACCAACGGACTGAGGACGTAGGCTGCAATCGCCCCGAGAACGAACAGCAAAATAGCCTGGGTGAAGCGCGAGAGGATGGTGCCCGTGACGTAGAGGAGGGCGTACGTTGCCAGGATGACCCCGAGAATGGTCAGGATCCGGGTCCAATTGGGGTGCTTCATCCAGGTATTATGCGCTACGCTCCGCCCCGGCGGTAGTGGAATCTGCGCCCGTGAACCGATAGACCTGCGAGGCGAACTCGACGGGATTGGTGGCGTGAACGGCATGACCGGAACCGGGAATGAAGACGACCGACGAACCGGCCGGAAGGAGCCGGAGGGCCCGCTCGGCATCCGCCGCGGAGAGCGCGCCGCCCTTGTCCGGCTCGGCCCTCATCAAGAGGGTTGGAGATTCGACCTGGCGAAGCGCGGGCGCGATGTCGAAGTAGTGGTCGGCATCCGAGAGCGGTTCAGTGAGAACTCCATCGGCAGATTCACGCCACATCTCCGCCATCGCCTCGGCGAGAAAGCGTCCCGCTTCGGGATTGCGCCGTGCCAGGTAGTCGGCGAGAGCCGGCGGCCGGCCGTGCTTGAGAACGAGAATGTCCCGGAACATGTCCTTGTCCCGGAGCGGCCCGCCCGTGAGCGGCGGATCAACCAGGATGCGGCGGCTGACGACATCCGGAGGAATCTCGACCGCCCCGCCGATCACTCCCCCCAGCGAGCTTCCCACGACCACCGCATCCGTCAGGCCCAGCGAGTCGATCAGGTCTTCGATGTCCGCCGCGTAGTGCGCGATCGAGTAGCCTCGCTCCGGCTTGTCGCTTTGCCCGTGGCCACGCAAATCGACGGCATAGAGATGAAAGGCCGGCGCAAACCGGCGCGCCATGGCCTGCCACACCCGCCAGTCCATCCCGATGCCGTGCAAGAGCACCATCGGACGCGGACCCGCCGGTAGCTCGGCGACGTGAAGCCGCACATCGGGAAGAGTCACGTAGCGATGCTCAAACGGCGGCAACGCGGAGGGTTGAGGCATGGCTCATTATCTCCTCGCCGCCCGACACAATAGATGAGCATGCGACGAGAGGAGTGAATGAAATGCGCGTCATGATCTGGGGCGATATGGAAGGCGTTGCCGGCATCGAAGTGTGGGAACAGGTGAATGGCGGAACGAAAATGTATGACGAGTGCCGCGTCCTCTTCACGAACGAAATGAACGCGGCCGTGCGCGGAGCGCGTCGGGCGGGCGCGGATGAGGTCATAGCGGTGGATTGCCACGGGGCCGGCGGCCCGTGGTCATTCAAGTCGGTGGTACCGTCCCTGCTCGACGACGGCGCCGAGTGGGTCCTGGGTTATCCATGGGCTCGCTACGTCGAGCCGCTGCGCCAGGGCTGCGACGCGGTTCTCTTTGTCGGCGCCCACGCGCGAGCCGGGACACCCGACGGCGTGCTCTCACACACTGTTTCCAGCGAAGCGTGGTACGAGGCGACCATCAACGGCGTGCCCGTGGGAGAGACCGGCATCCTGGCGGCGATTTGCGGCGTGTGGGACACTCCCGGCGTGTTTGTGGCCGGCGACTCGGCGACCTGCGCCGAGGTCACCGAGCTCCTCGGAGATCAGGTCGTGACGGCGCCGGTCAAGGAAGGGCTAGGACGGTTCGCCGCCCGTAGCATGACTCCCCGGGCCGCATGCCGCTTGATCGAAGAGCGCGTGTACAGCGCTCTCACGGATCGGCGATTTCCGGCGCCGTACCGCCCGGGCTCACCCGTCACCTTTCGGGTGGAATTGGCGAGTGTGGACCAGGCCAGCGCCTATCGAGGCCGTGAGGGAGTCGAGATCGTTGGACCGCGGACGGTGCAGGCGACGGGACCGGATTTCTGGCAGGTCTGGGATCACTTCTGGTACCGTTAGTGCCGGTCAGGCCGGCCGAACCCACCCGGGTGGGTACTCATAGTCAGGGGCGCCGAGGTGCGACGCAAGGTCCGAGAGTATTCGGGCCGTGGCTCCCCAGATCTTGAGTCCCGCGATGTCGTAATACGTCACGATGGAATGCCCCTGCCGGGTGCCGCGCTCTTCCTCGTGAACATTTCCGGGATCGAGTAGTGCCCGGAGTGGAATCTGGGCCACGAGCGCGACCTCGGCCGGATCAGGCTGTGGAGGCGCCAGGCGCTCGATCCACCCCGCGAATGGATAGATGACGAAGCGGCTCACCGTTACCGGGATGGGCTCCAGCCTCCCAATCGGCTGGATACCGTCGGTCGCAACGCCGAGCTCTTCCCGGGTTTCTCTCAGGGCGGTCGCCCACAGTTCGGAATCGGCCGCTTCCCACGCTCCACCCGGCAGAGCGACCTGCCCGGGATGACGGGTCAGAGTCGCCGGCCTCTCGATGACCGGAAACACCACGTCAGTCCCCATGAGATGGAGGAGAACCAGGACGGCACCCTCCCTGAGACCCCGCCACAGATGCACCTCCCTGTGGAATGGCGACACGGGTTGGAGGCGAGATTCAAGCCGAACCACAGCGGGCGGGAGAGACATCAGAGAATGAGCATCGCGTCGCCGAAGCTATAGAACCGATAGCGGCAACGGACGGCCTCGTCGTAGGCATGCCGGATCAAGTCGCGGCCCGCCAGCGCGCTCACGAGCATGAGCAAGGTTGAGCGCGGCAGATGAAAGTTTGTCACAAGCCCGTCGACAACGCCGAATCTGTAGCCGGGGTAGATGAAGCGGTCCGTGTCGCCCTGAAACTGGACGGCCCGCGCGCCGTCCCGGGCGGTCTCCAGGAGGCGGGTGGACGTCGTCCCCACGGCGATGGTACGTCCGCCGCCCTCTCGCGTGCGGTTCACCGCATCTGCGACCTCCGCCGGAACGTCACCCCATTCGGCGTGCATTCGGTGCTCCTCGACTCTTTCGGCCGTCACAGGTTTGAACGTGCCGGGTCCGACATGAAGCGTAACGAACTCGACGCCTATCCCCCGCGCTCGAAGCGAATCCAGCAGCTCGGGGGTGAAATGGAGCCCGGCCGTCGGGGCGGCGACAGACCCGTCCCGATCGGCGTACACGGTCTGGTAGCGGTCGACCGGAGCGTTCGGGTTCGTGATGTACGGAGGAAGCGGCAGGGCTCCCGCCTGCCGCAGGGCCGACCCAATGTCGCCGTCGCCCGAGAAGCACACGAGCCACTGTCCTTCCCCGAGAGACGCGACAAGCTGAGCCTGGACCGGCGCTCCGGCGATTGATAGCGTCTGTCCCGTCGACAGCTTGCGTGAGGGCCGCGCCATGGCCTCCCAGACGTGGGACCCGCGGTCTTTGAGGAGAAGCAGCTCGACGTGTCCTCCCGTTTCGCGTCTGGCGGCGAGACGGGCCGGAATGACGCGAGTGCGGTTCGCCACCAGGAGATCGCCGGGACGAAGGTAGTCGCCGATGCGGTCGAACCGATCGTGCGAAATCGTCCTCTCGGCTCGGTTGACGACCATGAGTCGGGAGTGCGATCTCTCAGCCGCCGGTTCCTGGGCTATCAGGTCCGGCGGCAATTGATAGTCAAAATCGTCCGTCCGCATGCGCGTTTCCGCATTCTAGTTGATGGTTCCATCCGTATAATCCGGTGGAGATTCGGGATGAAGGTTGTCATCGTGGGGTGTGGCCGGATAGGCGCCGCCGTGGCCGGCGTGCTCAGTCCTCGGCATGACGTCGCGGTGGTCGACTGGAACCCGGGATCCTTCGGCCGCCTGCGCCCGAACTTCGAAGGCGAAACCGTGATCGGGAACGGTATCGACTCCGACACCCTGCACGAGGCTGGGGTGGCACACGCCGACATCGTACTGGCGCTGACGGACGGGGACAACAGAAACCTGATGACGGCTCAAGTGGCCCGGCAAATGGGCGCAAAGGACGTGCTGGCGCGGGTCTACGACCCTGAGCGCGCCCAGATTTTCGCCGATCTCGGCGTGACGACTTTCTCGCCAACCGTGATCGGAGCCCAGCGTCTGTTCGACTTGACGCTGGGCGACAGGGAAGGAGCGTAAGTGTATATCGTCATCGTCGGCGGCGGAAAAGTAGGATTCCACCTGGCTCGCGCCCTTATCAACGAGGCCCAGGAAGTTCTCGTCATCGAAAAGGATGCTCGCAAGGCCGAGCGCATCATGACAGTCCTCGGGGGCACCGCGATCCAGGGTGACGGCGCCGAGGTCGCCACGCTCCAGGAAGCGGGCGTGGAACGCGCCGATGTCGTCGCCGCCGTCACCGGGCACGACGAAGACAATCTCATCATTGCGCAGGTAGCCAAGACTCGATTCAACGTCCCCCGCACGGTGGTACGCGTCAATAATCCGCGCAACGAGTACGTGTTCAGCGGACTGGGCATTGACACGACGGTGAGTGCGACGGCGCTCATCCTGTCCGTGGTGCAACAGGAGATTCCGCAGCACCCCTTTGTCCACCTCCTCACGCTGCAGGAAGGGCATATAGAGTTCGTGGAGGCGCAGGTAGGTCAGGGCAGCGCGGCGATCGGCCAGCCGCTGCGCAACATCCATCTGCCGGCAGATACGGCCATTCCACTCGTCATCCGGAATGGCGCGCCCACCGTTGTGCACGGCGACACGGTCCTGGAAGCCGGCGACAAGGTCATCGCCGTGACCACAAACGACCAGGAAGCGGCTCTCCGCAGCTACCTGGTCGCCGACCCGACATCCTGAGGCGCCGTCACTGGCTGGTTGTGTTTGCCCCGGCGTGGGAGGAACCCTGCATTGTCGCAATGGCGTGTGGCAGCACAGGGCGTAGCAGTTCCACCCCCTGCGCCGCGCCGCGTGGACTGCCCGGCAAGGTCACAATGAGGGTATGCCCACGTATCGCGGCCACACCGCGCGAGAGCATGGCCTGCGGGGTTTGCTCGAGGCCGGCGGCCCGGAGCGCTTCGGCGATACCCGGTACGGGGCGATCTGCCACGGACAGGACGGCTTCCGGCGTGACGTCTCGTGGTCCAAGACCCGTCCCGCCCGTGGTGAGGATGACGTCGACGGCTTGGGTGTCGGTCCATTGGCGCAGGCGCTCGGCGATGCTCGCCGCATCGTCCGGGACGATCTCCGCGCGCGCCACCTCCCAGGACGGGTCAAGTGACTCTCTGATGGCGGGCCCGCCGCGATCTTCCATGACCCCGGCCGACGCCCGATCGCTGACGGTGAGGATACCAATACGCATGTCGAGAAAAGAGAATGGCGCCTGCCCCGCGGCAGGCGCCCTTTCGTCCAGTGGCTAGCGCTTGATCAGGCGCGGAAGCGTGCGTCCGGCAGCGATGGCAGCTGCCGCCAGGAGCGACAGGGGAGCCAGCGGGCTGGACGGGTTGCCGCCGGCGCCACCGCCGGTCGTCGGCAATTGCGTGGGCGCACCACCCGCAATCGTGTGGCCGGACGTGCCGCCGTGACTGGTCGTCGACACGAACGTGCCGCCACCACCCGGATGCTGTGAGGATTTCACCGTCGGAATCGGCGTCGCCGTTGCGCTCTTAGACGGCTTCGGCGTCGACGTCGGCGCCGGCGGAGTAGCCGTCGGCGGGACCGCGGTGGCGGTCGGACTCGGAGCTACCGTCGCAGTTGGAGACGGCGGTCCCGGCGGTGTCCCGACCGGAGTTGGGATGAAGGTCGGCGGCGGTGGAGGGGGCGTGCCGGTCGATGCGTACGAGTGAGATGAATGCATTACCCCGCTGACGGCGATCGCGCCGATCGCCACCGGTAATGCCAGACCTATTGAAATACTTCTCTTCATGCAGGACTCCTTGCGCGTGAATGTGCGTTCGGGTCGCCTGAATGCCGCCGTGACCGGCGACATCATTATCGCTGCGCGTTACGTCGATTCCTTCGGAATCGTCCGACCGGGCCTCACTCCGATCGGGGCCATAGCGGAAAGCCACCCCGCCTCAGGCTC
Organism: Pseudomonadota bacterium; assembly: GCA_021324655.1. GTDB lineage: Bacteria > Chloroflexota > UBA5177 > UBA5177 > UBA5177 > JAJPIP01. The sequence goes on from JAJPIP010000009.1 coordinate 42,732, forward strand.
TCTACATCACCCCTTTCGTACACGCAGCGCGGTAGTCATCGTTGTCGCCTCAGCACCCTCATCTTACCTACGGCCCAGAAGCCTGTCAACGAAGTTTTCACGTATTCTTCACACTGCATTCATTCTATCTTCATTCTAAACGGCCCGCAGATCTGTCGGAAGGCCGGCGAGCACCACAGACGGGCGTGCCGCACCGTCCGCGCCAACCATTCGCTGAAGGCCCGCGCAATCAGAAGATGCCGGGCCATGGCCCCATAAGTATGGGTTCCGTGTCCGAGAACCCGAATGATGATGACAGATGTGCCGCGCCGAAATGGACCGACGAAGTCACCGCGCGCTGCGGACAGAACCGAGGGCCGGATCGTTGGGCCAAGTCGGAACGCCGGAAGCCACTCGGTGAGGACGGCAGTGCCTGACGGCGGAGAAGAGCCGCCGGAGGTTCTGGTGATCTCCTGAAAGACGTTCCTCCGCTCGGTGCCCGCCGGCCACGGGAGAATAAACTCCTCGATATGCAATTCCTGACCGGCCGGGCGAATCGAGGCTATGGCACGTTCGACCTTCTCAATCAGACGCTGCGTCTCCAGAACGCGCCGCAACTGGGCTCGCCGGAGACCGTGCGCAAACTGAGTACCAGGTGAATGGGGCGCGGTGAGCGAACTTAACGCATCATTCACCGCCGCCTCATCCGCTGAATCGAGCACGATGTGATGGGTGCGCGCGTAACTCAGGACGAGGCGCTGTTCGATGAGGCGAAAAAGTGCCTGGCGGCGGAGAACGCCACACGCCGCGCGGCTCCCGGCGCGGCACCGCGCGCTGTCGCCCGCCGGATATGAGACAGCATTGACGGACTCGGCGAATGCGATGGATCGGTTGACGTCCGCCGCGGAAATGGCGCTCCCGTTCACCCTTGCAATGGGACCAGGCGGGACGACCGGGGTAGGGCCGCCGCAGGAGGAGACGAGAACAGCGAGGCAAATCAGAATCAAAAGTCGAGTCAGTACGGCTCTCCGGCGAGAAACTAGCGGATTGTAGTCGGTCTATGCGCGCAAGCGGCGGAGGAGCTCGGACGTGGACCGTCCGGGAATGTACGGCACGATGCGCACTTCTGCGCCGTACTCAAGCGCAGTGCGCGCCTCTACGGGGAAGTCAGGACTTGTCGGGTCGGCGGAGTAATCGCCTCCCTTGACGTAAATATCCGGGCGCACCTGGGCGACGACGTTGGTCGCCCGTTCGTCGTCGAAGATCGTGACGAAATCCACCGCGCATAGGGCCGCCAGGACTTCGGCTCGCTCGCCCTCGGGCGTGACAGGACGTCCGGGCCCCTTCAGCAGGCGCACCGATGCATCACTGTTGAGGGCGACGGCCAGCGCGTCGCCCATCGCGCGGGCCGCCTGCAGGTAGCGAACGTGGCCCACATGCAGGAGATCGAAGCATCCATTGGTGAGAACCAGTCTCTTACCCTCCCGACGCATCTGCGCGCTGCGACGGGCTAACTCCTGGTTGCTCACTCTCTTCGTCTGCATGTATCGGTATCTCAATGACTCCGCCGCCAAGGGTTCGTACCGGCTCGAATTCTACCGGAAGGTCAAACAATTTAGCGTACAGGTAGGAAAGGATAGCCTTGAGACTCGCCGCAATCGGCACCGCGACGATCAATCCCAGCACGCCGCCAATAATGCCGCCCGACGCCACGGCGAAGAGGACGACGACGGGATGCAGCCGGACGGCGCGTCCCAGTACGTTGGGAATGACGAGATAATCCTCAAGTTGCCGGAGAACCAGGTACATGAGGGCGATACAGCCCGCGTACCACACCTGACTCCAGCCAAACGGATTCGTCCCGTTGAAGTAGGCAACCGACACGGCGAGGGCGCCTGCGGTGATCGGTCCGACCCACGGCAGTAGCTCGAGCGCGCCGCTCAGCAGGCCAAGAAAGACGGAGCCGGGAACGCCCAGGATCGTCAGACCCGTCGTGGTCACGGTGGCGACCAGGAGAAAAAGGACGAGCTCGCCCCGAATGTATTGTTTCCAGGTGAGATTTATCTGGCGCCCGAGCGCGACCAATTCCGGACGGTAGGCGGGAGGAATGGCGCCTCGCATGCCCTGGGTCAAGCGAGGTCCGTCCATAAGGAGGTAAAAGGTGGCCACCAAGAACAGGAAGATCTTGATGACCGTCTCGAATGCGCCGACGATGAGGTGGCTGGCGTTATGGGCATTGGACGCGTAGCCGCCCAGCGCCCCGAGAATCTGGGCGACGACGGCCGTGATGTCGATGCCGAGCGGCCGGGGCCCGACCGAAGCGATCAGGGCGTTTTCCAGCCGGGGGATGTCTTCGACGAAGAGCGTGCCCTGGAGGACAACCTGCGGGTAGAGGTAGCGCGACACGGCGAGAACGGCGATGGCGACCAGACCGTAGATGAGAGCCACTGACCAGAGCCGTGGGAGCTTGCCGTCGACGTTGAGATAGTTGACGACGGGCAGCAGCAGGTACGCAGCCAACAGGGCCCAGAGAAAGGGTGTGAGAATCTGCTGGACGTGAGCCAGGAATATGAGGCCAAGAATGACAAGCCCGACGACGATCGCGAGCTTGGCGCGACCGGACAGGTCGCCGTCGTCTGCATCGGCGGCCGGCACCGCCTTCCTCCTCAGGTCGCGATAGCGGTCGCGACTTCGTCCGTTATCTCGGAGTTGGAATAGACGCTCTGCACATCGTCCAGCTCCTCGAGCCGTTCGATGAGCCGCATCGTCTGCTCCGCCGACGCTTCGTCCAGCGGGACCGACGTGGATGGGATCATCTCCGTCCCGCTTGCCAGGACATGGAGTCCGGCCGTCTCCAGCGCGTCGCGCACTGCCTCAACGTGGGCCGGATCGGTGTACACCGCCAATTCGTCCTCGGCGACCTGCACATCATCCGCGCCGGCGTCGATCGCCAGCAGTGCGATCTCATCGGGGTCGCGGCCATCGAGGGCCACGGCTACTTCACCTTTTGGCTCGAAGATCCAGCGAACGGAGCCGGATTCTCCGAGGTTCCCCCCTCCGCGGTGGAAAACGCTGCGCACCTCGGCGGCCGTCCGATTGCGGTTGTCGGTCAGGGCCTGCACCAGAATGGCGACACCGTTCGGCCCATACCCTTCGTACGCAATCTCTTCATAGTTGACGCCCTCGCCCGCGCCTGCCCCCCGCTTGATGGCGCGGTCGATCGTATCCATCGGCATGTTCGCGTCACGCGCTCGTTGAATGGCGATGCGCAGCCGCGCGTTGGCCGCGGGATCTGCCCCCTCACGGGCGGCCACGGCGATCTCCCTGCCCAGTTTGGTGAAGAGTTGACCGCGCTTGGCGTCGGCGGCGCCCTTCTGGCGCTTGATCTGTGCCCACTTGGAGTGGCCCGACATCCTCAGCCTCACTCCCTTCTCTAATTGTTGACAGATTGACGGGCTATTCTATCACCCGTTATCCCACGGGAGTCGCCGTTGCCGCCGCCGTTGGCGTCGACGTGGGAGTTGGAGTGGGCGTCGTCGTTGGATGCGGGGAGGGCACCTTGATGACCACCGTGAGCACGTCCCCGGTGAGACGGCCGGCGGGGTCCCGCAGACGCCACCCGCTACGGTACGTCCCCGGCCTGGCCGGCGCGCGGAGAGTCGCCGTGATGAGCGCGGTGCGACAGGTCCTGGTGGAGGGAACCGGGATAGAGGCTGCGCCGAGCGCAGGGCCGGAGACGTGGTGAAGCGTCCACCCTGCACCCCATGACCTCGGCCCGGAGTTGAAGACAAGCCAGCTCTTGGTCGTCTCGCGGCCGGCTCTCACGATTGTTCCATCCGGCAGGGAGGTGTCGGCGACATACCGCAACCCGGTGACTGTAGCCGGTGTCGGTGTTGGCGAGGCGGGCGGGGAACCGACGCTGACGGTCTCGATTCCCGGCATCACCCCCTCGCTACTGAGCCACTGTCCCGAGTCGTCCCGCAGATCCCACACGAGATAGTAGTCGCCCGCTGCGTGGGGCGCTCGCAGCGCGACCGTGAGTATCACGTGAGCGCCGGGTTGGACGCCGGAGGTAATGGGAGTCATGCCATGCCCGAACGCGACCGTTGCAGAAGAGCCCTCGGGGATGCCGTTCCATGGCGTCGCCGAGAGCTTCAGCAGGTCGTATCCCAGCTGAAATTTGCCCCCCGGCCAGGGGGCTGTGCCGGTATTGGTGACGGCGACGCGCACCCTCACCCTGGAACCGGCGCGCCGGATCGCGGGGGGCGTGTCGCGATACACCGCGTCGTACGCCGGGGGCAAGTCGTCGTGCGGGTGTTTCAGCTGCGGTAGAGGGCCCGGCGTGCGGCCGACTTCGCGCGGCGGGGGAAGGGAGACGCTGATCGGGCGCCACAACGGCACCCCGTTGGAGCCGTGCGGCGGGTGCGCGACGAGATAGAGAACACGCTCCTGGTAGGGAAAGCCGGCCGGATTGGTGACGGGCGTGCCGGCACGGTTGAAGCGGGGATTATTCGGATTGTTCGTCCAGCCCCAGCCGTTGTAGGCCCAGATGGCGTAGTACCAATCTTCGACGACTCCCGGATCGCCGGTCCCGATGGTCGGAGTGACCGACCACTTGTTCGCCAGGATTGCGGCGCCCTCGGCGATGTTGTAGGCCGCGTCGCTGGCAATCTCACTCTGTACGCTCGGCGCGACCGAGCCGGTTCTATTGCCGAATGCGCCCGCCATGCCCGATGTGATCTGCATGGCCCCGTACCCGAAGTCGGGGCTCACGAGGGGCCGGCCGTCGGGCCGAAACTGACGCCAACCGCTCTCGACCCAACCAATCGCCATCAGGATGGTCGCGGGAATGACCGTTACTCCCGTCGATGGCGCGATCTGCGGATATGAGTGAGGAAGAGCACCGTCCGCGGCAAGCTCGAAGGCAGCGGTGAGAGTCGGGGTGTCAGGTTGAGCGCAGGCCTCGACTCCCGTCGCCGTCGGCGTCAACGAAGCGAGCACGAGCAGACCGGCGGCAATCGCGAACCGGGTCATCAGGCGCTAGCGGATTCCGTTGAGGATGCCCGTCCCGACACCGAGTGCAATGACGCCGGTCCGGAGCCCGGGAGGCGTGCTCGCACCATCTCCTGGCGGCGAGCCCAAGCTGAGTTTCTTCGTCTTCTTTGCGTGCTTGCCCTTGCCGGGCGTCGCGTGCGGGGTGCTAGCCGGCGTGACGCGCGGTGTGACCGCGGGAGGCGTGGGCGCGCCCGGCGCTTTGGCGGGCGCCGACGTAACAACCGAGACCACGGCGAGAACGGCGAGGCCGAGGATGACCAGTCCGACGACCGTCGCGACGGCCCGTACGACCCCGCGTCGTCGATTAGGGCGCGGTCTCTGCATCGTTCCCTCCCCGGCGTGGTCAGACGCGACAGTCTATCAGATGGTTCCTCACCGCTCGCGCCGTCTACAATCGTCCGCTCATGCCTTCCGCCCGCCGATCACTGCGCACTCTTGACCTGGCTGGGTTCAAGAGTTTTGCTCGCCCGACCCACCTGGAGATTCCTGACGGCATCACCGCGTTCGTGGGCGCCAACGGAAGCGGCAAGAGCAACATCGTCGATGCCGTCCGGTGGTGTCTGGGGGAGCAGAGCGCGCGTGATTTGCGGACCGCCCGGGCCGAGGACGTGATCCATGCGGGTCCGCGTCGGGTGCTGGGCAGCGCCGAGGTTCGGCTGGGATTCGAGGGCAGCAGCGACCTATCGGTCGCTCGGCGTGTCTTCCGTAGCGGGGACAGCGAATATCTGCTTCAGGGAGAGCGGAGGCGCCTGCGCGACGTACACCAAGCATTGCGCGCCGCCGCCATCGACAATCCCAGATTTGTTGTCGTCAATCAGGGGATGGCGGACTTTCTCCTGGCCTCGAGTCCTGCCGAGCGCCGGGCGCTTCTCGAGCAGGCGGCCGGGCTCGCGGGTTACCGTCAGTCGCGCGATGAAGCCGTCCAGAAACTCGGAGCCGCCGAGCAGAACCTGGCCACGATCGAAATCGTGCTCGCCGAGCTGGAGCCGCGTGTTCGACTGCTGCGCCGTCAGGCTCGGGCGCTGGAAGAGAAGGCGGAGCTGGAGGTGCGGCTTCGACACGCGCTGCTGGGATGGCACGCTCGGCGGTGGAATGAGCTGACGACTCGACGGGAGCGCGTGGCGGTCGAAGTAGACGTGGCGGCGACGGCACGTGATCAGGCAGCGCAGCAGCTGCGAGAGCTGGAGGATGCCACCGAGGAGGCGCTCGCTGAGGAAAGGCGCCACCGCGAGCAGCGGGAAGCGGCTATCGGCCGTCTGCATGCTCTGGAACGCGAGATTGACGTGCTTGGGCATGCGATCGACAGAGAACGGCGGGCCGGCGACGCAGCCGACGCCGCTCGGGTTCGTGCCAACGACCTTCTTGTCGGTCTGCGCGAACGGCTCGCCGCGAACGAATTGGAGGGCCGAGACGAAGCGCAGCGACTGCGGACCTTGCAATCAGAGTTGGCTGACGCCGAGGCGGCCGTTCCCGCCGCGGCCTCCCGAGCCCGGGACAGCCGGCTAGCGGTCGATCACGCGCGGCAGAAACTGGCTGGAATCAGTCTCGATGAGCAGCGGCTGGAGAGCGAGATCGGCGAGGCGCGAAGACGCGAAGCTCATCTACGGTCTGAGCTTAGTGCGCTGGAAAACCGGCAAGCCCGGGACTCCGCCGCGCGTTCCGCCGCCCGGGCGGAGCACGACGAGATCGCATCCCGACTCGCCACCCTCGAAAAGCAGCGCGCACAGAGGGCCGAAGCGTTGGACAGCGTCCGCGCGGCGCGTCGCCGGGCAAGTGAGGTCGTTGACCAGGCGGCGCGCTATCTCCAACGGGTTCAGAATCTGGAGCGGGCACTTCGGCAGAAGCGCGCGGATCTCGACCGCGATCTGTCGCGTGCGCGTTCGGCGGTGGAGCAGTTCCCGGAGCGCGTCCGAGCCGAGATGCTGGCGGCACTCGACGTACCGCCCGGCTGGGAACGGGCGGTGGCTGCGGCCCTTGATGCCTGGTCGTCTGAGTTTCCGGACCTTCCCGACGGGTTTCACGCCTGGCGATCTGAACTGGATACGCGGGCTGACGCCACGTGGGCGGATGAGATCACGGGTGGACGCCACCCGGCACTGGCCGCGACCCTGGTGGTTGATGACGATGCCGCGGCGGCAAGGGCATGGCAGGAGTTGGCCACTCGGCCCGCCTACACGGTCGGATCGCCGCCGCTCCAGGTGGTCTCTCGCCAGGGTGTCCGGTTCGGGGCCACCGGTCGCCACGAACCGGCCACCGTGGATCAGACCGCTCACCACCTGGAGGAGATCAACCGGATGAAGGAATGCCGGCGCCGGCGATCCCTGACCGATCGCCGGCTCTCACGCATCGCTTCACTTCTCGACTCCTCTGTCGCCTCGCTGGCGACCGCTCAGGCCGCCGCGGAGGACGAAGCGACTCGCGAGCAAGCCGTCCGTGATGAGGTGTCGGTCCTCGTGGAAGAGTGTGAGGCGGCAATGCGCCGACTGCAACGGCTATCCACTGAGGTCGAGGCGTACGATGCCGGCCTGGCCGAGTTGCGCACGCGGCATCGCGACGTGAAGGCAGAACTTGTTGCGGCGGATCGCGCGGTGCACGACTTATCCGCCCGTCTCGAGACGTGCCGGGCGCAGATGGCCGGCGAGACGAGAGCGGCCGCGGACCTGGACGCCCGGGCGGAGGAACACGGCCGGGAGGTGGCGGCATTGGAGCAGCGAATTCGAGGCCTGCGCACGGAGATTGCGGCAGAGCATCGGGTCGCGCAGATGCGCGCCGAGGAGGCCCAGCATCTAGCCGATGAGATTGCGCGAACCCTCGCCGCATCACGCGAGGCGGAGGAACAACGGCGGCGCGCCGATGCGGCGCTGGGTACGGCGATCGACCGGCACGCGCGGCTGCAGGCGGTACTGGCGGAGAGGACGGCGGAAGTGGCCGCGCTCAACGCGGCGACTCGCTCTGTTCCCTCCCGGGAGCTTTTGGGCGAGGTGCGCGCGGTGTACGACGCCGCCGTCGCTCGCCACGAGACGGCTCGCGCCCGGTGGGATGAGGCCAGGCGGGCCGTGGAGCGGGCTGCAAAGGAGGTCATCGACGATCTACGGATGGAACCGGAGGATCTTCCGCCGGCGCCGGAAATGGCGGCCACCGAGCATGACATCCGCCGTCTTCGTGTCCGGCTTGCGCAGGCCGCGGAGGTCGATCCCGCTGCGGCAACCGAGTATGCGGAGCTGGAGCAGCGGCGTACGCATCTCTGCGGTGAGATCTCCGATCTGCGCGCAACAGCAGACGGACTCCGCGAAATCATGAACCGAGCGGATGCCGAGATGGCGACGCGCTTCGGCCGGGCTCTCTCGGATGTCGACGCGGAGTTCCGCCACATTTTTCGCACCATGATGCGCGGCGGTGATGCCCGCCTTGAGCAGGTTGATGAGGCGGGTGGCCTGGATGTGCGGGCACACCTTCCCGGAAAACGGGCCCGCTCCAGCGCATCATTCTCCGGCGGAGAGAGGGCTCTCGTCGCCACGTCCCTCCTCTTCGCCGTCCTGCGCACACGCCCAGCTCCCTTTTGCGTGCTCGACGAAGTCGATGCCGCACTCGACGAGACCAACGTCGATCGTTACCTGGACGCGCTTCGCGACGTGGCGACGCGCACGCAAGCTCTGGTCGTCACGCACAATCGAGCGACGATGTCCGCCGCCAACGTGCTCTATGGACTGACTATGGACGGGGAGGGCGTCTCCAGCGTCCTCTCCCTACGCCTCGACGAGTACCGAGACGCGGTCTAGTCCTAGCCGACGTGGGCGAGGGCCAGTGAGATGGCGACGAATCCCACGGCGACGGCAATGCTCACGTTGAACAGCACGCGTTCGGCGCCGCGCCGCGTGTGGAAGACGCTGCCTTCCTGGCCAAACACGCTTCCAAGACTGGTTCCGCGTGACTGCATAAGTATCAGAACGATAAGGCTGATCGCCAGAATCAACTGAGCGACACGAAGGGCATCCGCCATAAAGGTCTCCTAACAGCGCTGAGCGCCGCATCCAGCGGCGCGGGCAAGTATATCACTGAAAAGTCCTATCCATACAATGGGCCGGAGGGCATCTATGGCGAACGAGGACGCAGGGAAGGTGGGATCCCCCGCCGAGCGCGAGGTGCGCCGCGGAGCCTTGCCGGAGGGCGCGGCGACCGCGGACGAGTCGCTGCTGCACCGCGAGTTTGAGCGTCCGGCCTTCCTGCAGAGCGATCCGTGGCGCGTCTTGCGCATCCAGGCCGAGTTTGTTCACGGAATTGACACCCTCGCCGGTCTTCCTCCGGCAGTCACCATCTTCGGGTCCGCTCGGACACCGGAGAGCAGTCCCTATTACCAGCTCGCGCGCGACCTGGGGAGACGTCTCGCTGAGCGAGGGTATGCCGTGATTACCGGAGGCGGGCCGGGGATCATGATGGCGGCCAACCAGGGCGCGGCGGAAGCAGGCGGCATTTCCGTGGGGTTGAACATCGAGCTCCCGTTCGAGCAAGCACTCAATCCTTTTGTCAATGTGCCGATAAGCTTTCGATACTTCTTCGTGCGGAAGACGATGTTCGTCAAGTACGCCGAAGCCTTCGTCGTCTTCCCGGGCGGGTACGGGACCATGGATGAGCTTTTTGAGGCCATGACTCTCATACAGACGGGTAAGTTGCGCCACTTTCCCCTGGTTCTCGTGGGATCCACGTACTGGGCGGGCCTTCTGGACTGGTTGCGGGGGACCATGCTGCCCGCCGCCAATATCGGGAGCGAAGATCTCGCGATCTTGACGGTGACCGACTCGATCGACGATGCGCTGCAAGCGGCTACCAGCGGCCCGAGTGCAGTGCTGGCCGAGTTCGCCCAGACGGCCAGGCCGTGAAACGGTTGACCTTTCTCCTGGACGTCGACAACACGCTTCTCGACAACGACCGGCTAAAAAATGACCTGGCCGCCAGGATCAGAGAGAGACTCGGCGATCGCCTGGCGGCTCGCTTCTGGGAGTTGTACGAAGAGGTGCGCCACGAAAGGGACTACGTGGACTTTCCGGAAACCGTCAGGCGCCTCGCGCTGGAAGCAGGCAATCACGGGATCCAGTCGATCTTGACGGATTTGCTCGACAACTGGCCCTTCAAGTCATATCTGTACCCGGGCGTCCTGCCCACGATCGCCTACTTGCAGACCCTGGGGACCGTCGCCATCCTTTCCGACGGAGATAGTGTGTTCCAGCCACTCAAAATCCGCGAAAGCGGGCTGGACACCGCGGTCGAGGGCCGGGTCTTGATCTACATCCACAAGGAGCAGAACCTCCCGGAGGTCTTTGCCCGCTATCCCGCGGATCACTACGTCATGGTTGACGACAAGGCCCGGATCGCCGCCGAACTTGAGCGCATGTGTCCAACGACTTTCACCACCGTTCTCGTTCTCCAGGGAAAGTACGCGCATGATCGCGACGTTTTCCCACGTCCCGACTACACTGTCAAGCACATCGCGGATCTCAGGCACTTTACCGCACAGCAGTTCCTCGAGCCGCCGCGAAGCCCCGACTCGCCTTGAGAGCCCTGCCCGGCTACTGAGCTGCCACCGCTGTCGCGATTGCCTGGATCGTTCGACGCAACTCGTCATATCCGCGCACCAGCTCCGCCAGCTCGGCCGCGTGCCGCCCGATATCGAGAAGCACCTCGATGTCTCGCGGGTCTCCCTGTAGACGTTCGAGCAATTGTTCGGCGGTACCCACCGTTTCCGGCGACACGTCCGTCTCGATGGAACCAAGCGCCGAGCGTACATCGTCGAGAGTCGCTCGGGACGCCTCGAGTTCGTCAGCGGTGGCAGCCCCAGTTTCGGCGGCAGACTCCTGCTCCAGGAGGGCGCGCGCGAGATCGGCAATCTGTTCGGCCGCCTGCATGATCTGACCGGTGATCGTTTCCGCGGGCGCAGGCGACGGCTCACCCGGGTACTCGCGTTCGAGAGAATCGAGTCCACCGTCATCTGACTCCGGCACCATGAGCGTCGTCTCCTCCTCCTGCATCGCGGGCACTTCCTCCCTCTCCTGGAGCGGCGGTTCCTGCTGCTCGAACAGGAACTCAACGGACCCAACCGTGACCATGTCTCCGGGACGGAGAGGAACATCCCCGGAGATACGCCGCCCGTTGACCAGTGTCCCGTTCGTACTGCCCAGATCGCGCACCACATAGCGATCGCCCAATCGGACCACTCGGGCGTGCTCGCGCGAGACGCTCTTGTCCGGTACCGAAATCTGACACGACTCTAGCCGTCCGATCATCGCCTCCGCCGGCAGGACGAAGGTCTGGCCCTCACCGCGGCGGATCAACATCGCGGTGGAGGGAGCGGGAAGCGCAGCCCCACACGCTTCGCAGGTCGTGGCGTCGTCACTACTGGCGTGGCCGCATTCCGGGCAAATCATCGCCCACCTCCCCTGGTCATGCGCCCCGAGTCTAGCAAGGGCGGTATTAGATTCCGAGGAACCACAACAGGAGGACGACAAGCAGAGCCGCGACGAGATCTGGGAGCAATCTCAGATCCCCGACTCGAGTGACGGTCCAACCCAGGGACTCACCGAGCGCTTCCGCTCCAAGCATGGCGGCCAGAAGCACGACGGCGTACAGGATGACGCGCCACCCGAAGCGCCGCGACGCAATCTGGTACACGAGAGCGATCGTCAGCGCGAGGAGTGCGGCCAGGAGCAGCCACGGCGGCACTCTAGGGCTGACTCTCGAGGAAGTGAATCGCTCTCGCGAGAGCCGGGTCCGTGGTCCCCGTGGCGGGTGCCGCCACCGCTATATTCGGCCGCAGGCCTGTGCCCTGTATCGACTTGCGTCGCGGCGTGAGCCATAGCCGATCGGTGACACGCACGCTGGCGCCGTCGCCCAACGAATAGACGCTCTGCATCGACCCCTTGCCGTAGGTTCGAGTGCCGATAAGCGTGGCACGGTCCTCGTCCCGCAGCGCCGCGGCAGTAATCTCGGCGGCGCTGGCCGTTCCGCCATTGACGAGGACAGCCACCCTGGCACGGGTCAGTACCTGGCCGGGAAGGACCGGCAACGTTTGCACTGCCCCGTTCTTCGATCGCTCGTACGCGACGACACCCCGGGGTAGAAAGTCACTCACGACGCTCTGGGCCGCGGTGACGTAGCCGCCGGGATTGTCGCGCAGATCGAGAATTAACTTGCGATCTCCATGTAGGGAGCGCAGTGCGTTGGCGACTTCGGTTGGCGTTGAGTCGCCGAAACTGAAGATCTGGATGTAGCCGATCCCGTGCCGCAGGGTGCGGGCGTAGGCCGTCACTGGAGGAATCACGGCACGTCTCACCACGATCAGCTTGTCCTCTGTGCCCCGGCGGACCGTCAGGCGCACCGTCGTGCCCGGCCGGCCGTGAATAGAGTCGATGGGACTCTGTGACGAACTTGTCACGGAGTGGCCATCGATCGCTATGACGCGATCACCCGAGCGCAAACCGGCAGCGAGCGCGGGCGAGTGCGGCAGAGGCACGACCACGCGCAAGTACTTTCCTTCCGGCTCGACGATGGCTCCGATACCACCGTACTGGGTCCCATTCAACTGGGTCCCCGCCGCGACGTTTTCGGAGGGAGACAGAAAGATGGTGTGCGGGTCACCCGTCGCGGCCATCATTCCGTCGATCGCCGCATAGATCAGCTGCCGGCGGCTGACGTGCCCGTAATAATTCTTGGTCACGAGCCGGTACGCCGAGAGGAAGTCCTGCAGGCTGTGGTCGGATGTCGATACCGACTGGGACCGGTCGAAGGTTGTACCGGTCACAAATCCGCCGACGAATAAGGCGGCAGCACTCAGGCCGATGACGATCCCGAGGAGCAAGCTCTTAGCCATCTTGCTCACGCTGCGGGGGGCTGTTCCGAGCCGTAGGGATGAGTGCGCAAATAGCTCTCGATGAACGCGCTGATGTCTCCATCAAGCACGGCGGACGTATTACTTGTCTCGAACCCACTGCGATGGTCCTTCACCATGTTGTAGGGATGCAGCACGTAGGATCGGATCTGGTTGCCCCACCCGGCCGCCACGTGCTCGCCTTTGAGGCGAGCTTGCTCCACCTCCCTCTCTTCCAACCGACGTTCCAGAAGCCGCGCCACGAGAATCCGCATCGCGACCTCCCGGTTTTGGATCTGCGATCGCTCATTTTGACATGTTACGACGATGCCTGTCGGCAAATGTGTCAGCCGGACGGCGGAATCTGTCTTGTTCACGTGCTGGCCGCCGGCGCCCGAGGAACGGAAAGTATCGATGCGCAGATCGTCGGGACTGACGGATACCGCCGCCTCGTCCTCCTCGATCTCGGGCAACACCTCGACGAGCGCGAAGCTGGTGTGACGCCGGTGAGCGGCGTCGTACGGAGACAATCTGACGAGACGGTGCACTCCCCGCTCGGCCCGCAGGTACCCGTACGCATACGGCCCCTCGATCTGGAGAGTCGCGCTCTTGATGCCGGCTTCCTCGCCCTCGGACCGATCCAGCACCTCCACGTCGTACCCCTGCTTCTCGGCCCACCGGATGTACATGCGCATCAGCATTTCGGCCCAATCCTGCGATTCCGTTCCGCCGGCACCGGCGTGGACGGCAAGAATTGCTCCGTTTTCTGCGTACTCGCCGGCAAGCAGGGTCTCCATTTCGAGCCGCCCCACGCGCCGGCCAACCTCGTCAGTCTCTGACGCGACCTCCGCCTGGACGTCGCTGTCGCCCTCGAGCGTTGCCAGCTCTTCGAGTTCGGTGAGGTGCCGAACCTGCGACTCAAGGTCTTCCCAATTTGCGACGCGATCCTTCAACATCGTCAGACGGCGCATGGCACGGCCTGCCGTCCGCGGATCGTCCCAGAATGTGGCGGCGGAACTCGCTGCCTCGAGGTCCTCTATCTCTTTCGCCGCGCCGGGGAGGTCAAAGATGCACCTTTAGCGCGTCAAGTTTTTCGTTCAAAGCGACGAGTTCGGCTCGGGTCTCTTCCATCCTGGCTAAGCTCCTACGGTCGGGCGGTTCCCGCCATGGCAGTGTTTATATTTTCGTCCGCTGCCGCAGAAGCACGGGTCGTTACGCCCGATCTTTCCGCTCGGCTTCGGTTGCGCGCGCCGCTTCCCGTGCGCCGCTGCCTGTTGGGCGGTCTTCTCCAGCTTCCGCGGAGTCTCTTCCTGGTGCCGAGGCGGGCTGTCGCCGACGATGCCCGTCTCCTGGAGAATCAGCGGAGCGGTCGGCTGGAAGAGCAGATGGTAGATCTGGTAGGCCACATTCTTCCGGAAGATGACCTGAAAGTCCTGGAACATGTCAAACGCTTTGCGCTTGTAAGCGACCAGCGGATCCTGCTGGGCAAAGGCCTCGAGCATCGCGGCCTCGCGCAGCTCGTCCATCGCGTCCACGTGATGGATCCACAATCCGCTCATCGTGACCAGAAGTACCCGCCGCTCCCAGGCCCGAACGACCTCCTCGCCCAGCGCCCGCTCACGCTCCTCGTATGCCGCATCGGCCGCGTCCATCAGAGCGTCCGCCAGTTCATCCTGACTGAAGTTCGTCATGCTCTCGGGCGTGAGATCACGCGGCAGCTTGAAGATGCTGCTCGCCTGGTTGTAAAGGGCCGTGGTGTCCCAGTCATCCTGATGGACGCCCGGACAGTGGGAATCGACCAGGTCAGCGAGTTCGTCATGAATCAGGCTGACGACGATATCGCGCACGTTCTCGCCCCGCAGTATGCGCGCTCGGTCCGCGTACACGACTTCCCGCTGTTTGGCCAGCACGTCATCGTATTCCACCAGATGCTTGCGGTAGTCGAAGTTCATGCCCTCGACTTTCGTCTGTGCCTGCTCGATCGTTCTACTCACCAGTCCATGCTCGAGCGGCTCATCTCCGTCCATTCCGAACTTCTCCAGAATGGTCTTGACGCGTGGACCAACGAATCGGCTCATTAGCTCGTCTTCGAGGGACAAATAGAAGCGCGAATAACCGGGGTCGCCCTGGCGTCCCGCGCGACCCCGGAGCTGGTTGTCGATGCGGCGGGATTCGTGGCGCTCCGTGCCGATAACCGCCAATCCGCCGGAGCGAGACACCGACTCACCGAGGATGATGTCAACCCCTCGGCCCGCCATGTTTGTTGCCACGGTGACGGCACCGGGTTGACCCGCTTGCGCGATGATCCCGGCCTCCTTCTCGTGCTGCTTGGCGTTGAGCACCTTGTGGGGGATGCCGGCGCGGTCCAGTGCGCGCGACAGTTCTTCGTTCTTTTCGATCGAGGTCGTGCCGATCAGCACCGGCTGCCCGTGCTCATGCCTCTCCTTGATTTCCGCCACCAGGGCCTTCAGTTTCGATCGCTCGTCCCGGAAGACGAGATCGGGCATGTCCGTCCTTTGCAAGGGCCGGTGGGTCGGAATGACGACGACGTCGAGACCGTAAATCTTGTGAAATTCTTCCGCTTCCGTCTCCGCCGTGCCTGTCATGCCCGCCAGTTTCTCGTACATCCGGAAGTAGTTCTGCAGGGTGATCGTGGCATGAGTCACGTTCTCACGCTGAATTCGCGCGCCTTCCTTGGCCTCTACGGCCTGATGCAAACCGTCACTCCACCGACGTCCCGGCATCATACGGCCCGTGAACTCGTCCACGATGATGACCTCGCCGCCCTGCACGACATAGTCTTTGTCTCGCTGATACAGCACCTGAGCGCGGACCGCCTGCTCCATATAGTTGACGTACTGGAAATTCTCGCCGTAGAGATTGTGGATGCCGGTGAGGCGCTCCATCTTGACGATGCCCTCATCGGTGAGCGACACCGAGCGGGTTTTCCAGTCAACCGTGTAGTCCTCGGTCTCCTGCAACCTCGGGGCGACCTGCGCGAACAGGCGATACATGTCTGACGACTCTTCAGCTTCGCCGCTGATAATGAGCGGCGTACGCGCTTCGTCGATCAGGATGTTGTCCACCTCGTCGACAATCGCGTAGTAGTGGCCGCGTTGAACGGTGTCGGCGAGGTCGAGGGCGAGATTGTCGCGAAGATAATCAAAGCCGAACTCGCTGTTGGTGCCGTAGGTAATGTCACACAGATACGCATCCCGACGAGTGATCGGACGGAGGTGCTGCAAACGCTCGTCACCGGCGTGCTCATCGACGTACTCGGCGTCGAACTGGAGAGACATGTCGCCGGCGATGGCAGAGGTGGTGAGTCCAAGACGATGAAAGACTTTTCCCATCCACCCGCAGTCGCGGCGCGCCAGGTAATCGTTGACCGTGACGAGGTGGCAACCCTCGCCGGTCAGGGCATTCAGGTACAGGGCAGTCGTGGCGACGAGGGTCTTTCCCTCGCCCGTCTTCATCTCGGCGATGCGCCCCTGATGAAGGACGATGCCGCCCAGAAGCTGAACGTCGTAGTGGCGCTGGCCGAGTCCGCGCTTGGCTGCCTCGCGAACCGCGGCGAAGGCTTCCGGCAGCAGGTCGTCGAGGGTCTCGTCGGCGGCGAGGCGCGCCTTGAACTCGTCTGTCTTCGCGCGAAGCTCGTCATCGGACAAAGCTTCAAAATCAAGCTCAAGGTCATTAATATCGTCAACAAGCGGCTGAAACCGCTTCAGCACACGTTGATTGGGATCTCCAATCAACTTGCTCAGAATCGCCATAGAAAGAGGGCTCCAGATAGTCAATATCGCCGCCCAACGGACGGCGACGTGCATCAGAGTTTACCATAGGAATCGCGAGGGATCAACGGCTTGAGGAGGCCAGGACGGCGTGGATCGCGACTCGTTGCTCGGCTTGCTGATGCGGGTGCAGGACGGTACTATATCGCCCGACGAAGCCCTGGAGCACCTGGCGGTGCTGCCGTTCGAGCCGCTGGATGGGGCCCGTGTCGATCTCCATCGCGCGCTGCGCCAGGGGGTGCCCGAAGTCGTCTACGGGGAGGGGAAGACGGCCACCCAGATCGCCTCGATCATGCGGGTCCTCCTCGAGCGATCCGGCCGCGCCGTCGCCACCAGGGTGGGCCCCGAGAAGGCGGCCGCCGTCCTGGACCAACTTCCTGAAGCGCTGTATGCCGATGCGGCTCGCATGCTCGTGGCGGATCCTGCTCCTCTCGGGCGGCGGCCGGGAGTCGCAGTACTGGCGGCCGGGACGTCCGATCTGCCCGTGGCGGCGGAAGCAGCCCTCACTGCCGAGGTGCTGGGAAACGAGGTGCTGAGGATAGACGACGTCGGAGTGGCGGGCTTGCACCGACTGGTTCCCGTGCTGCCTGAAATTCGGGCGTCGCGCGCGGTCGTCGTGGTGGCAGGGATGGACGGCGCGCTGCCCAGCGTGGTGGGGGGACTCGTCTCGGCGCCGGTGATCGCCGTCCCGACAAGCGTCGGCTACGGCGCGAGTTTCGGGGGTATGGCCGCGCTGCTGACGATGCTGAACAGCTGTTCGCCGGGAGTTGCGGTGGTGAATATCGATAACGGTTTCGGCGCGGGCGTTCTGGCCGCCATGATTAACCGCGAGGATTAGATGCGCCTGGGTTACTTCGATATGGTCGGCGGCGCGGCGGGTGACATGATTGTCGCCGCCATGCTGGATGCGGGACTGCAGGTGGATGATCTCCGTGATGAGTTGGCCGCCCTGCCGGTAAGCGGATATCGCATCTCGATGCGGCGCGTCGACAAGCAGCACATCACGGCCACGCAGTTTCTCGTCGACGTCGATGGGCACGATAATCACCATCACGGTGGAGGGCCGGACCACGGCCGGTCGCTCGGTGAGATCCGCCGGCTGATCTCGTCCAGCCGCCTCGACGCTCCGGTCATTGCTACCGCTCTGCAGATCTTCGAGACGATCGGCCGTGCCGAGGCGGCCGTTCATGGCGTCGCAGTTGACGACGTTCATTTCCACGAGATAGGAGCGATTGACTCAATTGTCGACGTGGTCAGTGCGGCCATCGGCATTCATCGTCTCGGCCTCGAAGAGGTCTACTGCTCGGCGTTTCCCCTGGGAAGTGGTTTCATCGAGACACAGCACGGTCCGTATCCGATTCCGGCGCCCGCCACTCTCCGTATACTTGCCGACGCAGCCGCGCCAATCCGGGACAGCCCTATTGACAAGGAGCAGGTGACCCCGACCGGGGCGGGAATCCTGGCCACGGTGGCGCATTTTCGCCGGCCGGCCATGCAGCTGCAACGGGTGGGCTACGGAGCGGGCCAGGCAGAGCTGGCAGTGCCCAACGTCATCCGGCTCTGGGTCGGCGAGTCAGGAGACGGCTACGAAGAGCTGCACGTTCTGGAGACGACGATCGACGACATGAATCCGGAGCTCTACCCCGACCTGATCCAGCTGGCCCTCGCCGAGGGAGCACTCGATGCCGTGCTCGTGCCGGTAACGATGAAGCGGGGGCGGCCGGGAACTCGGATCGAGCTCCTCAGCGGGCCGGCCGATGCCGCTCGTCTGACCCGCTTTCTCCTCGACCAGACATCCACTCTCGGCGTGAGAAGTCACGTCGTGCGTCGACTCGCCGCCCCACGCGCTCCAACCGTCGTGCAGACTCGCTTCGGCCCGGTGCAGGCAAAAGTTAAGTCGTGGGACGGCCATCGCACGGCTGTGCCGGAGTATGCCTCATGCCGCGCTCTCTCCGAGGAACGCGGAGTGCCAGTGCTCGACGTCTACCGCGCGGCAGTGGCCGCCTGTGAGGAACTGGGCGACAGGTGACGGACGAGGCGCCGGTCATCGCCATCGTCGGGCCGACGGCGGTGGGGAAGAGCGCCCTCGCGCTGGAAATCGCGCGCAGAGTCGGCGGGGAAATAATGACCGCCGACTCCCGGCAGGTGTACCGATACATGGACGTCGGTACGGCCAAGCCGACTGCAGCCGAGCGGGCCATGGCGCCCCACCACATGCTGGATCTGGTCGAGCCTGGCGACACGTATACCGCCGGCCGCTACCGTGAGGAAGGCACGCGGGTGCTGGCGCGGCTTGCGACGTCAGGCACCCCGGCTCTTGTCGCCGGAGGCACCGGTTTCTACATTCGCTCCCTCCTCGATGGCATGCTCCCTCCCGCGGTCGAGCCGAATCCTGAACTGCGGAAAGTGCTGAGAGCGCTCGCCGCCGACGCGGGACCGCACGCTCTCCATTCTCGACTCGCCGAGCTGGATCCGACCTCCGCCGCGCGCATTCACCCGCACAATGTCCCGCGCCTGGTGCGCGCGCTCGAAATCATTGACGCTCTCGGCGGTCCGATTCCCAGCCGGCAGGGGCGAGAGGTACCGGCGCTCTACATCGGCTTGACGATGGACCGGGTCCGCTTGCGAATGCGGTCAGACCAGCGTGTCCTTGCTCAGATGGAGAGCGGACTCGTCGAAGAAACGGCGCTGTTGCTCGCCATGGGGTACGATCCGGCGTCGCCGGCGCTGACGGGTTTCGGGTATGCCCAGATGGTCGCCTACTTGACCGGAAGCATGACGCGCGACGTAGCGATCATGGCATACCAGCAAGCTACTCGCGCGTACATCCGGCGACAAATGACCTGGTTTCGGGCCAACTCGAGCATCAACTGGATCGATGCCGAGGGGTGTCCGATTGACGAGGCGATGAGATTGATTACCGCTTGGACTTCCCGCGCCGTCCCACGCGATGCGCCGCCGGCTTGACCGCAACAGAGCGCAGCGAGCCGAATATTGTCACCCGGTTGGTCTCCGGGTCAGTCACCGCAATTACTCCGTTGCGCTCGGCGGTGACCCCGATCGGCATGCTCAACGACCCGTCGCCGATGGTGCCGAGCTCTCTGCCGTCGGCGGTGAAGACCAGAACATTGCCGTCGGAGGGATTGGTGGCGAGCACCGTGCCCGAGCGCGGATCGACCGCGAGGTAGGGCTCGTCGTATGTTTGCGCTTTCCAACTTGTCACCGGCCACGAGCGAAGGTAGACGCCGGCGGCGGTGAACTCCTGAATCCTTCCGTTCCAGAAGTCGGAGACATACACATCTCCATCGGGGGCGACGGCAACAGACGAGGGTTCGTCGAACTGGCCGGGCAGACTGCCGGGCGAGCCGAACGACGAGACATACCGACCGGAACGGCTGAATATCTGGATGCGTTTGTTGCCCGTATCGGCCACATAGATCCGACCAGCCGGGGAGATCGCGACGGAGCGTGGGCCGTAGAACTGCCCGGGTCCGGAGCCGATCGGTCCACCGCCGATCTGGCGCACGAAGCGCCCTCCCGGCGTGAAGATTTCGATGCGCTGGTTCCAGGTATCGGCCACGTAGACCAGCCCGTCCGGACCTACCGCGACGCCAAAGGGCGACTGATTGGCGCTGAAGTCCCCCGCGCCTGACCCTGCCTTGCCCCAAGCGCGGATCTCCCGTCCTGTCGTATCGAAGACGGCGATTCGGTGATTGAGCGTGTCGGCAACGTAGAGATGTCCCTGGGGGTCGGCGGCGACGTCGCGCGGTCCGGCGAGGGGAGTCGGTGATCCTACGAGAGCCCGTACGACGCGGTCGTTGATTTTGTGACCGCTGCCCTTCGGGTTGGACGGGGAAGTGGTGCCGGCCGAGAAGTAGCGCGATCCCGGGACCAGGTCACGGCGCACGGCGAAGTACATCCAGCGCGTTCCACGCGTCCCGAACGGACGGCGGTACATGAACCAATTCCAGACATGTGACCAATCTTGCGGGGTACCGACAAGATTCGACAGCGTCTCCTGGCCTCCAAAAAATGCCGCCCAGTGCGCCGGAAACCAGACCTTGTAGTCCTCCGGAAACCACCAGTTCCAGCGATACCGCTGGACAACGTAGTGTTTCAAGATCTGGGCGCGAGCGGAAGAGTACTCCCCGTAGCTGTCGAGCATGAGCAGAACATCGCACCATTGCCCGCCGCAGGCGGGACCCACGAAACTGGTGGTGTCGGTGACTGCGTTATCGTCGCGGAGGTACCACTGGAACGGCCAGCCGCCCAGGTCGTTGGTATCGAGCCCCACCGTGACGTTGGGCCAACCGCGCATGTGCTCTATCTCGCGGGCGGCTGTCGGAACGTCCTGTGACGTCTGCACGTAGATCAGCATCTCCGTTGGGTTGGCGCCGTCGACATAGTTAAGAGCGAAGGCTGAGTGGACCTGCGCGGCCAGCAGCACCGTCAGGAGGGCGACCGTGGCGGTTCGCCACGTGGGGCGGAAGGAGACGGCGGCGACGCCGACAAAATAACCCGCGAGGAGGAGCAGCGGCAGCTCAACGTGGATGAGAAGCCACGGCATCTTCTCGCCCGCCCACGAGTACAACCCGAAAGCCATGATCGCCCACCAGCCCAGGAAAGTCGTGAACAGCGAGCGTCGCACCGCGGCGAGGATCAGCCCCGCAACCCCGAACACAACCGCCACCTGCTCGTAGAGCGGAAGCAACAGGAAGTAATAGAACCAGGGCTGGCCGCCACGCGCCACGTATTGCTGAGCGTGCCAGTAACCGAGCCCGCCCAGAATGTCCATGCGGCTGGGATTGATGTTCCAGCCGTTGGGCGTATGGACAAGCAGCGGATAGCGTGGATCCCAGATTCCGTACGGATTGGTGAAGAACGTCGAATAAAACAGGACGGTGAGGACGACGAATATGGCGAGGGCAGAAAGCCACACGTCCAGGCTCGTCGCTCGTATCGCGGCGAGCACCGGCCCGCCGCCCGCGAGATGTTCTCGCGCGGCCTCGAAGATGAGAAACGTGCCGAAGATGAGAAACATCAGATAGGCGGCCTCCATGGAGGCCATGGCGAGCGCCGCCGCGGCAGCTGCGACGTACAGCCAGCGCGCCCTTGGCTGCTCGATGTAGCGCACGATGGCGATGAACAACAGCAGCGAGAACGCGGCAAGATAGATGTCGTCACGGATGAATCGCGAGTAGTAGATCATCGCCGGGGACAGGGCAATGAGGAGGGAGGCGGCCACCGCGCCCGGCCCCGTCAAAACACGGCGTAGGGCATAGGGCAGAGCGATGAGAGCGGTGCCGCATACGACCGCAAAGAGACGGGCGCTGAGTTCGCTCACGCCGAACAGCAGATAGAAGACCGGGACGATTTCGAATTGGAGAGGACCGTGCATCAGCGGGTCATACTGATATCCCTTCCCCGCGAACATCAGCCACGAGTAGTACGCATGGAGGCTTTCGTCGTGATGCATGGCTCGAAAGCCCAGATCCCAGACGCGCAGGAGGAAGCCGAGAAGAATGATCGCGGCATAGAGAGCCGATTCCCACGACATCATGCCGACGACGAGCCGCTGCCAGCGCGGCAGGAGCGGCCGGTCGAGAAAGGTACGCGGCGGGGCGACGATGCTTTCGGCCATGCGTTAGAAGGGGCTAGCCAGACCTTTCTTGACGTAATACCAGAACTGGACTTCCCCCCGCGGGCCAAAGGGCCGCCGTTCGATCAGCCAATCCCACACAACACGCCAGTATCCCGGATCAATGGCATCCCGTCCGAACGTCGACCAGGTCAACGTCTTGTAGTCCTCGGGGAACCACCAGCGGAGTACATATTCCTTGCCCGTGTACCCGGAGCGCAGGTGCGGAAGCAGGGCCGGCTGGTCGGCGGCATCGACCAGGATGACCGGGTTTGTCGAATACGGAGGAGAATCGAGAGAGGGCGTACTGGGGTAGGCCACGTTCGGCATGTGGCGCAGATACCACGCAAACGGCCAGGTTTCGAGGGTATCGATGGTGACACGCAGGCCGTTGCCGTTCGTGACCTTATTGGAGATGCTCTCGATATCATGCGCGATACGCGGCGTGTCGGGCGAACTCTGCACGTACACCATCATTTCGACCGGGTCGGCGCCGTTGACGAAATTGACCTCATAGGTGCTGTGGAGCTCGAGAAGTGCCAGCAGGCCGACAAGCGCAAGCAGCAGCCGGCGCCAGCCGGCGGGCCGGGCTATTTGCGCGATGACCATGGCGGCGAGGAGCGTGAACGGCAGGAGCGGATGAATCAGCAGCCATGGAAACTTTTCGCCTGCCCATGAGTACACGCCGAAGGACACGACGGCCCAGTACACAAGAAAGACGCGAAACAGTGAAGGACGCCGGAGCGTGATCACCACTCCCGCCAGTCCGAAAACGACCGCGATCTGCTCGTACAACCCGGACAGGAAGCTGTAGTAGAACCACGGCTGTCCGCCACGTGCCACCCGATGCTGGCTGAGCCAGTAGAAGAGTCCGCCGATGATGTCTTTCCGACACGGGTTCAACGGAAACGGGTTGCCGGGGCAGACGCCGTTGGCATTGAGGAGCGGTTGCGACGCGTCCCAGATTCCTCGCAAGTTCGTGCCGAAGGTGGAGTAGAAGACGACCAGGATGCCCGCTACGAGAACAGCCACGTTCAGCCACTGCTCTCGGTTGGTGGATGCCAGCGCACTGAGAAATGGCCGGTCGCTTTCCGCGCCCTCACAGATGGCCTGCCGCACGACAAGTCCGATCAGCAGAACAGCAATCGAGGCCAGTGCCGGGATGGCGGAGCCGGTCGCGATCGTTACGATGAGAGTCAACAGGAGGAGGACACCGGACGCAACGGCGACCTGCCAGCGCATCTCCTCACGCGGGCCCGTCCAGTCACCGATACGGTCGAGCAGCAAACGGTTTCGGGCCGCCCGTTCTCCGGCCAGCACGAGCAAGACGAACCCGCCGAGCACGAACAGGGTGATGTACGTGTTCTCCATGGCGGACAGCGACAGCGCCAGAGCGGCGGCTCCTATGTAGACATAACGAATCCGGTGTGTGGCGGCAAACCGCCATATCGCGATGGCCGCGACCATCGTCATCAGAATGACGATCGGGTCGTCGCGCTCGAGCCGCGAATCGTATACGAACTCGGGCGAAATCGCGATCAGGAACGCGGCGATGAGCGCCGCGGATCGGCCGAGTTCGCGTCGCAGGAAGTACGGAGTCACAACGAGGGCCGTGCCGCATAGGGCTGCCAGCAGACGGCCGGTGGTTTCCGAGTCACCAAAGAGAAAGAAAAACAGGGCAGTTACGGGAAACTGCAGCGGGCCGTGGTAGACCGGATCGTACTGATAACCGGCACCGGCGAAGAGATTCCATGAGAACCAGGCATGGACCGCTTCGTCCTGGTGCATGGCGCGCAGACCGAGGTCCCACAGTCGGAGCAGCAAGGCCAGGGCGGCGATGGCGGTGTAAAGCGCCGCCTCGAGCGTGACATGCACGCGCGGGAGCCGGACAGGACGCCGAGCGGCGGGGGCAGCCTCGGGCGGAGGAGCCGGGGGTGGCGGCGCGACGGCAACGGACGCTCCAGAGTCACGCTCAACGGCGTGACGTTCCCGAAAGCGCGGTTTACGGCGTGGTGGGATAGTTGTATGGCTCATAGGAGTCAGGCGGGAGCCGGTGGGGAGGCGCGAAGCGCCGCATTGTAGCCGATGGTCAGGCGCCTGTGCCCCATCACCTGCCTGTTTTCCACACCCAGCCCCAGCTGCCGTCCCTGGGGATCACCCCGTACCCGGTCGCCGTGACGTTCTGAACGGTTGGGCGAATGTAGTCCAGCTGATGAGGGACGTACAGGGGGATCCATGCCACGTCGTCGGCGAGGACCTGTTGCGCCTGACGATAGAGAATGTCGCGGCGTTTTGGGTCCCAGGTCGCGTCCCCAGCTTCCACCAGACGGTCGAATTGCGGGTTGTGGTAGTGCACATTGTTATCAAGAGCATCGGTCTCCCACTGAAGCGCGAGCCAATCATGCGGCGACGGATAGTCGGCTGACCAGCCGAAAATATACAGCGGAAGTTGTCCCGCCTGTGCCTTCACATACAGCGTGTTGAGAGTGAGGCCTTGAAGGGCCACTCCAATGTGCAGGTTCCGCTGCCAGTCGCGGGCGATGGCGCGGGCGAGCCAGTACTGGGACGGATCATCGGTGGCGTACGAGAGAGTGATTCCCCGCGGCCGCGGATGAACCGACGACAGCTGGGTCCGGGCCTCGGCCGCGTCGTAGGGCGGAGCCTTCAGTTGTGGATCGAAGCCGTCTTCGCCAGGCGGGACGTAGCCTGAGAACGGCGTGGCGGCGGCATGAAACGACTTGCCGACGTCGTCGGACCGGTTGATCGACATGGCGAGCGCCCGGCGGAACGCGAGACTGGAGAAAGGGACGCGGCGTAAATTCATGTATATGCCGTCAATGGCGAGCATCCGGACCTGATGGATTCCGGGTTTCGGCAGCAGGGAACCAGCAAAGGACGGCAATGTCGCGACGTCGACGGACCGGCTCAAGTAGGAGTACAGCCCTGTGGCGGGCAGCGAGGTCAGCGAAATCACGACACGCGGCGTGGCCGGCGGCGACGGTGCGTGTTTGTTGGCGACCAAGAGGATCGTATTGTCGCTCGTCCACTGATAGAGCCGGTATGGGCCGCTGCTGATGGGGTGCGAGTACCAACTGAAGTCATCGACCGGGCCCAATTTGCGAAGCCGCGCCGAGTCCAGCGCGAAGCTCGTGGGATAGGTCAACTCGAGCAAGAAGTACGGCGCGGGCCAGCGCGTGGTGATCTGCAGAACGTAGCGGTTGAGAACCTTGATGCCGGAAACGCGGCGGGCTTTACCCGCGAGATACTTTTCCGCGCCCTGGATGTCCAGGAGGTATGTGGGGGCCGCCGGCGATTTGAGAGAAGGGCTCAGACTGCGTTGAATCGAAAAAGCAAAGTCCTCCGCCACAATCGGATCGCCGTTACTGAAGTGCAAATTACGACGCAAGTAGAAAGTGTAGGTTTCTCCATCGCGCGACAGCGTGTAGCGGGCGGCATCCGCGGCAACGACTTGATACCTCGCGCCGAGGCGCACCAGCCCCGAGTACAGGAGGTCGGCAAACTCCACGTTCGCCGCGTCGCTCGCCATGGCCGGATCCACGCTCAGGTTGGAATCCGGCATGCCAATCTCGAGCTTGTCTGCTCGTCCCAGGTGGGTGGGAGGCAGTGAGCCGTGAGCATATACCGGAGCAGCCGCCACGACGAACAACAGGGCGGCCGCCGCCATGCGCCCGAGGACGGGTACGGACGCCATTCTGCAGCTAGTCTGGCAAGGAGGTATGGCGCCGCTGCACCGGCCAAACGGGCGGCGGTGAATGTATCAGCATCGATTCGAGGTTGTGCTTCAGCTGGTACCTCTCCGTGATCTGCTGCAGTTCCGGCGTCCTTGTCTGGACTCGCGGCGGCGGAGAGGCGCTGATCGATTGATACAGCGGAGCGAGGTTCATCGTGACCATGAGAAGAAGTGCTGCTGCTGCCGTGCCCACGGCTGCTGAGCTGGCACGGGAGAGCGCCAGGAGCCGAGGGAACCTGGCTCGGCGGCCGATTTCCGCCCGCGTCCGGTTCGCCGCGTCGATTGGCAATGGAACATTCCGGCTTCCCCAGTCCACCATCAATCGGTTGATCTCTCGTAGAGCGGTCAATTCGGCACGACACGGCGCGCACGCCACAACATGCTCGGCGACCGCCCGGTACTGCTCCGGCGGCAACTCGCCGTCCAGGTAGCGCGAGAGGGCGACGACATCACAGACCATCGTCATGCTCCCCGGACTCCGCTATCTCGTACGCAGCCTTGAACATCACGCGGGCACGCGAGAGGCGCATCCGCACCGCTTCGGCGGAGATGCCGAGAATGGCCCCGGTCTCCTCGGAGGAGAATCCTTCAGCAAGCCGCAGAACCAGACATGTCGAATACTCGGGCTTCATTGAGGCAAGAGCGGCTTTCACGGACTCCCGTTCCGACAGGGTCTCCTCGCCTCCTGTTACCGCCAGGCGGGCCTCGCTGGCGGGACCATCCGTCCACGGCAACCAATTGATGACCCGGCGGCGGCGCAGGAGGTCGCGGAATCGGTTGGTGGCAATGCGGTATAGCCAGGGAGCGATGTTGGAGTCGGGCCGGAGCTTGGGCAGCGATTCGTAGGCGCTCAGGAACGTATCGTGGGTCAGGTCTCCGGCCAATTCCCAGTCACCGCTCAATCGGTACAGGTAATTAAAGATCTGCGTCTTGTGCCGCTCGTAGACGAGCGTGAACGCGTCCTCTTCCTGGCGTCGCAGTTGTTCGATAAGAGCGGCTTCTAAAACCATCGCCATTAGACGGCTACCTCTCTCCTGTGCAACGAGTGAACAGGAGAGAATGCAACGTCGAGGTCATCTCCTGAGGTGAGTTGCTTCATTGTCGCGCGAACGGCCGAATCACGCAATGGCCGCGCCGGCGGCCGCCGTCTCCTCACTCCCGAAGAAATTGGGGGACGACAATTTTCGTCTTGACACGAAAGATTAAGAAAGCTTTAATGTCGGCTAGCAGAGGAGGGCAGGGGAGTGCAGCGCCGTCCGTCACGTTTCGGACCAATTCAATTCGGCATGCACGTCTTCGATGCCCACGAGCAAATGCTCGGCAGCGTTGTCCTGGTGAAGAAGGACCACTTCGTCATGCGGCAGAACCTGGGGATCGATCAGCTGGTCATGGTGCCGATCGTCGCGGTCGCGGGAGTGGTGGCCGGCATCGTGTTCCTCAGTCTGACGCCCGGCGAAATTGAAATCTTTTGCAAGACGCTCGAGAGGCGCGAGCACGGGGCGAAGGACGCGGCGCTCACGCCACGCCTTGTGCCGCGACGTCTTCCCGAGGCGATTTAGGCCGGGACGCCTGCTCTCACGACGTGACGGATCCGATCATCCAGCTCGACGTCCGATAACCCGGGAGGCACGGCCACCCAGCGCGCCATTTCTCGACGCCCTCTCAGCCACTTTCCCAGCACGGATGCGGAGTCGAGATCGCTCTGCTCCGGGCGTGCCACTTTCGCCAGAGGTTCGTGGGCGCGCACCCAGCGGCGAACCTCGTCGCCACTCAAGTCCGCCGCCGGACGGACGCCTAGCACCAAGCCCTTGGCGACGATGAGCAGGCGGGGTGGACTCCCTTCGTCCCAGATGAGAAGGTGACGGCACCGCGCCGCCGCCTCGAGCACGGCCTGTCTCGCCGTCAGGTTCTCCAGGGCTGCCACGCGCTCCTGCATCTCCGCCGCGAGTTCGAACAGCATTGCTTCGCTTGCACGGTCTCGTTTCTCGAGCAGCCAGGTCATGACCCGGTCCGAGCGACCGTCAAGCAAGTCGTGAAGTTGGCCGATCGCCTCCTCGTGACGCCTGCGATGGTCACTGTCAAGCAGGGGAGCAGCGCACGTCCCCATCTGGTAGTACAGGCAGGGGCGGCAGCGGGGCCGTTTCGCCGTGCACTTCCGCAGCGGCAGGACGTCGTGTAAATACGACAGCGTCTCGCGAACCACGCCGGCGGAATGGAATGGGCCAAAGTACAGAGATCCGTCTTCCTCGATGTCTTTCACAACTTCTAGATAGGGATCTGGCATACCGGCGTCCAACTTGAGGTAATACACCGGACGGGATGTCCGCAGAGCTCGGTTATACGGAGGCTGATGCTTTTTGATCAGCGCGGACTCCCGCAGGAGCGCCTCCAGTTCGGAAGCGCACACCTCATGGCGGATGCTCCGCGCACATCTCAAGAGTTCTCGGGTGCGGCGATCCCGGCGCGCCGCCGAGAAGTACGAGGTGACGCGAGACCGTAGGTTCACAGCTTTCCCGATGTAGAGGACCCGCTCCCGGTTGTCTCGCCAGAAGTAAACGCCGGGCACCTCGGGGAGGGCTCTCGCTTGCTCGCGCAGGTGGGGAATGTGATCGTCCATGAGGCACATGCCGGGGCGGCAGAGCCACTATACCACCGCATTACACTGGACTAAGCGAGTACTCGATGGAACTTCCGCGCGGCGACCACGATGATGCCTACCAGGCCCACGGAAGGGCCTGGAGTCCGGCGCGCGCCGACGTGGATGGCCTTCTCCGCGCCGCGCGGCACGTAGAGAGCTATCCGATCTACTACGGCAGTAATCACACGTTTTTGGTCACCGTGTGTTCCCCGGCCGGCGACCTCAGCCTCGCCGTTTACAAACCGGCGCGCGGTGAGTATCCGCTGCATGACTTTCCGTCCGGCACGCTGTATCGGCGGGAAGTAGCGACCTGGCACCTCGATCGGCTGCTGGGGTGGACGAACGTCCCGCCGACCGTCGTGTCTACCGGCGAGTACGGCCCCGGGTCGCTCCAACTCTACATCGATGGCCGGGAGACGATGGAAATCGAGATCGGCGCGCTGCGCCGCGTGGCTATTCTCGACTTCCTTGCCAATAACGCCGACCGCAAGCTGGAACACTGTCTTCCGGACCAGGAGGGGCACATCTGGGCCATCGATCATGGCTTGACATTTCACGTCCAGCCAAAGCTTCGTACATTCCTGTGGCACTTTGCCGGCTCGCCGCTAACACGGTCCGAGCGGCGACATCTGGAAGGCGCCGCGCACGGACTCATCCACGCTGACCATGGAGACGCGATACGCGAGCTGTTGTCGGCCCCGGAGTGGTCCGCGCTCAGGCAGCGCATCGAGCGCGTCCTGGATGCGGGCCGGCTGCCCGATCCGCGCTACAAGCCCGTGCCCTATCGGTGGTGACGCGGCCATATAATCGGCGGTGGAGAACCACCGCCTCGATCTCGGACTCGTCTCCCGGTTGACAGTCGAGTCGTTCGGCGAACCTGGCGAGCGCACGTTCCGCATGCTGGCGGAGGTCGCGGATGGTAGCGTGTCGTTCTGGCTGGAAAAGCAGCAGATCGTCATGCTGGGAGCGGCGATGGAAGAACTTTTGGAGAGAGTCGGGCCGTCGCGCGGACGCGAGCCGCCTCAAACGGGAACGACCTTCGCCGGGGAGCTCGAGGTACGGGCAGGCACCCTCGCCCTGGGCTACGACGCCGCGGCCGATGGGTTCCGCTTCGAGGCGTCCGACTTTTTGACGACCTTGCCCGTCAGCACCATAGTTTGGTTGGCCTCCAGGGAGCAGATCGAAAGCTCAGTGGCGCAAATTGAGGTCATCGCCGCTGCCAGCCGGCCCCGGTGCGTGCTCTGTGGTACACCGTTATCCGGTGAGCCGCACTTCTGCCCCGAGTCAAACGGACACGCGCATCACGATAGTGAGTAGAAGGAGATCGCCATGGGGTGGGACATACGCATATGGCACGAGGGCGTAGGAGAGAGCACGCGCCTTGTGATCGAAGCGGGCGGCGACGTACCGGAAGAGGTTATCGCAACGGTGGCCGGGTCGTACTGGGAGGAGGAGGTTCGGTACTCAGAGGCGTGGCTCGAGGAAGGGGACTTCGACGGCCAGGAAGGAGGGGGGCCGGGCGGCCTTCACGGCTAGGCGCTAGGCGGCACGTAGCGAGGCGTTCTCCGGATCCCACTCAACCCGCATATCGCGCAGAACATCGAGATCCAGGGCGTCGGCGAGCGCCCACAGATGTTTGCACGGCATGCGGTACTCGCCGTTGGCGATGCACTCGCATGCCCAGCCCTCCGGTGTATGCTCCAGCCGGTACGATCCGAGTGGGTGAGAACTGCTGGTGGCGCGGTATGTACCGTCGAGGTCGAGGATCCGCACCTTCTCCTCGTTGGCGCGCTCACCGGCACGCCGCCAGCGCTCGATGATGTCCTGTTCGTGGTCGGCCATGGTAGTGTTTCCCGTGTCCATTATAGCACGATTGTCCTACTATCTGCTGAGTTGCGATGGCAAAGCCTGAGGCTCTTCTGGTCAAGGCAAGGGCTGTGGTGCGGGAGCGCGGCCACAATGATGGGGACACGGTCCGGGAGTATCGGGACTGGCATATCGAGATCCGCGCCGGCGGACATTACGTCACGGTGTGGACGTCGGCCGGGATGGTCTTTCTGTCCCTGGCGGGCGTGCCGGTGTTCCATCGCCCCGGTCCGTGGGAGCAGTACCTGGACAGACTGTTTCACCGACTCCCGGTTACGCCCGGCGAGCCCGGATGATTGCCGCATTCGCGGCGGCAATTTCCGCCTGCGCACGCACGGCCGCCGCGTAGTCGAGGGCCTCGGCCGCGAGCACGCAGTCGTGATATGCGGCCAGAAGGTCCCGATATGCCCCGCGCAGCGCACTGTTGCTGGGGCGAGTACCCGCGCGCAACTCGCGGTAAGACTGGCGGCATGCGGCGCCGGTAGAGGCGAGATCCGTCGGGTGAGTCGCGTTGTAGGACTGCACCGCCTGGCGGAGAGTGTCGACTCCGCTAGGCGGCGACGAGCCGCAGGCGGCAAGCAAGAAGGAAAGACCGACCGCCGCGATCAGGAGCCGGAACGGCATGGATTCTCCCCGGGCCGCGGATTAACGCTACGTGCCACGTCCGCCCAGTATCCGGCGTCGCGCATTTGCGCTGCAATATCGTGCGCCTCATGCATCGACGAGCACGCGCTGTAGACGGTCGGTCCGCTCCCGGTAACTGACGTCCGTCCGGGAGCGAGGGCCACCTGCCGGTCGAAGCAGCGGCGTGCCGCCGGATAGAGGCGAAAGAGCGTCGTCTGTAAGTCGTTGGGCCCGAGACGCACTTTTCCCTGGCGGACATCGTCGGCGATGGACTCTGTGGCGCGTCCATTACTCCACTCACACCGTGGGAGTTCCATGAACACGCGGGCCGTCGAGACAGGGATTCCCGGATTGCTCAAGGCATACCAGACGGGCGCGGGTGCGGGCAGAGGAACGACGTGCTCACCTCGTCCCAGGACGAGGCAGGTCCCGCCGTACAGGAAGAACGGCACATCGGAGCCGAGACGTGCAGCGAGAGTGAGGAGCCGGCGGACGGGAAGACCGGCCCTCGAGATGCGGTTGAGTGAGACCAGGGTGGCCGCGGCATCTGCGCTCCCGCCGGCCAGGCCGGCCGCAACCGGGATGTGCTTGTGAAGCGAAATTCGGGCGCCGCGTACCTCCCGCGAGGCCCGCATGAGAAGGCGCGCAGCCGCCCCGGCGAGATTGTCGGACGTCCCTACCAGGGGGTCGTCGGCGACAACATCCACGCCCGCGGCGGGGCAAATCAAGATCTCATCGGCCAGGCTGATCTCCTGCATGACCGACACCAACGAATGGTAGCCGTCAGGCCGCCGGCCGAGGACCTCGAGTGACAGATTAATCTTGGCGTACGCGCGAATGACTTTGGGCTCGTCGGAAGTGAGTGTGAAATCCATAGAGGGTGCCGAGCAGCGCTCTCTCCCGCGCTACTCTACCAGGGTTCCGGGGCGGCGCCTCCGGCGAGTCCCATGCACGATAATGGCGCGCCCAGGAGGTATTTATGGCATTCGTGTTCGGTCTCTTGGTGGGCCCGGCCCTCGGACTGATAGTAGGAGTGGTTGCGGTCCGCCGCGCGCTTGGCCCATGGCTCGGACTCAGCGTCCTGGGGCTGGTTGGGCTCTTCATCCTGTTCGTGCCTCTCATCAGCCTCGATCTCAAGCTCGGGCTGATCACGGGCATGGCCGCAGGAGCATTGCTGTCCGTGACTCCGCTTACCATAGGCACCGGCCCTACCACATAACTCATTTGAATCACGTCCTCTGGAAGGAAAGACACATGGACATCGTGACCGAGCCCTCGGTGTATCTCGTTGGACGCACACAAATCGATCAGGCTGCCGTGCGGCAGTTCCTTGACGACGAGAACGCGGACTGGGTCACGGATGGCGAGCGCGGGACGGAGCTGTTGTCTGAGTTGGCCGGCCGGGTCTGCTACATGTCTTTCGGTGAGAAGCAGGGCCGCCGGTCGAACGAGGAGTATCTCCAGAACATCATCAGCATGGAGCACGGCAGCGTCCTCGAGCACGTCGTCTGGAACTTCGTCGTCACGGGCGTCTCACGGTCGTTTTCCCACGAACTGATCCGCCACCGAGCCGGGTGGGCATACTCGCAACTGAGCCAGCGCTACGTGGACGAAGCGGACGCGCGCTTCGTCGAGCCGCCGGTCATTGCTTCTGACCCCGAGCTCCACGCACTCTGGCTGGATTCGGTGCGCCAGTCCCACGAGGCCTACCGCAAGTTGAGCGAGGGGCTCGCCCAGCGGATCGAGCGCGAGCATCCCGAGTGGAAGCGGCGCGACAAGCGGAAAAAGGCACGCGAGGCAGCACGGAGCGTCCTGCCCAATGCCACGGAAACCAAAATCTTTGTGTCGGCCAATGCGCGCGCCCTGCGGCACTTCATCGAGTACCGCGGCGCGGCCGACGCGGAGCCTGAGATCAGGCGGGTCGCTTTCGCGATTCTCCAGATCATGCAGCGCGAGGCGCCGTCCTTATTCGGGGACTACCGCGTCCTCGAATTAAACGGCGCTTCCTCGACTCACACCGAGCACCGCAAAGTCTAGAAGTGCTGCCATCCGTTCTCGAGCGGATCGCGGCGTCCGTTGGCCCGCTCGATCACGACGCCGTGCTCACGTGACAGAATCGTTCCCACCGAGTAGA
>JAJPIP010000114.1 GCA_021324655.1 Pseudomonadota bacterium
AGCACGTTTCCCCCGATCACGTTGTCCTTGATCGCCAGATTCACGAACGGGTTGAACGTCGGGCCCGGCCCGCCGCCAATCGAGATCACGTTGCCGTTGATCGTGTCCCCGTCCAGGTACATGGTGAAGGCATGGGTTGCGATAATGTTGCCGCCGACCGTGTCGTTGGTGTTCCCGGTGCAGGGGGGCGGCGACGCGAAGGTGCAGCCGAGCGCGAGGGTTGCGCCGCGGTCCACCAGGATGTTGCCGCTAACGTTGACCGTGCTCATCGTGAGGGCGTCGAAGTAGCCGTCTGGCGCCACCACTAGATTCCCCTGGACGTTCAGTGTGCTGCCGCTCGGGACTGCGCAGTAGCCGGTCACCAGGAGCCCCTGGTAGGTTCCCGTGGCGACTCCTCCGCTGCACATCCCCCTGCCCGCACCGGCGGCGCCGGCAACCCCCGCTCCCGCGCCCAACGCCAGCCAGCCGATGACGCATGTCAGCACCATGCTGCGAACCAGTATCGTCATTGCGTTCTCCTCTCCGGTCCTTCCGATCCGCCCTATGGGGCAGGACTATAGTATCGCGCAATGTAGATATCGTCAAGAGGGGGTAACACGGGTATAGCGCTCGTGCATTAACGGCATCGCCGGGTGGTCGTGTTTGGCCCGAGTGCCGGCCAGCCTGACGCCGGCGTCGACCACACCGGGCTGGTCGCCACGCGGGGCGATCACGACGGGATAATGCACGAGCCCTGACACGCGTAACGGCGTGGCAAATCGATCGAGCCATTCGTGTGCGAGGAGGCGGAGATGGAGCGTTATCTCCTCGATCACGTCCGCCTCTGGGAAAGCTAGCCCTCGCCGCTCTCTTCGATCTTCACGCTCTCGATGCGCGGCAGGGTGACCGGCGTCGATCGCTCGCCGGATGCTCCCGCCTTGACCGGCGTCTGGGCGATCTTGTCCACCGTGTCCATTCCGGCGACGACCTGGCCGAAGATGGTGTAGTTGGGCGGAAGGCCTGCGTCGTTCCCGTGGACGATGAAGAACTGACTCCCGTTGGTGTTGGGACCGGCATTGGCCATCGCCACGGTCCCCGGCGTGTAGCGGCGCTGCACGGGCTCGTCGGCGAACTTGTACCCCGGACCGCCGCGGCCGGTCCCCGTTGGATCGCCGGTCTGGATCATAAAGCCATTGATCACGCGATGGAAGGGGACGCCGTCGTAAAACCCCTCGCGCGCCAGGAACACAAAATTGTTGACCGTCTGCGGCGCTTCCTGCGGCAACAGTTCGATGGTAATGGGCCCGTCGGTCGTCTGGACGACGGCTCTATATCCGGCCGTCGGGTTGATCGTCATCGCCGGGGGCGCGGTCCAACTTTTCGCCATGTGAGACTCCTTCCTTCCACCATAACGTCACTCGCACTCGGGGGAAATAAAGCATACGCTGGGAGGAAGCAAGGCAGCAGGAGGGGGTTATGCCGCGCTATGAGGGAATGGAGGACCTCTTACAGCAGGTGCGCGAGCGTCTGGAGCGCGCTCAGGCGCAGCATCCAATGGGCAAGGGGCCATTCGATGTCGAGCTACCGGTGGACGACGCCACGTACGACACCCTGGTCGGGAGTCTGGGTGTCTTGCAGAGGGAGGCGGAGGCAATGAGCTCGCTCGTTGCCTCGCCGCGCGCCGGCTCGCTGTCTGGCCCGCAACGCGATCACGTCTTGCAGCTTCTCGGACAGGTGCTCGAGGAATTGTGGACAGCGGAGGCGGCCCTGCAGGGCGTGCGCTAGCGGTGTGTCGCTGAGGAACGGCGCTTGGTTATTTCGGAAATCTCGCAAGAGTGCTACGGTGAGCTAGCGGAGGACGTCACGACAGTGACAGTAAGTCAGGATACGGAGCGAGCCCCACCAGGTCGACGCGACTGTCACGGGCAGTGACCGTCACTGTCCGCGCCGGCGTCCCGGCTCGGCGTGATCATACGCCGGCCACGATGAAGGAGGCATTGACGTGCGTATTCCATTTCAGCGTTCGTTCTACGCGATAGGGATCCTTTCCCTGTGTCTGCTGGCTGCCGGCTGTGGTTCGAGTTCCTCGAACGGAAGCGGAGGAAGCGGCTCATCCGGTGGTAGCTCGGGGAGCGCCACCAACGGGAAGGGACAGAAGGTCACGTTCCTGGGTGGCTGGGGCGCCGGTGAGCAAACCGACTTCAAGGCGATCCTGAGTTACTGCGATTCCCACTACAACCTCAAAGCCGTCTATGAACTGGCTCCGGGCGGTGCCGTGGACACGACGCTCTCGACCGATGTGCAGGGCGGACATGCTCCGGATCTGGCGGCGCTGTCGGCGCCAAGCGAGATCACCCCGTATGTGAGCGGGAACTCCTTGACGCCCCTCACCTGGCTCCCGATGAGCAGGATTCATAGCCAGTACTCATCCTTCTGGACAAATCTGGGGACGTTCAACGGCAAACTGTACGCCGTCTATATGAAGGCGGACGTGAAGTCGTTGGTCTGGTACGACCCCAAGAAGTTCAGCGCAGGCGGCTATACCATCCCCAAGACGTGGAGCCAGCTCATGGCGTTGTCGCAGAGGATGGTGAGCCAGGGCAAGCATCCGTGGGCCTTCGGTGTCGGCGGGTCGCCGGCCTCTCCCTGGACGCTGACCGACTTCCTCGAGAACCTCGTCCTCAATGACTACGGGCCGAGCACCTACAAGGCGTGGTACCTGGGCAAGCTCTCCTGGACCAGTCCGCAGATCACGCACGCGATGAGTCAGTTGGAGCAGATCATCGGCAACAA
This sequence comes from Pseudomonadota bacterium, assembly GCA_021324655.1. Taxonomy (GTDB): domain Bacteria; phylum Chloroflexota; class UBA5177; order UBA5177; family UBA5177; genus JAJPIP01. Next base: position 2,773 of record JAJPIP010000114.1, read on the forward strand.
CGCCATGATCGCGGGTGGCCGATCGCGGTCGCTGAGCCAGGCGTGGGACCAGGGCGCTGCGCAGATGGTGACCGATCCCAATGCGGAATTCTTCCAGGAGGCGACCTTCACGGAAGCCGGCCTGCAGACTGACCTGCCCAAGGCCAAGGCCGGGGTCGACTACAACGCCTTCGCGTTTCCCTCGGTGAAGTCCTTCCCGGTTCCGCCGGCGGAGGTAGGGCCCAACGGTGTCGTCGCCTTCAACAGCAAACCGGCCACCAAGGCGCTGATCACCTGTCTGACCGATCCCAAGGCGCTGGAGCAGTGGGCGAAGTTGGGCGGTTACGTCTCGCCGAATAACGCGGTTCCGATCAGTGTGTACCACGATCCGGTCCTGCGCATGGCCGCCAGGATGCTGAATAACGCGGGAGCGCACAACCTGGTGGTGGGCGACGCGTCCGACCTGATGCCACCGGCACTCGGGAGTGACTACGAGTTCACCGAATTGCAGCGCTGGTTCGAGAATCCCACCTCGACCGCGACCATCCAGTCCCAGCTCGAAGCGAAGGCCAAGACGCTCTACAAATAGAGCCCGTAGCGGCACGCCGAGCCGTTTCGCGCTAGATTGGGGAGCCGGACATCCGTCCGGCTCCCCGGAGCGGAGATCTCCATCATGGCAACACAACCAGTCGTTACGCCTCCCGACCAGAGTGCGGTCAGTGCCGTTCCCGGCACGATCCCGGTCGGCCCGGCCCGGCGTGGGCTGCGCGTCGGCAATTACCTGACGGTTCTGCTGTTTGCCGGCCCGGCGCTTGTTCTCATCGCCTTCCTGGTCATCTATCCCACGATCAAGACGATTTACCTCAGCTTCTACCAGACGCAGGGCATCGGCTTTAACGCACCCCAGGCCTTTGTCGGCCTGGCGAACTACAGCAACTTTCTCAACGATCCCATCATTCAGACGGCCATCAAGAACAATATTCTCTGGATCGTCGTCGTGACGCCGGCGACCGTCATCCTGGGCGTGGTGCTGGCCGTGCTTTTTGATCGCGTGCCGTACGAGGCCGTGGCGAAATCCATCGTGTTCGTTCCAATGGCGATCTCGGCGACAGCGGCCGGCGTCATCTGGCGTCTGATGTATGCCGATGATCCGCACATCGGCACCGTTAACGCCATCTTCGGCTGGATCCACCTCGGACCGTTTTCTTTTCTGGGTGATCCCAACTTCGTCAATTGGGCGCTCTTTGGGGCGCAGGTCTGGATGAGTCTTGGCTTCGCCGTCGTCGTGCTGTCGGCGGCACTCAAGTCGATCCCGACGGAGCTGATGGAGGCGGCGCACCTCGACGGAGCGGGCGAATGGCAGACTTTCATCCGCATCACGGTCCCGCTGATGTGGCCGACCATCACGGTCATCGCGACCCTGACCATGATCGCCGTCATCAAGGTGTTTGACATCGTCGTCGTCATGACGGGCGGCGGTCCGGCCGGCGCCAGTGAAGTGCTGGCGACGCGCATGTACACCGAAGCGTTCAAGAACGTCAATACGGGGTACGGGGCGGCGATTGCCGTCGTCCTCCTGATTGCCGTGATTCCAGTGATGGCCTTGAACATCCGGCGTTTTCGCACGGAAACCGTGCGCTAAGAAGGAGCTGCAAGCATGGCAACCGCCGTCGGTCTCCCCACCCAGGAGAAAGCGCACGTCACCGTCGTCGGTCAGAAGCAGCATTGGTACACGAGCCTGCCGCTGCACATCGTCGTCATCTTGATCAGCGTCATCTGGCTCCTCCCGACCGTGGCGCTGCTTTTCACATCGGTCCGCAACGTCCAGGACATCAACACCTCGCTGTGGTGGAATCTTCTCTGGCAGCCGCATCAGTTCACCCTGCAGAACTATCAGCAGGTCTTCGGGGCCACGTCGACCATCGGGATGGGGCAGGCGTTTCTGAACAGCCTCATCATTACCATCCCGGCGACCCTCTTCCCCATCATCATCGCCGCCGGTGCCGCCTATGCCTTTGCCTGGTTGAAGTTCCCGCTACGCAACACGATCTTTCTGACTCTCGTGGCGCTGCAGATCGTGCCCCTCCAGATGTTGCTGATCCCCGTGCTGCGCCTGTTCACCGACTGGGGTCTCACCGGGACGTTCCCGGCGCTCTGGATCGCCCACACCGCATTCGGCTTGCCCCTGGCGGTCTACATCATGCGCAACTTCATGTCCGGCATCCCGTACGACCTGCTCGAGTCGGCACGCGTGGACGGCGCCGGCGAGATCCGCATCTTCTCGCGGATCATCCTTCCGCTGTCGACGCCGGCCATCGCCGCCATCGCCATCTTCCAGTTCATGTGGGTCTGGAATGACTTGCTGGTTGCTCTCGTATTCTCCGGTCCCAACAGCTATCCCATGCCGGTGGTCATTCGCTCGTTGGTCGGCGAGTACGGCAGTGGCTGGCAGTACATGACGTCGGCGGCCTTCATCTCGATGGCACTACCGCTCGCCGTGTTCTTCGGCCTGCAGCGCTACTTCGTCAGCGGACTGACGGCGGGATCGGTCAAGGGGTAGGGGGCGCGCTCTCGATCTGCACAATGCAGCCCTCGTGCGGGCGCAAAATAAGGCGTTGCAGGTCCTCCGGACCCTCGCGGTCGAGGTAGGTGGAGAGGCACACCGTGCCTGTCATTCCTTCCAGAGTGACGAGTTGGTCGATGTCCGAGACATTCAAGGCGACGACGCACATGTCGTCCTCCGTGCGGCGCGTGTAGACGAAGCACTGGCTGGGAACCCGCTCCACCGCCGCATAGCTGCCTCCGCGCAGGGCGGGCGTGACGCGGCGTAACGCCAGTAGCCGGCGGGAAAGGGTCAGGAGCGACCTGGGATCGTCCTCTTCCGCGGCGACGTTGATCTGCCGGTAGTCGTCGGCGATGGGAAGCCAGGGCTCGACGTCGGGCGGACAGAAACCGGCGTTGGGACCCGAATCCCATTGCATCGGCGTGCGCTCCGGATCCCTCCCGAGCCCGACCACCCGCTTGCCCCAGGGGTCGCGAGCACGCTCGGGGGGAATCGGGACATCGTGCATACCGATCTCATCGCCGTAGTAGGTGGTGGGCGTGCCACGGAGGGTGAGGATGAGCATGGCGGCCAGGGGCGCATAGGCGGCCCCGAAGCGCGTGGCGAGGCGCGGCTCGTCGTGGTTGCCGAGCACGTAGCTGGGCCAGGCCCCGGAGGGCAGAGCCCCCTCCACCGCGTCCACGACCTCGCGAATGCGGATCGCATCCCACTCCACTCCGACCAGGCCGAAGTTGAAGGGCATGTGGATCTCATCCAGGTTGACGCCGAAGTAGCTGGCCCAGTTACTCCAATCGAAGACGTGAATCTCGGCGACCGAGGTCCGCGGCCGCTCCGCGCTGTAGGAGTCGAGAACGCGACGAATCTTTCGGAAAACCTCGTGGGTGTCGGGATTGCCGAGATCGTAGACATGCAGCTGGCTGTCATAGTCGGCAAGCGATTTGTACGGGGTGACCGCGTCAGGCGGAGCGGGCGGGTTGTCGCGGAACTGGGGGTCTTTCATGAGGTAGTGGGCGACATCGATCCGAAAGCCGTCCACGCCCCGATCCAGCCAGAAGCGCATGACGTCCAGCATGGCGTCCACGACCTCGGGATGGCGCCAATTCAGATCGGGCTGCTCGGCCAGGAAGGAGTGCAGGTAGTATTGCCCGGTGTGCTCGTCCCACTGCCACGCGCTGCCGCCGAAGACGCTGAGCCAGTTGTTGGGAGGACCTCCCTCCGCCTTGCCGTCTCGCCAGTAGTACCAATCGCGTTTGGGGTTATCGCGCGAGGAGCGTGACTCCTGGAACCAGGGATGGTGGTCGGACGTGTGATTGGGGATGTAGTCGATGAGAATCTTTATCCCGCGCTCGTGCAGCGCGGCGACCAGCACGTCGAAATCGTCGAGCGTCCCGAAGATGGGGTCGACGGCGCAATAGTCGGAGACGTCGTAGCCGAAGTCTGCCATGGGAGACGGGTAAAACGGCGACAGCCAGACCGCGTCCACGCCCAGCACGTCATGCAGGTAATCGAGGCGCTGGGTGATGCCGGGGAGATCCCCGACACCATCGCCGTTGCTGTCCTGAAAGCTCCGCGGGTAGATCTGGTAGATGACGGCGTGTTGCCACCAGAGATGCTGCGTTGGCGCCATGCCTCATGGTACGCGGGTTAGCCGCCGATATAGCTCATCTCCACCCTGGGTAGGTCGGGGCTCTCCTCGGACCGCAGCTCCGAATAGCGATCAATGCGATGACCCCAGATGGCCCGCAACTGCGCAGCGATCTCGTCGTCGGTCGCTCCGGAGCGGAGAGGCGCGCGAAGATCGTGACCGGTGGCTCCGAAGAGGCAGGTGTAGAGTTTGCCGTCGGCGGACAGGCGGGCCCGTGAGCAGGCGCCGCAGAAGGGACGTGTCACGGAGGCGATCACGCCGATCTCGCCGGCGCCGTCCTCATAGCGCCAGCGGTCGGCGACCTCGCCGGGATAGGCAGGCGGGATCTCAGCGAGCGGATGGACGTCGCCGATGGTGCGAATGATCTCCTGAGCGGTCACGACATGATCCATGCGCCAACCGTTGGTCTGGCCGACGTCCATGAACTCGATGAAGCGCACGATGTGCCCCGTGCCGCGGAAATGCTCCGCCATCGTGAGGACGTCTCCCTCGTTCTGACCGCGTTTGACCACCATGTTGATCTTGACGGGCGACAGACCCACGGCCGCGGCGGCCGCGATCCCATCCAGCACCCGCTGCACCGGGAAGGAGACGTCATTCATGGCGCCGAAGGTCGTGTCGTCGAGGGAGTCGAGACTGACGGTCACCCGGTCGAGGCCGGCATCCTTGAGGGATTGAGCTTTGCGTGCCAGGAGCGAGCCGTTGGTGGTCAAAGCGATGTCGTGGATGCCGTCGATCGCTCGCAGCATTGCAACCAGGTGCTCCAGATCGCGGCGCAACAGCGGCTCGCCACCGGTGAGGCGAATCTTCTGCACGCCATGGACGGCGAAGAGGCGTGCCAGGCGCGCGATCTCCTCAAAGGAGAGCAGCTCAGCGCGCGGCAGGAAGATATAGTCGGAACCAAACACCTCTTTCGGCATGCAGTAGGTGCAGCGAAAGTTGCAGCGGTCGGTGACGGAGATGCGGAGGTCGCGGATGGGGCGGCCGAGACGATCGAGAATCATGTCGTACAAGGATACCGGCTAGCCGGGGGCCGAAGCCTGGTGCAGAGCCCGGGCCGCGGCGGGCGTTGCTGAAGGAAGGAAAACGGCGGCCCTTTCGCCGTCAGGTCTAATCGCTCACACCCCAGCACCGTGACGTCCGGACGAACTGCCGTTGGGACCATAGTCCTTCTCCCGGGTCTGTCGCCTCCTTTTAACCTGGCGTTCAGGCCAAGGTAACCTCTCCTCTCTACGCTGAGAGTCAAAAGCAGGGGGAAGGTGCCATGGATTTACAGATGATTCGCCGGACCAAGCTCGTGTCGCCTCGTGGCCTCACAACGCTCAGCGCGGTTCTTGTCCTGATTCTCTACCTGCTGCCGGCCGACACCTCCGGCGGCGCCCACAGTGCGTTCGCTCAGCAATTCTCCGGGCGGAGCAGGACGCTGCTGACGGCGAAGGGCCGCGGCAACCGAACGACCACCGCCGTGACCGTCACCGGTCGATGGACGTTGAGCTGGTCGTACAGCTGCGGAGCAAAGCGGCGGCGCTTTCAGGTCGCTGTCTACCGGCGGAGACACCATGCTCCACTGGCCCAGATGACGGTCCGCGGTTTCCAGGGCCGTGGGAACTGGCAGGTGACCAAAGGGGGTACGGTGCACCTCGTCATCAAGACCGCATGCGCCTGGCGGGTCACCATGGCGCAGCCCGCTCCCGCTCCCACGCCGAGCCCAACCACCACCGCGACGCCGTCCCCGTCGGCCACACCCAGCCCGACAGTCGGCACCGGTCTCGCTCTCCGTGTCTCCGGTAACCAGATCGTCAATCAACAAGGACAGGCCATCCGTCTGATCGGGATCAACGTCCCGGGCAGTGCCCAGTGCATCCCGACCGGGCCCCATACGCCGGAAGGCATCTTCGCCTTCCCCTCTGCCTCGCAGACGGCGGCTGCTATCGCCGGCTGGCATGCCGATGTGGTCCGTATCACGCTCAACGAAGACTGCTGGCTCGGCATCAACGGTGGGAATCCCGCGTCCACCGGGGAAAACTACCGGGCTGCCGTTATCAGCTTCATCGCGGACCTGCATGCCGCCGGCCTCTACGTCATTCTCGACTTGCATGCCAACGCGCCCGGCACAACCCCGTCGACGTCACAGCAAGCGATGGCGGATGCCGATCACGCGCTCGCGTTCTGGACGTCCGTCGCCGGCACCTTCAAGGGTGATCCGGCGGTCATCTTCGAGCCTTATAACGAGCCGCACATCACGACGGCCAACGCCCAGACCACGAATCCCTGGCAGTGCTGGCGCGACGGCTGCCTGATCGATGAGCTGGACCAGTACCACAATACGCCCATCGTCGGCGCCGCGCCCTGGCAGGCGGCCGGCATGCAGAGTCTGGTGGACGCCATTCGCGCCACGGGGGCGGCCAACCCGATTCTCATCGACGGCCTCAACTGGGCCCAGGATCTGACGCAGATGCTGCAATACCTGCCCACCGACCCCCAGAATCAGCTGATCGCCGATTACCACAACTACATGTCCGCGGGATCGAAGAACACCGCGGCGTACTGGAACTCCGTGATCGCCCCCGTCGCGGCACGGATGCCGGTGATGACGAGCGAGGTCGGCGAGAAGGATTGCGGCTCGGGCTACGTCATGCACTACATGCAGTGGGCGGATGCCCACGGCGTGGGCTACGCGCCTTGGGTGTGGATGACCTGGCAGTGCAATGCCATGGGTCTCATTGCCGACTGGAACGGCACGCCGTCGGCTTACGGGCAAACCTTCTACGACCATTTTCATGCGGTTAGTCTGGTGACCGGGTAGAGCGCGGCCGTGTGGGGGGCCGCCGTGAGCCCGCCACACGCGGTCACCGCACCGCGCCTGCTTGAGAGGCGACAATTCCGTATGACCTCCCAGCGAATGTCGCTGACGATGATTTCCTTGTTCCTCGCCGCGGCCATGAACTGCGATGGATGGCGGCCGGGTTGACCTGAACGAGGTCGCCGCCGGCCTGGCGCAGGTGTTTCCCGACCTGGAGGCGATCACCCCGCTCACGCCACTGGGCGCCGGCTTCCGCAGCGCTGTCGTGGAGACGGCGGGAGGCGCGGTCTTCCGCATCGGCCGCAACGGAGATGCTCTCGCGGGCTATGCCCGGGAGAGCCGCATTCTTCCGGCGCTGCTGCCTCACCTTCCCGTTGCGGTCCCTGCGCCACGCTGGTTCGCCGGGGCCAGTGACATCTTTCCCTTCGGCGTCATGGGTTATCCGAAAGTGCCGGGCCGTTCGCTCGAGCCGCGCGATGTGACTGGGGAGATGAGCCTCCGGCTGGCGACGCAGCTCGGCCGTTTTCTGGCGGCGCTGCACAGAGTCCCTGTGTCCGAAGCGGATATCCCGCGCTGGGACCCGCAGCAGGCGGCGGCCAACAGTGGAGAGATCGTCCTACCGCTGCTGCGCGACGTTCTGGCGCCGGCAGAGTACGCGCGAGTCGAGCGATGGTGGCAGGAATTTCTGGCCGATCGGCTGCTCCGGATGGACGAACCGTCGCTCATTCACGGCGACCTCTGGTACGAGCACGTGCTCGTCGAGGCGGCAACCGGCCGCATCACCGGCATCGTCGACTTCGAGACAGCCGCCATGGGCGATCCAGCCCAGGATCTGGCGACGCAACGGTACCTCGGCGCTGATTTTGCCGGGCAGGTTCTGGCTGCCTACCGAGCGGCCGGCGGAGATGCCGGCCCGTCCCTGGCGCATCGCGTGCGGAGACTCTGGGAGCTGCGGGAGTTCGCCGGACTGGAGTTCGTCATCCGGACCGGCGACAGCGTGGAGATGGCGGACGCGCTGCGTAAACTCCGCTCCGGACCGATCCTGAGCCCGACCGCGGACAGGTGACGCTGGGTAGGGCTCGTGCATTAACGGCATCGCCGGGTGGTAGTGGCCGGCCCGAGTGATACTGCTGGCGAATGTCGGGAGGAAGGCGCATGCTCGGAGTATCTCCCCATCCTGGAGGCTCTGATGTGCCTGCATCCCCGCCCCAT
>JAJPIP010000077.1 GCA_021324655.1 Pseudomonadota bacterium
CTCATCTGTCACCCTCCGACTGGTTTGCTCACCATGCGTCGTGCAGGGTTTGGACCGATGAGCCGTTCCTCTTCCTCCCTCCCGAAAAACTGTCGTGAAGCCAGCACCGCAGTGGGAGAGGGGGTTAGGGGGTGAGGGCCATCCGTGGGTGAGGGACACCCCACACCCCCGCAAGAAATGACGCCTGCGCCGTATCGTAGGGAGAGGACGCCGTTGAGGAGGCATGCCAATGGATAATCCGCTTCTGATGACGCTTATCGGACTGGTCATCATCGTCGTCGTGGTGATCATCATTCTTCACGCCTTCGGGATCTTCCCGGGGGGCGCCGTCACTCCCACGCCCACGCCGACCGGCGGCATTCTGGAATGGGTCGGATGGTAACCGGTCTTAGACGCGAGCGGTGTGTCGCGTGCGAGCGCGGCGCTCCCACCTTGACGGCGGAGGAGCTCGCGGATCTGCGGCCGCAGATCCCCGACTGGCAGGTCGTCGAGGTTGACGGCGTGCCGCGGCTGACGCGCACGTACACGGTCCGTAACTTTGCCGAAGCGCTGGCTCTGACCAACCGCATCGGGGAACTGGCGGAAGCGGAGGGACATCACCCGTCCATCCTCACCGAGTGGGGACGCGTGACGGTGTCGTGGTGGACGCACAAAATCCGTGGCCTGCACCGCAATGACGTCGTGATGGCGGCCAAGACCGATGCAGTGGCGGAGTCGGGACACTGACCTCGGAGAGCAGAACCGGGTATACCGCGGAAGAGCAGAAGGTTCTCGCGACCTTTCTGGTGGGCGGCCGCCTGGTCTCTATTCCTGCCCGCCAGAAGAAGCGGGACGTCATTTTGCGCTACCTTGCCGGCTATTTCGAGGAAGGGCGGATGTACGACGAGCACGAGGTCAATGCCGTTCTGCGGCCGGTGCATGAGGATGTTGCGTCCCTGCGCCGGTATCTGGTGGACAGCGGGTTCCTGCAGCGGCAGGTCATCCGAAGCACGAGCATGGAGGCCCTCAAGGCCGGCACCCCGGACATGGACCTGCGTGTCGCCTATTGGAAGCCGTCGCCACGAACGGACGCACGGTAGGCTGAGATAGATCCCAGCCGGGAGGCAATGATGGCACAGGAACAATGTCCGCTATGTGGCGGGACGGGAACGGTCACGGCGAACGACGCAGAGACCATCCGCGAGCAGATTCAACGCCTGGAGCAGCGTCTGCAGGAGATCGAAGGGCACCCGGCCACGCACCCCCACGGGCCGACCGGCGGTTATGGAGGGGATGAGGAAGGGATCCCGGACGGTAGTCAGTAACCGGGGAGGGATTCATGGAGTACCGCCGCTTGGGACGCGCCGGCGTCCAGGTCAGCACAATTGCTCTGGGCTCGTGGCTCACGTACGGGGGAGCCGTGCCGGACGAGACGGCGCGGGATGTCGTCAAGACGGCCTACGACCTCGGCATTAACTTCTTTGATACCGCCAACGGCTATTCCGCCGGCCGGGCTGAGGAGTTTCTCGGCCATGCCCTGCGCGATTACCCGCGTGACACCTATGTGTTGGCGACCAAGGTCTACTTTCCGACGCGCCCCGGCCCCAACGGCGGCGGACTCTCGCGGAAGCACATCATGGACCAGGCGCACAAGAGCTTGCGCCGCCTCGGAGTGGAGTACGTCGATCTGTACCAGGCGCACCGCTACGATCCGCACACGCCGCTCGACGAGACGCTCCGCGCTTTTGACGACCTGATCCGAGATGGGAAAGTGCTGTACGCCGGCGTGTCCGAGTGGAGCGCGGCACAGTTGACCGACGCCGTCGCCACGGCGCGGGAGCGCAACTTTGACCAGATCGTGTCCAATCAGCCGGTGTACAACATGCTCGAGCGCTACATCGAGTCTGAGGTGATTCCCGTGTGTGAGCACGATGGGATCGGGCAGGTCGTCTTCTCGCCCCTCGCCCAGGGTGTCCTGACCGGCAAGTACCAGCCCGGCCGGCCGCCGCCGGCCGGCTCTCGGGCGACCGACCGCAACCAGAACATGTTCATGGGTGATCTCCTGCAGGATCGGGTGCTTGACGCCGTCGCCCGATTGGGCGATGTGGCGCGAGAGAGCGGCTGCACGCTGGCGCAGATGGCGCTCGCCTGGGTGTTGCGGCAGCGCAACGTGAGCGCGGCGATCATCGGTGCCAGCCGTCCCGAGCAGGTACGAGAGAATGCGGGTGCGGCCGGCATACAGTTGACGCCCGCGACGCTCAGCGAGATAGACCGGATACTCGCGCCGCTGACCGGAGAGGGGTAAGCAATCGTGGGCGCCCGATCAAGACGGTCGCCATGCCGCGAGTGAACTGAGTGAACGGCGCCGCGGCCAGGTCATACCAGGGAGCGACGCGGCGGAGAAGGGCATCGTCGCCGATCTCAGCCGTCACCCTCTGGACGCGCCAGCTCGGATGCCAGATGCGGAAAGCGCGCGGACGGCCTCGGTCGGTGACGGCGCGGTAGCGCTCCAGTAGAAAGTGCGTGAGGCTATCCGCCGGCGCGCCTTCTTCCGCCGCCGCGTAATCGAGCCGTGCCGAGACATCCAGTCGATCTGCACCGGCAGCAACCTGACCGAACAGAATACCGGCCGTCACGTCGTTCTCGTAGCGGATCTGCGCCGGCACGGTCGGGAGCCCGTAGACGCAGGGCGCAACGGCTGACGCCAGGGGATCGGAGATCCACTCGCGCAAGAAGTAGACGGCGCCTTCGTCTCCGGCCCGCACGTACGTGCGAAGATTGCAGAGCCGCGCGGCGCCGGCGCCCGGGATGAGCCGGCGTGCCATGCCGCCGGCCGCGAGGCGCAGGCGATCCTGGGAGAAGAGGACGATGCTGACGTACGCCTGACCGTCGTGCAGGTCGAGCTCGAACGGGACATGCGGCTGCAGCGTGGCCGGGTCGATCGCCAGGTGGTGAAACAACACATCGCGCCAGCCTGTCAGCAGGACAGGGCCACCGCTCGCCTCGAGCCGCCGCCGTGCCTCCGCGCCGTCATCCACATTCAACTATAGGAGGGCGAGCCCTGCTCCCCGGGCCGGCACGGCGGTTCGGGCAGAGGTTGCCGCGGCAGCTCGGGCCGGGAAGCCAGACGGTACGGTCGACCAGTTGACATGTACCACTGATGGTGGGAAGATGTGCGCCGTTAACTGGAACGGAGATAGTGTCGAATGCCAAAAATGTTGTCCCGCCTCGCCGCCATTCTCTCTTTGATTGCCGTGGCTGCGCCTCTGCGCGCCTGGGCTCAACCGATTCCGGCTGGGTTGCCGCCACTCACGCTCGCCCATCTGGGAGCGCTGCATCCTCTCCAGGGTTCGGTGCTGCCGGCGACCGCCCACGCGCGGCGGCTGGGTGCATTGCCCGCCGGCCGGACGCTGTCGGTGTCGCTGATGCTGCGCGTCCGCGACCAGCAGGCACTCGACCAGTTCGTGCGGTCTGTCTACGATCCGCACTCCTCGCAATACCATCACTTCCTGACGACTCAGCAGTTCGCGGAGCGCTTTGCGCCGTCCGCGTCCGATCGCGCCGTGATTACGACCTGGCTGCGCCGACAGGGACTGCATGTGACCGGGGCGACGCGCAATGGGCTGCTGATCCAGGCCGCCGGCAGTGTGAATCGCGTGGAACGTGCGTTCGGCACCAGTCTCGCCGAGTACAACGGCCGCCAGGGACACTTCTTTGCCAACATGCGTCCCATTCAGCTTCCCGCGGCGCTGGCCCCGCGCGTGGCGGCTGTCATGGGTCTCAACGACGGCATTCGGGCCCAGCCTCTGGGCCTCGGGCACGTCCATCCCCTCGCTCGTCCGCATGATCAGAGCTGGGATGGCTACTACCCGGCCGACCTGGTGGCGGCCTATGACCTCTCGACCCTGCGCGCCCGCGTTGACGGTTCCGGTCAGACCATCGCCCTTGCCGAGCTGGACGATTACAACCAGGGCAACATCAGCGCCTACGATTCTCGGTTCAACATCAGCGCTCCGACTCCGGAGCGGATCGCCGTGCCGTACAACGGGCGGAAAGCCAAGATGGGTGATGGCGAGACGGAAGTCGAGCTGGACATGGAGGTGACCCAGGCCATTGCCCCTGGCGCGCAGCTCCTGGTCTACGAGAGCCCCAACGATATCAATGCGCTCGTCATCCAGATCGACGCCATGGTGAGCGACAACAAGTCCAGCATCCTCAGCATGAGCTGGGGTGTGCCGGAGACGACGGTCAATAAGGACTACGTGGCGTCCGAGAACGAAGTGATCGAGGAAGCGGCCACTCAGGGGGTCTCCGTCCTGGCCGCCTCCGGTGACAACGGCGCCTACGCCGACTCGAACCAGCCGAACACGCTGACCGTGCAGACACCGTCGGATGATCCCTGGCTGACGGCGGTCGGCGGAACCGCCTTGAATTTTGACGGGACAAGCTACCAGGGCGAGCAGTCCTGGGGAGACACGAGCGACAATTCCGGGAGTGGCGGCGGCCTCAGCTCCTTCTTCCGGGAGCCTTACTACCAGCAGGGACCGGGCGTCCAGAACAGCTACAGCAACGGCGGCCGCGAAGTGCCGGACGTCAGCGCCAACGGCGATCCCAACACGGGCTACGCCATCTACACGTACGACACGAGCAGCAAAAAGACCGGTTGGCAGGTCTGGGGCGGCACCAGCGCCGCCGCTCCGCTCTGGGCGTCCTACGTCGCGCTGCTGGATGACTATCTCAACCAGAAGCTCGGCTTTTTGAATCCGCTGCTCTACGATCTCGGCCAGAAGTCCTCGACCTTCTCGTACTCGCCGTTCCACGATGTCACGCAGGGGAACAACCTCTACTACCCGGCGACGCCGGGCTGGGACTTCGCGACCGGCTGGGGCTCGATGGACGGCGTCGCATTCCTCAACGACATCATCGATCTCGAGAACGCGGGTCCTCTGCCCACGCCCAATCTGCCGCTGTCCTACGGGGTGCTGGCGCGGTGGGAATCCGTCGGCGGCGACCTGAATCGTCCGGCCCTCAAGCAGTCGCGCGCCGGGCACAAGGTGCAGATCGACCTGTACATGCGGGTGTTCAGCGCCAATCCGGGTCTCCCCGTCACCTTCGCCTACACGGTGAAGCGTGGGGGCAGCGTCATCAAGCAGTACCATAGCTCCGGCGCGCTGGCGTCCAGCAAGCCGGCCGGCATCTACAACTTCCCGGTGACGCTCACGCCGCACCGTCCCGGAACCTACACGTTCATCGGACTGGCGACGGTTGCCGGACAGTCAGAGCGGGCGAGTGCGACCCTGCATGTAACCAAGTAAGGGGGGCCGGGCGGGCTGTGCCGGTGCGTGGGATGATCCCGCGCACCGGCATTCCTCATTTAAGAGGCCGGCGCGAGGTACAGCTCCACGTAGCAACCTGCCCGCTCGTCGATGCCGCAGACCCGGTAGCGCCGTCCTTCCACCTCCACCTCGGTGCCGGTCGGGATCGAGCACGTATCGCAGTCGGCGGGCCAATCGGCGACGAGCTTCATCCCCGGATGGGGAGCGCCGCAGCGCCGCTCCATCTCGATCCTGGGGACGGGATGGAGTAAGGTGCCCATGAAGCGTCGGCCCACCAAACTGCTGTGCCCCGCTTCCGCGCCGATGACGGTAATGGGTATGCGCTCGCGAATGGCTTGTGTCATTGCTGTCCCTCCTTCCGGGACGTAAGACAGATATATAGACCTACAATATATCTCTTGCATATGCTGTGCCAGGGCCCTGTACGCCTTCCATCGCACTGGTCCACGTGGATACACTCATGTGCGGCCCCAGGTAGTGGGTCGCATGGAGGGAATAAATGTCTCGTCGAGTCCGGGTCCTAGCTCCGCTGGCTCTCGTGGGGCTGCTGGTAGCGGCCTGCGGATCGTCTACCGGGAGCGGCAATTCAAACGGCGTGTCGGCCTCGAAGAAGGCCAACAAGCCGTTCAGTGCGGTGCTTGTCGTCAACGGCACGCTGGGCGACAAGGGGTTCTTCGATAGCGCGGCACGCGGCATCGGCTGGATGCACACGCGCCTGGGCGCGACAACCAAGATCCTGCAAGCCAGTCCCACCAATCCGTCGGAGTGGCTGCAGAACCTCCAGGCCGTCTCGAACGGCCGGTACAACCTGGTCGTGACCGGTACCTCGCAGATGACGAACGACATGCAGTCGGTCGGCAAGGCTCACCCCAAGCAGAAGTATATCTTCTTTGACGACATCGTCAAGCTGCCGAACGTGGCCGATATCATCTACAAGCAGAACGAAGGGTCGTTCCTGGCCGGTGTGCTGGCCGCGGAAGCGGCGACCGACACCAAGGACTTCCCGCTCTCCAAGGGCGCGAAGAAAGAGGTTGGTCTGGTCGGCGGGATGAACATCCCGGTGATCAACGACTTCGTCGTCGGCTTCAAGAAGGGCGTTGCCTACGTCAATCCGGGTGTCAAGGTCGTGGTCACCTATCCCGGTACGTTCTCTGATCCGCAGGCTGGGTACAACCAGGCGGCGGCGATGTACCAGCAGGGCGCGGCCGTTGTGTACAACGTGGCCGGCGCCACCGGTCTTGGCGTCCTCAAGGCGTCCAAGACGTTCAAGCGCTACTCGATTGGGGTTGATTCCAACCAGAATGGTCTTTACCCCGGTCATGTCCTGGCCAGCATGGTCAAGCACGTCGACATCTCGACGTACGATCTGGCCAAGAAGTATCAGCAGGGCACGCTCAAGTACGACAAGACCTACATCTTTGGTCTGAATAACGACGGCGTTGGTCTGATCATCGATCATAGCCTGGTGCCGTCCAGGATCGTGGCGAAGATCACCAAGGCCACCCACGATGTGGCCACGGGCAAGGTGAAGGTCCCGTCGACGCTGCACTACTAATACACTGAAGGCGTCATGACGACGACGCAGCCGGATCAGGTGGGCGCTCCGCACGCGGAGCGCCCACCCGCGCTTCAGCTCCGTGACATCACGAAGCGGTTCGGGCCCGTCCTGGCCGACGACCACGTCAATCTGACCGCGCTGCCCGGCGAGGTGCATGCCCTCGTCGGCGAGAACGGGGCCGGGAAGACGACGTTGATGAACATCGTGTTCGGGTTGGTGCAACCGGACTCGGGAGAGATCCTCGTCAACGGCAAGCCGGTCACCATCAACAATCCGATGACGGCTCGAGAGCAGGGGATCGGCATGGTGCATCAGCATTTCAAGCTGGTGCCGTCCATCTCGGTGGCCGAGAACGTCTTCCTCGGCCAGGAGCCGATCCATCGCCTGGGGCTCGATGTCGGCGAGGCCGTGAAGCGGGTTCAACAGCTGGCCAAGCAGTTCAATCTTGAGATCAACCCGCGGGCCCGGGTCAGTGAGCTCTCGGTTGGGTTGCGTCAGCGTGTCGAGATTCTGAAGGCCATCTCCTATAACCCTCAGATCCTGATCCTCGATGAGCCCACCGCTGTGCTCACTCCACAGGAGACGACGGAGCTCTTCCGCTTCATCCGTACCTTCGTCGCCGAGGGACGAACCGTTATCTTCATCACTCATAAGCTGGGCGAGGTCAAAGAGGTCACCGACCGCTTCACCGTCATCCGCGACGGGCGCAATGTCGCCACGCTGCCGACGGCGGAATCAACGGAAGCTGATATCGCTCGCCTTATGGTGGGCCGCGAGGTACTGCTGCGGGTGGACAAGACACCGGCCCATCCCGGGGCGGCAACTCTGCAGCTGGAGCAGGTGAGCGCGACCGACAACCAGGGGCTGCGGGCGGTCAACGACGTGTCCTTCGCGGTGCGGTCCGGCGAGATCGTGGGAATCGCCGGCGTCGAAGGAAACGGCCAAACGGAACTGGTCGAGGTGATCGCCGGACTGCGGCCGGTTGTGGCCGGGCAGCTCTATTTGACGGGCGACGACATCACTCGCGCCAGTGTCGGTGAGCGCCGGGTTGCCGGCATCGCTCACATCCCGGAAGATCGCCTGGATCGTGGCGTGGCGGGGCCGATGAGTATACAGAACAACCTCGACTCCGCCTACCTCAAGCGTGGCCTGGCGCCGCAGGGGATCCTGCGCCCGGGATTGATGCTGCGCTGGGCACGTCACCTGATTCGGCGCTACGACATTCGCGGGGCCCGCCCGGCGTCGCCGGTTGGTTCGCTCTCCGGCGGCAACATGCAGAAAGTGGTGCTGGCTCGCGAGATGGAATTGCACCCGCGTCTCTTGATCGCGGCCCAGCCGACGCGTGGTGTCGATATCGGCGCGACCGAATTCGTCCACAATGCCCTCCTGGCGCAGCGCGATGCGGGCGCGGCCATCCTGCTCATCTCTGCCGATCTCAATGAGATTCGCACTCTCTCGGATCGCATTCTCGTGATGTACCGCGGCCGGATTATGGGCGAGTATTCCCCGGCAGCAAGCGACAGCGAGCTCGGTCTGGCCATGGCCGGCGTGACGGGCGAGGGCGAGCATGCGGAGGAGCCGCCCGTACCGGATGACGCTTCCCAGGCGGCGCGCGCGATGCCGTCCGTCGACATTGACCATGAACTGGAGAACGGGGAGGGCGAGAAGCCCTTATCGGGAGAGAGCGTGGGGACGGGCGCCGTGGCTCGCGCCCTGGGAGCCGCCGTGTCACAGCCGGCGGTCGCCATTATCGGCGCCCTCCTCCTGGGGATCCTCGTGATTCTGGCCACCGGCGACAACCCGCTGCAGGCCTATCAGTATTTCCTGGCCGGCCCACTCTCCACGTCGGTGGACATCGGAAACACGCTCGCCACGCTGTCGCCGCTCCTGCTGGCCGCGCTCTCCGTCCTCGTGTCCTTCCGCGCCGGCATCTTCAACATTGGGGCGGAAGGGCAGCTGTATCTCGGTGCGTTTGCCGCGGCCTGGGTCGGTTTCACCTTCACGCACTGGCCGGGGCCGTTGATTATTGTGGTGTCGATCGCCCTCTCCATGGTGGCCGGCGCGCTCTGGGCGCTCATCCCCGGCGCTCTCCTGGCGGCCTGGGGAGTGGACATCATCGTCAGCACGCTGATGCTGAACTACATCGCGATGGAGATCACCGACTACCTCGTCAACAACCCGTTCAAGAACCCGACGGCCGGATCGCCGGTGAGCAATCTGGTGGCAACGCAATCCTGGCTGCCGGTCATCATCCCCGGATCGACGCTGACCACCGACATTTTCGTGGCGATCGCCGTCACGCTGATCGTCGCCTTCATCCTCTATCGCACCAGTTGGGGGCTCAAGCTCCGCTTCGTCGGGGATAATCCTCACTTCGCCTCCTACCTCGGCATCTCCGTGCCGCGCATGATCGTCCAGACCATGCTCGTGTCGGGAGCGATCGCCGGCATCGTGGGGGCGCTCGACGTCTACGCCGTCGACCATCAGTTCAACCAGCAGTTCTCGCCCGGCTACGGCTTCCTCGGGCTGACGGTCGTGCTGCTCGGCCGTCTGAATCCCTGGGGGGCGGTCGTGGCCGGCTTTATCTACGCCATCCTCATCCACGGCGCGGATGTCATGCAGCTCAACACCAACGTGCCGTACCCGCTGGTGAACATCCTGCAAGGGATCATCGTTCTCTTCATGACGGCGACCGGCCTGACGGCCTGGTTTGTGAAGCGCCGGCGGCGCACCATCCCGGAGGGCCTGGCTACGACGGCGAGCGGAGGACAGACGTAGTGCAAGATCTGCAGACGCTCCTCAACGGCTCGACCCTTTTCACCATCGTGCTGGAAACCACGCCGATCTGGCTGGCAGCCCTCGGTGGCGCCTTTACCGCTCAGGCCAACATCCTCAACATCGCCCTCGAAGGCATGATTCTGATGGGGGCATTTGTCTCGATTGCGGTCGGCGCCGCCACGCAGAGCGCGACCCTCGCCGTGCTGGCCGCCATCGTGGCCGGTTTGGCGCTGTCGCTCGTCTTCGCCTGGGCCACGCTCTATCTCCGCGCTGATCTGGTGGTGGCCGGTCTCGGTATCAACCTCGTCGCGGAGGGGATTACCGTCTATCTCCTGGAACGCCTCTATAACAACGAGGGCGATTACCAGCCGTTCACCTTTCCCCACCTCTGGACGCTTAATCTCGGTCCACTGGCCAATATTCCGGTCCTCGGTCCTGCCCTCCAGGGACAGACCATCATCGTGCTAATCGGGTTGGTCCTGATTCCGATTTCGGGGTGGCTACTCTACCGCACCCGCTTCGGCTTGCGGGTACGGGCCGTGGGTGAGGCGGAGGACGCGGCCGTCGCGGCGGGCATCAACCCCAACCGCATGAAGCTCTATACGATTCTCATGTCGGGCGGACTGTGCGGCCTGGCCGGGGCACAGCTCGCCATGGCCACGCTCGACATGTTCGTGCGCGACATGTCCGGTGGCCGTGGCTACATCGCGCTCGCTGCCCTGACCTTTGCCGGCGGCAATCCGGTCGGCACGTTCATCGCCTCACTCATCTTCGGAGCGGCAAGCGCGCTCTCGGACCGGCTGCAGCTGCTCTCGCAGCCCAGCATTCCGACCCAATTCGCGCTCATGGTGCCGTACGTGGTCACCGTGGTCGCCCTGATCGTGGCCGCGCTGCGCAACCGCTACCGCCCGCGTCCGGCAGAAGCGACGATTGCTGCCGAGAAATGAGAGAGACCGTGCCGAGAAAGATCATCCTCGACTGCGACCCCGGCCATGACGATGCCATGGCGATCATCCTGGCCGCCGGCAATCCCGACATCTCCCTGCAGGCCATTACCACTGTGGCCGGCAATCAAACGCTGCCCAAAGTGACCCTCAATGCCCAGCGCGTCTGCACCGTGGCCGGCATTACCAACGTGCCGGTCATCGCCGGCTGTGCCGGTCCGCTGGTGCGCCCCCTCGTCGTGGCCCCGGATATCCACGGTGAGTCGGGACTGGATGGTCCGCAGTGGCCCGAACCAACGGTGCCCGTGACACCGGGTCACGCCGTCGATGCCATCATCGACCTCGTCATGGCTGCCGGCGAGGGAGAGATGACCCTGGTGCCGACCGGGCCCCTCACCAACATCGCCATGGCGGTTCGCAAGGAGCCGCGCCTTGTGCCGCGGGTGCGTGAGGTCGTGCTGATGGGCGGGGCGTACACGCGCGGCAACGTCACGCCGGCAGCCGAGTTCAATATCTACGTGGATCCCGAAGCCGCCGACATCGTCTTTAGCGCCGACTGGTCCGTCACGATGGTCGGGCTCGATTTGACCCATCAGGCCAGGGCAACATCGGCCGTTGTCGACCGCATCGCCGCCCTCGACACGCCGGTGGCCCGCATGGTCGTGGATCTCCTGCACTTCTTCGGCAGCTCCTACCAGCAGGAGCAGGGCTTCGAGGCTCCGCCCGTGCACGATCCGACCGCCGTCGCGCGTGTCATCAACCCGGCGCTGGTGGAGTGTGCCGACGCCTTTGTGGCCGTGGAAACGATGGGCAAGTGGACCGCCGGCATGACGGTCACCGACTTCCGAGGCAAACTCGGCTTCCCCCTTGCCGCCCACGTGGCCACCCGCCTGGACTTCGACGGCTTCTGGTCCCTGATGATCGATGCGATCGCCGCCGTCGGACAGGGTGCCGCCGTCTCGTAGCAGAATCGGATCGCAGGTGCCCCGTGACACGCAGGGACAAGCCCTGCGCCTACAACTGTATTATTCTTTCCCGGCTGATCCTTATCGCCTCTTCCGACAAGTCCATGCCGATGAACGCACGGCCCAACTCGGCAGCCGCCACCAACGTCGTACCCGATCCACAGAACGGATCCAGCACCACATCACCCCGGTCGCTGCCGGCCAGGATAATGCGGCGCAGCAGCGCCAGCGGCTTCTGCGTGGGATAGCCGGTACGCTCGTGGCCCAGATGCATGGCATCGGGGATGTCGGTCCAGGTGTCGCCGAGTAACACGTCGTCCACGATCATGTCATCCTCGGTCTCCAGGAAGTACTTGATGCGGATGTGGCCGGAGTGGGTCCGATGGACGCGGCCGGCCGCGTCGAGGCGGACGAGGGACGCGTCCGTGTAATCGCCGCGAGGAGCGGTCTTGAACCAGCGTCCAGCCTCGTCCTGACGCCATCCAAGGTGACGGGCCTCCCGCGCGCTGTACCGCCGCCGGACCGTCTGTGGCCGGTAGATGGCGGCAGACGGATCGCATGAGTAGAGGAGAATGACGTCATGGTTGCGGCCCAGCTGCCGGGCCCCGGATTTGGCGCCGCGCCCGCCGTAGGCCCAGATAATCTCATTCCGGAAGTTGACACGTCCAAAGACGGCGTCCATCAGGATTTTGATGTAGTGGGCGGACGTGGGATCGCAGTGCAAGTAGATGCTCCCGGAGGGAGCCAGCACGCGACGCAGCTCAAGGAGGCGCGGTGCCAGCATGACCAGATAGGCCAGTAGATCGCCCTCGCCCAGAAGCTCGCGGCAGGCGCTGAGCGCCGGACCGAGCGGCGACGCGGCGAGGGCATCGAAGGCAGCTCGGTCCGGTTCATCCCAGCGCCAGCGGTCGCTGAAGGTGCGGTAGCGGCCACCGCTGCCGAAAGGCGGGTCGAGATATATCAGCTGGACAGAGCGGTCGGGCACGACATCGCGCAGCAGCGCGAGATTGTCGCCGTGATAGAGGCGTCTAGTGCTCGACGGCGAGGAGAGTGGCGAGCCGGCGCTCGTACTCGAAGAGGTCGATCTTG
Source organism: Pseudomonadota bacterium (assembly GCA_021324655.1). Classification (GTDB taxonomy): domain Bacteria; phylum Chloroflexota; class UBA5177; order UBA5177; family UBA5177; genus JAJPIP01. The sequence goes on from JAJPIP010000077.1 coordinate 12,650, forward strand.
CCCTCGACATACAGGGTCTGGAGGTGCTCCAGCGGATTGGTGTGCGTCATCAGACTGCGGTGGCCCAGCCAGTGACGGCCGAGCATGTAGAAGGGCACGCCGACGACCGTAGCCAGAACGGCGAGCACAGTCACTATGACGATCAGGGCGATGATGGCGCCAATCAACGCGCCAACCGTGGAAATCAAGAACAGAGCAACAAAAAGCAGAATCATGAGCCGGAGCATGAAAAGCCTCTCATTCAGATCGCGGGTCGGTCTGACCCGATGGTAGCGCGCCGGGACAGTTGGGTCCAGTGCTCGCCATGCCCCGCAGGGGCTTGTGCATTATCCCGTCGTGGTCGCCCCGGGTGGCGACCAGCCCGGCGTGGTCTACGCCGGCGTCAGGCTGGCCGGCACGCGGGCCGGCCACGACGACCCGGCGATGCCGATAATTCACGAACCCTGATGCCCTGCACAGGTGATCGCATTCTCATGTTGGACGCGTCTCAGGGACGGACGGTACCGCCGCGTCTGTCCGGCTGTGGGGCTTCCCCTCCCGCGTTGCCGCCGCTGGGCGCCTCGGTCGTCGGTTCGCGCCTGTTGGTCCGTGTCCCGTGGGGCTTGGCGGCACGGCGACCACGACATCGCCGGGGAGCGTGGCCGGGCGGACAGAGACAGAGCTGCAGTCCCTACCAGGCGTCAGGGGCCTCCCTCATGCCGCGGGTGCCGGCTCAGATCTCCCGAACCGCCGAGAACGGAAGCGCGTGACGGACATGCGGATTGACGCTGGTGATGACGGCCAGGACAAGCAGCCAGACAAAGAGCAGCAGCACCGCCGGCGTGTTCCCGATCCCCTGCAGGAGGGCACCGGTTACTGCCGTCCCGGCCGGCATGCCGGCGAAGGCGATCAGGCGGAAGGCGCTGTTGACACGTCCCTGCAGCGCATCGGGGATGAGGAGGAGGCGGTAGCTCATCTGGACCACGTTGTAGATCGAGAACACCAGAAAGATGGTGCCGGTGATGAGCGCCAGCGCAAGAGGAGTGGGCGCGATCGCGTAGAGCGGCCAGAGCAGGACCCAGATCCAGACCGAGGCGATGACGACCGGCGCGAAGCCGAAACGCCGTCCGAGATGCCCTCCCACCAGCGAGCCGAGCATCCCGCCCACGCCGTTGGCGGCGAAGATGAGTCCGATGGTGGCCGGGGAGGCGTGCAAGTGGCGCGCCAGTACGATGACCAGCAGGTAATTGCCGTAGAGCGGGATCCAGGCGCCGGCACCGAGAAAGGCCATGAAGCGGATCAGCGGCTGCCGCCAGAGCCAGGCGAGGCCCTCGGTGATCTCGAGCCGCAGATTCGGAACAACCGCGTCACGCTCTCCCTGCAGTTCGGTGCGAATGAAGAGCAGTGAGATCACCGACACGGCGTACGACACGGCGTCGGCGAGGAAGGGGATGGCATGACCGATCTGGTAGAGGAGGCCGCCGAGCGGCTGCCCGATCAGCGAGGTCGCGGAGTAGGTGGCGCCGTTCTGTGACATGGCCACCGGTAACTGCTCTTTTCCCACCACCCGCGGCAGTGCCGCCGTTTCCGCCAGATCGAAGAACACGTTGAGCGAGCCCTCGATCAAGGCGACGGCATAGAGTTGGACCAGCGAGAGGTGGCCGGTGACCGCGGCGACCGGAATGCTGCCGGCGGCGATCGTTCGCCCTGAATCGCAGAGGATCATGACCCACTTGCGATTCCACCGATCGGCCAGAGCGCCGGCCAGGAGCGAGAGTACGAGGTAGGGAAGGATGGCGACCGACGTGGCGAGCCCGGCCTGCGCCGGGGAGCGGGTCAGCGCCAGCACCAGGAGCGGAAGCGCGAGCCGGGAGACTTGCGTCCCAGCAGTCGAGATCGCCTGACCACCCCACAGGATGAGGTAGTCGCGGTTGCGCCAGAGAGACGCGAGCGGGGAGATCGCCGCGGCCTCGCCGGCCGGCGACGGCTCCTCTACCACAGGTTGCCGCGACCGATGGCGATGTAGAGCAGCGGACCGACGGTGGGAAGCAGGCAGAAGACCATCCACCAGCCGCGCTGCGGACCGGAGAGGTCGCGCCGCACCAGGATGTCGCGCCAGGCCAGGAGGGTCGCAATGGGCGGCGCGATAACGGCGACCAG
>JAJPIP010000107.1 GCA_021324655.1 Pseudomonadota bacterium
CGATAGAAGGCGTCGTCGATCGGGAGATCGCCGGGTACCGCCTCCTCATAGCCGAAGGAATCGAGGGTCCCGGCGCGCGCATGACGTTCCAGCGCCGCGAAGTACTCTCCGTTGCGGTGGATCAGGGCGGGGCCGGACAGACCGGATGCATGGCAATAGAGGACATTCTCCGGCTGCAGGGCGAGCATGCGTCGTAGCGAGGCCCGCAGTTCGGGGAGAGAGCCGTCGTCCGACACGACCGGGAACGGCAGCTCGGCGGCATCGCCGGCGAGGAGGAGACGGAGCTGCGGGATCCAGACCGCCAGGTGGTCGGGGGTGTGGCCCGGCGTCGGGATGAGATCCAGATCGAGGTCGCCGCCTGCCAGGCGGCCCGCGCTGAGCAAGATGGTGGGCGGTACGAGCCGCACCGAGTCATAGCGGCCCGGGACCTCGGCCCGGCGCGCGTCGAGATACGGCCGGCCGGCGGCGATGCGGCCGGGCGCGAGAAGATGACCGACGATTGGCGCCGGATAGCGGGCGCCGGGGGCGAAGAGCGCGTTCCCCCAGACATGGTCCCAATCGCCGTGCGAGTTGATAACCAGGAGTGGACGATCGGGCGCCAGGAGCGTTGTGACTTCTTCCATCGCCTCCGGACTCTCTCCCGTGTCGATCAGGGCAATGAAGCGCTCGGTGATGACGGCGAACGTGTCGACCAGCGTCCCATGCCGGAAGATGCGGACGCGGGGATCGAGGCCGGAAACGGCGGACGTGGTGACAAGGGGCATGGATTAGTCTCCCAGCAGAGAGAGGGCGGCATCGCGGACGTGCGGCCAGGCGGCGGAGTCGGGGTCGACCGGCTCGAAGTGTCCGGTCGCGGGCAACGCCTGAAAGGTGACGTCGTCCCCAGCGGCGCGGGCCGACTCGGTATAGCGGACGCTCATCTCGTACGGCACAGCGTCGTCGTCGTCGCCGTGAACGAGGACCTGCCGGACGCCGAGGGGGAGGAGCGCCGCCGGCGACGACGCGGCGTAGCGATCCGGTACCTCGGCCGGATCGCCGCCCAGGAACGACTGCGTGGCGTCGTCACTGAGATGCCGATCGGCGGCCAGACGCAGATCGGCGACGGGTGCCAGGGCGACGACACCGCGGAGCGGAAATGGAAGAGGTCGCTTCGCCAGCCAGAGGGCAAGCTGTCCGCCGGCGGAATGACCGAGGCAGGCAACGTGTCCCAGATCGAGATTGTGCTGGCTCGCCACAGACGAGAGGAGAGAGCCGGCGTGGACCACGTCGTGCAGCGTTGCGGGAAATCCACCTCCATCTCCCACCCGGCGGTACTCGATATTCCAGGTGGCAACACCTTCCCGGCGCAACGCCTCGGCGACATGGCCGAGATAGGTCAGGTCATAGCGGTCCCGCCAGTAGCCGCCATGGAGCAGGAGCACGATGGGATGTGGACCAGAAGCGGCAGGCAGGCGCAGATCGGCGAATTGGGACGGGTGGGGGCCGTAGGGAAGGCGCCGATCGGCCGGCGGTGCGGGACGCTCGAGGATGTCCTCAGCGGGCGAGGCGGGGAGCTCGGGCAAGAGGAACCACGTCACGGGTCAGGACCGGGTGGCGCACCAGGGTGCCGTTGGGAATGAGGTACCAGCGGCCGGCGACGAGCGGCAGGGTGCCCTCGAGGGAGCCGCGGTAGACGAGGTTGGGCGTCGCGGTATTGAGGTAGAAGGCGTCGGGATCGGTGAACTCACCCGGCACCGCGGGGTTCAAGCCCGCGACCTCGGCGCGACTCAGCCCCAGGTCGAGCGCCCACTGCAATCCTTCCGGCACGTCCGGCACGATTTCCTCCTTGTGTTTCACGTGAAACGCTTGTGCTGATTCATCATGACAGACCGTCCTCTACCATGAGGGAGCATCTTTCCAGGAGACATCATGCTCGATAGCGGCGCGGTCCGAGCCCACTTTCCCAGCCTGCAGCGCCAGGAGAACGGCCGGCCCGTCATCTACTTCGATAACCCGGCCGGCACGCAGGTGCCCGTAGAAACCTCGCGCGGCTACCTCTGGTACCTCGAAAACGCCAACGCCAACGAGGGCGGACTCTTCCACACCAGCCGCACCACCGACCGGGTCATTGCCGAGGCGCGCGCCGCCATGGCCGATTTCCTCGACGCCGCCTCGCCCGAGGAGATCGTCTTCGGCGCCAACATGACCACCCTCGCCTTTCACCTGGCGCACGGCATCGGCCGCACCTTGCAGCCGGGTGATCGGATCGTGACCACCCGCCTGGAGCACGACGCCAACGTCTCGCCGTGGCTGGCGCTCTGCGAGCGCGGCATCGCGGTGGACTTTATCGACATCGACACCGACGACATGACGCTGGATATGGAGAGCGCGGCGTCCGTGATTCGGCGCGGCACCAGATTGGTGGCGGCCGGCTACGCCTCCAACGCCTTCGGCACCATCAACGACGTGCGCCGCCTGGGCGAGATAGCGCACGCCGCCGGAGCCCTCTTCTTCGTGGATGCCGTCCATTACGGTCCCCACGGTCCGATCTCGGTCCGCGACATTGGCGCTGATCTCCTCGCCGTCTCGCCGTACAAATTCTTCGGCCCCCACCTCGGGGTGCTCTACGGCCGGTCCGACGTGCTGGCGTCCATCCCGGTCGACCACGTTCGTCCGGCCGGTGACACCCCGCCCCACTCCTGGGAAACCGGCACGCAGAGTCATGAAGCCCTCAAGGCTCTGCTCGGCGCTCTCTCGTATCTGGAGTCTCTGGGCGAGGGAGAGGACCGCCGGACGCGACTGCGTAGCGCCATGACCCGGATCAAGAGCCACGAGCGCGTTCTGGCGGAGCGGCTGATCGGCGGACTGGCGGCTATTCCCGGCGTCCGCATCTACGGTATCTCCGCGCCCGGCCGTTTCGGCGAGCGGGTTCCGACGGTCTCGATCACGATGACCGGACTCATGCCGGCAGAGGTCGCTGCCCGCCTCGGCGAACGCGCCATCTATACCTGGAACGGCAACCACTACGCGGTCGAGCCGATGCGGCGCCTTGGCGTGCCGGAGACGCTCCGCATCGGCCTTGTCCACTACAACACACCCGAGGAAATCGACCGCTTCCTGGACGCCCTGCGCGAGATCGTCGGCTAGTCCACGCCGCCGGCCGGGCCGGGTGCGACGGCGACGCCCCTGATCGCCGTCACTCCGAAAAATAATCCTCTTGACGTATTGCAAATTGCCGGTGCGTTCGCTAAGCTTCGTCCATTCGCGTCAAGAAAGGATTTACCGCATGAAGCGTCTCGCCCTGGTGCTGTCGCTGCTCGGAGCGCTGTCCCTCTCCGCGCCGGCCTACGCATCGTCCGGCAGTACCACTACCATTCATCAGCGGATCACCACGAGCCGGCACATCCCCGGCCTGCATCTCCTGATACGGCACGCCATTCACCCGCAGCTGGCTCCCCATCAGGTGATCAACGGCCAGGTCACCAGCGCGTCTCAACTGCGCATTCCCACGTCCTACCTCCTGCCGTCCGGCAACGGGCTGGCGATGGACTTGGATGAGCCGATGAGCACGGCGCAGGCCGACAACAGCACCATTCAGGGGCTGTACCTGCATCCCAACGTGACTTACGAACAGCTTGGTGCGATTGGCGGCTACTACGAGCAGTCGCACGCAACCCTGCAGGACGGGTCGTACTTCTTCATCACCTATCTCGGCACGTACTACACGACGCAGGACAATGCCACCGCCGCGTTCCAGAACGCGACCGCGGGGTGGAACGTGAGCCCGTCTCTGTGCAAGGTGCCGAACGCGTCTTCTCTGCACTACCAGACGCAGTGCGAGGAGATCACTTTCAGCACACCGCTGCAGGACCCCAATGGGAACACCTACGAGGTGAAGCTCCGCGTCATGCAGATCGGCAACGCCCTGTTTGAGTTCGGGTCCCTGCTCGATCAGCAGCAATTCAACGTGTCGGGGAACGATCAGATTCTCACCAACATCAACGACAACATCGCTCAAGGTGTGGTGAGCCTCTTCACCTCGCCCACCCCGACGCCGAATCCGACGCCGAACCCGAACCCCCAGCCGACGCCGCAACCGACGCCGCAACCCACGCCCTCCCCCACCCCGCAGCCCACGCCCATCCACTTCCACGTCGTGGTCAAATGGGACAAAGCGGGCAGTCATCCCTCGCCCGGTCACGGCATCAGCAAG
>JAJPIP010000063.1 GCA_021324655.1 Pseudomonadota bacterium
CGCTGCACGGGTCGGTGAGGGAAGCACAAAAAAAGCGCCGATAAGCGCTACCGCTACGAGAAGCCGAGACACGCAAGCTCCAATTTCCAGATCGCTCCGCGCGGCGTTACAGAGCGTCCCGCGCGTGGTATCGAAGTATACCCAGGGATTCTGAATGGAGCAACGGGGAGAAGACCCAGGATCGCGGAGGCAGCGTTGCGCGGGAACCTACGGGGTGTGGCTCGCTAGCGCGTCGCGCCTCGATCGTTGAACCACTCCCACCAGCGTCGGAATCCCTGCCACTGGCGTTCCTGAATGATGTTTTGTGCCGCCGCGCGATTCCAGGGGTCGAAGTAGGTGCACGTGTGAGCGGTTGAGCTGCGGTACTCGGCGAATACCTGGCAAATGCTGTTCGACCAGAACGGGCAGTGCTTACAGGTTTTGTTCTGCCATGGGAACATGACCTGGTGGGTCGGTTCCTCTTCGGTCTTGTAATAGCCGGCGTCGTATGCCGCCTTTAGTTTGTCTATCCAGGCATCCATCGCCTTCTCCCGATGTTGGTCCTTCCCCGTCTGGGAAGAAGGGCTGTGTGTTATGCGGGGGGCAGTGCACGATACGTGCCATCGCGCCGCGACGGCCGCGGAAAGGCGGGAGCAGCCGATGCAACGTGGAGGATGGACGTGCCGCGCATTGAGTGGCGGGTGGGCGTTTCCGGCACCGGTTTCCGGTCCATCCTTCCGCCGGAATAGAATGTTGCCGCCTGACTCTGGGCGGGAGGCGCATGGACGGGATTGTCGTGGTCGCATACGGTGGGAATGCCATCCTTCCGTCCGGCTCCCGCGGGACGCTCGAGGAGCAGTGGGTCAACGTGCGGCGGATGAGCGAGCAGGTGTGCGACCTGGCTGTATCGGGCCGGCGGCTCGTGATCGTGCACGGGAACGGCCCGCAGGTGGGGGATTTACTCTTACGATCCGAGCTGACGGCCAGTCAGTTGCCCCCTGTCACGCTGGATGTGGCTGGGGCCATGTCTCAAGGACAGCTCGGATACATGCTGCAACTGGAGATCGGCAATGGGGTGCGACGCAAAGGGAGTTCCTTATCGGTGGCGTCCGTGGTCACCCAGTCCGTCGTCTCGGGCGACGATCCCGCCTTCCGAGTCCCTACCAAACCCATCGGTCGCTTCTACTCGCCGGCGGAAGCGGAGAAGCTCCGAGGCGAGCGGGGCTGGACCATGGTCGAAGATGCGGGCCGCGGCTACCGGCGGGTGGTGCCTTCACCCGTCCCGACCGACATCGTGGAGTGGCCGGTCATCAGAAGGTTAGTTGACGCCGGTGTTCTGGTCGTTGCGTGCGGCGGGGGCGGGGTGCCCGTGGTCCGTGAGGACACGAGAGTGCGCGGTGTGGAAGCGGTCATCGACAAGGACCTCGCGGCCCAGCTCCTGGCCACACTTCTGGAGGCCGACACGCTTATTCTCCTCACAGAGGTCGATGCAGTGGCAATCAACTTTGGAACCCCAGACCAGGAGATCCTTGGAACCGTGACGCTCGACCAGATGAAGAAACACATCGCGGATGGCCAGTTTCCGCCGGGTAGCATGGGTCCCAAAGTGCATGCTGCCATTCGATTCATCGAAGCGGGCGGCCACAGGGCTGTCATCACGTCGGCACGACACCTCTCCAGCGCCATCGCCGGGCACCGCGGCACCCAAGTCCTGGCGCCCGTGCCCGAAGCCGCCTCGGCGGAGGCGCCGGCATGACGGTCCTGAGCTCAGTCGAGATTCAGGACATCCTGCCCCACCGCTACCCGTTTCTTCTCGTGGACCGCATGCTGGAAGTGGAGGCGGGGAAGAGGGCGGTCGGTATCAAGTGTGTCACGATCGACGAACCGTTTTTTGCCGGCCATTTCCCGGGCCGGCCCGTCATGCCCGGCGTGCTCATCGCCGAGGCGATCGCGCAGGTTGGGGCGGTTGCGGTGTTGATGACTCCAGACTTCGAGGGGATGGTCCCGTTCCTCGCGGGACTGGATGGCTTCCGGTTCCGGCGCCAGGTCGTGCCGGGTGACGTGCTGCGGCTGGAAGTCGAGCTCAGCCGGCTGCGGCGTACCGCCGGCCGCGGACACGGTACGGCGACCGTCGATGGCGACGTGGCCGCCGAGGGGGACATCCTCTTTGTCGTTGCGCCGGCATCGCCGGGCTGAGCATGGTCAGCGTCCCTCGGCGTGCTGATGTCCGTCGCTCCATCCACCGCGCGCTGTATGTCGGCATCGGAGCCGCCGGCTACGTGGCTCGCCGTGTGCGTCCGCCGCATCCTCGCCCGGTGCGCTCCGTCCTTATCGTGCGTGTTGACCTGTTGGGTGACGTCCTGTTCTCCCGCCAGGCCGCTCAGGCCGTGCGCGCCGGATATCCCGATGCCCATGTCACCCTGCTCACGCTCCCGTACACGGAACCGCTTGCTGCGGGCTTCGATGAGGTGGACGAGATCATCGCCATCGATACCAATCGCATTCGGACGTTTCGCGGTCTGATCTCACCCGCCACCTGGCGGACCTATCACGACGCCTACCGGCAGATTCGCCGCCGGCGCTTTGATCTTGCTATAAGTCTCGCCGGGCGAACCGGCAGTCTCCTCGCCGCGCTTAGCGGCGCTCCTCGCGTTATTGGATACCAACGAGAAGCCTTTCCGGCAACACTCACGGAACCGGTCCCGGGTGGCCGGTACGGTGTCAGACGCCACGAAGTGGAGTACGTTCGCGGTCTGGCCGGGGCGGCAGGGGGGGTACCTCCGGACCGCATCCTGCGTCCGGTGATACCGGCGGATGCGGTAGCGCGAGCCGCGCGGCTGCTGGCGTCTGCGGGGATTCGCGATGACGCTCGCGTCGTCGTCATTCACGCGGGAGCGGTGAACGGGTCTGCCAAGCGCTGGCCGGCCCGCTCCTGGGCGGCCTTTGCCGATGCGCTGACCGCGCGTGGGTACGCGCCGGTCCTCGTCGGCTCGGCCTCCGATAAAGCGATCGCGGATGAGGTGCGCCGGCACAGTCGCACCAACGTCGTGAGTCTTGCCGGCGGCACGGATATCCTCGATCTACTCGCACTTCTGTCCCGCGCCGACCTGGTGGCGAGTGGAGACAGCGGGCCGCTTCATCTTGCCGTGGCGCTGGCGCGGCCGGTCGTGGCTGTGTACGGTCCGACCGACCCGGCTGTCCACGGTCCGTACTATCCCGACGCACCTGCCAGTCTGCATCGCGCCGACCTTCCGTGCAGCCCGTGCTACTCCATGGCCGCAACCGCCGAGTGTCCGCTGGGAGATCCGATCTGCATGCGGCTGGTCGCGGTGGACACGATGGTGCAGAGCGCGCTTCAGATTCTGGAGGGAAATCCTCGTCAGGCCGGTACGCTTCGATAATCGCCCGCGATCTGGGTGATCTCGATCGCGTTGCCAAAGGGGTCGTGGATCATGAACCGCGGGCGGTGAGGGATGGGATCAGTCTCGTGGCAGGCAACGCCCGCTGACTCCAGATGGCGACGGGTGCTCCTCAGATCCTCAACTTGAAGGCAGAAGTGCGAACCGGGGTGAGGACCGCGGTCGCTGGCGAAGACGTGCAACTCGGTATCGCCCACGGCGAACCACGTGACGTCGAGGTTTGCGAACGTCGGCGGTTTCGGTAACTCCCTCAGCCCCAGGATGCCGGCGTAGAAATCCACGGCCTGGCTTTCAGCATCGCGGCCGGGCGGTCGCGGGACGCTCACGTGCTGCGTACGCAAAACCTGCACGGCGCTTACGTCCCGAAGACCAGCTTTTGATGACGCAAAAGGATGCTCTGCAAGATGCCGAAGGCGGCGAGCGTCGTGATGAGCGAACTGCCGCCGTAGCTCACGAGCGGCAAGGGAATCCCGGTGACCGGCATGAGCCCAATGTTCATACCGACGTTGACGAAGATCTGGAACATAAGCATCGAGAGGATTCCCGCGGCCAGCAACCGCCCAAAGCTGTCGCCGGCCATAAACGACACGCGCGCGATCCGCATCAGGAGAAAGACGAAGACTGCCAGGAGCACGATGATGCCGAGGAAGCCGATCTGCTCCGCGATCACCGAGAAGATAAAGTCTTTGTCTTCCACGCGCAGCAATCCCAATTCGCTCTGGGTTTCCGGTCTAAACCAGTGCCCGCTCACCCCGCCGGAACCCACCGTTATGAGGGCGTGGATCACGTTATAGCCGGCGCCGAGAGGGTCCTTCTGAGGGTTCAGGAAGATCATCAGGCGGTTCTGCGCGTAGGCAAAGTGCTTGACGGTCCCCATAACACGCCAGGCCACCGGCAGGAGGAGGGCGGAGACGGCGCCAATGCCGATCAGATGGCGGCCGGGTACTCCCGCCATGAGGGCCATGCCGAGCCAGATCGCCGCGAACACCGAGCTGGTTCCCAGGTCCGGCTGCATGAGAACCAATGCGGCCGGGATCACCATCAGTGCGAGTGATTGCAGCGTCGTACTGAACTGATCCACCTGGCCCTCCCGGCTCGACCAAAATCGTGCCAGGGCGATGACGAGGAAGAGCTTGGCCGGCTCGGAGGGCTGTAGTGGAAGGATCCCAAGGCTGATCCAGCGCTGCGCCCCGTACGCCGCGTGACCCAGGACAAAGAGGATGCCGAGCAGGGCGATGCCGAATAGATACAGCGGCACGGCCAATGAGCGGAGGAGGCGGTAGTCGAAGTTCGTGAGGGCGAACAGCAGGAAGAGGCCTAACATCGCATAGAGAGCCTGGTGCATCGGGACACCGACAGTGACACCCGATGTCGGCCAGTGAGCGATGCTGTACAGCACGAAGACGCTGAAGGCGATCAACGCCACGGGGATGCCCACGAGCTGGAGGTCGAAATTGCGCCACTGCTTCATTAGCCGGCGGAGCTCCCATTCAAGAAGTGGTAAACGTCACTCGTCCACGGGAGCTTCGGTTTCTGGACCGCGATCGGCCGCAAATGGAAGTAGTCTTCGAAGATCTTGTGGGCAATCGGCGCCGATATGGTTGCCCCCTCTGTATCGGCATTGGGCGCGAGCACGATCACGGCGATTTGCGGATTGTTGTACGGCGCGTACCCCGTCCACCACGCGTCCGCGCCGCCGGGGGCCTCGGCGGTGCCGGTCTTTCCGGCAGCATCAATACGCGGGTCACTCACCAGATAGCTGGTGCCATTCCAATTCGGCAGGTCAACGGAGGCGTGCATCCCCTGCTGGATGAGCGACACGGTGGTGGGTGAGAGGAAGTTGCGCCGGACCGAGAACGGCACGAATGGCTGAATGACCCGGTCGCGCCGGGACACCCCAAGCCGCGGCGCGACCCTGCCGGCGATGTGATCGACGATCTGAGGGCGATAGAGCGTTCCCCCGTTCGCAATGGTGGCCGCGACGTTCACCATCTGAAGAGGGGTGACGAGATTCAAACCCTGTCCGATTGCCATGTTGTAGGTATCGCCGAGCGACCACACAGGGTGACCGGCTGCTTTGTACACGCCAATCGGCTGGTGGTTGTACCACGCCGCCGACGGAATGAGTCCGGGCATTTCGCCCGGTAGCTCGATGCCGGTCGTCTGGCCGAGACCAAACAGACGAGCCCAATGGGCCAGGCGGTCCGCGCCGACACTGGGCATGTTCGGGTTGATGTTCGGGTTGCCGCCGGCCACCGTGTAGAAGTAGATGTCGCTGGATTTTGCCAGCGCGGTGACGACGTTGACCGGACCGAGACCCGGCGGTGGGACCCAGCCGAAGAATTTCTGACCGAAAAGGTCGATCAAGCCGGTGTCGTCAATCACGCGGCCCGCATTGGCCACCCCCGTCTGCAGGGCAGCCGCCGCCGTGACGATCTTATAAATCGATCCCGGCGGGTATTCTCCTGCGATGGCGTGGTCGTACAGCGGCCCGGCCGAGTCGTTGAGGTACTGCGTGTACTTGCTGACGCTGATTCCCTTACTGAAAAGGTTGTTGTCATAACTGGGAAGAGACACCAGGGCGAGGATTCTCCCGGTGTGCACCTGCTCCACAATCGCGACGCCACGGCGCAGCCCCAGCTGACTCAGCCCGGTTTCGAGATCGGCGGCGACCTGGCGCTGCAGCCGGCTGTCGATCGTCAGATACACGCTGTCGCCCGGAACGAATCGGCCGGGGGAGAGGATACGAATCGGCCGCTCGCCGGCGTCGACCTCGACTTCCTCCGTTCCGTTGACACCGTGCAGATAGGGATCCATAGCGGCTTCGATCCCCTGCTGTCCGATGACATCGTTCGACGTCGCGCTCTCCATCGGGTAGAGGCGCTTGTACTGCGCGTACTCGCCGGAGGTTATGGGCGCCGTGTAACCGAGTACCTGCGCCAGAGAGTCCTGCGGGTCGTTCAGGTACTGACGGATCGCGGTCGGATCGGCCTGCACGCCCGGGAGTTGGGCATGGAGTTGCTTGATGATCATGGCGGTGGGAGCGCCGATGTCACGCTTGACGACGAACGGCTCATACGGCTGCCACTCGTTGGCGCGGACGAGCGCGCCGATCTGCTTCGCCGTCGGTTTGCCGTGGAGGAGGATCGAGAGCTGCCGGTAGATGGTGCCGGCCCGGCTCGCCGGAATACCGTGCGGGACGATCTCGGCGTTCCAGCTCGGGACATTTAGAACAAGAGGTCGGCCGGCGCGATCATAGATGATGCCGCGCAGTGCCTGGACCGGCTCGAGGCGCATCTTGCTTGTGTCGCCGAGCTGCTTGTAGTAGCTGCCCATGACGACCTGCACGTACCACAGCCGGCCGGCCAGGACAGTGAACGCCAGGATGATGCTGGCACGCAGCAGGAGGAACTTGGTCTTCTTTTTCACCAGCTCGCCCTCGGAACAGGGTAGATACGCTGCTCGAGCCGGTGCGTGAGCGGATACACCACGATGTTCGCGGCTCCGTTGAGGAGCGCCGCCGGGATGGCCACCTGGCGAAACACGGTGGCCAGATTGACGCTCTGGTGCGTACTCACCAGGATGAACACCACGACAGCGTAGTACAGGAGCGTCGCCAGGAAAACGGTGACCGGCGGTAGGAGAGCGTGCGTCCGCATGAACGTGGTCTCACCCATACTGATGAGCGCGGCGACGACGACCAGAGCAACGGTGCTGGTGCCGAGCGGGTACCCGGAAAAAATGTCGAGGAGCAGGCCGCCGATAAAAGCCCAGATGACACCCTCGTCCAGACCGCGCAGGATGCCCCAGTCAACCACCACCAGCAAGACAATGTTGGCGAGCGCGCCGGCAACCTCCAGATGCGTCACGAGGCCGGCCTGCAAGATGGCCAGACACGGCAATAGCCAGAGAGCGGTAATGATGCTGGGGGACAGAGATCGCGTGTTCAATGACCACTCGGCGGCTGCGCCGCGGCAGCCGGATTCCAATTGCGGACAACCTGGACGACTTCGAGATGAGCAATATCGGCGGCCGGCTTGATGTCCGCGTCCTGCCAGATCTGATACGGCACACGGTGGACGGACACGACCTGTCCCAGCAGGATGTTGCGGGGATACAGATTGAGCTGGCCGGATGTCACGACGAGATCATTGACATGAAGGGTGTCGCGGGTGAGCACATAGCGCAACTGCGGAAGCGCATCATAGCGGCCCTCGACAAGCGCTCCCATCCCTCCCGCACCGGTCGTCAGATCGTACGCCCCGACCGAGAGGCTGGGGTTCTCCAGCAGGGTCACGACCGCGTTATTTTGCCGCACCTGCTCGATGGTTCCGACGAACCAGCCGTTCGGATCAAGCACCGTCATCTGATCGCGCAGGCCATCCTGCGCTCCTTTATCAATCACGATGTCGTTGCCGATCCCCGTTGGATCGGTCCAGATCACGCGCGCCGGAAGCAGATCCAGGTGTGGGCTGCTGTCGGCAAAGCGCAGCATGGTTTTGTACAGAGCGTTGTCGTGCGCCCGTGCCTTGAGGCTGATAACGATCTTCAAGAGCGACGCGTAGCGCTGACGCAAAGCCGCGTTTTCACGGCGCAGCTCTCCCGCCTGGAAGACACCGGACAATGTATCGCCGACATCTTGAGCGATGCCGCTTATCAGAGACGTGAACGGTGCGGCCGCCGTTGTGGCCACGTTGTCCACGGGCGTCAGCCAGTGACTTGCCAAGAGGACGACGAATGCAGCGGCCACAAAGAATAAGGCAAAGCGCCTTCCGCCCCGGGTCTCAACCATGCCGCGCCTCAGCTCGCCTTAGCTCGTCCGTCCTGTGGGGTAACAAAGACCTTGCGCAGAGTGTCAAGATCCTCGAGACAGCGACCGGTTCCCCGGACGACACAGGTGAGAGGGTCATCCGCCACGGTGACCGGCATCTTCGTCTCTTCCGCGATTCTCCGATCCAACCCACGCAGCAATGCTCCGCCACCTGCGAGCGTGATCCCCTGATCCATGATGTCGGCGATCAGCTCGGGCGGGGTCTCCTCGATCGTGGTCGTGACTGCCTCCGTGATGAGCGCCACTGGCGGCTCGATCGCTTCCCGGATCTCCTTGCTCGAGACCTCAACCGACTTCGGCAGCCCTGTCACCACGTCGCGTCCCCGCAAGATGACGGTCGTGTCCTCGACGTCCGGATGGGCCGACGCGGCTGTCAGCTTGGTTTGCTCGGCAGTCCGCTCGCCGATCAAAAGTCCGTGTTCACGCCGGGCGAATTGCAGGATCATTTCGTCAATCTCGTCTCCTGCCACCCGCACCGACTTGCTGATAACGATGCCTCCGAGCGATACCACGGCAACCTCCGTCGTCCCGCCGCCGATGTCGACGATCATGCTGCCGCTCGGCTCGGTGATCGGCAGGTCGGAGCCGATGGCCGCAGCCATGGGCTCCTCAATGAGGTATGCCTCGCGCGCACCCGCGTTGACCGCGGCGTCGGCAACCGCTCGACGCTCGACTTCCGTCACACCCGACGGAATGCCCACCACGACCCGTGGGCGGGAAGGCAGAGCGACCTCTTCGTGGACGCGGTTGATGAAGTACCGCAGCATGCTCTCGACGATCTCAAAATCGGCGATGACACCGTCCTTGAGGGGCCGAATCGCCACGATATTGGCGGGCGTCCTCCCGACCATGCGCTTGGCCTCGGCACCGATCGCAAGAACGCGCCGGCTTCGTTTGTCGATGGCGACGACGGACGGCTCGGAAATCACCACGCCGCGTCCGCGGACGAACACAAGGGTATTGGCAGTTCCCAGGTCGATCCCGAGGTCCTTGGAAAACATACCGAACAGCGACGACAGCGGGCTACGCATGGGTACCTTTCGGCCGAGTAATCGGCACGGTGGGGGACAGAATCGCGACAGTATAGCACGCTGATTTTGGCGATTCCGCGCCATTTTTCGCGCGGCGGCCGTTTCACCGCCGTTCCGCCGTCGAGCCTCATCGCCCGGTAGCCCTTGCGTCCCTTGCCACGCGCGGCGACGGCATGCGACACTAAGTCGCCGTTAGGCATAAAGGAGGTGGTGCAGTATGGATGATAGTCACAGTTACTCGAGCGGGATTCGCTGCACGGAGGTGACTGCGAACTGACTCACCTCCGCTGAGGAGTCTGTCAGCCAGTAACGGGGAAGCGCCCAGAGGGCGCTTCCCTCTTTTTTGTGCATATGGAATCGCCTGCACCGCTTGATCTTGCCCGAATCCGCGCCTCCCTTGCCGCCTCGGCCACTGCTGTCACGATACACTTTGAGCCGGAAATCGACTCGACCAACCGCCTGGCACGAGAGATCGTCCATCCGGACCCTGCCGCCGTTCTGACGGATTACCAGACGGAAGGCAAGGGGCGGCGGGGGCGTCGCTGGTCCGCGCCGCCGCGTAGTAGCGTCCTGTGTTCTGTTGTCCTGCCTCTTGCCGGCACGATGCGCCCGACCGATGGTCCCATGATCGGTGCGCTGGCCGTTGCCGCGACTGTCGAGGACGTTGCCGGACTGGCCGCCACTATTAAGTGGCCCAATGATGTGCTTATCGGGGGACGGAAGGTCGCGGGGATCCTGGCCGAATTTCACGCTGCTCCCAGCTTGCGGATCATTCTGGGAATGGGTGTGAACGTCAACGTGCCGGCGAGCGACTTGCCGACGCCGGATGCCACCAGTCTGTTGCACGAACTGGGGCTCCCCGTGCCGCGAGAGGACGTCGCCGTGACGCTGCTGCACCACATAGTCGCGTGGCACCGCCGTCTGGCGGATGATGGTGATGCCGCGTTCCGTTCCTGGCGCGACCGCCTGGACATTACCGGACGGCTGGTCGAAGTCAGGACTGATACGGGATCGTGGGAGGGAGTCGCCGAAGGGGTAGCGCGCGACGGCGGCCTGCTCGTGCGGCGCGGCCGCGTTGTCCAGACTGTCTACGCTGCCGATGTTTCTCTACGACACCCTTTACAAGTGCCTGGACCGTCGCTACAATAATGCACTCAAACGCCCTTGCGGGCGTTTGCTGTGTTTCCGCGCGTTGCGCGCGATTTCAGGAGGAGATCCGTGAACAACCGTCACAAGCCGACTGTCATCTCGGCGGAATTCAGGGCTGAGCTGGAACGAGAGCTGGAGCACCTGCGAGTGGACGTGCGGCCCCAGATTGCGGAGCGATTGCACGCAGCACGAGAAGGCGGCGACTCATCCGACAATACGGTGTTCGAGGCTGCGAAGGAGGATCTGGCCCGTCTGAATGCGCGCATCGCGGAGATCGAACAGACCTTGCGCGAAGCGGCGATTTTCAACTCAAACGGGAACGGCCATCACGCGCTCGTCGAAATTGGCTCGGTGGTAACGATCGCTCGCGACGACGGACGCGTGAGCACCTACACGATCGTCAGCTCGCTCGAGGCGTCACCAACGAACGGTAAGGTGTCCGACGAGTCGCCGATCGGCCAGGCCCTCTGCGGGAAGAAGGCCGGAGACATTGTGTCGGTCCAGGCGCCCGGTCGGACCGTTTCGTACAGGATTACGGCAATTCAGTAAGAATAGAGCGTGACAGAGCGAGACGAGCTCCGCGAGTCACGTGAGCAGAAGTTAGAGCAGTTACTGGCTCTCGGTCTGCCGGCCCTTCCCAATCGCTTTGGCCCGACACGGCACTCGGCCGAGATCAAGGATCAGTACGAGGCTCTCGAAGGCAGCGTGGTTCGGGTTGCCGGACGGGTTATGGCGCGGCGGCTCATGGGGAAGGCGGCTTTCGCCCATATCCTCGATGCCGGCGGCCAGATTCAGCTGTACTTCAAGCTCGACGTGCTCGGCCCGGAGCAATTTGAGTACTTCAAGCTGCTCGACCTCGGTGACCTGATCGGGGCAGAAGGCACCGTCTTCAAGACGCGGACCGGCGAGGTATCGATCCAGGTACAAAACCTGGTTCTGCTCGCCAAGGCTCTCCTGCCCTTGCCCGAGAAGTTCCACGGGCTGTCCGACATCGAGACGAGGTATCGGCAGCGCTATCTCGACCTCATCGCCAATGACGAGACCCGAGAGATCTTCCGGATCCGGACGGCTGCGGTCCGGGGCATTCGCCGCTACCTGGATTGCCTCGGCTTTGTCGAGGTCGAAACGCCGATCCTGCAGCCGGTCTACGGCGGCGCCGCCGCGACTCCGTTCACGACCCATTACAACGCTTTCGACACCACCGTCTACCTGCGCATCGCCGATGAGCTGTATTTGAAGCGGCTGATTGTCGGTGGTATGGAACGGGTCTACGAGATCAGCAAGGATTTCCGAAACGAAGGCGTATCGTGGAAACACAGCAACGAGTTTACGATGCTGGAGTTCTATCAGGCGTATGCCGATTACAACGACATCATGGCGGAGGTCGAGGACATGCTGAGCACCGTGGCCCAGAGTGTCCTGGGCACAACGCGCGTTTCGTTCCGCGGACACGAGGTCGATCTCTCTCCGCCCTGGCAACGCGTCTCTATCGCGGACGCCCTGCGCCGTTGGGCCGACCTGGACATTGAGAGCATTGAGGATCTGGGGGCGTTGCAGGAGGAAGCCGCTCGGCGCGGAGTCCAGGTGGCGCCGGACACGAAGCGCGGCGTGGTCATCGAGGAGCTTGTGGGCGCGCTCGTCGAGCCCCATCTGATCGAGCCCACCTTCCTCATCGATTTTCCCGTCGACTTCCCCGGCAGTCTCCTGGCCAAGCGCAAGGCGGGCCGGCCGGATATTGCCGAGCGATTTGAGCCGTACATCGCGGGCATGGAACTGGGAAATGGGTTCACCGAGCTGAACGAGCCGAAGGATCAGCTCCGCCGCATGCAGGAGCTGAATCACGAGACCGGCGAGAATCACGCCGAGGTAGACTGGGACTACATCCGCGCTCTCGAGCACGGCATGCCGCCCACCGGGGGGGTGGGTATCGGCATCGACCGCTTTGCGATGGTGCTGGCCGGCGTGGATAGTATCCGCGAGACGGTTCTGTTTCCGCCGATGCGGCCGAGGGAGACACCGCGTGCTGAGTCGTGAGTTCATCCGCACCCACCCCGAGGAAGTGAAGCGCGCGGTCCGGGAAAGGTGCGACACGGCGCCGATTGACGAAATTCTCGCGCTCGACGCCGAGCAGCGTCAGCTGAAAGCGGAAAGCGACACTCTCAAGGCGGAGCGCAACCGGCTCTCGAAATCGTTCGGCGGTAAGGACATGCCCCCGGACCAACGCGACGAGATGCGAGCTCAGGCCGCTGCGCTGCGCGATCGGATCGGTTCGATCGACGCACGCGTCGCCGAGCTGGGAGAACGACTCCACGAGCTCGAGTTGTGGGTCCCGAACATTCCGGCGCCCGATGTGCCGATTGGCACGACTGAGGACGACAACGTGATCGCCTGGTCGTGGGGGGAGAAGACCAGCTTCGACTTCGAGCCGAGATCGCACGCCGACCTGGGTGAGGCTCTCGGCATCTTCGATCCCGAAGACGCCGTGCGTATGGCGGGGACGCGCTTCTACGCGCTGCGCGGGCTCGGGGCACGCATGCATGCGGCGCTGGGTCAGTTGATGCTCGACATGCACGTGCGAGAGCACGGGTTCCACCAGGTGTGGCCGCCGTACATCGTCAAACGCGAAGCGATGATCGTTTCGGCGCAGCTGCCCAAGTTCGCCGAGGACGCGTACTATCTCGAAGGCGAGGACATGTATCTGATTCCAACCGGCGAGGTGCCGCTCGTCAACATGGAGTCGGAGAAGGTGATCGACGTCGAGCGGCTGCCGATCCTGTACACCGCCCTGACGCCTAGCTTCCGCAAGGAAGCGGGAGCCGCCGGCCGGGAGACCCGCGGAATGATCCGTGTCCATCAGTTCGACAAGGTCGAGATGGTTGTCTTCTGCCGCCCGGACGACAGCGAGGAGTGGCTGATGCGGCTGGTGCGCTTTGCCGAGAATGTTTTGCAGCGTCTCGAGCTGCCGTATCACGTGCTCATGATGAATACGTCCGATCTCGGTTTCGGACAGGTCAAGAAGTACGATCCGGAAGTCTGGATGCCGAGTCAGAACACGTATCGCGAGATCAGCAGCTGCAGCAACATGGGGGATTTTCAGGCCCGCCGCGGCCGCATCCGCTATCGCCCCGGTCCCGGGGAGGCACCGCGCCTCGTGCACACGCTCAATGGCTCGGGGCTGGCTGTCGGCCGAACACTCGCCGCGATCTGGGAGAACTATCAACAGGAAGACGGCAGCATCCGTGTGCCGGAAGCGCTGGTGCCGTACATGGACGGTGCGACTGTGATCAGCCGGGATGTCTCCGCTCGTACCTGAAAATCGTTGACCGGATTCGAAATACACCGATAGACTTGACGGCACGGAGGGATGGCCGAGCGGTTGAAGGCAGCTGTCTTGAAAACAGCCAGGTGATGAGCCTCGGGGGTTCGAATCCCTCTCCCTCCGCCAGATCGCCGTGAGCCGTGAGGTGTCCTCGCTGCGGACCTTGATCCGTCAATGCTCATGCCTCACCTGATACAATCTGCTTGCTCGGAGAGGTCGCATAGAGGCCTAGTGCGGCGGTTTGCTAAACCGCTACAGGGGCAACCCTGTCGAGGGTTCGAATCCCTCCCTCTCCGCCACATCTTTCGGTCCGGCCCAGCCGGATGATGGACCTGCGACGGTGTCACTGCTCGCGGGCTTCAGCCGTTCCACGCGAGCGACGCGTCCCAACCCGACCCAGCTGACTCGTCACAGGTGGTCACGGTCTGACCTGGTCCGCATGGCTCTGGAGACTCTGCCGCGCCAGTTCGAGTGCGCCGATAACGCCGGCATCCGCTCCAAGTCCCGGCGGCACGATGTAGTCGCGGATCCCGCCGGACAGCGCGGGGTGAGCAAGGTACCCGTGGTTCAAGGACGTCACCTGCCGGCGGATTTTCTCCAGGAGATGCGGGGTTTGGGGTACCCCTCCCCCCACGATGATCTTCTGCGGCGAGAGAACATACCCAATCTGATGGAGGCCTGCGCCCAGATAGGCAGCCTCCAGGTCCCAGATCGGATCGTCGGGAGCAATGGTTTCCCCCGGACGGCCGGTCCGGGCTCGCAAGGCTGGGCCGCTCGCCATGCCTTCCAGACATTGACCATGGTAGGGGCAGATCCCGGCAAACGTGTCGCCGTCCGCCACCGGCACGAGGACGTGTCCCATCTCTGCATGGAGTAAGCCGTGGACCGGGCGGCCGTTGATCAGCACGGCTCCGCCAATGCCCGTTCCGACCGTCACATAGACGAGTACCTCGATATGCCGTCCTGCTCCCCAGGTGTACTCGCCGAGTGCGGCACCGGCCGTGTCGGTCTCCCACGCGACGGGAACGCCGAGCTCAGATCCCAGGGTCCGCACGACGTTGGTGTACGCCCAGCCGGGCTTTGGCGTGGTCGTGATGCAGCCGTAAGTCGGAGAGCGGGTATCGAGATCGATGGGGCCGAAGGAGGCGCACCCGACAGCCGCCAGCTCGATGTCCGGGCGGCGGAAGAAGGCGATCACCCGTTCAAGCGTCTCATCCGGGGTCGTGGTCGGAATCTGCGCCTGGGCGACGATGTCGTGGGGATCAGTTCCGATCAGCAACTTGAACTTGGTGCCGCCCCCTTCCACGCCGCCAAATACGCGTCGCATCGCCTCTCTCTTTCGTCCCTTCATGACATGCACCCGTCGCGACCGGGATGGTGATGTCGCGCGACCGGGCGCAGCGAGCACCCCGGCGAACCGGCTACGCGGGGTCGCTCCGATCATAGTCAGCCGAGCCGGGACACGGCGCGCAGATGTGGCCCTGGCGCCTCCCGAGGAACCGAACTGCGCCGGCGATATGGAGCACGGGACCGCGGCGAACTATTGACGATTGAGCCAGGGGAACGGGACTTCCGGCATTTTCACGCCCAAAAACGGCGCTAGCTTGTCCCAACCCTCACCGCCGCAAATGTTCAGCAGCAAGAATTGGTCTTCCCGGTCCTTGAAGTACGCGATCGCATCGGCATAGTAGGCATCGAACGCGCGGGACGGATCATAGTCGTACGGCCCATAGAGCCTGTCCCCGATGAATCGGGTGTAGGCGTTTGCTGGGTGGTCCTGGCCCAACGCTTTGAAACGCGGAGCTATCCACCTCTCGGCAAACTTGCGGCGCGAGCGCAACCAGGACTCCTTGTCTCGCACCGTCAAAATGAACCTGCTGCCCGGATACGACAAGTCCAGAGCCTTGTAGATGCAACACACGGGAGTATCGGTCAGAGCATCGCAATGGTCCAGAAGCGAGAGTCGAATGAGATTCGACCCGGACGAAAAGTGCCGGTATATCTCCGTCCGTGTGGTCTCGTCCTCGGGATAATGGACCGTGCTGAAACCCAGCCAGTTCAGGGCATTGGTCAGGCTCGTGGTGCCCGTTCTCTCCAGTCCGATGCCGAAGATCTTCGGCCGCGCCGATTCCGTTTGGTCGCTCATATCCGCAACGATACCGGAAGAGAAGATAGCGCCTTCTGGTAAAGCTGAGTGGCGGCGAAGGCATCAAGAAAGGCCTGCGGGGCAAGTTGTCTCACGATCGGGTTGGACAGCATGTGCCGGTGAGCAGCCCAAATCAAACATCGGTCGGCCAGCTTGCACTCCGCTTCCTCGAGACTGTCGAAGTAGAAGGGATAATCCGCCCCCAGGTACTCGACCACTGCCGGATGCCGGTTTATCAGAAGCGGCGTCGCTCGGGCGAGGCACTCGACAACCGTCGTTACCGCGGAGGCGTCGATGAGGTCGAGAAAGATCACGGACCTGGACAGCAGATCGTCATAGGCATCGTCGGTGAGCCTGGGCAGCCGCTCCACCGGTTGCGTCCCGCCGGCGCCGCGTCCTCGCCATGCCGTCGCTTCGTCCCTCTCGTAGGCGCGGATGCGTCGCGTCCCTTCCAGGTTGTCGCTCGGCATCAAATCCGGCTGGACCTTCAGGAATCCGCCGGCTCGCAGCCGTTCAAAGGTGGTGAAGCGCCGTAACCAGAAGCCGATCGTCGCGACGACAGGTCGCGCCTGGGCCTCGAACGCGTCCATCGAGAAACGCTTGTCCGGTGTGAGCGTTGGATAGCGCAGGACTTCACACGGCAGTCCCCATTCGGCGCGCACCCAATCGGCTAGGTACTCGGTTAGAGCGAATAAACCCAGGCAACGCGGGAGGCTCTCTAACCAGAGAGGAGTGGTCTCAAGGGTCTGCAAGCGGCCCTCGGCAATCGATGGCCACTCGGGGACGCCCGGAGGGTTATGGATAAACCCCATCCATGGTTCCCGATACGGCGCTATCCCGGCCGCCTCTGTCTCCTCGGGGTGATAGAGGAAGGTGCCTTCCAGGAACCCGTCGAAGGCCACGCC
>JAJPIP010000074.1 GCA_021324655.1 Pseudomonadota bacterium
CATGTCCAGCTCATTGCCCCCATTGCCATCGAGCAGGGACTGCGCTTTGCCATCCGGGAAGGCGGCCGCACCGTCGGCTCCGGTGTCGTCACCAGCGTCAAGGAGTAGATGGTGGGACGGACGCTCAACAAGCAGCGCATTCGAATCCGGCTGAAGGCCTACGATCACAAGATCCTGGACCAGTCGGCGAATCAGATCGTCGACACGGCCCAGCGGACCGGGGCAAACGTCTCCGGTCCGGTACCTCTCCCCACGGAGATCAACCGGTACACGGTCCTGCGGGGACCTTTCAAAGACAAAGACTCTCGCGAGCAGTTTGAGATCAGAACGCACAAGCGTCTGATTGACGTGCTGGAGCCGACACCGAAGACGGTGGATGCCCTCATGCGTCTCAACCTGCCGGCGGGTGTCGATATCGAGATCAAGCTGTAGGACGGGGTCATGGTTGACGCACTTATGGGCCGCAAGATCGGCATGACTCAGGTCTTTTCCGAGGCCGGAGAAGCTATCCCCGTGACCGTCCTTGAGGTCGGGCCGAACTATGTGGCGCAGATCAAGACCCAGGAACGGGACGGCTACGAGGCGATACAGCTTGGTTTCTCCGAGTCCAAGAAGCTCTCCAGGCCGGAACGCGGGCATCTGAAGAATGTGCCGGTCGCGGGGCTCCGCCACCTCCACGAAGTGCCGGCGACAGGTGAACCGGTCGAGATCGGACAGCAGCTCGGGGCAGACATTTTCGCCAAGGGCGAGAAGGTGGACGTGACGATCGGCGCCGTCAAGGGCACGGCCGGTACCAAGGGAAAGGGCTTCGCCGGCACGGTAAAACGCCACGGATTCGCCGGCGGTCCGAAGACACACGGCCAGTCCGACCGGCACCGCGCGCCGGGATCGATCGGCGCGAGCTCGACGCCGGGCCGCGTCTTCAAGGGCATGCGCATGGCGGGGCATCTCGGCAACGTGCGCGCGACTGTCCTCAATCTCGACGTCGTCGACGTGTTGCCGGAGCGCAATGTGATTCTGGTCAAGGGCGGCGTCCCTGGTGCCAAGGGCGGCATAGTGGTCGTTCGCAAAGCCGTCAAGGCCAGGAAGAAGTAGGGAGCGACACGATGCCTGAACTTCCAGTCAAGAATCTGGCCGGCGAGCAGGTCGACACCATCGTGCTGAGCGATGAGGTCTTCGGCGTCGAGCCCAACCAACCCCTGATCCACCAGGCCGTGCAGCGGATTCTGTCCGATCAGCGCCTGGGAACCCAGAAGGCGAAGACGCGCGGCGAAGTGTCCGGGAGCGGTAATAAGCCGTACCGACAGAAGGGAACCGGCCGGGCGCGGCAGGGCACCCGTACCTCGCCCCTGTACCGTGGGGGTGGCGTGATCTTCGCTCCGACGCCACGAAGCTACGCCCAGCGCATGCCGAAAAAGATGCGGCGCGCCGCCACCCGTTGCGCTCTCTCGTCCCGCGTGGCGGAGGCAGCGGTCACGGTGGTAACAAGCCTCGTGCCGGAAGAACCGAAGACGAAGGCGATGATCCGCGGACTCGAGAACCTGCAAGCCGCCGGCAAGGTGCTACTGGTGGACGAGCGGGTGGCGGAGGAAACCTCCCGCGCTTCGCGCAACATCCCGCAGGTCGAGACCAAGCCGGCATCCACGCTCAATATCGTCGACGTCCTCGGGCACGATGTCCTCGTTTTCACCGTCGAAGGCATCCGACAACTGGAAAGGTTGCTGTCCGATGCAAACGTATGAGGTCCTGCTGCGTCCAATCGTCAGCGAGAAGAGCACGGACCTGGCCGGCGCCAACAAGTACACCTTCGAGGTGAACCGCCGTTCCAACAAGATCGAGGTGCGGCGCGCCGTGCAAGACCGCTACCGCGTGCAGGTCGCGAGCGTCAACATTATCAACGTCCCCGCCAAGGAGAAGGGCGCCGGTTTCGTCGGCATCGGGAAGCGACGGCGGGGATTGACCAGTGGCTGGAAGAAGGCTGTAGTGACGCTTGCCCCCGGCGAGCGGATTGAGGATTTCTTCGGAGCCGTGTAAGAGTCGTCGGGCACCAGTCGTCAGGTGACCACCTGATGCGTGAACACTGACGGCTGACATCTGAGACTGATCCACTGAGGACTTTTTCAATGCCTATCAAGAAGTACAAACCAACATCGCCGGGCCGACGCGGCATGTCTTCCTCGACTTTCGAGGAGATCACCAAGAAAAAGCCCGAGAAGAAGCTGACTCAGCCGCTTCCACGCAAAGCGGGGCGGAACAACCAGGGTCGCATCACGACGCGGCATCAGGGAGGCGGTCACAAGCGGAAGTACCGCGTGATCGACTTCAAACGGAACAAGACAGGTATGCCCGGAACCGTGATTGCCATCGAGTACGATCCCAACCGCTCGGCGCGTATCGCCCTCGTGCGATACGGGGACGGCGAGCGCCGCTACATCCTGGCTCCGGTCGGACTGAAGGTCGGCAGCACGGTGATGGCCGGACCGGACGCCGAGCCGCGCGTGGGGAATGCACTGCCCCTCGAGAACATCCCGGTTGGCAGTGTCATCCATAACATCGAGCTACAGCCGGGGCGCGGCGGTGTCCTGGTCCGGTCGGCAGGAAACCAGGCGCAGCTGGTCGCGCGCGAGGGTGACTACGCCACGGTCCGCATGCCCAGCGGCGAGATGCGCATGATCCACGTCAAGAACTATGCGACTCTCGGTCAGGTGGGGAACCCGGAGCACTCGCTCATCACGATCGGTAAGGCCGGACGCTCGCGGCACCTCGGCAAGCGTCCCTCTGTCCGCGGTTCCGTCATGAACCCGGTGGACCATCCTCACGGGGGCGGCGAGGGCCGGGCGCCGATTGGCGGGCAGCCTCAGACACCATGGGGAAAGCCGACGCTGGGGTACCGGACGCGTGGTTCGAAGCCGTCCGACAAGTTCATTGTGCGCCGCAGGAAGAGCGGCCGGTAGGAGTAATCAATGTCACGATCCGTCAAGAAGGGGCCGTACATTGAGGCGTCGCTGGCCAAGAAGGTCGCGGCGGCTCAACGGACCAATCAGAAGCAAATCATCAAGACCTGGTCGCGCGATTCGATGATCATTCCGGACATGGTCGGCCTGACCATTGCCGTCCACGACGGGCGGCGTCATGTCCCGATCTTCATCAGCGAGAACATGGTCGGTCACAAACTCGGCGAGTTCGCCCCGACCCGCCACTTCCGCGGTCACATCAAGGGCGAGCGTTCCGGATCGGTGCGGTAGGGATCGTCATGGAAGTCCGCGCTTTTGCCAAGAACGTCCACCGGTCACCACAGAAGGTGCGATTGGTGGCCGACACCGTGCGGGGTCGGAGTGTCAATGAGGCGCTCGCCCTGCTGCAGTTCATGCCACAGTCGGCGGCCCGGGATGTCTACAAAGTCATCAAGTCCGCGGCAGCCAACGCCGAGAACAACTTCGACCTCGATGTCAATGATCTGTACGTACACCGACTGTATGTAGACGAGGGACAGAAGCTGAAGAGATTCAAGGCGCGCTCGCATGGCCGGGTGGCGCCGCGTCTCCACCGCTGGTCTCACATCACGGCGGTCGTTCAAGAGAAGGAGGCCAGGTAAGTGGGCCAGAAAGTTAATCCGAACGGGTTTCGGGTCGGGATCATCCGGCCATGGCGCGCTCGCTGGTATGCCGACAAGGGCTACACCGCCCTCGTGCAGGAAGACCGGGCGATCCGCGAATTGATCGCCGAGCGCCACACGAATGCGGGCGTCGCCGGTGTCGACATCGAGCGCTCCGGCAATAACGTCACCGTGACCATCCACACGGCGCGTCCCGGCATCATCATCGGCAAGAGCGGGCAGAATGTGGAGCGCCTGCGCCAGACCCTGGA
Source organism: Pseudomonadota bacterium (assembly GCA_021324655.1). GTDB lineage: Bacteria > Chloroflexota > UBA5177 > UBA5177 > UBA5177 > JAJPIP01. Next base: position 3,868 of record JAJPIP010000074.1, read on the forward strand.
GAACCTGACCGGCAAGAAGGTCAAGGTCAACATCTTCGAGGTGCGGCAGCCGGACGTCAACGCGACCCTGGTCGCGCGCAGCATCGCCGATCAACTGGAGAAACGCATCTCGTTCCGACGTGCCATGAAGCAGGCGATCCAGCGCGCGATGGACCGCGGAGCAAAGGGTATCAAGGTCCAGGTATCGGGTCGGCTCGGTGGCGCCGAGATGTCGCGCCGCGAGTCGGACCGACGCGGGCGCGTGCCCCTTCAGACGCTGCGAGCCGATGTCGAGTACGGGACCGCCGAAGCCATGACGACGTATGGGGTGATCGGCGTCAAAGTGTGGATCTACCGGGGCGATGTCATGCCCGGTCAGTCGGCGACGGCACCGGAGCCCGCCGCGGCGAATGCGTAGGGGAGACCAGCAATGTTGATGCCCTCGCGGCTCAAGCACCGAAAGCAGATGCGCGGCCGGAATCGCGGCGTGGCGAGCCGCGGAACGGAAGTCTCGTTTGGCGAATTCGGCCTGCAGTCGCTCGATGCGGCCTGGTTGGACAGCCGGCAGATCGAAGCGGCCCGCCGTGTCATCACGCGTTACGTCCGCCGTGGCGGCAAGGTCTGGATCCGCGTCTTCCCCGACAAGCCGATTACCAAGAAGCCGGCCGAGACTCGAATGGGGAAGGGCAAAGGCGCTCCGGATCATTACGTCGCCGTGATCAAGCCGGGTCACATGATCTTCGAGCTGGCGGGCGTCCCGCAGGACATGGCTCAAGAGGCGATGCGCCTGGCCGCCTACAAGCTGCCCTTCAAGACGCGGTTCGTCGTCCGGGAGCAGGAAACGTCTGCCGAGGAGGGCTCCTAGATGGCGAACAAGCACACGCGCGAGCTTCGTGAGTTAGGGACACCCGAGCTGCGGCAGCGTCTCCAGGAAGCGGAGACCGGTCTCATGGGCGTCCGTTTCGGCCTGGCCACGCATCAGACACAGAACACGGCAGGGCTGAAGGAGGCGCGGAAACAGATTTCGCGCATCAAAGAGATTCTCAATGAGAGGGAACGGGAGGCCTAGGTGGCCACGCATGTAAAGACCAAAACCGGCCGTGTCGTGAGCGACGGCATGGAAAAGACCATCGTGGTCGCCGTGGAGAACGTAGTGCAGCATCCGCTGTACAAGAAGCGGATCAAGCGCACACGCAAGTTCCACGCGCACGATGAGAAGAATGAGGCAAAGGTGGGAGACGTCGTTCGCATTGCGGAGACGCGGCCCATCAGTAAGACCAAGACCTGGGCCTTGCAGGAGATCCTCCGCAAGGCCGACCATACCACAGCCTAAGGAGACATAACGTGATCCAGAATGAGTCACGGCTGCGGGTGGCGGACAACACGGGAGCGAAGGAAATCAGCGTTATCCGAGTCGTTAAGGGTTCGAATGCGAAATACGGTGGCGTCGGCGATATCGTCGTGGCAGCCGTGAAGCAGGCAAATCCGGGTGGCGCGGTCAAGAAGGGTGACGTGGTGCGTGCTGTCGTGGTGCGAACGGCCAAAGAATATCACCGGCCGGACGGGTCCACCATCAAGTTCGACGACAACGCCGCCGTTATCCTGATGACCAACCAGAACAACCCACGTGGGACGCGTATCTTTGGCCCGGTTGCCCGCGAGCTTCGCGAGAAAAACTTCATGAAAATCGTATCCCTGGCGCCGGAGGTGCTCTGATGCCGGTCAAGCATGTCCAGAAGCGTCTCATGCGCCCGAAGATGAGTGTCCGCAAGGGCGACGAAGTCGAGGTGATTGCCGGAAAAGACAAGGGGAAACGCGGCGTCATCGACCGTGTACTGCCGGAGAAAAACCGTGTCGTCGTTGAGGGGGTTAACATCGTCAAGCGCCATCTGCGACGTCAGCCGAACGCCCTGCAAGCGGGCATTGTCGAGATGCCGGCGCCCCTGAGCCGATCCAATGTCATGCTGGTCTGTCCCAACTGCGGCGAGCCCACGCGGATCAATCGGACGCGGCTGCCCAATGGCGACCGAGTGCGTGTCTGCAAGAACTGTCACGAGATCGTGGACAAGGAACAGTAATGGCGACCACCGCACCAACAATCCCTCGGCTCAAAGAGAAATATCAAAGCGACGTCGTGCCGGCCCTCACCAAGGAGTTCGACTACCCGAACCGGATGGCCGTCCCTACCGTGAAGAAAATCACTCTGAACATCGGCCTGGGAGAGGCGCTGACCAATCCGAGAGCGCTGGACGCGGCAGTTGCCGACCTGGCGACGATCTCCGGACAGAAGCCGGTTGTCACCAAGGCGAAGAAGTCCATCGCCCAGTTCAAGATCCGTGAGGGAAACCCGATCGGAGCGATGGTGACGCTGCGTGGCGACCGGATGTGGGAATTTCTCGATCGTCTCATCTCGGTGGCCCTGCCCCGCATCCGCGACTTCCAGGGGCTGCCCGAGAAGGGCTTCGACGGACACGGCAACTACAGCCTGGGGCTGCGCGAGCAGCTGATGTTCCCGGAGATTGACTACGACAAGATTGACCGCGTGCGCGGTCTGCAACTGAGCATTGTGACTGACGCGAACACGGACCGGGAGGGACTGCGGCTTCTGCAGCTTCTCGGCATGCCGTTCCGCGGCTAAGGAGACATACGTGGCGAAGAAATCGATGATTGCCAAGGCCCGCCGTCCGGCCCGCTACCCGGTGCAGCAGCACAACCGGTGCCACCGCTGCGGGCGCCCGCGCGCCTACATGAGGAAGTTCGGCCTGTGCCGCATCTGCTTCCGCGAGCTCGCTTTGCGTGGCGAGTTGCCGGGCGTGATCAAGGCCAGCTGGTAGGCAGGGAGTCGCAACCGATGAATGTAACCGATCCGATTGCAGACATGTTGACGCGCGTGCGGAATGCCTCTCAGGCGCGGCACGCGGCGGTCGAGATGCCCTTTTCCAAAGTGAAACTGGCCGTGGCCAAGATCATGGAGCAGGAGGGCTACATCTCCGGCTTCGAGGTCAAGGAGGAGGGGCGGCGTAAGGTGTTGTCCCTGCATCTGAAATACGACAATCAGCGCCGTCCGGTTGTCCAGGGTCTGCGCCGTCTCAGCCGCCCGGGTCTTCGGCAGTACGCCGGCATGCACGACCTGCCTCGCGTGCGCGGCGGCATGGGCACCGTCGTCGTCTCGACCAACCGTGGCATCATGACCGGCAACGAGGCACGGCGACGCCATCTGGGCGGCGAGTTGATCGCCGAGATCTGGTAGGAGCAGGTCATGTCTCGCATTGGACGACAACCGGTGACGGTGCCGTCGGGAGTCACCGTCAACATCAACGGCGCGGAAATCGCTGTCAAAGGCCCTAAAGGGGAGCTGTCCTACCGCGTACCCGAGAAGATCGCCGTTGAGCAGCAGGACGGGACGCTGGTCGTCACTCGCGCCAATGACGAGGGTGACGTGCGGGCGCTGCATGGCCTCACCCGCGCCCTGCTCAACAATATGGTGACGGGCGTCTCGGCGGGATTCACCAAGGTGCTCGTCATCAGTGGTGTCGGGTACCGCGCCGCGAAGCAGGGCAATGACCTGCGCCTGACGGTGGGATATTCCCATCCGGTCGACATCGCCGCCCCGAGCGGCATTACTTTCAACGTGCCGGCCCCGACGCGCGTCGAGATCGCCGGCGTGGACAAAGAGCTCGTGGGCGAGATCGCAGCCAAAGTGCGATCGGTCCGGCCGCCCGAGCCCTACCTCGGCAAGGGTATCCGGTACGAGAACGAAGTGATTCGGCGCAAGGCCGGAAAGGCCGGCAAGGTCGGTAAGTAAGCAGGGCAGAGCGGCCGGCAGCCCGCTTGCCCAAGAGGATGAGAGAGTGGCATCACAAACCAAAGCGTTGCGACAGCGCCGGATCCGGCGCCACCAACGCCTGCGCAATCGCCTGAGTGGAACCCCCGAGAGGCCGCGCCTGTCGGTCTTCCGCAGCAGCGCAAACATTTACGCGCAGGTCATTGACGACACGCTCGGGCACACCCTGGCCGCCGCCTCCACGCTGGAGACGGCAGCGTCGGAAGGAACGAAAACAGCACAGGCGCGGAAGGTCGGCGAGCTGGTCGCCCAGCGCGCCAGAGAGCGCGGAATCACCAGGGTGGTGTACGACCGCGGCGGGTTCCTGTACCACGGCCGAGTCAAAGCGCTGGCTGACGGTGCCCGCGCCGGCGGCCTGGAGTTTTAGAGGAGACACATGCGAAACATCGAGGTTCCTGAGGGAAAACTGGAAGAGACGGTCGTACGCGTCAACCGCGTGGCGAAGGTGGTGAAGGGCGGGCGCCGCTTCAGTTTCAGCGCCATGGTCGTCGTGGGCGATCACAATGGGCTGGTTGGCGCCGGCTTAGGCAAGGCCGGAGAGGTGCCGGAGGCCATCCGTAAGGGTGTCGAGCAGGCCAAGAAGAACCTGGTCCGCGTGCCCATGACGGGCGCCACGATCCCGCACCGCGTGGACACGCAATTTGGGGCGAGCAAGGTCATGCTGAAGCCGGCCGCGCCCGGGACCGGCGTCATCGCGGGCGGGGCGGTCCGTGCTGTCGTGGAAGCCGCCGGGATCCGTGACATCTTGAGCAAGAACTACGGTAGTAACAACCCAATCAACGTCGTTCAAGCCACAATTCAGGGCCTGCAGGAAATGCGCACGCCGGAAGAAGAGGCGCGAGCCCGCGGCGTGGCGGTGGCCCAGGTCGGTGGTAACCGGCAGGAGCAGGCGGCGGAGGAGTCGAATGCCTCGTCAGCTTGAGATCACATACACGCGCAGCGCGATCGGGCGGTCTGAGCGCCAGCGCCGGACCCTGGAAGCGCTCGGCCTCCGCAAATTGAACCAGACGGTGCGCCGGCCTGACAACGAGTCAACCCGTGGTATGGTGCACCGTATTCAACATCTCCTCACATGGCGTGAGGTCGAGGAAGGCAACGGAGAATGAGACTGCACGACTTGGAGCCCGCACCCGGCTCGCACCGGCCGCGCAAGCGCGTCGGCCGAGGGAACGCGTCCGGCCAGGGCACGACAGCCGGGAAGGGCACGAAAGGCGAGAAAGCGCGGTCTGGGGGACTGAAAGCGGGCTTCCGCGGTATGTCCTCACGTAATCAGCGCATGGCCAAACGTGGCTTCAACAATCAATTCAAGACGCGTTATCAGATCGTTAAGCTCGAGAATCTGGCGCGTCTGGAGGCGGGAGCAACCGTCACGGCGCAGTCTCTGAAGGATGCCGGCCTCGTGGATTCGGCGACGAAGCCGATCAAGATCCTGGGCAACGGGACGATCGCCGCGGCCATCAACATCGTGGATATCCCGCTGACCCGGTCCGCTCGCGAGAAGATCGAAGCCGCCGGGGGATCGGTCACCCTGCCCGTGGCTGAGACGACGTCCGAGACGCAGGAGTAGCGACGTGGTAAAGGCCGCCCTCAACGCATTCAATGTTCCCGATCTCCGCCGCAAGATTCTGTTCACGCTGGGACTCCTCGTGGTGTTCCGCATTGCGGCCCACGTTCCCGTCCCGGGCGTGAATACCGGCGCGCTGCAGTCCGCGTTGAACCAGAATAATTTGCTGCAAATGCTGAACATCCTCTCCGGCGGATCGTTGCAGACTTTCTCGATCGTGGCGATGGGCGTGTATCCGTACATCACGTCGTCGATCGTCATGCAACTGCTGGTGCCGATCGTGCCCCGGCTCGAGGAACTCTCCAAAGAGGGCGAATACGGCCGCAATAAGATCAACCAGTACACGCGCATCCTGACCGTGCCGCTTGCTCTCATCCAGGGTTACGGTCAAATGTTGGCGCTCAATAACCTCACGACGACAAAGGTGTTCAGCAACTTCGGCCTGTTCAGCGCCCACACGCTGTTCCCCACGCTCACGGTTCTCATCTCTCTCGCGGCAGGCACGGTCTTCGCCATGTGGCTGGGTGAGCTGATCACCGAGAACGGCATAGGAAACGGGATCTCGCTCATCATCTTCGCCGGCATCGTGGCGCGCCTACCCACCATCCTCAGCCAGCAGGTCCAGGCCGGAAACATCGCATTCCTGATCTTCCTGGCGGTGGTGGCGGCCATCGTGATCTTCACGATTGTCTTCATGTCGGAGGGGCAACGCCGCATTCCCGTTCAGTACGCCAAGCGCATCCGCGGGAATCGCATGTACCAGGGCCAGTCCACGCACATTCCGCTGCGGGTGAATTCGGCGGGCATGATCCCGCTAATCTTTGCCCTCTCGATTGTCGTGCTCCCGGGTACCGTGTCCACGTACTTCTACGCGGCCCAGCAAAGCTGGCTGCGCAACTTTGCACATCTGGTCAACGCCACGTTCACGTCCACGAACTGGGTGTACTGGTTCATTTACTTCTGGCTGGTCATCGGCTTCACGTACTTCTACACGGCAGTGACCTTCCAGCAGCAGAACCTACCGGAGACCTTGCAGCGGAACGGCGGGTTCATCCCCGGTCACCGTCCCGGCAAGATGACGGAGCGCTACCTGAACACCGTCCTGACGCGCATCACGGTGGCAGGGGCCCTCTTCCTGGCGATCGTTGCCGTCTTCCCGTACTTCATCACGTTGGGCACCGGCATTACGACCCTGACCTTCAGTAGCACGGCGATCCTGATCGTGGTGGGCGTTGCCATCGACACGATGAAGCAGCTTGAGGCGCAGCTGATGATGCGTCAGTACGAAGGGTTCATCAACAGGTAGGTCATGGACATTGTTCTCCTCGGACCTCCCGGCGCGGGCAAAGGGACGCAAGCGACGCGTCTGCAGCGCGCTCTGCAGGTCCCGCACATCGCCAGCGGGGACCTGTTTCGAGCCCTGCGTCAGAGCGATAGCCCCCTGGCCCGGCAGGTTCAAGAGTACATGGACCGTGGCGAGTATGTCCCCGATCAATTGACGATCGAGGTCGTCCTCAACCGCCTGGCGGCTTCCGACGCCCAGGACGGGTTCATCCTGGACGGATTTCCTCGCACGCTCCCCCAGGCGCGAGCGCTGGATGGGGCCCTCGACGACCATGGCCAGAGGGTCGATGTGGTGCTGTACATCACTGCCCCGGAGGACATCCTCATCAGCCGTGTGGCCGGACGGATGATCTGCCCGCAGTGCAACACGATCTACAACACGGTCACCAAGCCGCCGAAGGTCGACATGTTGTGTGACAACGACAATCATCCGTTGGAGCGGCGCAGCGACGAGGAGCCGGAGGTTGTCCGTCGCCGTCTCAGCACCTACCTCGCGCAGACTCTTCCTCTGGTGAAGTATTACCGGGAGAAAGGCATCCTGCACGAGATTGACGGCTCGGCGCCGATGGATGAGGTCGACAGTGTTGTCAACGAGGCGGTTGGGCTCGGAGTGGTGTCATGAGCGTGACGCTGAAGTCGCCGCGTGAGATTGAGATCATGCGCGAGGCGGGCCGCATCGTCGCCAACACGCTACAGGAGCTGCGACAGCGGGCCGAACCCGGCATGACGACCAAAGAACTGGATCGCCTCGCCGAGACGGCAATCCGCCGGCAGGGCGCGGAGCCGGCGTTCCCCTACATCAATGACTTTCCCGGGAGCCTGTGCATATCGATCAACGAGCAAGTCGTGCACGGCATTCCAGGGAAGCGCCGACTCCAATCGGGCGACCTGGTCAAGATGGATGCCGGCGCGATCTACAAGGGGTACCACGGGGACGCGGCAATCACCGTCGGCGTGGGATCGCTGAGCGAGGAAGCGCAGCGCCTGCTCGACGTGACGGACCAATCGCTCGCCATCGGCATCGACGCCGCCCAGCCCGGCGCGCACCTGAATGATATTGGGGCCGCGATTGAAGGTTACATTTCGCGCTTCGGGTTTTCAGCGGTTCGTCAGTACGCCGGACACGGCATAGGAACGCGACTGCATGAAGAGCCGAGCGTTGCCCACTATCGGCAGCCGGCGCGCGGTATGGTCCTCCGGCCGGGCATGGTCCTGACCATTGAGCCGATGATCAACGCGGGCACGTACGACACGATCACCCTGAACGATGGATGGACCGTCGTCACCCGTGATCGGCGCCTCTCGGCTCAATTCGAGCATACGATCGCAATTACGGAGAGCGGACCAGAGATTCTGACGCTACCGGACGTCGGAGAGGCCTGGGGAGTACCCAAAGAGATGGCAAAAAGGGTACACTAGCATGAATGTGTCGGAGTGCGCCTTCCGTCCTCGTTTAATCCGGTTTCCACGGGTTGCCGGGCGGGTGGTGGCGCGCCGGCAAGACGGAGAAACGAGGCAATCGTGAAGGTATCGGCATCAGTAAAAAGGCGCTGTCAAAAGTGCCGCATCATACGGCGCCGCGGAACAATTATGGTCATTTGCAGCGACCCGCGGCACAAGCAGAAACAAGGATAAGAGGAGTCCATGGCACGTATCGCTGGGGTAGATATTCCCCGAGACAAGCGGGTTGAGATTGCGCTGACGTACATATACGGCATCGGACCGACGCTGAGCCGCCAGGTGGTCAGCCGAGCTCGCGTCAATCCAGATACGCGCGTGCGCGATCTGACGGAAGACGAGGTGCACCGCATCCGGGAGATCATCGACAAGGAATACAAAGTCGAGGGTGATCTCCGCCGCGAAGTGGCTCTCAACATCAAGCGCTTGACGGAAATCGGTTGCTACCGCGGCCTGCGGCATCGGCGCAATCTGCCGGTCCACGGCCAGCGCACCCGGACGAACGCCCGCACGAAGCGGGGCGCGCGCAAGACGGTGGCCGGACGCAAGAAGGCATCGGCGAAGAAGTAAGGGACGGTAGAGGAGACATACATGGGTAGATCCGCACCGCGCCGACCGGTCCGAGGACGCCGCCGTGAACGAAAGATCGTTCCCCGCGGCCAGGCACATATCTACGCAACCTTCAACAATACGATCGTGACCATCACCGACCTGAACGGAAATCCGATCGCTTGGGGAAGCGCCGGCGCTTCCGGCTTCAAGGGATCGCGCAAGAGCACTCCTTATGCAGCTCAGATGAGTTCCGAAGGGGCCGCCCGCCGCGCTGCCGAGCACGGCATGCAGACGGTGGATGTCTTCGTGAAGGGCCCCGGTCCCGGCCGCGAGTCCGCCATCCGTGCTCTCCAGCAGGCCGGATTGAACGTTCTGTCTATCACCGACGTGACGCCCGTTCCTCACAACGGGACCCGCCCCCGCAAGCGCCGTCGCGTCTAATCGAACTCCGGCCCGGGCCTTCCGGCCTGTGCCGGTCATACATTCTGTGTGCCGCTGCCCGCGCAGCGGCACCGCGGTGTTCGCCGTTTCGCGGCCCGCGTCTCTCGCCCACAACTGAAGAAGGAGTCAACTAGGTGGACGTCGCCTTGCCACGCATCGAAATTACAACCAGCTCAGATACTTATGCCCGCTTCGAGGTCGAACCGCTCGCTCGTGGCTACGGTGTCACCCTGGGCAATGCTCTCCGCCGTGTCCTGCTGTCGTCCCTGCCGGGGGCAGCGGTGACCGCCGTACAGATCGACGGCATCCGGCACGAGTTTTCCGACATCCCAGGCGTCAAAGAGGATGTTACCGAGTTCATTTTGAATCTCAAGAAGGTCCGCCTCCGCTCGACATCCGACGAGCCGGTCCACCTGGCACTGGAGGCCCAGGGTGAAGGCCCGGTGACCGCCGGAGACATCCAGGGTACCGACCAGGTTGAGATCGTCAACCCGGATCAGTACCTAGCGACGATTGACAGCCCGAATGCCTCGCTCGCTGCCGACGTCATCGTCGAGCGCGGCGTGGGTTATCACAACATCTCCGACCAGCGCGAGGAGATGCCGATCGGCGTCATTCCGGTCGACGGCATCTTCGCCCCGATTGATCGCGTCAACTTCGGCGTCGAGCACACGCGCGTCGGGGGGATGACGAATTACGACAAGCTCGTCCTCGAGATCTGGAGCGACGGTACCATTACCCCGAACGACGCTCTCTCGCAGGCCGCGGCCACGCTCATGCAGCACTTCCAGCACCTGGCCGGCTTCGGCCAGGAGATCACTATTCCGGGGGCGAAGCCGGCGGTCCAGGCGAACCCTCTGCCGACCGAGGTCGCTGAGATGCCGATCGAGGATCTCAATCTGTCGGCCCGCGCCGAGAACTCGCTCAAGCGAGCCGGCTTGACCAAGGTAAGCCAGATCGTCAACATGAACCCGGATGACCTCATGTCCATTCGCAACTTCGGACAGAAGTCGTATCACGAGCTGATCGATCGCCTGAAGCTGCGCAAGCTGGTGCCGGAGGACTTCGGAGCCGGCGTCGTGCCGGTGGAGGAGTAAGCGACATGAGACATCGCAAGGCAGGACGCCGGCTCGGCGTGCCGACCGATCAGCGGATAGCGCTGCTGCGTTCTCTGGCGGAGGCCCTCTTGCTGCACGAAGGCATCAAAACGACCGAACCGCGCGCCAAGGAATTGCGCCGCTTCGTCGAGCGTCTCATCACGATCAGCAAGCGCGGCGACGTGAATGGGCGCCGCCTCGCGATGCAGCGCTTGCCCAACAAGCGCATCGTCGAGAAACTGTTCGACGTGTACGGGCCCCGGTATCAGAATCGGCCCGGTGGTTATACGCGCATCATCAAGCTCGGACCGCGTCACGGTGACAACGCTCCGATGGCCCGCATCGAGCTGGTGCAGGACGAAGAGGAGACGACGGCGTAAGCTCTCGGCGCATGGCGGGAATCGTGGAGTACCTGGGAACTGAGTACGCCGGGTTCCAGAGACAGCGGAACAAGATGACGGTACAGGGAGTGATCGAAGAAGCCATCGAAAGCGTCACGGGCGAGCGAGTGACGCTCACCGCCTCGGGCCGGACCGATGCCGGAGCGCATGCGGAGCACCAGGTCATCTCCTTCGTCACGTCCAGCGCGCTGCCAACCGACGTCATGCGGCGGGCTTTGAACGCACACCTCCCCACCGACGTCAAGGTCGTGCGCCTCACCATCGCTCCGCCCGAGTTCCATCCGCGCTTTCATGCCGCTCAGCGCACCTATCGCTATGTGATCTGGAACCGCGACACTGCGTCACCGTTGTGGCAGGGCCGCGCCGCTCACATTCGCCTCCCCCTCGACGATCGCCGCATGGCGGATGCCGCCAATGCCCTCGTCGGCGAGCACGACTTCAGTGCATTTGTGAAGTCGGCGGCGCCAGGAGGGAGACGGCGACGGCTCGACACGCTGCGTGTGACACGCGACGGTGATCTCGTGACCATCGAGATGACCGGCAGCGGCTTCTTGCGTCAGATGGCCCGCTCGATTGCGGGGACCTTGATCGGCGTTGGACTCGGCCGCCTCGCTGCAGCCGATGTCGGCTCGATCTTACTTTCGCGCGACCGATTGCGAGCGGGGGAGACGGCTCCCGCCTGCGGTCTCTATCTCACCGACGTTCAGTACCCCGTCTCCCGTGACCCCTTCAAGGAGTAAGAATGAAGACGTACGTGCCCAAGCAGGGCGAGATCGAGAGGAAGTGGTATGTGGTCGATGCGTCGGGCAAGACGCTCGGCCGTCTTGCCTCGGATATCGCCCGCGTCCTGCGCGGCAAGCATAAGCCCATGTATACGCCGAACGCCGACGTCGGCGACTTTGTGATCGTCACTAACGCCGGCAAGATCGCTGTCACCGGCGCAAAAATGGCGGACAAGATGTATTACCGGCACTCCGGCTATCCCGGCGGCCTCAAGGAGGTCAACCTGGAATCCGTCCTCCGGCGGAATCCGGAGCGTGCGATCGAAGAGGCGGTGAAGGGCATGCTTCCCCACAACAAGCTCGGCGCCGCCATGCTCAGCAAACTCAAAGTCTATCCCGGTCCGGCCCACCCCCACGAAGCGCAGCGCCCTCATAATTTGAGCGAGGCGTTCCCGGGTGGCCAGCCGACCGGCGTTCAGTACGGAAACGAGGGGTAAGGATGGCAGTACAGCAATACGTGGCCGGAGTTGGCCGGCGCAAGACCTCCATCGCGCGGGCGCGCCTGGTGCCGGGCAACGGGGAGATCATCGTGAATGGCCGGCCGCTCGAGCAGTACTTTGGCCACGGAATCTGGGCGTCTGAGGTTCAGGAGCCCTTCCGGGCGGTTAGCCAGACCGGCCGTTATAACGTGGACGTCAAGGTCGTCGGAGGGGGCCTCTCCGGTCAGGCGGGCGCGATTCGACACGCCATTGCGCGCGCACTCCTCGCCTCAGACGAAGAGCTCCGGCTGCCGCTCCGGCGCGCCGGCTTGCTCACCCGCGACGCACGGATCAAGGAGCGCAAGAAGTACGGACTGAAGCGCGCCCGCAAGGCGCCGCAGTACACCAAACGCTGATCGAGTGCTTGCACGGAGGGCAGCCGGATCCGGCTGCCCTCCTTTTCATTGCGGACGAAAGCCCAGTTCTTCGGGGGTCGCAGTTTCCGGCTCGGGCCGGGGCGGGAGGTCGTCGAGCGAGGTGAGGCCAAAGTACTCCAGGAACTCGGCGGTCGTTCCATATTCGGCGGGTCGCCCCGGCCCGGCCCGGCGACCCACTTCCTCAATGAGCCCTCGCGCGATGAGCGTGCGCATGGGGCGGTCGCTGTCGAGGCCGCGCGCCGCCTCCACCTCGGCCCGCGTCGCCGGCTGATCGTAGGCCACGACGGCGAGTACCTCCAGGGCCGCCCGCGACAGGGACGGCGGCCGAACGGTCCCGAGGAAGCGCCGCACGACTTCCGCGTTTTCCGGGGCGCTTACCAGGCGCAAGGTGCCGGCATGCGACTGCAACCGGATGCCACGCCGCAGCTCCGCAGCCAGCGCCGCCAGCGCGGCCTCGATGTCGCGCCGGGGCAGGCCGAGCGCAGAAACCAGAGCTGACAGGGGGACCGGTCCCGGCGCGACCAGGAGGATACTCTCCAGCGCGGAGAGTACCGACTCAGCCGGCTCGTTCCTCATCGACCTCGCCCTCGGCTGCGTCCATATGAAGAACGACGTCGCCGAACAGGCGATCCTGTTGTATTTCCGCCTGTCCCCGCCGGTTCAACTCCAGCGCCGCGAGGAACAGCATGACGGCCTCGCGGCGCGTCGCTCCCTGCATTGCCTCGCGCAGTACCAGCCGGCGTCCCACACGCAACCCGCCGAGCAGGCGGCTAATGGCGGCTTCCAGCCGGACAAAGCCGGGAACCGAGGCGTGGACGACCTTCCCCACCTCTCGCGCCACGAGGGCATCCCAGGCTCGCGTCAGGAGCCCGGCAGAGCGAGGCTCGACGCGTGGGTTCACGAGATCCAGGCGTCCGGGCGCCGGCAGACTCTCCTGTCCCTGCCGCTCGGCCAACCGCCGGGCCGTCGCACGAAGCTCGACCGGGTCGGCCCGCTCCACGGCCGGAGCACTCTCCTCCGGAGCGTCGTCCGGCACCGCCAATAGCAGGCCGGATTTGAGCAACAGGAGGCGCGCTGCCGTCACCAGGACCTCTCCGGTTTGCTCCAGATCGAGCGCCTCGGCGGAGGACATCTGGTGCAGAACCTGGCGTGGGATCTGGGCCAGAGGGAACTGCGTCAGAGACGCGCTGTCAGCCGCGACAAAGGCGGGCAATTCCTCAACGGTACCCGCGAAACCGGGCAGCGTGAGCTGATAAGACTGACTCACGTGATTAACACCTGAGCGATGGCGTTCATCGCCGGGCTGATGATGTCGCCAAGAATCGGGACGTATGGGTTGAGCACGAAGAGCAGCAGGAGGATCACCGGCCCCCACTGCTGGATGGGAGCGAGCGAGTACATCTGACGCGCGGAGAGAAAGCCACCGAGCACCGAGAAGCCATCCAGCGGCGGAATCGGCAAGAGGTTGAGCACGAAGAGAAGCAAGTTCAACTCGAGGGCCAGGAAGAGAAAGTCTCCGACGTTTCCGGACAGGGTGATCGTCCCCGCGAGATAGAGCCTCAGCGGTATCGCAATGATGACTGCCAGCAGCAAGTTGGTCAGTGGACCGGCAACGGCCACCAGGGCGTTACCGCGCTGCGGGCCAAACTTCAGATTCGCCGGGGTCACGTGGGTGCGGCCATAGGTGAAGCCGAGCGGAGAGATGGATGTCAGTAGGAGGAGCATGACGCCAATCTGGTCCATGTGAACGAACGGATTAAGTGACAGCTCGCCCATCCGGCGGGGTGTCGGGTCGTGTAGTCGGTCGGCCACCATCGCATGCGCCAGTTCATGAAAATCGATCGAGATGAGCAGGATGATGATGATTTCGATGGCGTGCTGAACGTTGATGGGACCAAACATGTCCGGGCTCGTCTTCCTGGAACACAAGACGCCGGCATGCAACCCGCCGGCGTGCCGCATTATAGCGGAGCGATTGGCGGCTCCGGCCGCCCCCCGCTACAATCGCCTAGAAGCCGCGTGATGCGGCCACACTCCGTTTCGAGGTCATTGGTGCCCCTTTACGAGTATCAGTGCGACACCCACGGGCACCGGTTCGAAGCCCGTCACGGCATGAGGGAGCAACCGGTGCAGTCCTGCCCGGAATGCGGCGCGCCCGTGCACCGCGTTATTCATCCCGTCGGAATCGTCTTCAAGGGTTCCGGCTTCTACGCCACGGACTCCCGGAAGAGCGGGGCGACATCCGAGCCGGCCGAAGGGAAATCCGAATCGCCGGGAGAGCCCAAGCCGGAGTCGAAGAGCGAGCCGGCGACCGAGAAGGCCGGGTAGCTCACTTCTTCTTGTAGTACTTCTTGAGCTTGGGCTTGCGGTCCTCTTCGTAGGCGGCGGGTGCGTCGGCGCGCGTCTGCGCCGCGTCCTCCAGATCACCCTCCAGACCCAGCAACTCGATCCGAATGTCCTCGTCGTTCAGGACTTCCGGCGTGCGCATGACGTGGCGCAGAACCTGGAGTCGGGAGACGCTCATGCCGCTGTCGCGCTCGGACGCGGCCCGGGCGCTCAGCTTGTCGAGGACGGCGAGAGTCTTGAAGCTGGCGTCGCGTTCGGCCAGCTCGTCGCGCAGGCCGCGCAATTGCTCATAGATGTTCACGTCTTATTGTCACGCATCGCCGTCGAAGCTGTCGACCGGCTCGTCTATCTCGTCCCGCAGGAGGTCCTCACTGTAGAACCCGATCTCGTGCCCGACGAACACGCGAACCAGGAGATCGTCGCGGTCGCGCAGGACATCACTGGCCAGAATCAGATCTTCATCGATCTGCTCGATGAGCGCCGTGAGATCTTGCTCCGGTAACTCTCGTTCTAGGACGAGCGTTGCATTCACATCGGCGGCCCCGTAGTGCACGTCGAGATACCCTAGATGCCGGTCGCCGTCTTGCAGCTGATACTGCTCCGAAGTAAGCGTCCGCGATTGGCGGTGATAGGTCGGTTTGATCATAGGGATAAAGCGCGCTCCTTCCACGTGCTGCAATTCTGTTGGGCGGCCGCCACGACCGGGGACCGATACAGCACGTCGGTGACGTTCAATGAAAGCAGGGTTCCCGGCGCGCTCTCACCACACAGGGTGGTAATCCCGCCGTTGGCGAGACGGATCCGGTGCAGCGCGTTGAGCTCCAGGCCGAGACTGGCCAGCACCATTGACCCGATGACGGCGGAATGCGAGACGATCACGACGTTGCCCGCCGGATAGTTCCGGACTATGTCCGAGATGGCGTCCTGCGTCCGGCAGGCGACCTCCCCAAGAGTTTCTCCACCCGGAAACGAGACGATCTCCGGCCGGGTGTACCAGTCACGAAACATCTCGGGATAGCGCCGCTCGATCTCGCCGCGCTGCAAGCCCTGCCAGACACCCAGGCCGATCTCACGCAGTCGATCGTCCGCCTCCATCGGCGCATCCGTGGCGCTGGCGATCTCGCGGGCCAGTCCGGCGGCGCGTTCGAGCGGGCTCGTGTACACGGCGTCGGTGGGACTGCCCTCGAAGGCACGAACCAGGAGGCGGGCTTGCTCCTGCCCCAGCTTGCTCCACGGCGCCTCCAGGCTTCCCTGGTAGCGAGATTCGACATTCCAGGTGGTTTGAGGATGACGGATCGCGAAGATCGCGGTCATGGCCGCATTATACGGAGGGCCTCAGGGCACGAACCGTGTCCGCGACCTCGGCGGCGGCGGCGCCGTGTGGAATCGCCAGGATGGGGAGGTCCGCTCCCTCATCCCGGAACCCCTGAAGGGCGGCCCGCGGATCGCCGGACAGCCCGACAGTGGCACGGGCCAGAAGGTCGTCGCCGAGGGCGGCTGCCGCGGCCCCTCGCTCGCCGGCGGTCCACAGATCGCGGACGCGCCGGACCGCGTCCCCGAAGCCGGCCCGCGCAAGATGTCGTGCATAGAACGTCCCCATGCCGCCGACATAATAGGCGAGCTGGCGGCGCAGGAGAGACTCCGCGCGCGGGCCGACCAGCGCCGGAACGTACGGAGCCACCAGGACCGTGCCCGGGGGACGCCCCGCTTCTCGCTCGCCGGCTCGCAAGTGGGCGATTGCCGCGGGCAGCTGTCCGCGCAGTGCAAATATGGGGAGCCAGATGTCGGCGATTTCGCCGGCCAGTGTGACGTTGCGCGGGCCAAGGGCTGCCAGAGCGATCGGCACCGAGTGCGCCGGGACGGCCAGGCGGAAGCCGTGAAGATGAAAGACCGAGCCCGAGGTGTCGACCCGCGCGCCCGACAGCGCGAGCCGGACCACGTCAACCACCTCACGGGTCCGCCGCAGCGGGCGCCCGTACGGCACGCCGTGCCAGCCCTCAATGACAATGGGGCCGCTGGCGCCGAGCCCCAGGATAAACCGATGGTTGGAGAGGGCTTGCAGGGTCGCCGCGGTCTGGGCCAGGAGTGCGGGCGAGCGGCTATAGACCGTCAGCACACCGCTCGCCAGCCGGATCGAACGGGTAACGGGAGCGAGCGAGGCGAGGAGGGAGACGGCGTCGTATCCCCAGGTCTCCGGTACCCAGAGGGAATCATAGCCCTGAGCCTCGGCCAGGAGCGCCAGATCGCGGAAGTCGGGAAGAGCGAGGCGAGTTCCAGGGGCAAAGGAGATTCCGAGCGGGCCGCTCACGAGCGGTTCAGCCCGTACTCACGGCACAGGAGCGATATGAACTGCGGAGTACAGCCGTATCGCCGCGCGATCTCGGCTTGCGTCAGGCGCTCCTCCACGTAGAGAGCACGGAGGGTGACGGGATCGAGCCGATCCTTGATCCCTCTGCCGGCGCCGACATTCCGGAAACGTTCCTTGCGAGGCATGCCACATAGTAATTCCGACGCGCGTAACGTGACATAAAGTGGACGGGATCGTGTCTCGATATGATGAAGAGGAGGCGGGGGAGGGAAGCGTGACGAGACGACAACGGGGATTGCTGGATCGGAATCTTGCCATCGAGATGGTGCGCGTCACGGAGGCGGCGGCCATGTCGGCGGGACGCGTTCTGGGCTGGGATGACAAGGAACTGGCCGATCAACTCGCGGTTGATGCCATGCGGCAGGCCCTGGATGCGGTGGACGTCGACGGTGAGGTGGTCATCGGCGAGGGAGAGAAGGACCAGGCACCGATGCTGTACATCGGGGAGCCGATCGGGACCGGAGACGGCCCGGCAGTCGACGTGGCCGTCGATCCCATCGAAGGGACAACGCTCGTCGCCCACGGAATGCCGGGTGCCGTCTCGGTCATTACCGCCGCGGAGAAAGGCTCGATGCTCCGCACGCACATCGCCTACATGAACAAGATAGTGGTCGGATCGGACGCCCGCGGCTCGATTGACATAACGAAAACTCCTGCCTGGAATCTTCACAGCATCGGGCGAGCGATGAAACGCCCGACCTCGGACCTCACGGTCGTGGTCCTTGATCGGCCGCGCCACAAAGACCTGCTGCGGGAGATACGGGGAACCGGAGCGCGGCTGCGGCTGATCCCGCATGGCGACGTGCTCGGGACGATCATGGCGGCCCTGGACGAGTTCCCGGACGTCCAGGTGCTGATGGGCATCGGCGGAGCCACCGAGGGTGTCGTCGGCGCCTGCGCCGTGAAGGCGCTAGGCGGCGACATGCAGGCGCAGTTCTGGCCGCGCGATGAGGGCGAGGAGGAGATCCTGCGCCAGGAAGGCTTCTCGCCGGGCCAGGTGCTGACGCTGGACGACCTCTGCCGGTCCGAGGACATCTCGCTGGCCCTGACGGGCATCAGCGACAGCGATCTCGTCCACGGCGTGCAGTACGGCCCGGCGCGCGTCCGCACGCACTCTCTCGCCATGCGGAGTCGATCGCGCTCGCTGCGCTGGATCACGACTCTGCACGACGTCGCGCGGCTGCGCGAGGTCGGCCGCTACCATGCCCCCAGCGAGGAAGACATCCTGCGGGCGGCGCAACGCCCGACGTAGACAGACCCGAAGATACTCCAGACAAGTGCAAATAAGAACCATTATGGTAAGTACGTCGTGACCGTGACAGTGGGCCGACGCGCTTCTTCGGCTAAACTGGTCATAAATCGGCCTGGTGGCACGCGGCGCCGCCATGGTCCTGCATCCTCCCATCTCCGAGTGTACGGGTGCCCATGACTCTCTCTGCACGCGACCAATCGACTCTGCTCGATGTCCAGGATCTGCGCACGGTCTTCTCCAGCCCGCGCGGGCAGGTCACGGCGGTCAACGGCGTCAGCTTTGTGATTCGTCCCGGCGAGACGGTGGGCCTTGTCGGCGAGTCGGGCTCGGGTAAGAGCGTCACGGCGCTCTCGCTGATGCGGCTCATCCCGTCCCCACCCGGACGCATCGAAGCCGGCAAAGTCCTGTTCCGCGGGCGGGATCTGCTGACGTTATCGGATCGCGACCTGCGCCGGATCCGTGGCAAAGACATCTCGATGATCTTCCAGGATCCGCTCACCTCGCTGAATCCCATGCTGCGCATCGAGCGGCAAATGACAGAGGCCCTTGCGCTTCACATGAAGCTCGGCAAGCGCGCGGCCCGGGATCGGGCCATCGAGATGCTGGAGCTGGTCGGCATCCCGTCAGCCGCCAAGCGCTTGAGCGACTATCCGCACCAATTCAGTGGCGGCATGCGTCAGCGCGTCGTCATCGCCATCGCGCTCTCCTGCGATCCCTCACTGGTCCTGGCCGACGAGCCTACCACGGCGCTCGACGTGACGATCCAGGCCCAGATTCTCGACGTCATGCGGTCGCTCACCGCCGAGTTCAACACGTCGGTTCTCCTCATCACCCACGACCTCGGCGTCGTGGCCGGTATGTGTGAGCGCATCCTTGTGATGTACGCCGGCTCCATCGTCGAGGAGGCGCCGCGCCGCGAGATCTTTTACGCCCCGCGCCATCCTTACACGATGGGGCTTCTGAAATCCGTGCCTCGACTCGACCGGCCCCGAGCCGACCGCCTACAACAGATCGAAGGCTCGCCGCCGGATCTCACCCGCGTCCCGTCGGGTTGCCCCTTCCACCCGCGTTGCCCTCATGCAACCGATCTGTGCCGGAATGTCGTGCCGCCCCTGCGGCCCGTCGGTAGTAATCACCTCTCGGCCTGCCACTACGACCTATCGATCGAGGGTGCGGCATGACCGCTGCGGCCGAGCCCCTCCTGCAGATCAGGGATCTCAAGACCTACTTCCCCGCCGGGCGGACGGGACCGTTCGGGCTCACCGGCGAGATGCGTTATGTAAAGGCAGTCGACGGCCTGAGCTTCGATATCTACCGAGGCGAGACGCTCGGCCTCGTGGGCGAGTCCGGCTGCGGCAAGAGCACAACCGGGCGCACGATCCTCCAGCTCATCAAGGCCACATCCGGCGAGGTGATGTACGACGGCACCAACCTCGTCACGTTGTCCAAGCGTGAGATGCGCAGGATGCGGAGGGACCTGCAGATCATCTTCCAGGACCCGTACGCCTCGCTCAGCAGCCGCATGCGCGTCAGCCGGATCATCGGCGATCCCCTCACGATCCATCATGTTGCGTCCGGGGACAAAAAGCGGCAGCGCACCGGCGAATTGCTCAAGATCGTCGGGCTGAGTCCGAGCTACGCACGTCGATATCCCCATGAGTTCTCCGGTGGACAGCGGCAGCGCATCGGCATCGCCCGCGCGCTTGCCGTCAACCCCGATTTCGTGGTCTGCGACGAGCCGATCTCGGCGCTCGACGTGTCGATTCGCGCCCAGATCATCAACCTGCTCGAAGACCTGCAACGCGAGTTTGGCCTCACCTATCTATTCATCGCGCACGATCTCTCCGTGGTGCGCCACATCTGCACGCGTGTCGCCGTCATGTACCTGGGAAAGTTTATGGAGCTGGCGCCCAGCGACGACCTGTACAGCCATCCCATGCATCCCTATACCCAGGCGCTCATGTCGGCCGTCCCCGTCCCCGATCCGGACGTCGAGGACTCCCGCCGCCGCATCATTCTGAGCGGTGACGTTCCGACGCCGATCAATCCGCCGTCCGGCTGTGTGTTCCACACTCGGTGCCCGCTGGCAACCGAGCACTGCCGCGCGGAAGTACCGGCATGGCGGCAACTGCGTCCGAACCACTGGGTGGCCTGTCACTATGCGGAAACGCCGGCGGCCCATGCTATGGAGAGCGTCGCGCTCGCAGCGGAGGGCGCAGGAGGCTAACGATGCAGCAACAAGTCGCGAATACCTTCGCCCTGGAAGAGATGGCCCGGGATGAGCTGCTCGGGGAGCCGGAAGGCTCTGTCTGGCAGCGAGTGCTCGCGAGCCTGGTGCGTGACAAGGCGGCTCTCTTTGGCGCGCTCATCGTCCTCGCCTTTGTGCTCGTGGCGATCTTCGCCCCACTCCTGGCGCCCTTCAACCCCGACACCGAGTTCACCAACGGACTCAGCGTCACCGGCGCACCGCTGGCGCCCAATCACCACTTTGTGCTCGGCACCGATGATCTGGGGCGTGACTTGCTGAGCCGCCTCCTGTATGGCGCCCGCGTGTCGCTGATCGTCGGCCTCCTCGCCAATGGCCTGGCGATGATTATCGGCGTGACGGTCGGAGCCACCGCCGCGTACGCGGGCGGGTGGGTTGCGACAGTCCTCATGCGTCTGACCGACATCATGATGGCGTTTCCGGTCCTCCTGTTCGCGATCGCCCTTATTGCAATCACGAGCCCCAGTCTGACGAACATCATCATCGTCATCGCCATCCTGTACTGGACCACCACGGCACGGATCATCTACGGCATGGTGTTGTCGCTCAAGGAGCGCGAGTTTGTCGAGGCGGCGCATGCCATCGGCGCCTCCGGCTTTCGCACGCTCTTCTTCTACATCCTGCCCCACCTCACGTCGGTGATCATCGTGTACACCACGCTGGGTGTCGCCACGACCGTGCTCGTCGAGGCCGCGCTGAGCTTCGTCGGCATCGGCGTGCAGCCTCCCACGCCCTCCTGGGGCAACATGATCAACGAGGCGCAGAGTTATTACCGCGCCGATCCCTGGATGATGCTCTTCCCGGGCATCGCCATCGTTCTGACCGTGCTCGGGTTCAACCTGCTCGGCGATTGGCTGCGCGACACACTGGATCCCGTCCACAGTCAGCTGGGTTGAGACCGGAGATAAGGAGGCAGCCGGCAAGGTAAAGCCTGACGGCAGATACGCGTAGGATTCCGTAAGGAGGGAAGTGTGCCCAAGCATTCACTGCGCACCCTGGCAAGCTGTGTCCTTTTGCTGGTCCTGGCTGGTTGCGGTGCGTCGGGCGGGTCGTATGGCTCGTCCGGCAGCGCGAACTCGGTCGGCGCGAATTCCGGCCCGAAAGCTCCGGCCGGACAGAGCGGTACGCTCTACATGGACTGGACAAACGACCTGTCTCACCTGGACACGGGCAAGTGCTACGACACGGAGTGCTGGCCGTACATGTACGCCATGTTCGACCGGCTGATCGACTATAAGACTGACTC
>JAJPIP010000026.1 GCA_021324655.1 Pseudomonadota bacterium
AAGGGTGAGTGGCACAGGCGGGGCCTGACAGCAGAGCCTTGCGGCGAGGGGAGCCCGCGCCCATTTTGAGCACCGGTTGACGTGTTGTCACCATCCCGTGCCTTGCGGCGTTCGTGTGGTGGGAGGAGCGACTCATGCCCAGATCACGGAGCTTCCGACCGCGATTCATCGCGCGATTCCTCACCGTACTCCTCACCGTCGCCGCGGCTCCCGTCGTGTGGCAAACAGCGAGTCCTGTACACGCGAGCGCAGCACAGTGGACCCTGCAGCGCAGTAGCACGACCGCAGACCTGCGCGACATTTCCTGCTCGTCACGGTCGGAGTGCGTCGCCGTGGGCGCGGACGGCACGATCGTCCGGACGGTGAACGGAGGTAAGATCTGGGGACGGATGACGGTTCCCTATGCGGCGGGCCATCCAGACGTCACCTTTACCTCGGTGCGATGCCCGGCCGCTGGAGTATGCTCGGTGCTGGCTCCGCCCGATGTGGTACTGAGGACGGACGACGGAGGGCGACACTGGCAGACGAATCGCATCGCGCTTCCGCCTCTACTCGCTGGTCTGACCCGGATCGCATGCCCCACGCTCTCCGTGTGCTTCGCCATCGCCTCGCCTAGCGGGCTCATCAACAACCCGTTCGATCGCTCCCCGGCCATGTTCAAGTCCGGCGACGACGGCAGATCGTGGCGGCGGCTCTCCATCCCGCCTTCGGTGCCGTGCCCCGGGAGCGACTGCTACTCCTCTCGGCCTACGGTCGGGTATGACCTGAACTGGATCTCCTGCCAGAGCGCGACGAGTTGCTTTGCAGGCGGGGACACCTTCCTGGCCGCGATCAGTCACGAGGGAGGCTTCGCCAGCGCCGTGCTCCGAACCCGAAACGGAGGCAAGACCTGGCGGCGTGTCCACGACTCCTTTGACCCGAACATCGCTACCTGTCCTACTCCGCTGGTCTGCGTGGGCGTCTACTACTTGCCGCGATCGCCCACGTGGGGGCCCGTCCTCCTCCGGTCGACCGATGGAGGCACCACCTGGGCCGGCTGGGGCCCGACGCCCTTCAGACCCATCTTGACGTCCATCGCCTGTGTCGGGAGCTCCTTCTGCGAACTGGCAGGTCCGAAGGGCGCTCTGGCTATGCTGACCGGCATGAGGCTCGAGGTGCAGGCCGGCCCAAGCAGCCGGCGCCTCGCGGCTGTTGCCTGTCCACGGGCGAGCACGTGTTACGCGGTGGGCAACCATGGCACGATCGTGGCGCGTCAAGCGCCGGTCGCCGGCAGATGAGCGGGTCCGCCCGTCACTTTTCGACGGGCGGGCCCGCGGGAGCTAGCCGTGGCGCGTGATGATCACTCCGTGGTTTCCGACCCCGTAGCATGTGGCTGCCGATGGACAGGCCACGGCGTTGAGCGTCCGGGTGGTGGGACTCAGGTCGTCGGTGAGGCTGGTGCCATGCGCATCGGCGACGGCGCCGCGCAGTCCGACAAACGCGCAGAAGCTCTTTCCGGAGCACGCCACGGCGGTCAGCACTGTCCGGAGTGGTGTGATGCTCCAGGTCTTTCCGCCGCTCGTGGTCCTGCCCAGGTCCGGCCCGGTATCAACGCTGTACGGCGCATAGTAGATTCCGGTGCAGATCGTCACAGTGGGACAGGTCGCAGTCGTGGGTGCGAAGCTCTGGCAGGGAGCCTCGTGGCAGGGTAGCGCACTGCTCCAGGACGATCCCCCGTTCGCCGTGCGTATCATCGCATTGGCGTATCCTGTGTGGCTGTCAATAAACGTACTGCCACCGGCGAAGCAATGTTGCCCGGTCTGGCAGGAGATCCATTGCAGGTCGTAGCCGACGTTCTTGCAGTCCCCATCACAGGGCGTTGTCGGCGGAATCGCCTCTTGCCGCCATGTCTTGCTTCCATCGCTCGACTTGAAAACTGCTCCCGAATGGTCGAACCAGGTCTCCGCATCGCCCGCCGGAGAGGCGGTCACCCAGCAGACCAGCCGCGTTGGGCAGGCGACATGCCCGAGACCGGAGAGGGTGGCTGGAAGCGCCAGGGTCGCCGTCTGCCATGTCCGCCCTCCATTCGAGGTGTGAAGCACGAGGTTCGGCGGACTAACGATAGAACAGACACCGGAAACGGCGCAGCGCACCGAGGTGAATGATGCCGCGGGATGCGCGATGCCATAGGCACTTTTGAGGACCGTCCACGAGCGCCCGGCATTGACTGTCTTGATGATCGTGGCATCGCGGCCGACGGCGACGCACTCGGAGATGGATGCGCACGAGACATCGAGGAGGTTAGTGGACGTCGGGCTCTTTTGAGCAAGCCACCGGCCGGCAGCGGAGGTCGTTCCCCCCGCGTCTGCCTGCCCCGCGCTGACTGCCGGAAGGATGAGTAGTGCCCCAATGAGGATCCGGATACCGTTTACTCGTCGCATTACCGCTCCGTCATTACGTGTAACGGACGATCACTGGAACGTGTGACTCACGACGCCCGGGAAGCCATCCGCTCAGAAGCTTCTTGGCGCAGCTCGACCAACGGACAGAGCTCAGTGCAGCGGGAATATGCTGCCGTACCCGGCATTCGAGCTGGACAGGCGATACTTGGCCGCGGACTGTGTGCTGCGTCTGTTTGCACGGGAGGTGATGTCGGCATGGAACCAACGCCAGCGGAGTCCCGGGCCCTGGGCGTTCACCACGTCACCGGCGTCTGCAGCGACGCTCAATCCAATGTCGACTTTTACGTCGGGCTTCTTGGGCTCCGCCTGGTAAAGCGCACGGTTAACGTCGATCGTCCAAACACCTATCACCTCTACTACGGTGACCGGACCGGCCGCCCGGGAACCGTGCTGAGCTTTCTGGTCTGGCCGGGCGGACACAAGGGAACACAGGGAATCGCGCAAGCGGCGACCGTCTCTCTCGCCATTCCTCCCACCTCCCTCCGCTACTGGATGGATCGCCTGACGGCGCACGGCCTCAAACTCGATGCTCCCGCGCGGATGGGAGCGGAACGCCTGGACCAGGAAGTTATCTCGATTCAGGATCCGGACGGTCTGCACGTCGACCTTGTCGTGAATCCTGACGCGGGCGGCTGGCCCGGGTGGGCGGAGGGCCCTGTCCCCGCCGAGCATTCCATCCGCGGTCTCCACACGGCGGTGTTCTGGGAGGGCGGCTATGAAGGCACCGCGCGCCTTCTGGAAGATGCGCTGGGATTGCGGCAGACGCGGGAAGAGGGAGGCCACTTCCGCTATGCCGGCACTGTTGAGGGGCCAGGGTCGCTCGTCGACATTCGGCTGATTCCCGACCTCTGGCACGGGACAACGGGGGTCGGCACCATCCATCACATTGCCTTTCGCGTCGCCGATCATGCCGGACTGGAGGCCATTCGGCCGGCACTGGTTGCCCGGCACGCCAATCCGACGCCGGTACTGGATCGTGGGTACTTCCACTCTGTGTATGCTCGTGAGCCAGGCGGGGTTCTCATCGAGGTGGCGACCGACGGGCCCGGCTTCACGCTGGACGAAGCTGAGAGTGACCTGGGCGTGCAGCTCTCGCTGCCGGACAGGCTCGAGCCGCGCCGGCACGAGATTGAGGCCGATCTGCCGCAGCTTCGCGTGCCGGCGAGGGAATAGGCCGTGATGCCATCGCGCGGCACCTTGGCCGCCAGGTGTTTGCCGAGCCGTCTACTCGTCCATGCCCCACCGTGCCCGGGGCAAGATAGTCCCGAGAATCGGACGTTGGTCTGATGTGCCGGCGCACATCGCCGGAGAGAGTGGGGTGCGGGTTCTTACCCCACCTCTGAACTCTCGAATCAGGTGGACGGCGCGAGGAAATCAGGTGTTCGCCTGATACGCGCCATGACGTCTATGCCCCATATTTGGGCGACGAGCGTGGTGCCGATCTCATCGTCCCGTCATGGAGGGAGCGTACAATCAGCAGAGTGAACGGTGACAGGATCGTGATAGAAAAGACAGATCAGGAAGCAGTCCTGCCGGGCTCCTTGTCCGGCTTACACCGTTCGCGCCCCGAACCGCTGCCGGAGACGGCGCAGCGCGCTCTCTCGTTTGCTCTCCTTGTCTCGGCGCTGCGGTGCACGGTCCTGTACGTGATTCTGCCCTTCGTCCTTCCCTGGATCGGAGTCGCCGCGAGTGTTCCTCGCTGGATCACCCTGGTCCTGGGACTGGTCGCTCTCGCCTCACTGACACGCAACGTCCGGATTATGTGGCGCACTCGACACGCGCGCCGCTGGAGTTATCTCCTCATCGCGGGGGTGGTCGCGGGGACCCTCCTGTTGTTTACGGTGGTCGACCTGCGCGTTCTGGCGCACGCCTAGCCTGCGAGGCACGTCGCCTACGACCGCGGCGAGCGATCCTCCTTCAAGGTTGCGGAAATAGTGCGTTAGCGGGAGTGCCCGCCCTCCGTTCCCGTGGAAACATGCGGTCCACTTGACATCTGCCGGCCAGGGGCAGCAACATCAGTCGCGCACGTGACCGGTGCAAACGACCCTGCGCCACGTGGCGTCGGACGTCTACAATCGCACCACAAGAGGAACGTGATGGACGAAGCCGTGTCCGGCGACCAGGTACTGACCATCGGCGTCCCGGCGGAGACGCACCTCGGTGAGAATCGAGTAGCGTTGGTGCCGGACACCGTGGAGCAGCTCGCCGACCTCGGCTTATCCGTCGTGATGGAATCGGGTGCCGGCAAAGGCGCGTCGTGCGACGACGAAGCGTACGCGCTTGCTGGGGCGCGTGTCGAGTCCCGTCCCGGCGCCGTCTACCGGCAAGCGGATGTGATCGCCAAGGTGCAGCCGCCGACTCCGTCCGAGGTCGCTCTGATGCGGCCCGGCGCTTTCCTCGTTTCGTTTTTAGATCCGTCCAGGAACCACGAGACGCTCGCTTCATTGACCGAACACGGCATTACGGCGTTTAGCTTCAATGCCGTGCCGCGGACAACGCGGGCACAGTCCATGGATGCCATGTCCGCGATGAGCACTGTCGCCGGGTACAAAGCGGTTCTCCTCGCGGCCGACACGATCGGCCGCTTCTTTCCACTTCTGATGACCGCTGCGGGCACGTTGCCCCCGGCCCGCGTCGTGGTGATCGGCGCGGGCGTGGCCGGCCTGCAGGCGCTCGCGACGGCGCGCCGGCTGGGCGCGGTGACCGCGGCCTGTGATGCGCGGCCCGCGGTTGCGGAGCAGATCAAGAGCGTGGGGGCCGGCTTCATTGACATGTCGGTCGATCTCGGTGCCGCCGAGGGTCAGGGCGGCTACGCGCGGGAGATGGATGAAGAGTATTACCGGCGCGAGAGGGATCTGATACGCGAGCACGTGGCGAATGCGGATGTCGTCATTGGAACTGCCCAGGTGCCCGGGGCGCGTGCTCCGATATTGATTGACGAGGGGATGGTGCGTGACATGCGAGCCGGGTCGGTGATCGTGGATCTGGCCGCCGAGGCAGGAGGAAACTGCGAGCTCACCGTTCCGGGTGACGCCGTCACCCGTTACGGCGTCACCATCCTGGGGCCCGCCAACGTGGCCAGTAGTCTTGCGGTGGATGCGAGCCGCATGTACTCCCACACGGTCGGGGCGGTACTCAAATACGTCATCAAGGATGGAGCGCTCGACCTCAATTTCGACGACGAGATTTTGCGCGCGGCGTGCCTGACGCGAGGTGCGCCGGCGACAACCTGAGCAAGGAAAGGCAGTTCAATCGTGACTGAAATTCTCCTCGGCGCCTATGTCTTCATCCTGGCGATTGTCGTCGGGTTCGAGGTCATCGGCCGCGTCCCGTCCATGCTGCACACCCCGCTCATGTCCGGCACCAATGCCATTCATGGAGTCGTGCTCGTCGGCGGCATCCTGGTCCTGGGCCAGGCGCACACCATCACGACTCAGATCATCGGTCTCGCCGCTGTCCTCCTGGGAAGTCTGAACGTCTTCGGCGGGTTCGTCGTCACGGATCGTATGCTGAAGATGTTCCATGCGCGGCCGAGGGACCAGCGATGAGCGCAAGCGCCGCCATCGGAGTCGCCTACCTCGTGGCGAGCCTGACGTTCATCATCGGCCTGCGCATGCTGAGCTCGCCGGTCACGGCGAACCGCGGAAATCGGGTGGCAGCGGCGGGTATGACGATCGCGCTGATCGCCACGCTGCTCACGCCCGGCCTTGCCAACTATGGGCTCATTGCGGCCGGGATCATCGTGGGTGGCGCCATCGGGGCCGGCAGTGCCCGGAAGGTGCGGATGACCGCCATGCCTCAAATGGTTGCCATCTTCAACGGCATGGGCGGTGGTGCCGCCGCCCTTGTCTCGTCCCTGGAGTTCGTCCACCGCACGTCGGGCGGCGGCACGTTACAAACCGGGCAGGCATTCACCATCGCCCTCGGCGCCGCCATCGGCTCCGTCTCCTTCGCCGGCAGCCTCATCGCGTTCGCCAAGCTGCAGGAAATCATGAAGGGCAACGCCCTCCAGTTCCAGTGGACGAAGATCGCGAGTGGATTGCTTGTGGTGGCAGTGTTGGCGCTGGTCGTGGTCATCACACTCGGAACGGATACCATTCCGGTCCTCATAGCGCTGCTTGCGGTCGCCGTGATTCTCGGGCTCGTCCTGGTCATTCCCATTGGCGGCGCGGATATGCCGGTCGTGATCTCCCTCATGAATTCCCTCACCGGCCTGGCGGCCGCACTAACCGGTTTCGTCCTCAACAACGAGCTGTTGATCGTCGCTGGAGCCCTCGTCGGCGCGTCGGGTACCCTCCTCACGCGTCTTATGGCCAGGGCCATGAACCGGCCGCTATCGAACGTCCTGTTCGGAAGCTTCGGCGCCACGGTCACCGGCGGCGGCGAATTGCCGGCGGGCGCGACGGTCCGCGAAATCTCGGTTGACGACGCCGCCGTGCTCATGTCTTACTCCCAGCGGGTCGTCATCGTGCCCGGCTATGGGCTGGCAGTGGCGCAGGCGCAGCATCAGGTGCGCGAGCTGGCCGATATCCTCAGCAGCCGCGGCGTGCAGGTGAAATATGCCATCCATCCCGTCGCGGGACGGATGCCGGGGCACATGAACGTGCTCTTGGCGGAGGCCGATGTCCCGTACTCCGAGGTCTACGAGATGGACGCGATCAACGGAGAATTTCCCAGCACCGACGTGGTGCTGGTGGTGGGGGCGAACGATATCACGAATCCGGCTGCCCGGTCTGACCCGAGTAGTCCCATCTACGGTATGCCCATTCTGAATGTCGACGAGGCCCAGCACATCATCGTGCTGAAGCGCAGCATGCGTCCCGGTTTCGCGGGCATCGACAATCCTCTCTATTACAACCCCCGTACAGCAATGCTCTTCGGGGATGCCAAGGACTCATTGCAGAAGCTGGTCGCGGCCGCCAAGACAGTTGCCATGCCGCGGGAGCGCCGAACAAGGAGCGGCGAGCCCGAAGTGGTGCAGCGATGAGGCGGTCACAGCGCCGTCAATGTGGCGCGGTAACGAGAGCTTGAAGCATGGATCCCACCAACGTTCAAGACCCCAACTACTACCACCGCGTCGTCGACTGTCAGTGGGCCTGTCCCGCGCATACCAATGTGCCGGAGTACATCCGGCTCATCGCGCAGGGGCGCTACACCGACGCCTACATGACCAATCGGGAATCCAACGTCTTCCCGGGCGTCCTCGGGCGCACCTGCGATCGTCCGTGTGAGCCGGCGTGCCGGCGCGGCCGGATAGACGGCTCGCCTGTCGCGATTTGCCGGTTGAAGCGCGTCGCCGCCGATCTTCGCGGCGATATCACCGAGCTGCTCCCCCGCATCCCCGCCGCGAAGAACGGCAAGCGTGTGGCCTGCATCGGGGCCGGACCTGCCTCCCTCACCGTCGCCAACGATCTCATGCCGCTCGGCTACGAGGTCGTGATCTTTGAAAAGCACGACAAGCCGGGCGGCCTGATGCGCACCAATATCCCGGCGTTTCGGCTGCCGGCATCCGTGCTGGACGAGGAGATCGCGATGATCCTCGACATGGGCGTTGACATACGGTATGACTCGCCGATCGAGAGTATGGGCGCTCTTCTCGCCGAGAAGTTCGACGCGGTATTTGTCGGCAGCGGTGCCCCACGGGGCAAAGACCTCGAGCTCCCCGGCCGGCACGACACCGATCGCATTCATATCGGCATTGATTGGCTGGAATCAATCGCCTTCGGTCATGTCGACTCTATCGGCGAGCGGGTCCTCATCATCGGCGTGGGAAACACGGCAATGGACTGCTGTCGCTCATCGCGGCGGCTGGGTGGCACCGAGATCAAGGTGATGGCCCGCCGTCCCCGTCCTTACTTCAAGGCCTCCCCCTGGGAGCTGGAAGATGCCGAGGAGGAAGGCGTGGAGATCGTCATCAATCATGCCCCGAAGCGCTTCGTGGTTGAGGACGGCACGCTGCTCGGCATGGAGTTCGAGCGCCTGGAATGGGACCAGGATGCCCGTCACTCGAGGACGATCGACACCATCTTCATGCCGTGCGACGACGTTATTCTGGCGATAGGCCAGGAAAACGCCTTCCCCTGGATCGAGCGCGACCTGGGAATCGAGGTCGGTAAGTGGGACATGCCGATCGTCGACGAGGCCACCATGCAGTCGACTCGCCCCGGCGTGTTCTTCGGCGGGGATTCGGCCTGGGGGCCGAAAAACATCATCTGGGCCGTGGAGCACGGCCACCAGGCTGCGATTTCGATCGACAACCACTGTCACCAGATTCCTGTCACGGACCGTCCCCCGCAGGGAATGAACCTGGTGACGCAGAAGATGGGCATCAGCGAGTGGAGCTACCACAACGACTACAACCCGTCGCCGCGTCAGCGCATGCAGCACGTCGATCTCACGGAGCGCTTCAAGCGCCTCGAGCTTGAGGTTGAGCTTGGCTTCGACGCCGAGCAGACGGCGCGCGAGGTGCAGCGCTGCCTGAATTGCGATATCCAGACGGCGTTCACTGCCAGTCTCTGCATCGAATGCGATGCCTGCATTGACATCTGTCCGGTCCAGTGCCTGACAATCACACCTAACGGTGACGAGCACGAGCTTCGTCAGCGTCTCTCTGCTCCCGCCGACAATCTCGACCAGCCGTTATTCGCCTCGGAGGCCCTGCCTCAGACGGGTCGCGTCATGATCAAGGATGAGGATGTCTGCGTCCACTGCGGTCTCTGCGCGGAGCGATGCCCGACCGCAGCCTGGGATATGGAGAAGTTCGAGCTCAAGATTCCGTATGCCGGAAGTGTGATGTGGTCCAGCAGATAGCGACGCGCATCAACGACTGCGCCATCAAACTGGCGAACGTGAACGGAACCGGCTCCGCCAGCGCCAATAGTCTCCTGATGCGCTCCGTCTTTCGCATGGGGATCCCGGTGTCAGGGAAGAATCTCTTCCCCTCCAACATCCAGGGACTTCCCACCTGGTACGAGATCCGTATCAATCGCGACGGTCACACGTCCCGTGCCCTCGACTACGATCTCGTGGTCGCGATGAACGCTCAGACGTATGCGCAGGATATTCGCGAGGTGCGGGAAGGCGGCTATGTCCTGTACGACTCGAGCTGGCCCCTCGATCCCGATCTAAATCGCTCAGATGTCTCGTTTCTTGGGATTCCGCTTGCCCGGATGTGCAACGAGCACTTCCGGAGCCCCCGCGAGCGCATTCTGATGAAGAACATCTCCTATGCCGGAGCCCTGGCGGCGGCCCTCAATATCGAGCTGGATGTCATTTCCGGGGTCCTCGACGAGACGTATGCCGGCAAGGAGAAACTGCGAGCGTCCAACGCGCTGGCCCTGCAACTCGGCTACGACTACGCCCTGGACCACTTTGAGTGCCCGCTTCCGTTCTCCCTCGAGCGTATGGATGCCACGGGCGACAAGATCTTGATCGACGGCAACACGGCGACCGCCCTCGGCTGCCTCTATGCGGGCGCCACGGTTGCTGCCTGGTACCCGATTACCCCGGCGACGTCGGTCATGGACAACTTCACGGCTCTCTGCAAGAAGTATCGGCGCGACCCTGAGTCCGGTGAGTGCAATTACCTCATCATTCAAGCGGAGGATGAACTGGCGGCGCTCGCCATCGTCGTCGGAGCTTCGTGGAACGGCGCTCGCGCCTTTACCTCGACGGCCGGGCCGGGCATCTCTCTGATGAATGAACTGCTCGGTCTGGCGTACTACACGGAGATTCCGGCGGTGGTTGTCGATGTGCAGCGGGTTGGTCCGTCCACGGGCATGCCGACCCGGACGCAGCAGGGGGACATTCTCGCGTGCGCCTACGCCTCACACGGCGATACCAAACACATCCTCCTCTTCCCGTCCAACCCGGCAGAATGCTTCGATTTCGCGGTCAGGGCCTTTGATCTGGCGGAACGGTTTCAGACGCCGGTCATTATGCTGTCCGACCTTGACATCGGCATGAATGACTGGGTCGTACCACGTTTGACCTGGGACGAAGGTTACCGTCCGGATCGGGGGCGCGTCCTGTCGCGAGACGATCTGGACCAGGTGGCGCGTTTCTTCCGCTACAGCGACGACGATGAGAATTACGTCACGCCGCGCACTCTTCCCGGTGTCGATGCGCGTGGCGCGTACTTCACCCGTGGGTCTGGACATAACAAGCTCGGAGGATATACGGAGGATCCGGCACAGTATCAGGAAGTGATCGACCGTCTGGCTCGCAAGCACGGCGCAGCCGCCGCGTTTGTGCCCGAGCCGATCATCGAGGAGAGGGGAACACGGATCGGGGTCGTCACGATCGGCAGCGGAGATCTGGCTGTGCGCGAGGCGGTAGATCTGCTGGACCGGTCCGGCGTGCGCACCGACCTGATGCGTATCCGCGGCTTTCCTTTCAGCGCGGACGTCCAGGGATTTCTCGAACGCCACGAGATCAACTATGTGGTGGAGCAAAACCGCGACGGGCAGCTCCGGTCGCTGCTGGTCCTGGAAACGTGCACGCCCAAGGACAAACTTCGCTCGGTACTCGCCTACGGGGGGTATCCGCTCAGCGCCTTCCAGGTGGTGGAGGGCATTATGAAGGGGCTGGAGGCGTAACCGTGCCGTCTATCACCAAACCAAAAGTCACGCACCCCGGGCTACGGAAGAACGAGCTTGAGCTGACGGTCCGCGACTACGAGGGCGCGATGTCAACTCTGTGCGCCGGTTGCGGACATGATTCGGTAACCGCCGCGCTCGTGCAGGCGCTGTGGGAACTCTCCGTCCCGCCGCACATGATTGCCAAGTTGAGCGGCATTGGCTGCTCGTCCAAGACGACCGCCTACTTCGCGGCGGGGGCCCACGGCTTCAATTCTGTCCACGGCCGCATGCCGGCTATCGCCACGGGTGCCAATGCGGCCAATCGCGACCTCCTGTATGTCGGCATCTCGGGCGATGGTGACTCGCTATCGATTGGTCTGGGACACCTCTCTCACGCGATCCGGCGTAACGTCCGCATGCTGTACATCATCGAGAATAACGGCGTGTACGGGCTGACCAAAGGCCAGTTCTCAGCGTCGGCGGATATCGGATCACGGAGTAAACGCGGTGAGCCGAACACCGTGATGCCGATTGACCCCGTCATGCTCGGCCTGAGCATCGGCGCGACGTTCGTGGCGCGGGCCTTCTCCGGCGACAAGCAGCAGTTGGTGCCGATCCTGAAAGCAGCGGCGAGACATCGCGGGTTTGCTCTGGTTGACGTCACTTCCCCATGCGTCACCTTCAATGACCATGAGGGGTCCACGAAGAGCTATCTCTACACGCGTGAGCATGATCTGAAGGTAACCAGCACTGACTTCGTCCCGCCGGCACCGGAAATCCTCGCCACCATCCCTCCGACCGGCCACGCTCTGATCCCGATGCACGACGGCAGCCTTGTGCGCTTCCACGCCGTGCCGCCGGACTACGATCCCACTAACCGGGTCGCTGTCATGGACTATCTCCAGCAGCACCACGACAGGGGCGAAGTCGTCACCGGACTGCTGTACGTTGACGAGTCGGTCGAGGACGTCCACGAACTGAACAACACATCGCACATTCCGCTGGCGCAACTGCCGTACGAGCGACTCTGTCCCGGCGCGGATGCGCTGGAGCGTCTCCAGGAGCGCTTCCGCTAGGGACACGCTTCTGACCGTGCGAGCCTGCGTTCGGGCGCTCCCATTCATGTAACTTTCGCGGCCGGCGGTGCGTTGATATGGGCGGTCTGTATACTGATGGCTCGCAGCGGAAGGAGAGCAGGATATGCGATCCGGCGCCTCGGGACGATCGACTCCGCAGATCCGGCACGCTTTTCTGGGGCCGGCTGCCGGTCTGGTCACATGTCTCCTCCTCTTGCTGGCCGCTACCACACCCGCAGCGTCGGCGAGTGCCCGGCAGTCTCATCATGTCTTCGCCGCGCCCAGCTACGTCGCATTGACGTTTGACGATGGACCATCCATCTACACGCCCGGGGTCTTGTCTGTTCTGCAGCGCTTTCACATCAGCGCCACGTTCTTCGTCGTGGGAGAGCACGTTGTGCAGTATCCGTCCTACATTCGCGCCGAAGTGGCCGGTGGGAACGAGATCGGCAATCATACCTATACGCACGCCGACCTCGTGTACCTCGGGAATAGCGACATTCGAACTGAGCTGGGAGCGACGCAGCAAGCTATCTGGAGCGCGGTTCATGTCACGCCGCGCTGGTTCCGGCCGCCCTACGGGGACACGAATAGCCGGGTGACCCAGGTTGCGGCCACCCTTAAGCTCCGTCCGATGCTCTGGAATGTCGACCCGCGGGACTGGTCTTTACCCGGCGTCGGTGCCATCGTCGCCACGGTGCTCGCGCAAGTCCGCCCCGGAAGCGTCATCATCATGCACGACGGCGGTGGCAACCGATCTGAGACGGTCGCGGCTCTGCCCTATGTCATCCAGACGCTGGGGGCCCGTGGCTATCGTTTCGTCACCGTCAGCCAGCTCTTTGGCGCGGCGCCGATACCTCCTCCGTGCGACGAGAAGGCGGGTGCGAAATGGTTCTCCAGCCGCGGAGTCTCGGCAGCTCCCACCCACGCCATCTATCATGCGTGGCTGAGCGACTACTGTGCCGGAGTCAATCTCGGTCCGGCGACAAGTCATGAGTACTGGCTGCGGACCGGTGTCGTGGCCCAGAACTTCGCTCGCACCGCGCATCGCATCGAATGGGCGGCCGGCTCAGGGGCGATCAGAGTGAGGATCATTCGCTCCTGGGCCACCGATGAGTTCGATCGCCTCGGCATTGAGCCACGCCGGCACACTCCGATCACCGCGTCCTGGTTCCGTCTGTTCTACACGGGCTACGACGAAGGCGCCGCACTGGAGGAGCCCCGCCTCGCAGACGGGGTCACCACACAGTGCTTCCAGCGCGCCTGCGCGGCGGCGCGCGGGAGCCGCGTGACGTGGCACTCGTGATTCGGTAGAGGGCCCTGCTCAGCGCTTATCTGTCTCGCCGTCGCCGTCGGCATGCGTGTTGCCACGCTGGCGATGGCGCTGCGCGGCGGGCAGGAATAGGGGAGACATCGGCGGTAGCCGACGCCCGCAGGGCTCAGTCTAAACGCGCCGGCCGGCCCAGTTGCCGGTGAGGGCGGTTTCATCGCAGCCTGGGCCGTATCATGTCTCGGGGCAGGCCCCCGCGGTGCCGCGGGCCCCGGATCATTGCGATTCTGATGTATGACTGTGCTACTCACTCTGCACGGAGCAACCGGGATCGGGTTGCTCTGCTTTTTATTGTTCGCCGAAGAGGCTGGGATCCCCATGCCCTTCCTGCCCGGCGACGGCATCCTTATCGTCGCGGGCGTTCTCGTGGCGAACGACAGCTTTCCTCTCTGGCTCTTCCTGCCGCTCGCCTGCCTGGCGGTACTCGCTGGATCCCTGGTCGGATATTCCTGGGCCCGCGCCCTCGGCACTCAGGGCATTCGCGCCGCCGCGGAGCGCATCGGCGCTTCGCGTGCCCTCGATCGCGCCGAGGTCCGGCTGGCCGGCGCCGGCCCGTTGACGATCGGCGTCGCTCGCTTGATTCCGGGGCTCCGCGTCTACACGACCCTTGTCGGGGGAGCGATTGGAGTGTCCATTCGGTCCTTCCTCCTCGGTGTCGTACCGGCGATCGTCGTGTGGGTGACGGCGTTCACGTTATTGGGCATGCTGGTTGGGCTTCCGGCACAACACTTCCTGGGACGAGCCGGACGCATCTTGACCGACGGCGTGGTGCTGCTGGCGGTCGGAGCTGCCGGCTATCTTGCCCTGCGCCACATTCCCCCGGTGGTGCGCGGCGACAATGCCTTTCAGCACACGCCGCGACCTGGACAGCTCGTCATCGCCTTGTTAGTGGATCTTGCGATCGTCGGGTGTTTAGTCTTTGGGATCGCCAGCCTGGTGAGAGCCGGGGTCGGAATCGGCGATGTGGACGGGTTTGTCGACGTGGTCGTCATCGCGGTTCTGGCCCTTGGCAGCTACGTCGCGGCAACGCGCGGCGGGTGGGGCGTGACCGGGGGAGAAGCCCTGGTGGGCGTCAGTTACCACCAATCCGGTCCTCCTCCGGCAACCGACTGAGCAGACTCCCCCGGCCGGTTCCGCCCGAACGTGGACATGGCACCATTCAGCTGCCTCCCGCGCCGGCGGCATGAACCTCACGACGGGTGGCACAGATGGTGCACGCACCGATGTGAAAGGAGCGTTGTATGTCCGACATCAAGACCGACCTACATCGGGAAGAGAAGGAGGGGCGGGAGCGCAAACACGCCACGGATCCGAACCACCGAATCGACCCGAAGTACCAGCAGCACCATGATCAAGCCGCGATGGACGAAAACGCCCGCAAGGAGGCGATGAACCCGGTCCAGCATCCAACGTGATGCCGGAACGGCTCAGTGCTCGAGGGTGACCGCCTCCAGGATGTCGAGAGCGCGGCTACCGGGATTAGATCCGGGCCGGTAGTCGACGATGTGCCCGGCCCGCGGCTCGGGAGGACCCTGAGCGCGCAGTGACGCCCGCCGTTTGCGCGCCACGTCTGGCCACACTGTGTCAATCAGGTCAAGCGGGTCGGCCGCGGCAACTGCCTCGTCCGTCATTCCCAGGTGCTCTCCCCACAGCCGGCTGCGAAGCGAGCGAGCGAGATCCGGCGTCACCGCCTGAACGTTCATTTCCGCGTCGTTGGCCAGCCCTCGCTGATTGAGGTTCGCCGACCCGACCGTGAGCCACTCGTCGTCGATGATGCCGACCTTGGCATGGACGTAAATCGGCAGATAGCGGTAGCCGGTGCTCCCAAAGGCGGGATCGGCCGCGTACGGCGAGTAGCAGGCAAAGATGCCCCGGCCGGCGTCGGCATCCTGAAGGCGGCGCACGTTGCGGTCATTGTCGTACTTGCCGGTATAGGCACGGGCCGGGAGGACCATCACAATACGAAAGCGTTCGCCGCGCGGACGATTCATCGCCTCGATCAGAGCGTCCACAATCTCCGGCGACCAGAGGTATTGGTTCTCGAGGTAGATGAATCGCCGGGCGCGGGGAATCGCCGAGAGGTACGCGTGGGCGATACCGTACTCACCGTCGGGTGCAAACGGGTAGAACCCGCGCGGAATGGTCCGAACGATCTGCGCGGTCACTCCGGCCCGGTCGGGAGACGTCGCAGACGGCAGGAGCTCGAGATGCTCGCCGGTCACGGCGTTCCAGCGCTGCCGGAAGTTCTCCTCGACGTCGCGGACGGCCTCTCCCTCGATCCGCATCTGAATGTCGTGCCAGTTCGGTCCGAAACGCAGCGGATGGTGCGCCGAATCCCAACGGTCACCGGCGAACGTCGTGAGGTCCATTCCCCCCACCCAGGCGACCCGCCCGTCCACTGTCACAGCCTTCTGATGTTGATCGTGACCGAACGGCGCGCTGTAATCGAGCGCGCAGTGGACCTTCGGCGCGATTGCCAGTAGATTTCGCATGGCGGTCTTGGCCGTCTTCCTATCCGGCCGAAACACGGCGGGTGCGCCGGCCCAGAGCAACACATAGACCTCAGCATGCTCCGTCGCATCCCGCAGGATGTCCGCGACTGACGTATCGGGAACGACATCTGATTCAGTCCGGAGTAAGGGCATGTGAGGCGTCAAACACCAGCCGGCGACGGTCACGCGCTGCCGGGCTCCGCGGATTGACTCGACTAGATCGGGCAGATACTCATCGCCGTGAATCAGCGGGATCAACTGGGTGCCAGGGTGTGGAGGAAAGCCGCCACGAAACCATCGATCGTCCTGATCCCACGGGGAACCAAGTGGTGGGAGGTCGGCGGCGGACACCTCCGAAGGAAGCTTGTGATGTCGGTGGACAAGGGCAGTAACGGGGGCGGCGAGTATGCGGAAAGGGAGAGCGAGGATGTGCAGAAGGCGAAGAATATCGTCCATATCACTCTAACTATGCGTGATTGGAGCCCCGGACCGAGAGAAAGCAATCGATCGAACACAATCGGACAACTCGATCCCGACGGCATGAGATGCCGGGATCGCTTCCAGTCGGGTGGCAGTCGCCGGCACGCCGGCCGAGTGAGGCGCTACCTGCTCTGTCCGATGGCCGTCGGCGGCTCGTCGGACAGTTCGGCTGCCGATTCGGGCGCCTCTCGCGCGATGTAGAGTGGCCGTGCCCGGACCTCGTCGTAGATCCGCCCCAGATACTCCCCGATGATTCCCAGAAAGATCAGCTGGATGCCGCCCAGGAACAGGACCAGGATGAGCGTCGACGCCTGGCCGACGATGGCGTGATTGACCAGGCGGAGGATGATAGCGATCAAAATGCCGACCAGACTCAGCCCAGCCAGGAAGAAGCCGAAGGCGGTGGCCAGTTGGAGCGGCACGTGGCTGAAGCTGGTGACGGCGTCGACCGAGAAACGCAGCATCTTGACGAGCGGATACTTGGTGCGGCCGGCAAAGCGTTCCTGCCGTTCATACTGCACTGCTTCCTGCCGGAAGCCGACCCAGACGGAGAGACCGCGCATGAAGCGATGGTGCTCGCGCATCTGCACCAGGGCATCGACCACCGCTCGATCGAGCAACCGGAAATCCCCGGTGTCTTGCGGGATGTTGACGGCGGTCAACTTCCGGATGATCCGGTAGAACGCCGCGGCAGTCCACAGTTTGAATCGGGTTTCACCCACACGCTTCGACCGCTGGGCGTAGACAACCTCGGCCCCGCGCCTCCAGCGCTCGGCCAGCTGCTGGATGACCTCCGGGGGGTCCTGGAGGTCGGAATCAATGATGACGACAGCCCGACCGCGTGCGTAGTCGAGTCCGGCGGAAATGGCAATCTGGTGACCAAAGTTGCGGGAGAGATCCACGACACGCACGCGGCGGTCGGCCCGGGCCAGCGCGTGAAGCGCCTCGGTTGACCCGTCAGTACTGCCGTCGTTGACCAGAACCACCTCATACGGCTCTCCCAGCCGCTCCATGACCGCGGTGACCCGTTGATAGAAATGGGGAACGGTTTCGGCCTCGTTGTAGACCGGTGCGACGACAGAAAAAGTTGGCTGCATAGAATCAATCGACGGTGTGTGATGGTCACGCGTCAGCGTAGTATCCCCCACTTTGGATGCTGCGCGCATCCTTTCGCAGGAGTGCGGCACGAAATCTGCTTGCAACATTCCTGGATGCTGAGTCGCGATATCGGAGGTGCGGACATGGCCCAGGCGACCGAGCAGAAGACACAGAACTACAAAGCTGAGGGCATCAATGCCAAGAACGTGACGTCCGACGAGGTCGACTTCCTGAAGAAGTACGGCGACAAACTGTCACGGACGACGCGGTACGCGAAGTGGATTCACAGCCCGGACGAGAAAGAGGATCATCCCGGGCAAACCCTGGCCACGCAGAACATCGACGTGATCAAGGCGTGGGCGGAGGAGCGAGGCGGAACGCCGGCCAAGGTGCCCGGCACGGACCACGGCGATCACCTCGGCGTGATGCGCATCCAATTTCCGGGATACGGCGGCAAATCACTGGAGCCGACCACATGGGATGAGTGGGAGAAGACTATGCGTGATCGCAAACTGGTCTTCCTCTTCCAGCAGCACATGCGCAACGGCAACATGAGCAACTTCTTCCACTTCGATAGTCCGCTGCG
Source organism: Pseudomonadota bacterium (assembly GCA_021324655.1). Lineage (GTDB taxonomy): Bacteria > Chloroflexota > UBA5177 > UBA5177 > UBA5177 > JAJPIP01. Next base: position 18,083 of record JAJPIP010000026.1, read on the forward strand.
CGAGCACGACTAGAGTCGCTCGAGGGGTGAGGCACCAACCTGCCTGCGCCTCACCGCGCCGTGAACCGTCACTCGTCTCTTAGTCGGCGGGCAACGCGGCGCAGAAGGTCTTGATACGCCTCGCGGGGATGTTCCACGTCCTCCATGACGATCGTGCGTTCCATCCCCTCGTCGTCGCGTGCGTGCAGTTCGATGGTGCCGATGCCGAGGAGGCGGTCCAGGGCGCTCTGCTTGAGTTCCACTAAAGCGACGCTACGGAGTGGAACTCCCTGTCGCCGGTGGCTGATCAGACCCCACTGCACAATGGCAGCATCCCCATCCAGCGAGTACTGCCAGGAGCGCGTGTTGAGCCAGAACGCGGCGATGCCGGCGAGAAGAGCGGCGGGAAGGAGTGCGTACGGCGCCGACGGGTAGTGGGGGAGTGACTCGCCCCAGACGGTCGTCGACGCCAGATACGCGACGATCATCGTAAGCAGGAGGAGGCATCCCGCGAGAAGATAGGACTTGCGCGCCGAGCGACGCAGGCGGAAGTCACGGCGAACCGCCGCGCGGGCCGGTGGGTTCACTGATGATTCAGCCGGCTTGGCGAGAGGCTGAATATCCGTCTGCACAACCAGCGGCTGGTTGGACGTGGATGCGGCGCCCGATCGCAGGGATTTGATGAACGCCGCCGCATCCGGGAAACGGTCATCCGGATTCTTGGCAAGAGCGCGCCCAATGCTCGCGGCGAGCGGACCCGGTGGAGGCTGCGGTATCGCCTCGAGATGCTGATGAGCGATTGCCAGCGCGTTGGGTCCGTCGAACGGCGGCACACCCGTCAATATCTCGTGCAGCACGATGCCGCAGGCGTATAGATCGGAGCGAGCGGTCGCCTCTTCGCCGCGTGACTGCTCCGGCGAGAGGTAGTGGGCCGAGCCCAGGATGGCAGCCGTCCGCGTGGTCGATCCGTCGGCGAGATGCGCAATGCCAAAGTCTGCGAGCTTGGGCGTTCCGTCGGCCGCCAACAGGATGTTCTGGGGCTTGACGTCACGGTGGATCAGCTCACGCTGATGGGCGTAGCCGAGCGCCTCGAGAATCGGAGTCAAAATGCGGACGGCCCGGTCGGGCGGGAGCGGGCCGGCGGTCTCGATCACGTCGCGCAGCGTTCGCCCTCGGATATATTCCATCACTATGAAGTGACTGCCGTCATCCGATCCGACGTCAAAAACGGACACGATGTGCGGGTGAGTCAGCGACGCTACGATCTCGGCCTCGCGCTGAAATCTGGCGAGGAAGCCGGGATCCTTCATCAGGTCGTCGCGCAAGATCTTCAGCGCGACTTCTCGGTTCAATCGCAAGTCGCGCGCCCGATACACCGTCGCCATTCCCCCCTCGCCGAGTGGGGCAATGAGCTTGTATCGGCCGGCCAGCGTGAAGTCGAAGGGCATCTCAGGCAAACTGGCGGACGGGGAGACAGTGCCGGCGGCGTTGCCACTGTCCCAAGGCGAAGCGTCCGGAGAAGAACAACTGCCAGAGGCCGAACAGTCCCGGGCGGTACGCCTGGGCGTACGTGTGCATCGTGGTCAGCTGGTGTCCTCCGAAGCCTTCCTTGAAGCGGTAGACGCCGTACATGTCCTGGTCAGGCCGCAGTAGGTCTGGGACCGCACGAAAATCATACTCCCGACATCCTTGACCTTTCGCCCACCGAATCCCCTCCCATTGCAGGAGATACGGCGCCATCACGTTGCGGTCGACGTTCGACGACGCGCCATGCAGATACCAGCATGTTGGCCCGAAGCGCACCAGGGTCACGGCGGCGATAAGACGTCCCTGATAGCGAGCCAGCAGCAGGGCAAACATCCCGGCCTCACGGAACAGCGCGAACATGCGGCGATAGACGTCCTCACGATGAACAAAGAAGTCGTCGCGCTCGGCGGTCTCGCGCAGAAGAGCATAGAACTCGTCGAAATCAGCGTCCGTCCCTTCTGTGACCGTGACTCCCTTACGGGCGGCGAGCCGGATGTTGTAGCGGGTCTTGCTCTTCATGCCCGCGAGCAACGCATCCTCGTCCGGAGAGATATCGAGAACCCAGGAACTGCGCGGTTGGCTGGGTGGAAAGGTCGGGTAGAGACCGAGGGTGCGCAGCGAGCGCTCCCAGCAAGCGTTTCCGGCAGGCGCGCTGGGCTCCAGACGGAGGCCGAGCGCGCCTGTGTCTGCTCCAACATCGCGCGCACCGCGCAGCAGCGCCCCAATCGTCACGACATCAGGTTGGTGCACGGCGGGGCCGCGAGGAACGTAGAGCATGGTCGATCCCGTATGGGCGACCGGATTCACGAAGATCTGCATCGCCCCGGTCAGCTCGCCGTCGCGCGCGGCGCCCAAGCGCACCGCCTGGCCGCCGAGTTCCGGCGCCAGCTCGCCCCATTGCCAGCTCTGCTGAAAGTGGGCCATCGGCACCGAGGCAGTGAAGTCGTTCCAGGTCACCGGATCGTCCCAGCCACGGACAGTTAACGTCATAAAGCGCCGAATTGTACCAGCCGTCAGCGGGCTACAATGGCCCGATTTCCGCCATGACTGCCTCCCCTCAACAGGCTACGGCCCCTCCCCGTGTTGGCCGTCTCGCCGGCGCTGCCGTTATCCTCAGCGCCTCATTCATCTTGAGTCGCGTACTCGGCGTGGTGCGTCTCTCCGTCATCGCGGCCGTCTTCGGCGACTCGGGCGCGATCCAGGCGTACTTCGCGGCCTTCCGCATTCCGGATACCATGTTCCTCCTGGTCTCCGGTGGCGCGCTCGCCTCGGCGTTCGTGCCGCTCTTCGCCGGGCTCATCGAGCAGGGAGATGAAGAGACGGCATGGGACATGGCGTCGACCGTCCTTTCCAGCGTCGTCATCGCTCTCGCCGTGCTGGCTGGGCTCGCCTTTCTCTTCGCTCCCCTGGTGATGGACTTCCTGGTCGGCAGCAGTGCGAACGGACAGCACGGCTTTACCCCGGCGGAGCGGACCCTCACTATTCAGCTAACGCGCATCATGCTGCTGCAGCCGATCTTCCTCGGCGCTGGGGCCATCGTCGCCTCCATCCTTCAGACATACCACCGCTTTGTCCCCACCGCGGTGGCGCCCCTGATCTACAACGTCGCCGTCATCGTGGGCGCTCTTCTCGGCCACGCCTACGGCGTCGTCGGACTCTCATGGGCGGTGGTCATCGGCGCCTTCGGCCAGCTCGCCATTCAGATCCCCGGGCTCTGGCCGGCGGCCCGCCACAGGCTGCGGCCGGCTCTGGAGTGGGCATCCGTCGAAGTGCGGGAAGTCTTGCGTCTCTTCACGCCGCGGGTCATCGGCCTGGCGGCGTTTCAGGTGATGTTGTTCATCACGCTCTACCTGGCAGCGCGTCTTCCCCACAACATGGTCGCGGCCATCAATTACTCCTGGCCGCTCATCGCCTTTCCACAGGGCGCCCTTGGCATGGCCGCCGGCACCGCCATCTTTCCGACACTCTCCCGTCTCACGGCCGCGGACGACATCGCCGCCGTGCGGCGGACCGTCAATCGCAGTCTGCGCCTCATCCTGTTTCTGGCGCTGCCGTCCATGGCGGGCCTGATCGTGCTTCGGCGGCCCATCGTGGACCTGCTCTACGCCCACGGCTCCCACTGGAGCACGCTCGCGACGGAGGATGTCGCCTTTGCCCTTCTGTTCTATGCTCTCGCCATCGCTCCGCTGGCCGCCATCGAGATCCTGGCTCGGGTCTTCTATGCGATGCGCGATACCTACACTCCCGCAGTGATCGCGGGGGTGGCGGTGGCCCTGGATGCCGTTCTCAGCATCCTGTTCGTCCACATCATGCCGCCTGCCTCGGGCCAGGGTGGCCTGGCGCTGGCAACGGCGATTGCGGAGGCCGTGCAGGTCCTCTGGCTGGCCCACGCCGCGGACCGGCGCCTGGGCGGCATCGGCCGCCTCTCGCTGCTCGGTGCCTCCCGTGACGCCTTGATCGCCGCCCTCGGCATGGCACTCGTTCTTTATCTGCTGCTCGATCCACTCGGCGCGGTCTTCGGCTATCACGGGTTCGGTGTGCTGATTATCGTCGCCGTCGAGCTGGCTGTCGGGGTCGGAATCTTCTGCGGCATCGCCTGGTTCCTCGGGGCCCCCGAGTTGGAGGATGTCCTCGCGCTGGCGCGGCGCCGGTAGGGCCGAATAAAAAAGAGGGGAGCCTTCGCTCCCCTCTCCTCTATCGCCGGATGTTATTTGATGTCGACCTCGGCGCCGGTGTCTTTCAGCTTGTTTGCCACTTCGTCGGCACGCTCGCGCGGCACATTCTCGACGATCGGCTTCGGAGCCTCGTCCACCAGGGCCTTCGCCTCCTTGAGGCCGAGCTGCGTCAGCTCGCGGACAGCCTTGATCACGTTGATCTTCTGCGCGCCGGCGGCGGTCAGGACCACGGTGAACTCGGTCTGCTCCTCGGCAGGCGCTTCGGCTGCGCCGCCGGCCGCCCCGCCCGCGGCTGGGGCGACGGCAACTGGGGCCGCGGCGGTGACGCCGAACTTGTCCTCAAAGGCCTTGATGAACTCAGAGACCTCGAGGATCGTCATCTGCTCAAACTGATTGAGGAGATCCTCAACGCTCATCTTTTCGGCAACCATAACTCTCTCCTGTGCTTATTTTGACTGGGATCGGCCGGACCACCCGGCCTGATTGACTCTGGGTGTGGGTTTCGTGACGGGCTCAGGTCCCGCCGAGGCTTATATCGGCTATGCCGCCTCGCGCTTCTCGGCGAGCGCTTGTGCCAGACCCGCGATCTCGCGGGCCGGGGCCTGCAACACGCCCAGAGTCTGCGCCATCGGCGCTTGCAGGGCGCCGAGGAGCTTGGCGAACAGCTCTTCGCGGCTCGGAAGCTCGGCGACCTGTCCGATCTGCTCGGCCGTCATCGGTCGGCCGCTGACGACGCCGCCCTTGATACTGACCGCGCGATTGCGCCGAACAAAATCGGTCAGCAGCTTCGCCGGCGCCACTTCGCTCTGCATCCCGAAGGCGACCGCGGTCGGGCCTGTCAACTGATCCGGTGCGATCGTGACGTTGGCGCGCTCGGCGGCAATGCGGAGCAGGGTATTCTTGGCGACGTGGAACTCGACGTCTTGCTGCCGCAGCTCGTTGCGCAGTGCCGAGATATCCTTGACGTTGAGGCCGCGATAATCGAGTATCACCGCGCCCTGGCTGTCCTGTAGCAATTGCGCCAGCTCGTCAATCGTCTGGGCCTTCTCTGCTGTCGGCATATTTCCCTCCTTTCTGTGAGGATTCGGTGTGTGGGTCGGTCTAATCGGATTGTTCCGGTCAAGACATTTCGTGCCGTCGTGGCGACTGTGCTGGGCTGGGGAAGGGGGCGGAGTCGGCCGGCCAGTACGAGTGGTCGCTGTTTGTCATAACAAAAGCGCCTCGAGAGCCGGCTCGAGGCGCGTGACAACGCGAATAAACGACGTTTTGTGCTACCTCGGCAGGACTCATTAGGCGGCGCGGCCGCACCTGCTGTCTTTGGCTATTCAGTTGATCGACTGCGGGCTGCACGCCCGCTCAAAGTATACGGGTTAGGCTCCGTGGAGCGCACCGGCAGCCGCCGGCTCGACCGACACGCCGGGGCCCATGGTCGGCGAGATCGTCACCGATCTCACGTAGGTTCCCTTGGCGCCGGACGGCTTGGCCCGAATGATTGCGTCCACCATCGTGCCCAGGTTGTCGAGCAGCGCCTGCTCCTCGAATGACACCTTGCCGATGGGCACATGAATGATGCCGCTGCGGTCGACACGGAACTCGACGCGGCCCTTCTTGATTTCCTCGATGGCGTGGCCGATGTCTGCGGTGACGGTCCCGGTGCGTGGGTTCGGCATGAGTCCGCGTGGACCCAGCACGCGCCCCAAACGGCTCACAACGCTCATCATGTCCGGGGTGGCGACGGCGACGTCGAAGTCGAGCCAGCCGTCGCTGATCCGTTTGGCGAGATCCTCGCCTCCCACGACCTCAGCACCCGCCTCTTCGGCCTCGCGCGCCTTCTCGCCCTGGGCGAAAGCGACGACGCGCGGCTGCTTCCCGGTGCCGTGCGGCAGGACTGCCGTGCCGCGCACCATCTGGTCCGCATGACGCACATCCACACCCAGGCGCATGTGCAGCTCGACCGTCCCATCGAAATTGGTCGTCGAGACCTGCTTGACCAGGGTAACCGCCTCGTCCGGCGGGTACTGCCTGGTCTGGTCCACCATTTCCGCCGCGCGGCGGTACTTCTTTCCGTGTTGTGCCATTGTCTTCCTCCTTGGGTGGTCACCGGCCTGGCACAGGCCTTCCACATGTGAGCGACGAATTGTGAATCTGGAATTACGAGCCTTGAGCTCTGAGGCAATGACGGCTCGGCACGGTCACCGGGTCAAGCTCAAGGTTCGTTGCTAACCGACTGTAATCCCCATACTCCGCGCCGTGCCCTCGATGATTTTCTCGGCGGCTTCGATGCTCGTCGCGTTCAGATCGGGGAGCTTGGTCTGGGCAATTTCGCGCAGCTGGTCGCGCGAGATGGTGCCGACCTTGTCCCGATTCGGGACGGCCGAACCGGACGGTACGCCGGCGGCTTTGCGGAGCAACTCGGCGGCAGGAGGCGTCTTGAGGACGAACGTGAACGAGCGGTCCTCGAAGACCGTGATCTCGACCGGCACCACCGTGCCGGCCTGGGCCGCCGTACGCTCGTTGTACTGCTTGACGAACTCCATCACGTTGAGGTGAGGAGCGACCGCCGGACCAACCGGCGGAGCCGGAGTGGCCTTCCCTGCCGGGATCTGCAGCTTGATGACTGTCTTGACTTTCTTTGCCAAAGCTCTTTCTCCCTGGTGCGATTACCCCTGCGGGCGCTATCAGGCCGCCGGGTTCCGCGGTCCCCTGTAGGCGCAGGGCTTGTCCCTGCCCGACACGCGCAGGGACAAGCCCTGCGCCTACACGTCTTCGATCCTGCGGCCTATAACTTCTCCACTTGCAGGAAGTCCAGCTCGACGGGCGTTTCGCGGCCGAAGAAGCTGACCAGCACTTTCACCTTGTTGCGTTCCGTGCTGACCTCATCCACGACGCCGATGAACTCGGCGAAAGGACCGTCGATGATGCGGACATTCTGGCCACGGGTGAAGGTCGGCTTGATCTTGGGCGCTTCCGCCTCCGCCTGCTTGAGGATCGCCTTGACCTCCCGATCCATCAGCGGGATGGGGCGGTTGTCGGCACCCACGAAGCTGGTCACGCCCGGGGTGTTGCGCACCACAAACCAGGCCTCGTTGGAGGCGCGGTCTCCCTCTTGCAACTCGATCATGTTCACCAGCACGTAGCCCGGGAACATCTTGCGCTCCACCGGCTCGCGCTTGCCGTTCTTGATCTCGATCGTCGTCTCGGAGGGAACGACAACCTGGAAGATCTTGTCCGCCATGGACATCGACTCAATCCGGTGCTCCAGATTGGTCTTCACCTTCTTCTCATAGCCGGAGTAGGTGTGGATGACGTACCAGCGGGACCCCGGGTGCTCCTGGACGACATTACCAGTGGACTCGGGGGTCTGTTCGCCGGTTTCGGTCGGTGCTGTCATGCGTTACTCCCGCCTCGCCTATCCGCCGATCAGCGGCTTGACGAGGAAATTGAGGACGGCGTCAATGATGCCGAGGAAGGCCGCGATGACGACGGTCATCACAATCACTGCTGCCGTCAGATTCATGGCCTCCTCCCGGGTCGGCCACGTGACCTTGCGCAACTCCGCCCGTGACTCCTTGAAGAACGTCACGATATTCGGCGCATTCCTGTTCGGCAAGATCGTATTTGGTCGCGGCGTCGACGCCGTCTGCTTTGCCACCGTACACCTCTGTTGCGTGCTCCGCCCGCGGCTCCGTCTCAGGAACTGGCAGGCCCGACAGGACTTGAACCTGCAACACCCGGTTTTGGAGACCGGTGCTCTGCCAATTGAGCTACGGGCCTATGTTGCCGCGCGGCGGCCGGGCAATTCTGCCCATAAATAATTAGGACCGGCCCAGGCGGGCGCGGTGCACCAGAGTATAGCGAAGGCTCCGTCGAAACGTCAATCGACAAAAGGGCCGGCCCCGAAGGGCCGACCCGCCGATTCTTACCGTGTTTCCCGGTGCAGCGTGCGCTGCCGGCAACGCGGACAGAACTTGTTGAATTCGAGGCGCTCCGTGTCGTTGCGCCGGTTCTTTTCGGTGGTGTAGTTACGCTCCTTGCACTCCGGACAGGCGAGCGTGATCACCACGCGATTCTCTTTACTTTTGGTCGCCAATTGTTACTCCTTGACGCTGGTGACGACACCGGAGCCGACGGTGCGGCCGCCTTCCCGGATGGCAAAGCGCAGTCCCTGCTCGATGGCAATGGGGGCAATGAGCTGGACATG
>JAJPIP010000025.1 GCA_021324655.1 Pseudomonadota bacterium
CTGAAGGGCGCGGCCTGGTTTTATGGCCGGAACGATGGCGGCGCCACCATGTACGACCCGGCGACCGGCATGTGCCGGGACGGCATGACCGACGGTATCCCGTCCGAAAACTTCGGGGCCGAGTCATCGATCGAGGCAGGATTCGCCGAGCTGGCCCGCCGCTCTCTCGACGATTTGCCGTGAACGGCCGCCGCATCGATCACACCGCCATTGTCGTGGCGGATCTTGACGAGGCGCTGCCCCGCTATCGGCGCCTTTTCGGGATCGAGCCCGGCTTGCGGCAGGCCGTTCCGGATCAGGGCGTCGAGATTGCCTTCCTCCCGATCGGCGACACGCAGCTCGAATTGGTCCAGCCGACGAGCGAGGACAGCGGCGTGGCGCGCTTCCTGGCGCGGCGCGGCGAGGGCCTGCACCACATCGCGGTCGAGGTGGAGGACATCGCCGCGGAGCTGGACCGGCTGGACGCGGCAGGGATCCCGCTGATCGACCGACAGCCACGCCGCGGCGTGCACGGCCGCATTGCGTTCGTCCGTCCGGAGGCGCTGGGGGGCGTGCTCCTCGAGCTGGTGGAGGGCTCTCCCGCCTCGCCGCCTGCATAGAATGTGGCGATCACACAATGGAGAGGTACTGAATGGCCGTGGCGGAGGTTCCCGAGAGTGAGGCCGAGGGGAAAGTTAAAGAGATCTATGGGGACATCAAGGACACCTTGCGTCTTCCCTTCGTCCCGCCCGTCTTTCGTCACGTCGCCGCCACGCCCGATTACCTGATCGTCGCCCGGCGGGCGCTCAAGCCGAACGCCCAGACGCTGTACTTCGAGCGGGAAGCGGATCGCATCCGGTCGGAGGCGGCACGCATCATGACGCAGCTCGGACGCCCGCCGGCTCCCGACGAGACGGCGCGCCCCGCCCTGCGCGTCCTGCACTACGCCGCGCCCAAAGTCTTTCTGTCGTCGGCGGCGCTGCGCCTCGCCACGGCAGGCGAGCTGCCGCGCATGCAGGTTCTGCCCCTGACCCAGAAGCAGCAGATCAAGCCGGGTGTTCCTCCGGAGGCCGCGAGCGTGCAGCTACCGGCCGAAGACGCCGCGCCACATCTCCTGTCGGTCGTGATGGATCACCACGGCCGCCTCCCTCCCAGCGAGGAGATCGTCCCGGCGTCCCCCAGCTACTTAACGGCCGCCTGGGGCGCCGTGGAAGACGCCACGCTCCGCGCCGAGTACGCCCAACTCTTGCGAACCTTACACCGCCTCGCCGACGTTGCGGTCACCGCCCTTCCGTATCGTATGGATATCGCGCCGCACGTGCTCCGTCTCTGCGGACTCAGCGAGAGCCAGATCGACGAGATTCGAGCCACCCTCCATCAGGACACCCACGAAGCCGCGCAGATGGTGGCCAACGTCGCCTACCTCGCCGGCGCCATGGAGGGTGCGGCCGCGGCGGAATCGCCGTTTCCGGCGGAGGTGCTATGACCGCACCAGCCGCGCCGCCGCCACGGTGATATTGTCGGCGCCGCCCCGCCGGAGGGCGGTATCCACCAGGGCCTGCAGGGCCGCCTGCAGTTCGGTTTGCCGTGCGTTGAGGATCTGCGCCATTTCCTCCGGGTCGCCGTACGGGGGATAGAAATACATGGAGAGCCCGTCGCTGCAGCACAGCACGATATCGCCGGGCTCCAGCCTCTCCCCGAAGCGCTCCGTCCCCGGATCCTCGCCGTTCGCCGGCCCCAGCCAGCGCAGGATCACGTGCGCCCGCGGGTCCGCCGCCGCTCCCTCCGCATCCATGAGACCGCGCCGGACGACTTCTGCCGCCCACGAATGATCCTCCGTCAACTGCGAGACGGTGTCTCCCCGCACCAGATAGGCCCGGCTGTCGCCGACCCAGGCACCGGCGCACCAATTCGCCGTGCCGTAGGCGGCGACGATGGTCGAGGCGTCGGCCTGATCGACCCGGGTGTGGGGGCGGGAGGCGATCTCCTGGTGTGCAGCCCGGATGGCGTCGTCGAGGGCATCGGCGATCTCACCGCCGGGCGCCCCGCTCTCGAGGAGAGGCGCCAATCTCTCCTGGACGAGCCGGGTCGCCTCTCGACTGGCTTCTTCGCTATGACGTCCGGCGCTCACGCCGTCGGCCACAACCAGCAGGAAGCCGTCCCCGCGGCCCGAAGGCCACTGCCAGGCACCGCCCGCGTCCTGATTGACGTGGTGGCGGCGTCCGATATCGGTCACATACGCGGTCTCGATCCGGGCCATACCTTCTCCTGCGTTTCAGTCTAACGGGACTCGCGGGGCGGGCCCAGCCATACGCCGGCATGGTACACTTGATTGTGTCATTTTCCCCTTCTAGAAGCGGTATAAACTCTTGACAAACCAGGCCGCGCCACGTGTCTACCGAACCGAAGCTCTCGTCCTCAAGGGGTACGACTACGGCGAAGCGGACCGCATTCTGACGCTTCTGACGCCGCACTCGGGAAAGATGCGGGCGATCGCCAAGGGCGTCCGCCGGACCAAGAGCCGCATGTCCGGTCACCTCGACCTCTTCACGCGCAGCACCTTGTTAATTGCCCGTGGCCGGCAGCTCGATATCGTGACGCAGGCGGAGACGGTGGAAAATTTTCGGCCGATGCGGGGCGATCTCGTCCGCGTTTCATCGGCCCACTATGTGGCCGAGATTCTCGACGAGTTCTCCGCGGAGAACCTTCCCAACTATCCGCTCTACGCGCTGGCCATTGCGACGCTGCGGCAGCTGGGCGGCGACGGCGATCTCGATCTCACCCTCCGATCATTCGAGATGCAGAGCCTCGCCCATACGGGCTATCGCCCCCAGCTCCATCGCTGCCTACAATGCGGGACGGAGATCGTCCCCGGCCAGAACCGGTTCAGTCCCAAGCTGGGCGGCATCCTTTGCCCCGACTGCGGCATGGCCGATTCCGCAGCGCCTCCGATCAGCGTCCCGGCGCTGAAGCTCCTGCGGCATTTGCAGACCAATCCCGATGGGCTCCGCTCGTTGACAAGCATTCCGGTGGTCGCTAAGCAGGAAGTCGAGCAGCGCCTCCAGGAGTACGTCACGCACCGCATGGAGGGACGGCTGCGCTCCGTTCGCTTCCTCGAACAGGTCCGTGCCGATCAGTCATGAGCCATTCACGGCGTTTTTCCTGGCGGAACGGCGCGTCTGCGTCTATACTTTGACGATTTCAACCGGGAGGCACCCTTGAGGCGAATATCCGTCTGCGTCGCGTTCCTGCTCGGCGTTTTATTCCTGTCGATCCCCGCCGCGCGAGCGGACGGACTCCCCGCCGCACCGACGGGGCTCGCCATGTCCCGAGTGTCGTCCAGCGCGACACTCGCTTCCGGTTCCTGGATCAACCAAACAACTCTCGCCGTGCACTTTGCGGTGCAAGTCGGCGCCGCCTCGCTCACCCCGCAGGTCGAGATCGAGCCGAGCAACGTGCCCTTTACCGGGACGCCGACCGCGTCGGGACAACCGGTCACGACGAGCGGGACCGTCACGTTGCAGCTAAGCGATTTGAAGAACGGTCAGACGTATCACTGGCAGGCGCGCGTGGTGGACGCGGCCGGTAACGCCAGCCCGTGGACAACGTTCACGGCGACCTCCGGCCCGGAGATCGGCATTGATACCACGCCGCCCTCCGCGCCCACGCTCGCCTCCTCGAGCAACCCCGTTCAGGGCAACTGGTACCACACGCGTATTGAGACCCTGCGCTGGCACGCCGTGGATACCCTCTCCGGCGTCGCCGTCTACGCTTATCACGTGGGACGGCGTCCGCAGACTCCCACCGGTTCCGGCGTCGCCTCCACCGGCGCCACGATCTCGCACCTGCCGGATGGCATCTGGGTGGTGACGGTGCGGGCACGCGACAATGCCGGTAATTGGGGACCGAGTACCTCATACGTATTTCGGCTGGATACGCACCCGGCGGCCCTCACCTGGCTCAGCCCGAGCCGCATCGATTACAACCCGTACCAGGGCCCCATGCACCTGCATTTCCGGGTCAGCAAACTCGCGGACGTGACGCTTGAGCTCTATCGCGTCGGCAGCCGGAAGCCCGTCGCGTCCTTCCGCTACGCGCACGCCCTACCCGGCCGCGTCCTCACCATCACCTGGACGGGGCGGACCGCGGCCGGGAAGCTGGCCTCAGCAGGGTACTACTTCTTTTCCGCACATGCTGTCGACCACGCCGGCAACGTGACCCATGCCAAGCTGGGTGGGATCGCCTTCAATCCCGCCCGCCCGACGATTGGCGCCGGCGGTGTCCATCTCTACCCGAACGGCGGCAAACTGATCGTCGTCGTACTGTCGCAGCAGACGCTCTACGCCTATCAGGGCAATCGCCTGGTGCTCCAGACATATGTGACGACGGGCAATCGCTTCCTGCCGACGCCGGTGGGCAATTACCAGGTCCTGGCCCGCTACAGCCCGTACGAGTTCATCTCGCCGTGGCCTCAGGGATCGCCCTACTGGTATGCGCCGTCCTGGGTCCACTACGCCCTGCTCTTCCGCGTCGGCGGCTACTTCCTGCACGACGCCCCCTGGCGCAGCGTCTTCGGTCCCGGGTCAAACTCCGGGACCGCACCCGGCACCAACTACGGCGGCACTCACGGCTGCGTCAATATCCCGCCAGGAGCAATGACGTTCCTGTGGAACTGGACGCCCATCGGTACCCCGGTGGACGTCGTTCCCTGAGATCGCTCCTCTACAGGCGTGGCGGACCCGAGACCGCTTCCACCAGGAGTGACTCGGGAACGGTTTCCTGGCTCCCGTCTCGCAGGGAGCGGATCGTGACAGTGCCGTTGGCGGCCTCGTCCGGACCGATAATCACGGCATAGGCCGAGCCGGCGGCGTTCGCGGCGCGCATCTGGGCGCGCAGACTACGGTCGCCGAAGGTCATGACGGCATCGATGCCGGCAGCGCGCAGGCGTCCGGCCTGACGTATCGCGATATCTTCCGTCCCCTGGCCCACGTGAACGAGAGATACACGTGGTCCGGGGCAGACCGGCGGGCCGATGTCCCGTTCCTTGAGCAGGAGAATGACCCGCTCGATTCCCAGGCCGAAGCCGATGCCGGGCGTCGGCGGACCACCCAACTGCTCGGCCAGCGCGTCGTAGCGGCCACCTCCGTTCACCGCCAGCTGCGCTCCGTGCTCCTCCTCGTAAAACTCAAAGACGGTCCGGGTGTAATAGTCCAGGCCGCGCACCAGCGTGGGATTGATGGTGTAGGGAATGCCGAGGACGTCGAGGCCGTGGCGTAACCGCTCGAAGTGGACCCGGCAGTCCTCGCAGAGGAAGTCGAGAATCGAAGGCGCGTCCGCCACGATAGGGAGTGAGCGCTCTTCCTTCGTATCGAGGACACGCAGGGGGTTGCGGGCCAGCCGTTCCTGATCGACTGGGGCGAGCGCCTCCCGACGCTCCGACAGGTAGGCGCGGAGCCCATCGAGGTAGGCGGGACGGCAGTTGCGGTCGCCGATGCTGTTGATCTGCAGCCGAAGATCGCCCAGCCCCAGTCGCTCGTACAGCGTGCGGAGCAGGGCAATCATCTCGACGTCGAGATAGGCGTCTTCGACGCCGAGCGCCTCGCACCCGAACTGGTGGTGCTCGCGGAAGCGGCCGGCCTGCGGACGCTCGTAGCGAAACATGTGCTCGACATAGAACAGCTTCACCGGCTGCGGACGGCGGCTCATCCCGTGCTGCAGATAGGCGCGCACGACCGGTGCCGTTCCTTCCGGCCGGAGCGTGAGACTGTCCCCTCCTCGGTCCTGGAAGGTGTACATCTCCTTCAAGACGTCGGTGCCCTCGTCGTTGGTGCGGAGAAACAACTCCGTATCGGCGATCGTCGGCGTCTCGATCCGCTCGTAGCCGAAGAGGCGCGCGACCTCCTCCGCCTCACGGATGACATGCGTCCAGTAGGGCCACTCCTCCGGGAGGATGTCCTGCGTACCGCGGGGATTGCTCGGGACGCTCACACGACAGTCTAGGAGATGCCGAGACGGGCCCGGACTTCCGACGCGCTCAGCTCGTCGATCTCCACCAGCTTGCGGCGAGTCGAGGCGCCCTGGACGATCCGCAGGTGGGAGCGCGGAACGTGGAGGTGGCCGGCAAGAAGCGCGATCAGCGCCTCATTGGCGCGGCCGTCTGCCGGCGGCGCCGTGACGCGGACGCGGACGTCGCCGTGCGAGCACACCAGCTCATTCCGGGAAGATCGAGGACTGACGATAACGGGGAGGCGGGCGGCCAGGCTACGACACCGGCAGCAAGCTCAGGAGAAGCTGCTGCACAACGTTGATGGCCACCAGCGCCAGGATGGGCGACAGATCCAGCCCGCCGATGGGAGGAAGCAGCCGCCGGATGGGAGCCAGGATGGGCTCGGTCACGTCCACCAGAACGCGCATGACCTCCCCGCCGGCAGGCGCGAACCAGCTCAAAATAGCCCGAACGATGATGAGTATCGTCAGTACCGTGCCGAGGATTCTGATAAAGTCGGCAACGATGGTGACTATCACGTGGTCTCTCCTCGCGCGCCGAAGATGGCGCGTCCGATGCGGACCATTGTAGCCCCCTCCTCGATAGCCACCGGGAAGTCCCCCGTCATGCCCATGGAGAGCTCGTGGAAACCGGTGACGGGAAGCGTCTCCCGTATCCGGTCGCGCAGGTCCCGCAGCTGCCGGAAGACGGGGCGCACCTCCTCCGGATCGCCGGCGAGCGGCGCGACGGTCATCAAACCGTCCAGAGAAAGGTGCCGGCGGCCCAGCAGCGAGCGGACGGTGTCTTCGATGGCGTCGGGAGCGAAACCGCTCTTGGATGCTTCACCCGCGACGTTCACCTCGAGCAGGATCGGGAGCACGCGACCCGCCTGCATGGCTGCATCGTCCAGAATCTCCGCCAGACGCACGGTATCGACCGATGCCACCAGGGAGAAGGAGCGGGCAGCGCGGCGTGCCTTATTCGTCTGCAGGTGCCCGATCAGATGCCACTGGGCGTCGGACATGGACGGCGCCAGCTCGGCGATTTTCACCAGACCTTCCTGCACGCGGTTCTCGCCGAAGACGCGCTGCCCCGCGTCGTAGGCCTCCCGAATCCGCTCCGGGGCGACCGTCTTCGTGACGGCCACCAGGGTCACCTCACCCTCGCGGCCGGCGCGGCGCTCCGCCGCGGCGATCGCTTCCTGGACTGCCGCCAGCCGGGCAGCGATCTCGGTCATGCCCGCAGCCCCGCCACCAGCGCGAACCGGCCGGTTCGTCCCGACTCGGCGCGGTGCGAAAAGAAGAGATCGGTGTGGCACGCCGTGCAGAGACCTGCCGTCTCGACAAGGGTCACGCCCGCGTCGCGCATCTGTACCTCATTGCCGGCCCACAGGTCGAGATGATGGCCGCGCATGATTGGCGGGTTTCCCCGCGCCCGGAATTCTGTGCAGACGTCGCTCCCAACCGTATAGCAGCAGGGACCGATAGACGGCCCGATCGCCCCCCGGATGTCGGCGGGCCGGCAGCCGAACGCGTCGCACATGGCGGCGATAGTGTGACGGGCGATGCCGGCGGCCGTACCCCGCCACCCGGCGTGGGCGGCACCCACCACTTCGCGCACCGGATCGTGAAAGAGGAGCGGGACACAGTCGGCAAAGGTGAGAAAGACGTAGAGCCCCGGCACGTCGCTGACGGCGGCATCGGAGAGAAAAGCGCGGTCGCGGTGCGTCGAGCCGGCCCGCACGGGGCGCTCCACCTCGGGACTCTCCTGTCCTCGCCGGAAGACGGTCACCGCGTTGCCGTGGGATAGCCGGCCGGCGATGACCGCCTCCGGCGCGATGCCCAGGGACTGCAGGAGGAGGAGCCGGTTGCCCGTCACCCGCTCTTCCGCGTCGTCGGTCCCGTAACCGACATTGAGCGAGGCATAGGGGCCGTCACTCAGACCACCCTGCCGTGTGCTCACGGCGTGCGGAACCGGCAGGGACCCGAAGCGAAAGAGATTCACGCGCGAGATGGGTCCTCGCTGGGTGCTCGCGCCACCAGCCGTTCCATTTCGGCCCGCATGTCGTCCAGATCGGCGAAGGCTTTGTACACGCTGGCAAAGCGGATATAGGCGATCTCGTCGAGATCGCGCAGCGCCTCCATGGCGTATTCGCCGAGAACGGTACTCGGAACCTCCGACAGGCCAAGGCGGTGCACTTTGCGCTCGATCTGCCGGCCGATGGCCTCGATGGTGTCCACCGACAGGCCGCGCTTCTCGCACGCCTTCCACATGTTGTTGACGAGCTTGCCCCGGTCAAACTCCTCGCGGCGTCCGTCGCGCTTCACGACCTGCAGACTGAGAGCGACGCGCTCATAGGTACTGAACCGCTGCCCGCACTCCGGACACTCCCGCCGGCGGCGGATGCTCTCCCCCGCCTCGATGTCGCGGGAGTCAATGACCCGCGAGTCCTTGTAGCCACAAAATGGGCACCTCATCGCACGTCCCTCTTGTTATGTCAATGTCAAATTATAGGTGTCCAGACACCATTGTGTCCTATATCTGGTGGGCTGTGCGCGGTGCTCCTTCGCTGCGGCGGTAGAGAGTCACTGGCACTGAACGTGCGCTCATGGTAGAGAGTCGGTATGAAGGACATCGCGACCATGGACAGGGAGACGCTCGCCACGCACCTGGCACGACTCTTCCGTGACCGCGGCGCCGAGCTGTATCTGGTCGGCGGCGCCGTGCGCGATCAATTGCTCGGCCAGGATGACTTTGACCTCGACTTCGCGACGTCGGCCGAACCGGACACCACGGCGAGCATTCTGGCGACTCTGGGAGCCGGCCGGCCCTATCGGGTCGGCGAGAAGTTCGGCACTATCGGGCTCGCGCTCGACGGACGGCCTGTGGAGATCACCACCTACCGGACGGAAGAGTACGAGGCAGGGTCGCGCAAGCCGCAGGTGCAGTTTGGGCGCTCGCTACGCGCGGACCTGGAGCGTCGTGATTTCACGATCAATGCCATGGCGCGCGATCCTCTCACCGGTGACCTCATCGATCCGCTCGGCGGCCGTGACGATCTCGTGGCCGGACTGATTCGCGCCGTCGGCACACCCGAGGAGCGGTTCGCCGAGGATCCGTTGCGTCTGCTGCGCGCCGTCCGGTTCGCGTCCCGGCTGGGCTTTCATGTCGATCCGGAAACCTGGTCGGCGATGCAACGGTCGGCTCCGGCTCTGGGATCGATCTCGCGCGAGCGCGTCCGTGATGAGTACACGAAGATGCTGACCGGGGCCGAGCCGGTCCGGGCTCTGGAGCTGCTCCGGGACAGCGCGCTCATGGCCCAGTCGGTCCCGGGGCTGATGGAACTGACGCGCATGCCGGATCACGGACCGTTCCACCCGCTCTCGCTCTGGGACCATGCCATGCGGGTGGTGGCCGCCGTACCGCCGCTGCTGACCCTTCGCTGGGCAGCTCTGCTGCACGACGTCGCCAAGCCGGCGACTCGCACCCACGAGCCGAGCGGCCGGCCACGCTTCTTCGGGCACGAGGAGCGAGGCGCCGAGGTGGCGCGCGAGATCCTGACGGACCTTCGGTACAGCAAGGACATCGTCGAGGGTGTCGTCCTGCTGGTCAGCACGCACATGCAGATGCACGGCTACACCGACGAGTGGACGGACGGCGCTGTGCGACGCCTCACCATGCGTCTCGGGACGCTGACCAGCGAGGCTCTCATGCTGGCACGCGCCGATGCATCCGGTCACGCCCTGGCCGGTCAATCATCCGGCTCCCGCCGCTACGACGCTCTCGAGTCCCGGATCCGCACCGTGCAGCAGCAGAGTCCGCGGCTGGAGAGTCCGCTCTCCGGCGACGACCTCATGACGCGGTACGGACGTCCCGCCGGTCCGTGGATCCGGGACGTCAAGGATGCCCTGCGCGACGCGGTCATCGACGGCGCCCTGGCCGCAGGCGACCGCGACCGTGCCTTCCAGATGGCGGACGAGATCATGGCGGCCCAGGAGTCGGGAGCCACGCCGTGAGCGACATCGCGATTCAGTACGGCGACCGCGCGATCACGGTGCAAGCCGGACGCCTCCTGGATGCACTGCTCGCGGCCGGGATCGAACACCGCCATGTCTGCGGCGGAAACGGCTTCTGCACGTCCTGCCGCGTCGAAGTGCTCGGCGGCGCAGAGAACCTCTCGCCGGTCTCAGAGCGCGAACGCGAGCGCCTCGGCCGGGATGCCGGGAGATTGCGCCTGGCGTGCCAGACATTTGTGCACGGTCCGGTTCACATTCGTGTCCCCGTCCCGGTATCGAGCCGCTTCTCTCCGTTCGACGACGATTGAGAGGAGCTACGCCTCCGCCAGCGCCGGCAGGGTCGCCGACTCTGGATGGTGTCGCATGCGGTACTCAGGGAGTGTGACGATGGGCGGGCGCTCGTTCTCGTGGATCTCCTTCACTTCCAGGAACAGCTCGGTCGGAGAGTAGTGAATGAGTTTCATCGTCGAATTCATCTCATCCGCCAGCCGTAGACGGTCACGTTCGCCCAGGCGCTGCATGACGACCTGCACAATGGCAAAGGCCATCTTGCTGAGGGAGAGAAGCGTCTGATTGCGGTGAATGCGGTACTCCAGGTCCGCCTGCGCGAAGACATCGAGGCCGTAGCGCTCGAGAATATCGATCAGGAGACCCGTCTCCACGCCATACCCCGTGAAGAAAGGCAAGGTCTCCAGAATGTCGCGGCGCCCCGCCATCTCACCGGCCAGTGGCTGCACGACGCCGGATAGCTGCGGGTAGAACAGGTTGATGAGCGGCCGTGCGGTGAGCTCGGTGACGCGTCCGCCGCCGGTCGTCGCCAGCTCTCCTCCCAGCTTGAGCGGGCGGCGATAGAACCCCTTGATGAAACCGAGGGCCGGATCGGCCAGCAAAGGACCGACAAGCCCGTACACGAACTTGGGGTGGAGGTCGGTGATATCGGAGTCAACCCAGACCACGATGTCGCCTTTGGTCACGTAGAGACTCTTCCACAGCGCCTCACCTTTCCCGGCATACGAGGGGAGGTGTGGGAGGATCTCGGGATGGCGATAGACCGGGATTCCCAGGCCCTCTGCGATCTCGACCGTGCGGTCGTCCGAGTTGCTGTCGATGAGCAGCAGCTCATCGACCAGCGGCACCCGTTCCATCAAGGTCCGTTTGATGGTCGAGATGATCTTGCCCACGGTCTTCTCTTCGTTGAGGGCCGGCAGAGCCACGCTGATGGTTCGTCCCTGCCGCTCCTTGAGATCGACCAGGTAACGCAAGCTCCGAAATTCGTGGCTGTGGAACGTATTGCGCGCAAACCACCGGTCGACCAGCTCGGAGATGCTCGCGTGCTCGGGCGCCGCAACCGAACGGTCCGCTCGCCCGAACATCCCCGCGGTCACCGGCTCGCGCGTCTTCACGACGACGACGGCGGCATCGATGGCGCGCGCCACACGCTCCGGCAGCAGCCCGAAGAGATAGACAGAGCGCTCGTCACGGGCCGCGGCACCCATCACGACCATGTCATGCCTGGCCCCCTCAGTCCGGAGGACGCTCTCCACGTCCGGCGAGTCGATCTCCAGGCGCCGCACATGGGGATACTCGATGCTCTCGCAGACGCGCTGAAAGTGCAGCGCTTCGGCGGAGCGCCGCGCGGCGCTCCACTCGGGCTTCGAAACATGGAGAAGGGTGAGCGTGGCATTGTGCCTGGCCGCCACGGCGGCGGCTAGGCGGAGCGCCAGGCGAGCATGCGGACCACCGCGGGCCGGCACCAGAACACGCTCGATGCGCTCGCTCTTCCCCGGCTTGACGGCAGCCAGGTCACAGGGCGGATCAGCGGCGAACTGCGCCAGCACATCCGACGCCGGCTTGCGTCCGGGCCGCCATCCCAGGAGAAGGAGGTCGGCGCCCGTCTCCTCCACCCCGGTCCTAATGCCGGCTGCCAGCGAGTGGGTGGGGACGACCTGCGCCCGCACATCGGCGTCGCCATAGAGGGCGGCGCGGCGGAGCAGGGTGCGATGCCGGCGCGCCAGCAAGGCGGCCTCGCTGAGTGAACGCTCCTCCGGCACTTCCACGACTCCCAGCACGGTCGTCGCCCCGCCGTATCGCGCGGTTACAGCTCCGGCGATGCCCAGCATCTCGCGCGAGGACAACATGCCGGAAAACGGAATCAGAACATCAACGCCGGTGGACACGACGATCTCCCTCGTGAACAAATGGCACAAGCTGGGAATCGGCGATCACATCCCAGCGATAGCGATCGAGTACCCGGCGCCGGAGTCGCGGGGAGGCGTCACTGACCGCGCCGAGAATCGCTTCGGCCATTCTATCAGCCTCGGCGCCGGGCGGGACCGTGCGCACCGCGTCGCCCCCGACCTCCCGGAAGATCGGGATGTCGGACACGACGGCCGGCAAGCGGGCCAATCCCGCCTCCAGCAAGGGCAATCCAAAGCCCTCCTGGCTGCTGGGGAGGAGTAGAACGTCGGCAAGCAGGTAGAGCTCGTGAACGACGCTGAGATCGAGGGTCCGGCCCAGGGCGTCGGAAAGGAACACGACGTGATCGGCCAACTCCAGATCGGCGCAGAGCGCTTTCAACTCCGCCAGGTAGGCGTCCGATCGGCCGGGATGGTGGGGCGCCTGCGGGCCGGACACCACGAAAAGCACGTCGACGCCCCGATCACGCAGGGCGCCGACTGCCCGGATGGCCCACTCGATGTTCTTGCGCCGGGTGACCCGCACGGGGAGCAGGATGACCAGACCGCGATCAAGCAGGCGGTACCGCGCGACGAGGTCCCGCGCCTGTTCCGACAGACGGAGGAAAGACGCCACATCGATCCCATTCGGGATAACACGCACGTCTCCGCTCTCCCCCCAGAGCGACGTCATCTCGGCGGCGCGCTCCTCGGAGATGGCGACGTAGGACACGTCTGGTGCCGGCAGGCGCAACAGGTCCCAGGGATAGCCCGGACGCATATCGGGGAGATAGAGCGGATTGACCCAGGACAGATCATGACACCAGGCGGCAAACCGGACACCGGACGCGTGTGCCGACAGCTCCCATAGTGCCGCGGTGAGCGGAAGATTGAAGTGCAGCGTGAAGGCGTTGTGCGCGACCAGCAGATCGCCGGGCCGCAGGATGGAGCGGAGGGCAGCGAGAATCGCATCGCGCCGGCGATAGAAGCGCGGCGACACGACGCCCCGATCGAGCTCGCCTTCGATCACCACGTTCCCCGGATCGGCCGAGTCCACGTCCGGGATGACACAGACATCCTCCCCCGGCCTCCCCGCCACGACCAGAACCTCGATCCCTCGGTTCCGGAGGAGGCGGACATGCTCGTACATGATGTGCTCAACCCCGCCCACAACGCCCGGTGGTGAGTAGTGCAGGAGGATGACCCGACCGGTCATACCGGAAGGGGCGCGGAGGGGAGCTCGTCCCGGGTCACCGTGATATCGACATGCGTGTTGCCGACTCGCACATTGGTGAGGCTCATCTTGTCGAACAGATCCGGCAGCACCGGGTCCACCGTGATGGTTCCCATCTCGGGGTCCGGGTCCGGATGGACCAGGGTCTGGAGAAGCATGAAGACGGCTCCCGCGGCCCAGGCCTGCGGGCTGCAGGAGCGCAGGACCGCGGCCGGACTGGAATTGAACCGGCGATCGCGAGCAAAGCCGGAAAACAGCTCGGGCAGCCGTGCATCGGGGAAACGGAAGCCGGCCTCAAGTAGCGCATCGACCACCTGCACCGCTTCCGCCGGGCGCCCAGCGCGGCGCAAGCCGAGCGCAATGAGCGCGGTATCGTGTGGCCAGATCGACCCGTTGTGATAGCTCATGGGGTTGTAGTGCGCCGACAGCGACGACAGGGTGCGGATGCCCCAGCCGGAGAACATGTCGGGCTGCAGAAGGCGATCGGCAACCAGATCAGCCTTCTCGTCGTCGGCGATACCGGACCAGAGACAGTGACCGGCATTGGAGGTCACCATGCGCACCTGCCGCTTGTTCGCATCCAGCGCGGTGGCATAGTACCGCTCATCGTCCATCCAGAAGTCGCGGTTGAAGCGCCGCTTCAATTCGGCGGCCTCGCGCGCGAGGCGATCCGCGGCCGCGATCTCGCCATGACGGCGCAGGAGACCCGCCATGCCGGATTTGGCGGCGTAGACGTATCCCTGCACCTCCACCAGGGAGATAGGGTGCGGGGTTGGGCTGCCGTCCTCATGCAGGACGGAGGTCGGAGAGTCCTTCCAGCCTTGATTGATCACTCCACCGGGGCCGGAGACGGCGTACTCGACGTAGCCGTCACCGTCACGATCGCCGTAGCGATCAACCCACTCCAGAGCGGCCAGAGCGGCCGGCAGGAGATCACGGTAGAGGTCCTCGTCGCCCGTCCAGGCCATCGTCTCACAGAAGAGAACGACGAAGAGTGGGGTGGCATCGGCGGTGCCGTAATAGGGGGTGTGCGGAATCTCCCGCAAAGACGCCAGCTCCCCACGCCGAATCTCGTGCATGATCTTCCCCGGTTCCTCCTCGCGCCTCGGATCGCAGGTGCGGCCCTGATACGCCGCCAGATAGCGCAACGTCCCCTCGGCGATGGACGGGTTGTAGATCAGTGTCTGGAGGCCGGTGATGATGGCATCACGCCCGAAGGGAACGGCGTACCAGGGCACTCCGGCATCCGGAATCATGCCATGAGGCGTGCTTTCCAGAAGCGTGCGGATGTCGTTGCGGCTGGCGCGCAACAGCTCTCGGTCGAAGAGGGTGTTGTCGGTGGCGATCGCGGTGGATCCTGCCTCCCATTGGCGGTACGATCCGGCCAGGCGCTCCAGCTCACTGTCGAAGTCTCCCGCGTCGATCGCGCCTTGGGGGTTCAGCCGGACGTGAACCACGATCGAAGTGGACTGCTGCGGGGCGAGCTGGACAAGAAACTCGACGGAGCCGGGCGTCAGCACATCCGGTTGCCGGGAGAACGCGATCCCGCTCTCCCGGATCACTCCGTCACGTCCCTGCGCAACGTAGCGAATCGTCTCATCGACGACCGACACCTGGACGCAGGGCGGCGGCTGCTCTTTGAACCCTCGCACCGCGAACATGTCCCGAAAGTCGGCGTCAAGAGCGAGCGAGACGGTCAGAGTGAGTGGCTCGGGATTGCAGTTCATCAGACCGATGCGCTCGTAGAGGCCGTGATCGGTGACGAATCGGCTGCGGCGGATGCTGACCGTCTGCGGCGGGATCACCCGCCCATCGGGCAACACATACTCGTCATTGATCGCCTGAAACGTGGCAATGTAGTGCCGGTTGACGGTGTGAGAGAGATGCAGGGGCCGGCGCCCGTTGACCGTTAGCTCGAACCGACTGAGATACCGCGTATCCCGCGAGTACAGGCCGTAGCCGTAACGGTTTTCAGCGGGAATGTCGCCCGCCGCGTCCGTGACGAACTGAACGTTGTCCTCTTTAAGCGCGACCGCACCGTGCAGCATAGATGAAGAAAGGGCGCCCAGCGCCCGCCGAATTATACGGGGCGGTCGAGGACCGCCGCGAGGTAGCGGTGCGCCACGTGAATGTTGAGATCGTACTGAGTGAGAGCATCGGGAGGGCCGGAATCGGGCTGCGCTTTGGCGAGCGAATCGCCCAGAAACAGGATTCCGATCTCGACGAAATCTTCGGGATGCGTGCGCTTGATATCAAGCGCGACAGCCGGGAAACGCGGCCCGGAGACAAAATTCAGGTCATAAGTCCCCTGGTCGCGCGCCCGCTTTCGTATCAGACCCAGCACGAAATGGTCTTCAGCGGTGCGGGCCACGTATTCCATCTGGTCCGGTGTCAGACCGTAGCGGGAGAGATCGAGATTCTCGCGAATGATCTGCCCTGACAGCCGCTCGTGACCGGTGAAGTGATAGCGCTCGCGGCCCCGCGTCCGCGCCGCGAACTTGCCGATGTCGTGGAGAAGCACGCCGATGCGCAGAAGATCCCACCGCGCGGCGCCGTCGATGGGGCGAGACAGGAAAGTATCGGCGATCTCCCAGAGACCCCAGCGCGTCAGGAACCGGGGTATATCCTCATCGAGATGGCGGAGGAAGACCCGCGTGTGCGTGATGATGCCCCACTGGTGCCAGCGCGTCTGATGCTGGTTCCGCGCATCCGGCCGCGCCAGAAAGGACTGCGTGTCCTCGCTCTGCGCATCCAGATACTGCCGAATGACGGCCCGCGCCAGCTCCGGTAAATCTTGATCGATTCCGTCCGCCGCGGCGCGGACTCGCTCGTGCGCCGCCGCATTCGCCATGTTCATGACTTCATCTTAGTGGCGCCAGGTGCATGGTAGACTTCTTGGGTTCGCGCATGGAGCGCGAGACGAACAGGCAAAGGGAGCATCCGGATTGCGTCTCAGCGTCCTTCTCGTGATAGTCGTGCTGGTAGCCGGATGTGGGGCGCAAGCCGCGACAAAGCCGACGCCAACCCCAAAGGCAGCCGCGGTCGCTCAGTACCATCACCCGCCTCCCATGACGATCAATCGGTCGTGGCACTACACGGCGACCATCGTGACGACCGACGGAACTTTCCGGATTGAGCTCCTTCCCAGGGTCGCTCCTCTGGCCGTGAACAGCTTTGTCTTTCTGGCAAAGCACCACTTTTACAACGGTCTGATTTTCCATCGCATCATTCGTGGCTTCGTGATCCAGACGGGAGATCCAACCGGAACCGGTTTCGGCGGGCCGGGTTATCACTTCGCGACGGAGCCGGTCCACATGCCCTACACCTGGGGCACGGTCGCCCTGGCCAACTCCGGGCCGAACACCAACGGCAGCCAGTTTTTCATCGTCACCGGCAAGCGGATCAAGCTCGCGCCCAACTACACGATCTTCGGCAAAGTCATCGCGGGGCGCGCGACCATCAACCGGCTGGACAAGACGGCCGTGATGCTCAATCCGGGGACGAATGAGTTCTCGGAGCCGGTGCATCCGCCGAAGATGGAGTCCGTCAGCATCAGCGTGACCCGGTAATCACGCGGGACGCAGCCCTCGACGCCGGGGGTGACAGCTGAGGTAGGCGACCTGCCAGCCGGCGGCCCGGATGGACCGCCGCGCGCCGCGCGGGATATAGAACGCTTCCCCGCCGTGGATGCGTGTCTCCGTGCCGTCCACCGTCAGCACTCCCTCCCCTTCCAGAACGACGCCCAGCACGTCGACTTCGTCATTGACGTGCGTCTCAACGCCCTCCACGCCCCGAAAGAACACGAGATTGACGTCGAGGTCGCGCCCTTCGTGCGACCAGACGGCGCCCTGTGCATTGGTCGTTTCCAGAATCTCCGCCAGGGGAAACACGTACTCAGCCGGCACGGATCCCCTCCAACTGTGCGGCCAGGCTCTCGGGATCGGCGACCGGCAGGTCGCAGGCGAAGTGCCGGCAAACGTAGGCGGCCGGACTCCCCTCGATGAGGCCGCGCCCGTTCAGGAGTGGCTGCGAATCGGATGGACCGATCGCCACCACGGCGTTGGGCAGATAGCGGCGGAAGACGGTATCCGCCAGGGCTTGCGCTTTCGGGTCTGCGGGGTCACCCACAATACCAACCTGCGTCGCACCCTCGAGATAGAAGTCGAGCGCGCTCAGCAGGTAGCTGACGGCCAGGGGGGCACGTTCCATCAGGCCGCGCGCACTGCGGAAGGCGGGCATTGCCCAGGTGAGGTAGCGATCCTCCCCGGTCAGCGCGTGGAGGCGTAGCAAGCCGAAGGTGGCAGCCGAATTACCGGACGGAATAGGGTTGTCAAAAAAAGACCGGGGCCGAACGATGAGATCGACCACGCCGACCTGGCTGTCGAAGAACGCCCCCTGCTCGTCATCCCAGAAAACGGTCACCATCGCCTCGGCCAGGGCACGGGCCGTGTCGAGCCGCCCGGCAGAGCCCGTCGTTTCGGCCAGTGTGACCAGCGCCTCCACCAGGTACGAGTAATCCTCCAGAAACGCCGGAATACGGGACGCCTCGCCCTGCCAGCTGCGCACCAACCCGCCGCCGGGCCGCATCTGAGTAAGGATGAAATCGGCGGCGCGCTCGGCAGCGTCCAGATAGTCGGATCGCCGCAGCACCCGGCCCGCTTGTGCCAGCGCGCGGATGGCCAGAGCATTCCAGGAAACGAGCACCTTGCTATCGAGCGGCGGCCGAACTCGCTGGTCACGGGCGATCAGGAGACGCCGCTGCGCCTCCACCAGCCGCGCGTGTACCGCCTCCGGCGGCGAGCCTACCCGGCGCGCGACCTCCGTGACCGGCATGGCAAGTGTCAGGACGGTCGCTCCCTCAAAGTTGCCGCGCGCCGTCACGCCAAAGCGGAGCGCTATCAATTGAGCATCCTCCGGACCGAGAACGCGCTCCAACTCCTGCGGGGTCCAGACGTAGTACCGGCCTTCCTCCCCCTCACTGTCGGCATCCTGGGCGGAATAGAAGGCTCCCTGGGGTGAGCGCAGGTCGCGCAGCAGGTAGTCGAGCGTGCCCGTAGCGACGTCGCGATACTCCTCCTCACCGGCGATCTGGAACATGTGCAGATACAGGGACGCGAGCAGAGCGTTGTCGTACAGCATCTTTTCAAAGTGGGGAACGGTCCAGGTGGCGTCCACGCTGTAGCGGTGGAAGCCGCCACCGAGGTGGTCGTAGAGCCCGCCCGCCGCCATGCGCTGTAAGGACAACGCGGCAAAATCGCGCGCTCCAGGACGACGCCCGGACTGACGCAGAACAAACTCCAGACCAAGCGGCTGAGGAAACTTCGGTGCTCCGCCGAAGCCGCCGTTTGTCCAATCGAATTGGCTCTCGAGTCCCGCATATGCCGTTGCGATCATCTCAGGGGTCAGGAGCTCATGGGATTGCGGCATCTGCTGGGCGCTGCGAACGTACTCGGTGACCGCCTCCGCGTTCTGCAGTACCTGCTGACGTTCCGTGTGGTAGGCGCGGGCTATGGAGGCCACGACCTGGGGCCAGCTCGGCATCCCGTGACGCGGCTCAGGAGGAAAATAGGTCCCGCCGAAGAACGGTTCTCCCTGTGGCGTGCAGAAAACGTTGAGCGGCCAGCCGCCCTGCCCGGTCAGCCCCTGTACCGCCTCCATGTAGACGGCATCGACATCCGGGCGTTCTTCGCGATCAACCTTGATACTCACCAGTAGGTCGTTCATCAGCCGCGCGGTCCGCTCGTCCTCAAAGGACTCGCGTTCCATGACATGGCACCAGTGGCACGCCGAATAGCCGATGCTGATCAGCACGGGCTTGTCCTCGGCGACGGCACGTGCGAACGCCTCAGGACCGTAGGGGTACCAATCAACCGGATTGTGCGCATGCTGCTGGAGGTACGGACTGCGTTCACCTGACAGACGGTTTGGCATGCCACATGCCCCGCATGGACGGTGCCACGGTGTAGGGCACCTTGGCTATACTTGTGCCGACTTTTCCCCGAAGGAATGGAAGATGAATGAAGAACGGCTCGACCTCGAGCAAACCCAGCGCGGCTCCGGTATCGTTCTGGCACTGGCGCTGACCGCGCTGGCGGCGGTCGGAGCAGGTATCGCCGTGCAGCAGTTGATGGAGAGGCGCCTCAGCAAGCCGGAAGTCGCTCGTCTCAAGTTCTACCGCTATCTGCGCGAGAAGGGGCATCTCGAGTCCTGATGCGGCTCCTCGCCCTGGTCCTGCTGGCGGCACTGCTGCTGCCGGGTGTCACCTCAGCCCAGCGCGCCAGGGGACGTACCGCCCTGATCCTGCACGACGGGGTGTCCCTGCGGCAGTCCCCGTCGACCAGCTCTCCCTCGCTGGCCGTGCTGTACGAAGAGCAGCAAGTCGTGGTGCTCGGGAAGAAGGGCACGTGGAGAAAGATCTGTATCTGGGCCTCCACCATCGGCTGGGTGCCGTCCGCGGACGTCGTGTTCCGTAAACCGTGGACAACGACGTCCACCTATCATGCTCCGGTGATCCATGAGCAGATCCACGCTTCCGGCCCACATCCGCTCTCGATCGCGGCGCAGACGACCAGTCCAACCCCGCTCTACCACGGGCCCGCTCTCGTGCGAACTCTTGCCGCCGGAACCGCGGTCCACGTAGCAGCCTGGAAACAGGACAAGAGCGGGACGGTGTGGTACCGGATCGGGTCACTCTGGGCGCGCGGGACGACGGTGCGGTTCACGTTTCCCGACGAGGGAGCGGTCAGACGCAACGGGGTTGCCGTCTGGACAGCAGCGTCGGGGAAAGGCATGTGGCTCACGCTGGGAACCATCGGGCAGGCGGCGCCGTCGGCGATCGTGGCCGCGTGTCATGCCGACGGCATTTCGCATCTCTACCTCGAGACCGCCATTTCCCCTCTTGGCTTCCATGGCCGCAAAGTCGTCGGACCGTTGATTGACGCTGCCCACCATGCCCACATCACCGTTATCGCCTGGGTGTATCCGTATCTGTATGACGTGGCGGCCGATGTCGGGCTGACCCGACGCGTCGTCACCTACCGAACTGTGGCGGGTAACGGGTTTGACGGCGTCGCCGCCGATATCGAACGCAATGTGACGCTGCCGTCCGTCCGCGCATACTCGCAGCTGGTGCGAGCGGCCGTTGGGCCTCGGTACCTCCTGGTGGGAGTCACCTGGCCCCCTCAGTCGTTCCCGACGTTTCCCTTCGCCGAGATGTCGCACGACTACACCCTGTTGGCGCCGATGGACTACTGGCACCAGACGACCACGCATTACGGACTCGACTACGGGCACATGCGATATGGGTACGCTTACGGCTATCGCTACGCTCAGGACTCGATCGCGACGATGCGGGCCGACGGAGTGCGGGTGCCGATCGCGCCGATCGGTCAGACATTTGACAACTATGCGCGCCTCGGCATTGGGCCACGCGCTCCCTCGGCCTC
>JAJPIP010000104.1 GCA_021324655.1 Pseudomonadota bacterium
CAGCACCTCAGCGGGAGTGCGTTCGAGCGTGAGCACATTGAGGGATATGCTCGCTTCGTGGGGAATCTGCGTGTTGTACTCGCTCTTTAGGTCGGCCGCGTGCAGCGTCACGGGTGGCGGGCTCTCCGTGTTGCGGACCGTCTCGCCCAGATCGTGAGCCAGGCTGACATCACGAATGATCTCGGCGGCCAGGAGATTGGCGTCGATCCCCTCATGCGGTGCTCCCGCATGCGCCGCCCGCCCCACGACGTAGTAGCCAACCAGCAGCTTGCCGATCGTTCCCGTGTACACATACCGGTAAGGATCGTCCGGACGAGCCGGGGTTGATACGTCAGTGTTGATGGCGCCGACCAGGCGGAGATCGTGATCGGCGCGGAGACGAAGTAGTAGAGCCGGTAGTGCCAGCATCCCGGCAGACTCATTCTCCTCATCGGGGGTCGCGGCCATGATGATGGAGAGCGGGCGTTCCGAGCGCGGGCGGCGAGCCAGACAGCGGAGGACGGCGATCATGGCACCGACGCCGCTCTTCATGTCCGCTATGCCGCGTCCCGCCAGCCAGCCGTCCGGGACAGGCATGCGTTGCGCCAGACGGTCCGGATGCAGCGCATACGGTTCGAGGTCGCCGAAATCCCGCGTTCCCACCGTATCGAGATGTCCGGTGAGGACGACCGTCTCCGGGCTCCGCCCCAGCAGCAAGACGTAGGCATTGCCTCGGCCGTGGCGATCTCCGGGCAGGGGCGCGATCCCCATCGCGTCGTATTTGAGTCCGTCTGCCTGCAGAAGACGAAGCACAGCCTCCGCCGCATCGCGCTCGCCGGGCGACGGGCTGACGCTCCGAATGGAAACAAGATGCAGCGTCGCCCGCTCAGCGTCGTCATAGAGCTGATCGCAGGGGGAAATGCTGTCACCGTCAGTCATGGTGTGCCTGCCGAGGGAAGGCCGGGGTCATGAGTCCTGAGTGAACGCGCTCTGGATCACACAGAACTCGTTCCCGTCAGGATCGGCCAGGACCACGAAATCAGCATCGTCGGGATAGTCCCATGGAAGGCGCCGCGCCCCCAGACTCTCCAATCGAGCCACTTCCGCGTCCCGATCATCACTGTAGAGGTCGAGGTGTAAGCGGTTGCGACCAGTCTTGGGTTCCTCCGTGTGCTGGAGGGACAGGTTGGACCAGCGGCGGTGGGGATCGGTCAACACCGCAAAGGTCGGATCTGCATTCCGCACGACATAGCCGAGCGCCGCCGTCCAGAACGCAATGCCGCCCTCCATGTTGGTGGTATTCAGGACGGTTGAGCCGATGTACACAGTCATGTCAATCTGTAGGGCCGAAAGTCTCTCATATCACGCGGTCCACCGGCCGTGGTCTATCAGGCGCCTGGGTGGTAGGGTACCCCCCGGCACACATTCATATCTTCCATATCATCTAACACCGGGGGGACAGGGGAACGTGACCCAGCGATTGGGACCGCAGGCGGCGCGCGTCTACTCGCATATCCGTCAAGCGATCGACAGCGGCGAGCTGCCATCCGGCACGAAGCTACCGCCGCAGGCACATCTTGGCCGGCAGCATGGAGTCGCCCTTCTGACGGTGCGACAGGCTCTTGCCCGGCTTCAAGCGGAAGGACTGGTGGTCTCGATTCACGGGAAGGGAACCTACGTGGCGGCGAGTGGCCCGACGGCGATGCCGTGGACAGGGCGGTCGGCCTCGGCCGGACCCGAGGAGTACTACCGCGAGATCGTCGAGACATCTCCCAGCGGAATCGCGTTCACGGATGCGACGGGCCGGGTCATCATGATCAACGGCGTAGGAGCCCAGATGTTTGGTTATGAGGATCCCTCGGACATGGTCGGGCTCGACATCATCGAACTTGCGATGCCCGAGGATCGTCCACGCGTCTTCAGGGCCGTCGAACAGAGATTGACTTTGCAAGTCCCGGCCGGCCGCGCCACCGAATACTGGCTGCGGCGCCGGGACGGCACGACTTTCCCGGCCGAGGTCAACTCGTCGGTGACGCTCGACGAGACCGGGCAGCCCAAAGGGCTCACGATCTTTGTGCAGGACATTACCGAGCGTAAGCGTGCCGAAGAAGCCCTTGCGCAGGCTCAGGAGCGTTATCGCTCCATCTTTGATCGGGCGGCGATCGCCATCAATGTCGCTGATGCCCAGGGCCGTCTGGTGGATACGAATCCCGCGTTTGCCCGGATGCTCGGGTACGAGATGGGGACACTGATCGGCATGCGCTTTCAGGATCTGACTCATCCCGACGACCTGGATGCGGATCTGGCCCTGCACCGAGAGTTGCTGGACGGCCGGCGTGACGTGTATCAGCACGAAAAGCGATATGTCCGGAAGGACGGCGAACCGGTGTGGGTGCGCCTCACCGTGTTTCTCCTTCACTCCGAGCACGGACGCGGGGCGGGCACGGAGAGTCAGCTCGGGCACACCATCGCCCTCATCGAGAACATTTCGGAGCGCAAGCAAGCAGAATACGATCGCGAGAACGCGCTGTCCGCTGCGCGGGAGCGCGAGGCGCAATTCCGTGCCCTGTTCGAGCAGTCTCCCGACGGTATCGTCCTGCTCGATCCCCACGACCGTGACTGCCCGTATCGCATTGTCGACTGCAACCTGGCCGAGGCCTCGATGCACGGGTATACCCGTGAGGAATTGATCGGACAGCCGATCGAGGTTCTGACCCGGGAACCGGACGGCGGTGACGAGGACGAGTATCTGGAAGAGGTCCGCCGGAACGGCATGGTTGTCGGCGACGACTTTCACTTTCGCAAAGACGGGACGGCGTTTCCCATGGAGTACTCGACGTCCATCGTGATGGTGGACGGCAGGGAACTGGTCCTGGGCATCGACCGCGACATCACCGAACGAAGAAACTTCGAGGAAACGTTGCGCCACCAGGCCCATCACGACCCCCTGACCGGCCTGCCGAATCGCACGCTGCTCCATGACCGTCTGGGCCATGCGCTGGAGAGCGCCCACCGCCACGATCGATCGCTGGCCCTCCTGTTGATGGACCTCGACCACTTCAAGGAGATCAACGATACGTTCGGCCACCATTCGGGCGATCTCCTGCTGAAGGAAGTTGCACGGCGGCTCTGCGCGGCCCTCCGTGAGGCCGATACCGTCGCGCGGCTGGGAGGAGATGAGTTCGCGATCTTGCTCGAGGAAACCGACAGCCTGGCGGCGGAGGCGGTGGCGCGCAAAGTCCTGGCGGCCGTCGCCCAGCCCTACACGCTGGACGGATTCCGGGTAGATGTCAAGACGAGTATCGGGATCGCTCTCTATCCGGAGCACGGTGGAGACCGTGAGACTCTACTCCGCCGAGCTGACGTCGCCATGTACGTGGCCAAGCGATCACAATGGGGCTACGCCCGCTATGACGCGGCGCTGGATCAGTACAACCCCGAGCGGTTGGCACTTGTCGCCGAGCTTCGCGAGGCAATCGCCCGCGACGAGCTGATCCTGCACTACCAGCCGAAAGTGGACTTGCGGGCGGAGACGATCAACGGCGTGGAGGCGCTGGTGCGGTGGGTTCATCCGCGGCGCGGTCTGGTCCCGCCCGATCAATTCATCACGGCGGCCGAAGAAAGTGGCCTGATCACGCCGCTCACCATCTGGGTCGTCGAACGGGCGCTCAAGCAGGCCCGGATCTGGCACGAGGTGGGGCTGGACCTGCCGGTCGCTGTGAACCTGTCGGCCCGGAATCTGCACGATCCTGACCTCGTGAGCGTCATGTCCCAACTGCTGGACGAAGCGGGAGCCGATGCCTCGTGGCTCAGACTGGAAATCACCGAGAGCGCCATCATGACGGACACCGATCGAGCTCTCGAGACGCTCTCGGGCCTGCGCGACCTCGGCATCACGGTCTCGATCGACGACTTCGGGACAGGATACTCGTCCCTCGCCTACCTCCAACGTCTGCCCGTGGATGAAATCAAGATCGACCGGTCCTTCATCTCGAACCTTGCGAGCAACGAGGAGAACAACTTCATCGTCCATGCCATTGTCGATCTCGGTCATAACCTCGGCCTGCGCATCGTCGCCGAGGGCGTGGAGGACCAACAGACCCTGTCCGTTCTCCGCGCTATGGGAAGCGATCTTGTCCAGGGGTATTTCTTCAGCCGGCCCCTTCCTCCCGAGTCCCTGGTTCAATGGTTGGAACGCGACGAGATGCGTTCGTTTCGCATACTGCCGATCCGCACCGCGTAGCCGGCCCGTCTCGGTCGAGCGAAGGGCCAGACAAGGAGACTGACATGCTAGGTCCATCTCTGCACGGCGACGTCGTCACTCTGCAGCCGCTCCAACCGGACAACCTTCCGGTCCTGCGGCAGTGGTGGGCGAACAACCAGCTGATCGGCTCGCTGATCACGGCGCCTCCTATCCCCACGCCGAAGCAGGAGGAACAGTGGTACGAGGAAGTGGCCAGGAGCGCGGACGAAGTCATCTGGGGCATCCACGCGTCGGACGCATTCGTGGGCTGGACCAGGCTCTACGACATCGACTGGCTGAATCGGCACGCCGGCTCTCAGATCGTCATTGCCCCGGCGGGGGAATGGGGGAAGGGTTATGGGAGCGAGGCAGTTAAACTGAGGAGCGCGCACGCCTTCCAGTCACTGGGACTGGCGCACCTGGCGGCAATGACACTCGCCGGTCAGGCGGGAGCGCAGAGAATCCTCGTCAAGGCCGGTTATGCCAAGATCGGTACCCGGCAGCACTATGCGTTCCGGAACGGATCGCTGCATGACGTGGATCTCTTTCAGTTGCTGCGGGAAGAGTGGCAGGCCAGGAGACGAGCCGCTTCCCAGGCTGCCCAGCCGAGTCAAACGCGGCCGCCGGCGGGCGACACTCCGTCTCCGGCGCCCGCCGCCACGTCCGATTGACGGGCGACGTCTTGTTCCCGGCGTCCTGAACTCGCCGCGGTTCGCTCCGTGATGACTCGGCGTCCCTAACTCACAATGTGCTGCAGCAGCCGGCGCGCGACCGTGTAATTGCGGCGCTCGTCCGACCCGAACGTGGGCCGGATGCCGTCGCTGGCCACCTCGACGAGGTATCGGTTCTCCTCCTGCCGTTTGATTTCAATGCGAATATCGTCCCAGAGAAAGAGCAAGGGGTAGTGCCCGTGCCGTCCCTGAATGAGCCCCTCGTCACGATTCAGGTAGTCGATACGCGTGCCCCTCACTTCCAGAGCCTTGGCGCACCGATCGAGAATCGTGCCGTAGTCGCCGACGACGAGAGCGCTCACCTTTCGGCTCTTATGCGAGAGCGGGACGGCCTCCTGCGAACAGCGGGTCAGGTGCTTCCTCGTCTCCAGCAAAGAGTGGACAGCCCAGCCGATGTAGACCAGGATCCCCAGTGCCAGCATGCCGTTCACGACGCCCAGAATGAGCCACCCGACGCTGGTCAGGCCGGACAGGAGGAAGCTGAGATAGGCCTGTCCGAGGTACAGAAGGAAGATGAGCGTCGCGATGAGGACGGCAATTCGCAGATACCGAAGTCGACGGCGCAGCGAAAGGAGGGGGTCTGCCTCGTGCGTGAAAACCGGGTCATGGGACAGACTGAGAACTCGGAGCGGATTCTGCTTGGGTCCGGCACGCCGGGTCCGGTTGTACTGCTGACGCATCTGCGTCAGATGGACGGCGCTTCCGACAACCGCCGTGGTCAGCGTGACGAACGCGATGACCAGCTGCGCCGTGTTTCCGTTGTTCGCAACCACCGAAAGATCCCTCCCGTACCGCCGTCCCTTCCCCCGGATTGCGTTGCGAGCCGAGCGCGCCCAGTGTAGCAAACCGGGTCGGCTGTATGTTGACATCGCTGTCCGTGTTGCCGGGTTGTTCTCAACTGGTCGCCACGCGATGTTCAGGTGACGGGCCCCGGCTCACGTCACAAAGCCGCCGAAGTCCGGGAGCTTCACCTGCGTCGCGACGCGGCGCCCGATGCGCTGGAGGTGATCCAGATGCTCGACCGCGTCGAGCGGCTGCACCGTCCGTGGATCAATGTCGGTGAGGCCAAGCCGATCCAGCCCCGCACGGGACAGGTCGGCGTTGTAACGCAAATAGGTGAATAGCTTGGCGGGAATCGGACCGCGGGCGCCGCGCATGGTGCCGACCTCACTATCCACTTCATCGCCGACCAGACACTCCCCGAACGTCCGGCACAGGAAATCCTGCTCCTGCATCGCGGACGAGATCAGAGCGGAAGGGACGGAAGCGGCATTGAAGAGGAGGTTCATCTCCTGCGGCCGAAGATTCTCATTGGCGGATGGCGTGTGACCGGTGCCGACCGATACCAACAGCATGGCATCCCGGGAGGCCGGCCAGCAGAGCCGGTATGGTTCGACGGTCGCCATGAGGAAGAGCAAGAAGGCCGGGTTGTTGTAGACCGTCACCCCGCCATCGACGAAGACAAATTGCTGTCCGTCCGACTTGATGACTTCGGGCGGGAAGTAGGTGGGAGCGGCGCAACTGGCGCGCACCAGCTGCCACAGAGGCAGCGTCAGGTTACTCGTCCCGGCTTCTCCCGAGTTGTACTTGGCGAGCGGGTTGTTCGACAACGGCCAGGCGGAATCGGTCGAGGCGTTGCGCAGCACGAGGAGCAACAGCGTCTGGAGACGGTCGCTCCCCAGCGTCGTCTCCCGCCCCAGTTCCCGCTCGAGAAGCGTGTCCAGGTACGTCGCCACGTACTTGTACTGGAAGCGATGCCGAATGCCTGATCTGACGAGCATCTGACGCGCGCACTCATGGTAGAGCTCGCGGATGCGAGCGACGCGCATCCCCAGCGATAGACACGTCGCAATGATGGCTCCGGTGCTCGTCCCGCCGATGTAATCGAAGTACTCCGCCAGGGTAAACGAGTCATCGCGGCCCAGTGCCTGCTGCAACATCCGCTCGATCTCCGCCAGCACCTCGATCGTGAGGACGCCGCGCACCCCGCCACCATCCAGGGCCAGCAGGCGGCGAGGGCCACGCCGCTGCAATTTGTCCTGCACGGTCATCGGGCGAATCCGGCATACCCGGCGCCTGTGTGCCCGAGGCGAGTTGCGCGGCCTGGGGGAAAGACGGCCTCAGACGTGCAGCTCAAAGTCATGGAACTGCATGACGACGAACCACTCGCGGTTCTCACTCAGCATGAGAGCCTCTGCCTCCTGCGCGGTTCTGCGCACCTCCGACATGGTCGTCGCGTCCTCCATGCGGCGCTGCAGAAAGGTCAGGTGGCCGACCATGTGATGGGCGCGCTGGGCATTACGCACGTATTCGCGCTGTGTGCCGACACCGTGGAGAGCGCCGGCCGTCGCCGGAAGCGCGATCGACAGCACCACGAGCGTCGCTCCCACATTCGGTCCTCCAGCGTCGAGCACGTGGAAGAGCGCCACGATCAGCGTGACCGTGAAGATCGCGACCGTCGCGCGGGAGAGCCGCCGGTGCCGCCGGTGGTTGCGCACGCTGGCCCGCTGCTGATAATCCCGCTGGTTCACGATCCACGCGCGGGTGAGAAACCTCTTGAGCGGTTCCAGACTGCCTTCCGGCATAACCATCTGGGGCCGTTGCCCCCACACCTCGTCGCTGGCGCGGCGGAGCCAGGCCTCGGCCAATTGCTCGACATTCGGGTTCTGGCTGCGATGGTCGTGACCGCTGCCGACGCCCGCCACCGCGAGAAAGAGCGCCACGCGGAAATGCTCGGCGAGGAAGCGGTACGACGTCCATCGTTCGTGAAACCTCCACCGCCGCCCCATCACCAGGAGGCCGAGGACGGCCGCCATGCACAGCACTTCAAAAACGGCCACCCAGGGGTGGTTCGAGAAAAACATTCTTTGCACGCCGACGATTGACGCCGCGGCCGCCGCCAGATAGAAGATCGCCGCGCCGGTGCGAAAGAAGAGCCGCTGGTACCTGACAGCCAGGACATCGGCACGTGCCATGTAGGGCAGCGTCCAATCACAGAAGGCTCGCAGCCTGTCCGGAGAGATGCCGGCCGCCTTGGCCTCAGCGCATAGCTCCTCGGTGCGCCGCGCCACCGCCTCCAGCACGACTTCCCGCGGCACGGGGAGACGGTTGTAACTGTCCAGCTGCTCGAATCCGGTCGCGGTCAAGCCGTTGCCGAGTTCCTCCGTCAAGGGATAGGGCGCGATAGTCTCGATCCAGAAGACAGGGACTCCCTGGGCGCGCGCCGCGGCCACCACCTCAGCCGTGCCGCCTCGCCCCCTGGCCGCCTCTCCATCCCAGAGGGCGATCAGGACGTCGCACTGCCGTACGGTATACTCCCCGGCACCCGCGTACGCCTCCGCGCGCGTCTCGGCGGCCGGCAGCTGGATCACAATCGATGCCTGTCTGAGCAGGTCTTCGAACTCGGCGCGAGACTGTGGGGTCGAAAAGTCGGTGGCGTAGTCGTCGGACGGAAGCGGTAGCGGAACCTCGAGGGAGGAACCCGGGTGCGCGAGCACTTCGCGCACGACCAGCCGATCGGCGCCCTCGGCAAGCGGCGAGATGACGGCGAGCCGCACCGGGGTGTATCCAGACTTGGGGGCGAGTTCGACAATCCGGTTGATAACGTCTCGGACGCGCTCCGCCAGGAACGGATCATCGGGCAAGGCTCGGTGCCCCGTCACCCCGATCGCCAACCGGTAGGGAATGATTCCCGGCTCCCGAGACTGCTCCTGACCGTCCCGCACATCGGGTTGGGTCAGCCTCAGATCGTTCTCGCGCTCGACCGCCCGGAACTTCGGTAGAACCATTCGCAGTCTTCGAGCTTTCTCCTCTGTTGACGCCGAACGCGTGAAGTCACGCTACCACACCACGAACGCAGACCGCAACGGCCGCCTGGCCGAAGCGCAGGGCTCGTGCATTATCGGCATCGCGGGGTCGTCGTGGCCAGCCCGAGTGCCGGCCAGCCTGACGCAGGCGTAGACCACACCGGGCTGGTCGCCACGCGGGGCGACCACGACGGGATAATGCACGAGCCCCAGGCCGAAGCGGCGTGTGCAGGGCGTGGACCTGCCCCTCGCGGTTGCGCGGCCAAGACATGCAGTATACATTCATGGACAGTGATTATCGGCAGTAAATCTACCCCAGAGTGAGGACTTATTGAGTTATTCACCCGAGCCGATCGACACGTCGGACGTCGAGCTCAGTCCGAGTGTCCGGGAGCTCACGGAGAAGTTAGCGAAGAACGCTCATGATGTGTGGGCAAGTGGACGTCTAAGAGAAGGTTGGCGGTATGGTCCAAAACGAGACGACGCCAGGAAAACCCACCCCGGACTGGTTCCATACGAGGAACTGGACGAGTCTGAGAAGGAATACGACCGCAATACCGCGATGCAGACGCTGAAGGCGATCATCGCCCTGGGCTATCAGATCGAGAAGATGTAGTCCGGAAAGAGCCGAGTCAGTGTCCGGGCCAGGCAATACGCGAGACGAGCGCAACGAGCACGCGCCCGTCGTCACGCATGATGGCGCGTCCCCCATCCAAGGCAAGTTCTCCGGACGGGAGCACTGGTTACTGCGCCGGCTGCGGATCCTGGCGCTGGTCGTGTTCTGCGTCTATTGGTACACGTACACGGCCTGCTGCCTCGCCACCGATCTCTTGCCCTGGCACGGGTGGACACTCTGGCTTCGGCTATTTCTCGTCCTTGTTCTCACAGGGATAGTTGTCGCTGAAATGCACGACTGGATCAGGCACCGGGTACGCTCTCGAGCCAGGTAGTGGGGCGACTTCCGGCGATCCGGCTGTCGAACGGTAGAGGCGGCCCTCCCATAGGGCTCGTGCATGATCGGCATCGCCGGGTGGTCGTGGCCGGCCCGAGTGCCGGCCAGCCTGACGCCGGCGTAGACCAAACCGGGCTGGTCGCCCCGCGGAGCGACCACGACGGCATAATGCACGAGCCCTGGCC
The DNA here is from genome assembly GCA_021324655.1 of Pseudomonadota bacterium. Classification (GTDB taxonomy): domain Bacteria; phylum Chloroflexota; class UBA5177; order UBA5177; family UBA5177; genus JAJPIP01. Next base: position 9,897 of record JAJPIP010000104.1, read on the forward strand.
CTCCCAGGGCCCCATATTGACAACTGGCTAGTCGGCGGATACCATGGCGCCCAGGCGGCAAGCCGTTCAAGGGATCGACGGGAATCTCCGAATTTGCAGTCTGTTACGCGCACGCCAGTCCTCACCGATTACGTGTATCTGTGTCATGCTCCCGCTGATCACCAGTTCGTGCTGGATCTCGATGAGGCCCTAAAGACGCGAGGTGTGGCGACTTTTGCCCCGATTGCCGATGGAAGGACCACGCGTGGGACCGGAAATCGGGAGACAGCTCGCGGGCCCGCCGAGGCACGGGCGCTCATCTTCGTGTTGAGTCCGGCATCCACCACGTCGGATGAGTGCCGCCGAGAACTGGAGGAGGCGAGCCGCAATCACATTCCAGTACTGGTGATTGAGCGAGGTTCACTTGAGCCTGCCCTGACCCCGCCCGAGGTTACGAATCTGTCGAGCGTCCTCATGCAGGACGGCAGCGACTTCTTCGCAACGATCGACAACGCGATTGTTCCATGGGTAGAGACCGTCCCCGACCGGCAGAGCCGATCGGCTCGGGTCTTCATCTCCTATTCCCGCAAGAACAAAGAGCAGGTCCAGGAACTTGTCCGTGAACTAAAGGAACAACAGGTCGAGGTATGGGTCGACTGGGAGGACATCCCGGCCGGTCTTCCCTGGCGTCAGGAAGTCGCCGACGCCATCCTTGCCTCGGACGCCACTCTTTTCCTTATTAGCCGCCACTCCGTCGTTTCGGCTGAATGTGGAAATGAGATCCAGTATGCGCTGGAAAACAACAAGCGACTCATCACCGTGAAGTTGGACGATGTTGACGATGTGGCGATCCCGCCGCCGCTCCGTGAGATCAACTACATCCCGTGGTTTGACGGGTGCGACCGCGCTGAGGGCCTCCGGAAACTGGTGTACGCGGCGCGCTACGACTTGTTGTGGGTCCGCCAGCACACGAGGTGGCTGCAGCGAGCGCAGGAGTGGCAGGACCGGCGCCGCGAGCGCCCTAAGGCTATCGGGATCACTGCCCCTCCCCTTCTGCACCTAGCGACATCGTGGGCGGGGACATGGCGTGCGAACCGCGCTTCCAAGGGGAGTCTGCTGCGAGGTGCCGTGCTCTTCGATGCTGAGGACTGGCTCAAGCACTACACGAACCACGAACCGTCTCCGACAGACCTCCAGCGCCTCTACATCCGGACAAGCCGGCGAGCGGAGAACTATGCGCACCGCATGGCGATCGCGGCGATCGGCGTCGCCGTGATCGTCGTCATTCTAGCGGTCGCCGCCGCAGCCATCACGCGGGAGGCTGAGATCAACAGCATGGATCAGCAAGCGCAACAAGCTCTGGTCAATTTGCGGAACAACCCAGAGGCGAGCGTGGGCGAGGCGGCCGGCGCCGTCAAGACGTTGCAGTTTCTCCATGCCGACACCTCGGCGGCGACCAGTGCGCTCCGGCAAGTCCTGGCCGGGTCGCATATCCGTGCCGTCCTGCGGCAAGACAAGGGCACTCTGTGGAGCGCCACCATGAATCCCCAGGGCACGCTCGTTGCCACCGCCGGAGACGACGGCAAGGCATTTCTCTGGAACTGGCGCACGGGGAAGTCCATTCGCCTGCACGCTCGCAACCTCAATGAGTTCACGGCGGCCTTCAGTCCGGACGGGCGATTGGTCGCCGTCGGCGGATACCTGGCGCATCGCTTCGAGAAACGTCAGTTTTACGGTTTGTTGCAAGTCTTTGACACCCGCACCGGCAAGGAGCGGATGGCCGACGAGACGCACTCCGTCCACGAGATCTACCAGGTGGCGTTTAGCCACGACGGACGATGGCTCGCGGCCGCTACCCTGCACGGTGTCTGGGCGCAGAACGTGAGCCGTGGAGGCAATTTCGTCTACTTCCTCGGACAGGGCTCCAACGACGAGATGGACACCGTCCAGTTCAGCCGTGACGGACGGTATGTGGTCACCGCCAGCGCGGATGGCGCGGCCCGGGTCTGGCGCTGGTCCGATCCCGGGCACCTGGCGGCCATCTACCGGTGTGCCGGCAAGAGCGACGCGATGAAACAAGCGGTATTCAGCCCGGACGGCAAAACCGTCGCCGTCGGCTGCGGCAGCGGCGCCGTCGCGCTCTGGCACTGGCAGTCCGGCACCTTCACGACGCTCCGCGGTCAGAC
>JAJPIP010000007.1 GCA_021324655.1 Pseudomonadota bacterium
GAGCCTCCGGCTGAAGAGCGCCAATGCCACCGTCGCCAACCTGAAGTGGACACGGCCCGCCTATGCAGCGCGGCTGCGCCAGACCATGGGAGCAGAGGTCGACTACTCCCGGTACCCCGCCGAGGACTTTGCCCGGGGGACGCTGGTTCTGGAGGACAGCCGCGGCGAAGAGCTCATCATCGAGGCGTCGACCTCGTGGGCCTATGTCGGTCCCGGTCTCCGTATCCAGATCGAGCTACTCGGGCCCGAATATGCAATGGAGATCAATACCCTGAACACCGATCTCAAGGTGTTCTTCTCCCGGCAGATCCAGGGAAGCGCCGGAGAAGACCTGGTGGAGAAGCAGAACGCCGAACAGGGACTGATGCCGGTGCTGGAAGACGAGGCGGCGATCTACGGCTACACGCTGGAGGACCGACACATGGTGGAGAGCTTCCTGCGTGGCGAGACGCCTCTGGAGACCTTTGAGGACGGTGTGGCCGTCGTGGAGATGCTGATGGCGCTCTACCGCTCTGCTGAAGCCGGTCGCACGGTCACTCTCCCCGACGAGACGCTCGAGACGTATATCCCCGCCGTGGCTCGGCGGGGATAGGGCTGGGGGCATCGAGGCTGGATAGAATCGCGCGAGCCCATCATCGGTGTCGTGACTGCAGCCGGTATGATGCCCTCCGCGCAACGAGAGAGACGGAACTGGAGTCGCTACCTGGCAGGTTGGTGATGACTGCGTCTCTGGTCTCCAAACATTGACTGACTGTATAGCGAGGCGTACACTACCGTTATGTCTTTCCCCACCGATCACGATCCGTTCATGACGGAAGAGATCGCCGTTGGGCCGGATGTCGAGGGACGGGTCCGCACCTTCCTCTTCGCCGACGTACGCGGGTACACGCAGTTCACGGTGGAGTACGGCGACGCGGCAGCCGCCCGACTCATCGAGCGCTTCGTGGATATCGTGCGCAACGTCGTCGCGCGACGTCGCGGGACCGTTCTCGAGGTGCGAGGAGATGAAATCCTGGCCTTCTTCGAGTCCTCCCGACAGGCGCTGCTGGCGGCCGCTGAAATTCAGGGCCGGCTCGCCGAGACTGGACAGGACAACCCGGCGCAGCGGATCAAGGTCGGCATCGGCCTCGATGCCGGCGAAGCCATCCCGGTTGAGGGAGGATATCGTGGCGCGGCCCTGAATCTGGCATCCCGCCTCTGTAGTCTGGCTGGGGCCGGCGAGGTTCTGGCATCGGAGACGGTAGCGCATCTCGCCCGCAAAGTGGATGGCCTCACCTACGAGGAGCGTGGACGCACTCAGCTCAAAGGATTCGCCGATCCGGTGATGGTGATGCAGGTCTTGCCGGAACTGGAGGAACAGACCGCCGACCCGGGCAGTCCGGCCGACGCGGACGAACCGGTTCAAGCCCCATTACCTATCGGTCGTTTCCTCGGTGCTCTCCCCGACGGCTCGCTGGTTGCGCGCGAAGACGAGATGCGGCGATTGCTTCGGATAGTAGACGATGTCGTGGCGGGAAAGGGCCGCACGGTTTTTCTCTCCGGTGAGCCGGGTGCAGGCAAGACCCGCCTGGCGCAGGAAATCTCCCTGAACGTGCGCAACCGGAACTTCTTCATCGCTGCCGGCCGCTGCTATGAACAGGAAAGCGCCGTCCCGTACTATCCCTTCCTCGACGCCATGGCAGCTGCCTATGCCCAGCTTCCGTCACCCATTCGGCGGGACGCAGGGCGCCGCTGGCCGTATCTGGGCGTGCTCTTGCCGGATGAAATCGACGTTCCGAGTGGGGCAGGAGACCGTGACGAGCAGCGCGTCCTGCGCACGGCAACCAGCTTCCTGGAAGCGATTGCACACCTCCGTCCGGTGGCTCTCCTCATCGACGACGTGCACTGGGCCGACGCCGCCAGCCTCAAGCTGCTGCAGCATCTCGCTCGACACACACGCAATCTGCCCGTACTCATCCTGGGTACCTATCGGGACACGGAGTTGGGCTCGCAGAACCTTCTGGAGAGTGCGCTGAGAGATCTCAATCGAGAAGGCCTGATGGAGCGGCTGGCGGTGCGGCGTCTTCCTCCGGAAGGAACGGTTGCCCTCGCCGCCGATGCCATCGGCCGCGAGAGCCTATCACCTGAATTCACGGAGCTCCTGCACGAGAGGACCGAAGGGAATCCGTACTTCATCCAGCAGGTGGTGCGCATGCTCATGGAGCGCGGGGACATTTACCGCCAGGATGGCGAGTGGACACGCCGCGCCATTGAGGAGATCGAGGTGCCGGAGAGCATCCGAAGCGTGGTGGACCAGCGCATCGGCGGCTTGAGTACACCCGCGCAGGAGATCCTGCACGAGGCGAGTGTGCTGGGACAGAGCTTCCGGTTTGACGACCTCGAGGCGATGACGGAACGTCCAGAGGACGAACTGGATGGAGCTCTGGAGGAAGCCGATGAAGCCGGCCTCACGACGTCAAACGACGGAGAGCTCTACCGGTTCGACCACGCCCTGACGCGCCAGATTCTGTACGAATCGCTGTCACCGCGCCGGCGGCGGCGTCTCCATCTGGCTGCCGGGACAGCCCTGGAAAAAGCGCCGGAAAGGGAGAGGTCGCACCGCGTGCCGGAGCTTGCCTGGCACTTCCTCCACGCCGACGACGCGGAACGGGCGATTCGCTATGCCATCGAAGCCGGAGACCAGGCGGAGGCGGTGTTCGCGCACGGCGATGCGGAGCGGCAGTATCGCACTGCCCTGGAGCTCATCGTGGAGGAGGAGCAGACGGGGCAGCTTCACGCCGAGGTGTTGCTCAAGCTGGGACGGGCGATTCGCCGCGGCGGCCGCTACGGCGAAGCGCTGCTGATCCTGGAGCGAGCCGCGGACGCGTTCGTCGCCCTGGCGGATCGCGAGGGCGAGGTGGACGTGCTGGCGGAGATCGGCCGGGCCCATGCGGGACGCGGTACCGCCGACGAAGGAATCGACCGGGTGCGCCCGCTGCTGCGAGACCTCGAGCAATCCGGCCTCGAGACGGTACCAGCGCGCTGCACGGCCGCTCTGTACAGCGCGCTGGCGGCTCTCTACTTCGCCGGCGGACAGTGGCTGGATCTGGTCGCGGCGGCGGACGACGCGGCGCGTCTGGCAGCGGAGTCCGGCGACGATCGCCTGCTGGCCGAGGCGGAAAAGGAGCGCGGCCGCGCCCTCGCCCTGGTCGGCCGCGAGGCGGAAGCCGAGACAGCGGTCAGGACCGCGGCAGGGCTGGCCGAGAAACTCGGCTACCTCTCGGCACTGCAGGGAGCGTTCAACACCCTGGGTTACCTTCAGCGCCGGGCCGGCGAACTCCAGTCCGCCATTGCGTCATACCGCCGCGCGCTCGACGCCGCGGAACGACTCGGCGATCCCAGCATCATCGCCTTCGCCCGGTCCGTGCTGGGCCGTGCTCTCGTGGAGAGCGGCGAGTGGGAGGAGGCAGAGACACAATTCCGGGCCGGCCTCGCGGCTGCGGAGTCAGGCGGCGTCTCCTGGTACGCCACCTATCCCACGGGAGGGCTCGGCGTGCTGGATCTGCTTCGTGGGGAGCGTGAGCGCGGCATGCGCCTGCTACATGAAGCTCTGGAACTGGCCCAGCGCAATGAGGACGTCCAGGGACAGCTCTTTCACCACTACCTTGCCCAGCAAGAAGTGCTGGACGGCCGGCCGGAGGACGCGATCGCCCGTCTCCAGGGAATCGGGGAGAGGACGCGGAGCGCCGGTCGCGAGATCCACCACTGGGCGCTGGCCTGGGCCCACCTGGAGGCGGGAAATCTGCAGGAAGCAGCGGAACTGGCGGGTGAGGCAGGTGAGCACGTCCTCTACGAAGGGCGCATCGAGATGCCGGACATGCGGCGCATCTCGGCGATGATCGCGGTCCGGCAAGGACATGAGCATGCCGCCGCCGGCCATCTGGAGGAAGGACTGGACCTGGCGCGCAGCATCGGCATGCCGTATCAGGAAGCGTTGCTCCTGCTCGAATACGGGCGGCTGCAGCGGGGATTCGGGAACCGCGAAGCCGCGCAGGAAGCGCTCAGCAATGCGGCAGCTATCTTCCAGCGCCTGAATGCCCGTCCTTACATTGAGCGATGCAACGCGGAGTTGCAGACCGTCACGCGCTAGCCGGCCACCTCTATCTGATCTCCGGTTTCCCTGCTCCGGATGCCATGCAGGATGGCCTCCAGAGCCAGGGCTGTGGAGATGACATGGGGATGGCGTAGCAGGGACATGTGATCGCCGGGAATCGGGTGCACGGTCACCGTATCAACGACGTTGTCCCATCCGCCGGTGGAACGGTCGAGGCTATCCATCGTCAGGAGATAAGCGTGGCCCGCATATCTCTTCGGGCGGTAACGCAGGCCGGCAAGGAGACCCACGTACAGGGCGCGTATCATCTGCCGCATGGTGGGAGGATGATGCAGAAGCAATCGGGAGCCGGTGGGAGCGAGGCTTTCGACTACGGTGCGACTCAGCCCCGAAGGGAGCGAGCCGGGCCGCACCCGAGTTTCCGGCGCTATACCCACGACCGCGCCACGGAGGCGGCTGTAGTCACGCGCATACGGGATCAACCCCGGAAGCGCGGAGCCCAGCAGGAAGTTCGCGGCCCGTATCGCGGCGTCGCGCCGACCGCGGCTCGGGGCCGGCGTATCGAGAACGATGAGAGCGCTCAGATCCTCACCATCGCTCTGGAGCTGCCGGGCCATCTCGTAGGCGGCCAATCCGCCGAATGACCAGCCGCCAAGGTAGTAGGGTCCGTGCGGCTGGACGCGGCGCACGGCCTGCAGGTAGTACGCGGCCAGAGATTCCACCGTTGGGTTCCGGCTGCTGAGCCATGCTCCCGGCTGCAAGCCATAAAGAGGCTGCGCCGGATCGAGGTGACGGGCCAGTTCGTAGTACGGGAAAACGGTGCCGAGGACGGGCGCGGCGCAGAAGAACGGCGGCCGTGAACCGAGGGGACGAATCGGCACCAGCGGACCATTGTGCAATGATGGCCCACTCCGCAACCGGCCGGCGAGCGCACGAAGGGTCGGGGCGTCGAAGACGTCGCACGGCTCGAGCTCAACGCCGAAGTGCACGGCGATTTGCTCCAGCAATTCCACAGTCAGCAGTGAGTCACCGCCCAGAGCAAAGAAGTCGGCGGCGAGATGGCTCACGTCTTTGCCGAGCAGATCGGACCAGATGAGCGCCAGGATCTCCTCCACATCATCCGCAGGGCCGGGTAGTGACCCGGCCGGCGGAAGCTCCGCGAGGGCTACCCGATCGACCTTGCCGTTGGGCGTGAGCGGCAGAGCCGGCAGTTCGACATACTCGGTCGGGCACATCGCCGCCGGCAGCGTCCCGCTCACCTCCTCCTTCAGAGCTGCCAGGTCCAGGTCGTCTCCCTCGCGCACCACCACGTACGCGGCGAGCGACGACCCCGCAGGCCGCTCAGGGGTAACGACGGCGGCTGCAGCGACAGCGGGATTGCGGCAGATAACCGCTTCGACTTCTCCCGGCTCGACCCGCACACCGCGGATCTGCACCTGATCGTCGGCGCGCCCGAGAAAGACGAGCCGGCCGTCGGGGAGACGGCGCGCGAGATCACCCGTGCGGTACAGACGGTCCCCCGACCGCTCCGGGTGAGACACGAAGCGCTCACGTGTCAGGCCGGATTGATTCACGTAGCCAAGGGCAACGCCGGCACCGCCGATATAGATCTCACCGCGGGTACCGGTGGCGACAGGACGGCGGCCGGCGTCGAGGAGGTACACCTCGACGTTGTCGATGGGGCGGCCGATGGTGACGCCGGCGGCATCCAGCGGCGAGACGAGACCCGACGTCGCCACCACCGCGCACTCGGCTGGACCGTAGTTATTGACGACGTCGAACGTGAGGCCCGACGGAGGAGGACAGTGGAGGACGTCGCCGCCGACGAGCATGGCACGCAGCCGGGTCTCGGGCCACGGCAGCACAAGCATCCGCTCGGCCAGCGGCGTCGGCAGGAAAGCCACGGTGATGCCCTCGGCGCGCAGCCATGCCTGCACCCGCCGAGGGTCCGCACGCATCCCATCGGGAACGACGTGGAGGGATGCGCCCGCCGCCAGATAGGGCCAGATCTCCCAGACGGCGGCGTCAAAGGCCGGGGAGGCGAATTGACTCGCCCGGTCCGACGGCGAGACCGCGAAAGTGCGATTGTGCCAGGCGATCAGGTTGGTGACGGAGCGCTGCGCGATGGCTACACCTTTCGGTGCCCCGGTACTGCCCGAGGTGTAGACGATGTAGGCCGGCGAGTCAGGCCGCGTTCCGGCAGTGACGTTCTCGTCGCTCCCCGCATCTCTTGCCTTCGTTATGTCGACGATGGGAAGCGCATCGGGAATGACGCTGCCTTGCCCGGCAGCAATCAGGGCAACGCGAGCATCGGAGTCGCGCAGCATGAATGCAATCCGCTCCGGTGGATGAACCGGATCGATCAGCAGCCAGGTCGCGCCGGCCTTGGCAATCGCCAGCACGCCGATCACCATCTCCGGCGACCGCACGACCGCCAGCCCCACCACGGCGCCCGGTCCCGCGCCCGCGTCTCGGAGCTGCCGCGCCAGACCGTTTGCCCGGCGGTTGAGCTCGCCGTAGGTCATGTTGCCGACAGCAGGCGCCTGGGGCGCGCGGGCGGCCTGCGCCTCGAAGAGTTCGTGGGGGAGCCGATACGGCGGCAACCCCATCGACGCTCGACTCTCGGAAACCGCCCTCGTATCATCCGCCTGGATGGACCCGGGCCGGCGGGAGCGCGACTCAGGACAGTGCGCCAGGGAGGACAACACGGACTGTAGCTGCTGCGACAGGAAAAGCACATCACGCTCCGCGATGGCAGCACGGTGATAGATGAAACGAAGCGAGAGATCGGGGGCACGACGCACCGCCAGGTTGAGGGGGAAGTTGGAATCCTGCACGATGAGAGGACGCTCAACGTCAAGAACCCCCACTCGACCGGCGAGCCGATCGATGGCGGCGTTATCGAAGGACAACAGACTCTCGAAGAGGGGGATCTCGGGCGGGATGTTACCCCAGCGGCGGACGTCGGCGAGCGACGCATAGGCATACTGCCGGATATCGTGCAGCGAGGACTGCAGCTCAGCGGCGAGCGCCGCGGCGCTTAGTCCCAGGTGGCGACGCATGCGCACCGGCACCGAATTGACCGTTAGTCCAACCAGCGAGGGTGGAAGATGCGGCGCACCCACCGTCAGACCGAAGAGGATATCATCCGCACCGGTCACCCGGCCCAGCGCGATGCCCCAGGCGGCGGTGATGACGTTATTGAGGGTCGCCCCGGACCCGTGGGCAATCCGGCGAAGGGCAGGCACCACACCATCGGGAACCGTCGCCTCCAGCTCAACCGGCTCGCCCCACCCTCCTGGCGGGCCGGGAGTCTGGCTCGAGAGGGCGCCCGATCGCTCGATTCGTGCCAGGTACTGCCGCCAGAAGCATTCTGCCTGCACCGTGTTCTGGCCGCGGATTCGGTCGATGAACTCCCGAAAGGGTGCGGGCGGAGGAAGATTGGCGGGCGTTCCTTCGTGCATCTCCGTGTACAGGGCGTAGACCTCGCGGAGGACGATGGCCAGCGATCTCCCGTCGACGATGGCGTGGTGCGCGGTCCAGACGACGTGATGCTCGCCGGGACCCAGGCGAATGAGCGCGATCCGCATGAGCGGGGCATACTCCAGATCGAAGTTCCGGGCGCGGTTCTCATAGAGGAAGGATGCCAGCTGTTTTGGTGAGGACGGATGGGACGACCAGTCCTCGAACGCGACGTCGAGAGCGGCGTCGGGATGAACCACCTGGAGCGGCTCCTGTCCGCGCGGCCAGGCGAAGGAGGTGCGAAGGATCGGATGGCGCGCCACCACCCGCCGCCACGCCTCCGCGAAAGCGTTGACGTCGAGATTGCCGCGGATGCGCCAGTGGGCTTGTGCGCAATAGACATGCGGATCGGCGGCGTAGCGGGAGTGAAAGAGCATTCCCCGCTGCAGGGGAGACACGGAGTAGCTCTCAGCCACCGGCGGGTCGGTCACGCGGTGCCCGTTGCAACGCCGGAGGAGGACGGCAGCCACGACGATCGGTCGATCCAGTTCAGAGCCTTGCCGAGGTGGTACGTGTCTCCCTCCACGACGGCCTTGCCCTGAGCATCCGCCAGTGGGTTGCTGAGCTCCGCTGCCACTTGACGCTCCCACTGATGCATGCGGGACCCGTGTGAGAGGCCCGTCCTTCCAACCGGAATCGTGGTATTCGGGTTGAGACGGAAATACTGATCCTCCCCCAGCAGCAGACGGCACTGCTCGCTGATCTCCTCGCCTGCGCTCTCCATGGCCAGCTCCAGGAGTGCGCCGGGGAGATGCGGGCGGAGGAGCCACTGCGACCAGCCCCAGGCGGCATTCTTGACCGGGAGATAATGCGGCGATTGACCTTCGCCCACGGAGAAGAGGGCGATGTCCTCCAGGAAACGGCGTGCGTGGCGTCCCCGCCGGCTTGCCTCGAGACGCGCGCGGAGCACGCGGCTGAGCACGAGCATGCTTGGATCGTTGGCGAAGAGGCCGCCGTCGACGTAGCCCTGATAGATAGGCCAGACGATGGGTGCCGCGCCCGAGCGGAGGGCAATATCGACCGCTGGAGTGTCGAGGAACTCGTTCTTCGCGCGATCGGCCGGTTCGTTGCTGAGGGCCCGGGGCTGCCAGCGCCGTCCGCCCGGCGTCCCCTGGCCGCCGTCGAGCTGGACTGCAGCGACCATAACCTTCCGCGGCAGCTCACCCAGGCGCTTGTTTCCCAGCGCACGAATCAACGCGGCGCGCAGCTCTGCATGGGAGTACATTGAGCGCACACCCAGCAGTCCGCCGATCAGGTGCCGGGCGCGCGGGGAAAGGATGGGCGTCTCGAGCCAGAAATCAATTGCGCTCTCCAATCCCACCACAGGGTCGGGCTCCGACGCGATGATGATGGCGGAGAAGCCGCCGGCGGAGGTGCCGGCGAGGAGATCGGCGGCCGCCAGGAACCCCGGCCGCGCCTTCTCGATGCGGCGCAGCAGCAGGAGAGACATAAGGACGGCGATGCCGCCCCCGTCGATCGACAGGATCCGATGCTCCGGCATGCCTCCTCCTGTCCATCCGGCAGAATGCCACCAGCATACGGGGGAAGGTGACAAATGACAAGGAGGGAGACGGGCCGCATGATCTAATGGGAGGACATGCGCGACCTTTCTCCCATCCTCGACGAGGTCATTGACTACCGCTACAAAGGATTTCCCACCGACAGCGGCACCGTCACGATCGGGAACGTCGGCGAGCAGGGATGGAACCTGCTCTCCGGCGATCTCCTGCCGCCGGTTATGGCCCTCAAAGAGAGTGCCGTCGCCCACAACATTGCCCTCATGGCCGGGTACTGCCGGGAGAATGGACTGTCGCTGGCTCCCCACGCCAAGACGCCCATGGCGCCGCAGATCGTCGATGCGCAGCTGGACGCGGGAGCCTGGGCCGTGACCGTTGCCACCGTGCAGCAGGCCGCCGTGATGCGGGCCTTCGGCGTGACGCGCCTCCTGATCGCCAATGAGGTCGTCGATCGTTCCACCATCCGTTGGGTGGCCGGCGAGATGGAGCGTTGCCCGGAGGTGGAGATCATTTCTCTGGTCGACTCCCTTGCGGGCGTGTGCATCCTCAGCGAAGAGCTCACCGCGCGGCACGGCGGGCGCCCGTTGCCGGTGCTGGTAGAGCTGGGAACACCAGGGGGACGGGCCGGCTGCCGGAGCGAGGACGAAGCTCTGGCCCTGGCACGGGCGGTTCACCAATCGCCCCACCTCGCACTGGCCGGGATGGAGCTATACGAAGGGGTGGCGCGCGGCACGACGATCGAGGAGCGCCTGGCCGCCGTGGACGGCATGCTCTGCACGCTCCGGACGGTCACCGACCGAGCGAGGCACGAGGGCCTCTTCGATGACGCTGGTGAGATTATCGTCAGCGCCGGCGGCAGCCTGTATTTCGACCGCGTCGCCGCGCTTCTCGGCGGTGACTGGGATCCACGGATCCGGGTCGTGGTGCGATCCGGTAGCTACTTCGCGCACGATGTCGACTCGTATCAGGAGTTCTCCCCGCTCGCCGATCGCGGCGGGGCGTCCGACCAGCTGCAGCCGGCCATGGAGCTCTGGAGCACGGTGCTCTCCGTTCCGGAGCCCGGGCGCGCCATCGCCGGGTTTGGGAAGCGGGATTCGTCCCACGACCTGTCACTACCTTTCCCGTTCGCGGTTTACCGGGAAGGTGAGATCATGCCGCTGTCCGGCGAGGTGACCGTCGAGGCGCTGAACGACCAGCACGCGTTTCTGCGGGTCGATCCTTCTGTGCAACTTTGCGTGGGCGATCTGCTCGGGTCCGGCATCTCCCACCCCTGCACGGCGTTCGACAAGTGGCGGCTGCTCCCGCTGGTCGACGACGACTACAACGTCGTCGGCGCCATCAAGACATACTTCTAGAACGCGCGTCTCGAGTCCGGCTTATTTGATGCTGCCGGCGGTCAGACCGGCGACGAAGCGCTTCTGCATGAAGATGAAGATCAGCAGGACCGGGATACTGGCCAGGACCGAGCCTGCCATGACGATCGCCGGCTGACCCACGTTGCCCTCGTGGGAAACGACCGCCAGCCAGAGCTGGACGGTGAACAGATCCTGATTGCGCAGGAAGACCAGAGGATTGAGAAAGTCATTCCACGTCGACAGGAAGACGAAGATGGCGAGCGACGCCAGCGCGGGCTGGATCAAGGGCACGACAACGCGCCAGTAGATCATGAACTCCCCGGCACCGTCGATCCGGGCGGCATCGAGTAGTTCGCTGGGGATCGACTGACAGTATTGACGCATCCAGAAGATGCCGAAGGCGTTGGCGATGCCGGGAATGATGAGCGGCCAGTACGTGTCGATCCAGCCCAGATGCGCCATGATGATGTAATTCGGAATGATCGTCACCATGTAGGGAATCATCATCGTGGCCAGCATGGCGGTAAAGAGAACGTCTTTGCCGCGGAAAGTCAATTTAGCGAAGGTGTAACCGGCCAGCGAGGAGAAGAAGACCTGCAAGACGACCGACACGAATGCCAGAAAGGCACTGTTGAGCAGGCCGCGCCCAAATTCCGATCGCTGAAACAGCAGGACAAAGTCCTGCAGGGTGAGATGGCTGGGAATGACGGGAATCGGAATCTGGTAGAACTCCGACTGCGGCCGGAGCGCGGAGATGATCATCCAGTAGAACGGCGCGAGAAACGCGGCCGCGAAGACACACAACCCCAGGTAGAGAAGGAGCCGCGCCGGCCACGAACGTGCAGCAAGGCTGCGGTGGGCCGTGTTGACACCAATCATTTCATCGCTCCTTCTAGTCCACCGGTTTATTGCCCAGCTTGAGCTGCAGCATGGACAGGACAAAAATGATGAAGGCGACCACCCAGGCGATAGCCGCACCATAGCCAAAATTGAAGAAGACGAACGAGTTCTGGTAGATCAACGTCCCGGTCACCAGCCCGGCGTTCTGAGTGCCACCGATATTCCCCGCGCTGCCGCCGAACAGCACGTACGGCTCCTCAAAGAGATTGAACGCCCCGATCGTCGAGATGATGAAGTCGAACAGGATGATCGGACGCATCAGGGGGACGGTGATTCGCCAGAACGCCTGTCTACCCGTCGCCCCATCCACCGTCGCCGCTTCGTAGATGTCGCCCGGGATGCTCTGCAGCCCGGCCAGCATGATCACCATGTCATTCCCGGTCCAGCGCCAGAGGAGCGCCATGATGAGGGTCGGCTTCATCCAATTCGGATCGGAGAGGAAGTTGATCGGGGCGATGCCGACGGCGTGCAAGGCATCGTTGACGAGGCCGATGGAGGGGTCGAAGAGCACGCTGAAGATCAGGCCGGTGACCACCAACGATGTCACCACGGGTAAGAAGTAGACGGTGCGGAAAAACCCGCGGAGCCGCAGACGCTGCGCGTTGAGCACGGCGGCGAAGGCGAGCGCCAGGAAAACCATGGGGACGGTGCTTCCCAGCCAGACGATCACGGTATTGCCGAGCGCGGTAAGGAAGTCCGGATCCGTCAGCAGGACACCGTAATTGCTCAGGCCGGTGAACTGCGCCTGCGCGACACCCTGCCAGTTGAAGAGGCTCACGCCCAGGGAGAACAGGATCGGCAGCAACCCGAAGGCCAGGAAGAGGAGATAGAACGGCGAGATGAAGACGTAAGGGGCGACCTTCGCCCACCACCGCGCCGCGCCGCGAGGACTGCGGGTGATCGATCCTGCCCGGGCTACTAGGGCCATGGTGTCCTCCCTGGTCTCCCCTCTCCTTTATGAGAGGTGGAGCTTGGAGCGCAGCTCGGATGCCGCCGTCTTCATCCCGACTGCCGGCGTCACCTTGCCGGTGAGAATGTCGGTGAGGTGCGTGGAGACGATCGACTGTGCCTGCAAGAAGCCCTTGCCGAAGGCAATCGGCGGGCAATCGTGGGCGATGGCATTCCACACCTCGACAACCTTCTGACCGCCGAAGAAAGGATCCGGCTTTGCCTTGAGTTCATCGAAGAACGGCGCCCACGCGGGTAGAACGTGATCGACCGCGTAGAGGTGCCGCGCGCCGACGCCGGTCAACCCCATCACTTCCAGCTCCCAGGCCAGCGACTTCATGTTGCTCTGATTGGGTACGACGAACACGGTGGGGTATTGATAGCCGGCCCGACGTCCGCCCCTGGTGACCGCGGGAACGCGGGTCAGGCGCCACTTACCGGCCTGCTCCGGCATGTTCTGGACGAGGGTCTGCGGGTACCACCCGGGAGACACGATGCAGGTTGCGATCGTTCCCTTCTTGAGCAGTGCCGTCATCGCGTTGCCCGAGTAGCCGCCACTCGGGTTCTGCAAGACTCCGGGCGCATCCCACAGCCGCTTGAGGGCCGTCACCGCGTCGATGATCGCCGGTTGGTCGACGATAACCTTGCGGTCCTGCGTGTCGAAGTAGAAACCGCCGAAGCCCTGCTCCACGGCCAGGATCTCGTATGCGGCGGTGTCGTTGTCGTTCAGGGCATACAGGTGAACCTTGCCGCCGCTCGCGCTCTGCATCTTCGCACTGGCGGCCGCCAGGTCGTCCCAGGTCTCGATCGTATCCGCGTTCAAGCCGTACTGATCCCAGAGATCCTTGCGATAGAGCATGCCCATGGGCTCCGAGTCGGTCACGAGCCCGTAGAAGTTGCCGCGATACGAGGACAGGGAAATGGTCGGCGGGACGAACTGACTCTGATACTGACTCAGATGCGCGTTCATCGGCGCCAGACCCTCGACGTATGACGCCAGACGGGAGTCATCGATCGAGGCGAGGTCCGGGGCGCCCGTCCCGGAAAGGATCGCGCTCAGCAGATTGGCGTGGATATCGTCGTAGCTGAAGAGGCGAAGCTTGACGTTGACCTTCGGATACTTCTTCTCGAAGGCTTTGATCTGATTCTGGACACCTTCAATGGCACCGGTGAAGCCCCAGACGGTCAGCGTGCCGCTCGCCGAGCTGCTACCACCACCGCTGCTTCCGCAACCGGCGAGTGGCCCCAGGGCCACGCCCGCCGCCGCCGCGCCTGTCAGTTGCAAGAACTCGCGCCGGTTGATACGCATCGCTCTCCCTCCTCCGGTTACGTACGCTGCTCATACAGTCACGGTGAATAGGACTCTCTCTTCTGCCCATCTTTGGTGTCACATTCTGGACGCCCACGGATCGAAACGCAAGACAGGGCGCGTCCTACCGCTCCACTCATGAGGCCACCCCGACACTGACCGCGCGCGCGGCATCCGTGAAACGCCGCAAGGCGTCGTGATTCAGCTCGATGCCGAGACCTGGGGCCGTCGGCAGCCGGACGACGCCGTCGACCATGGGCGGCGTATTCGCCACGAGATCCTTGCGGAGCGCCGACTCCGAGAGGTCGGCCGGCAGGTATTCGATGAACGGACAGTGCGGAGTGGCGGCGGCAAAGTGCACCGCGGCGGCGATGGAAATCCCGGTCTTCCAGAGGTGCGGCACAACGGTGAGCCCACGATCACGCGCTAGATCCGCCACGCGCCGCGCCTCGGTCAGCCCCCCGACGCGTCCGATGTCCGGTTGCGCGACGCGAACCCGGCCCTGATCCAGTAGCTGGAGAAACTCAAAGCGCGTCGTCAGCCACTCTCCGGACGCGATCGGAATCGGCTGCTCCGCGAGACGCGCGTATCCCGCCAGGTCATCCGGCCAGAGCGGCGTCTCCAGGAAGTAAATGTCGAAGTCGTGCCAGTCGGCAAGAGTGGCGAGGCACGTGTCGACATCGGGGAACGCGTACTGAACGTCAATCATCAGTGTGAAGTCGGGACCGACGGCATCCCGCAGGGCGGCCACTATTTCCGTGGTCCGTTCAAACGGCCTGTCTACCTTGATGCCCATGTGCGCATAGGGACCGGCCAGGGTGACCTCGGCCTTGGCGGCACGGAACCCGCGCGCCCTGGCATCGAGTGCCCAGGCGAGAAGGGACTCTCGATATGCCTCGTAGCTGGTGACTTCGGGCTGGAGCGAGGCGTACGGGATCACCGCCTCGCGCACCGGTCCACCGAGCAGTTCATAGCAGGGCTCGCCCAGAATCTTACCGCGGAGATCGTGGAGCGCGATGTCGATGGCGCCCATGGCATTGATCATCGCGCCACGCCGGCCGTTCATGGCTGATCCGACGTACAGATCGGTCCAGATCTCGTCGACCTCCAGAGGATGGCGCCCGATGAGCATCTCGGCGAGCCCGAGACCCATGGAGTGCGTGCTGGGAGCCGTGATGCAAGCGCGCGCGATCCAGGGGTTGACATCAACCTCGCCGATCCCCGTCACACCCTCGTCGGTGTGGATGACGACGACGATGTCATCCTGCGCCGAACTGGTGGCGCTCACGTCGTAGTCGGGGTCTAGCAGTACGTGGCACTCGATCGACGTGATCTTCATGTCCGCGGCGGCCTCACGCATCCGGGAGGTGGCCGGCCCCTGCTGTCCTTGACGGGTCCAGCCGATGTGCCTACAATTCGAGTTACTTGGTCATCGAATGACTAGATCATACCGCAAGTGAGTCCGCTTGGCGACCGTCACGACGCTGCAACGATCGAAGCTCAGCGAGCAGCTGGCGCTTTCACTCACGGACGCCATCCTCGACGGAACCTACGCGCCGGATAGGCCGCTCCCGACGGAACGTGAACTGGCGGCGCGCTACCTGGTCAGCGTCGGGGTGGTCAGGGAGGCAGTCCGCCGCCTGGCGGCAATCGGCCTGGTCGAGGTGCGCCACGGGGTGGGAATGTTCGTCACCCCGGTTGACCACTGGAACCCGTCGATACGCATCCTGTCACTGATGCGTCACGATCCGCGCGCTGTGCTGCGAGTCCACGCCGTGCGCTCTCCCCTGGAGGTGATGTCCGCGCAGGAGGCGGCGCTCCGGGCCGGTGAAGACGACATCGCCGCCCTGGAGCGTGCCGTCGTCAGGATGGAAACCACCGTGGAGCAGCGGGTGGCGACGATTGAGGCGGACCTTGACTTCCATGTTGCGCTGGCACGCTCCACCCACAACCCGGTCCTGCTCGTCGTTTTGCAACCGTTGATTGAACCCATCCACGAGTGCATGCTCCGATCGGCCGGGATCGCGGAGGCGGCCATCCACGCCGTCAACGAACATCACACGATCCTCGCTGCCGTACGGGCTCATGATGCGGACGCGGCGCGCGTGGCGATGGTCCGGCATATGGAAACCAATCACGCCGAGCTGCTGATACAGCTGGCAGCAGATGAATAAGGGAGAGAGGGAGTTCGGCCATGTCCACATCATCCGACGTCGTCCAGGGGAAGCAGCTCGCCATCAACGGTGGAGAGCCGGCCATCCGGCATCCGGTTCCCGCCATGTATCCGGGCGGCATGCGCATCGGCGCGGAAGAGGAAGACGCCGTCCTGGACGTGCTACGCAGCAAGCGTCTCTTTCGCTATTACGGGCCACAACAGGGCCCGTCCCGCGTTGCCGAGCTGGAAGAGGCGTTCGCGCGCATGATCGGCACGAGCTTTGCGCAAGCCGTCGGGTCCGGCACCACAGCTTTGACTGCCGCCCTCGCCGCCCTGGAGGTCGGGCCGGGCGATGAGGTGATTGTTCCGGCCTACACCTGGATCTCGACGCCGGCCGCGGTGATGGCGATGGGCGGGGTGCCGATCCTTGCCGAGGTTGATGACAGCCTCACCCTCGATCCGGAGGACTTCGCCGCGAAGAGTACTTCCCGCACCAGGGCGGTTATCCCCGTGCACATGCGAGGCGCGCCGAGTAACATGGCTCCGATCATGGCGATCGCGCGCCGGCACGGCATAGCGGTCATCGAAGACACGGCGCAGGCCGACGGCGGGAGCTATCGGGGTCGCAGACTGGGCAGCATCGGTGATCTCGGTACGTTCAGCCTGCAGTTCAACAAGATTCTGACGGCCGGCGAGGGAGGCATGGTCACGACAAATGACCAGAGGCTCTTCCGGCGTGTCCTCATGTACCACGACGTGGCGGCGGGTGAGCGCAGCGAACTCCCGGCCGACGAGCGCTTTCTCGGCATCAACACGCGTCTCTCCGAGCTGCAGGCCGCTGTTCTTCTAGTCCAGTTGAAGCGCCTGGATAGCCTCCTCGAGGACATGCGGAGAAACAAGACGGCGATCAAGAACGGCATTGCGGATCTTGCGGCGGGCAAGGGTGTCCGGTTCCGCACGCTCAACGACGCGGAGGGCGACACCGCCATCGCCCTGGTCTTCTATCTTCCGACGGTGGACGAAGCGCGCTCGGTCGTGCAGGCGCTCGAGGCGGAAGGGTTACCGGCCGATGTCCTGTTCTCGCCGGAGAACTCCGATTACCACATCTATTACCACTGGAGCCCGGTGCTCAACCGACGATCCTGGAGCGCGACCACACCCTGGGATCTCCACCCGGGCGAGGTGACGTATAGCCAGGACATGTGCCCCCGCACCCTCGATCTTCTGGCCCGCGCCGTGCACATCGACATCAGTCCCGACCTCACGAGCGAGAACGTCGCCGAGATGACGGAGGCCCTGACCAAGGTACTGGGATCATTGCCGGACCGCGGGAGTTGATCCGTGAGCCGCACCATGCTCGTCGGCTACGACGTCGAGTGGTGGGGCGAGGAACCGATCACTCCGCGCTTCCTGCGGGAGGCAAGACGCCTTCATCACGCCCTGGGAATCCCGGCGACCCTCTTCATCGTGGGCCGCACCCTGGAACGCTGGGAGCCGGCGTTCTCCGAGGTGGCGTCCGATCCCCTCTTTGATCTGCAGCAGCACACCTACTCCCATCAACTCCTGAAGACGGTGTGCATCGACGACGGTGCTTCGGTGCGTGTCGTCCCGGGAATAGGGCTGGATGAGATCCGCCGCGAGGTGCGGCGCACCTCCGATCTGCTTCGGGACCGCCTCGGCGTCGAGTGCATCGGCTTGACCGGTCCGTGGTGCTACTACCGCGGTCTGCGCGATCGACCCGACATCTTGTCCGTTCTCCACGAGGAGGGCATTCGCTTCACCCGCACCGATGGCCGCAATGAGCATGACTGGCATCCCGTGCCCCTGGATCTACAGCCGTACTGGTACGACCTCGCCGGTTTTCCCGATATCCTCGAGATCCCTGTTCACGGCTGGCACGACAGTACGATCCGTGCCGAGGTTCTGGGCTGGAATGATCTCGACGGATACGTCCGCTCCGTCACCCCGTACATCGATGAGGCGGCGGCTCAGGACAAGGTGTTCTCCTACCTTCAGCACGACTGGACGAGCATCCGCGACGATCCGGAGATGACTGCCACTGAGCATCTCTTGCGCTACGCTCAGGAGCGGGGACTGGCGTTCGCCACCTACGCCGACTACTATCGCGCGGCTCTATCGAGCCGGCCGCGGGAGAAGGCCACCGCGCGGCTCAGCTAGACCGTTCTTTGTCATCCGTTGGGATGGAGGCACCATGCGCGATCGGGCAGTGATCGTGACCGGCGGCGGAGCCGGCATCGGCCGGGCTGCCTGCCATCTGCTGGCGGAGCGAGGCGCCCGCGTGGGCGTGCTGGATCTCGACGGCGAGCGGGCCGAGGCAGTGGCACGTGAGGCGCTCGAGAGAGGCGCGCCCCAGGCTGTCGGCATCGCGGTCGATGTGCGTGTTCCGCCGGACGTGGAACGCGCGATGGCGGCCATCGAGGAGGCGCTGGGGCCGGTCTGGGGGCTCTTCGCCAATGCCGGCATCGACAAAGGTGGCCGGATCGACGAGCTCCCGGAGGAGACGTGGCACCAGGTGATAGACACCAATCTCAACGGTGTCTACTACAGTTGCAAATACGCCGTGCGCTCGATGCTCGTCTCCGGCCGCGGCGGTGCCATTGTCTGCACATCCTCGCCGGCAGCATCGGTAGCCTTCGGCGCCGGCGGAACGGCCGCCTACAGCGCGTCGAAGGGCGGCATTTCCGCTCTCGTCCGGTCGCTGGCCATCGATTACGCCCGATATGGCATTCGCGTCAATGCTCTCGTGCCAGGTGCCACGGAAACCGCCATGATGTGGGCGAATGTGCCGGAGGAGGACCGCGCGCGTATGCGCGAGGTGGTGGATGCGGAGATCCCGCTGGGTCGGCTGGCCGACCCGACCGAGCCGGCACGGGCCGCCGTCTGGCTGCTGTCTGACGACGCCTCGTATGTGACCGGCTCCCACCTGATCTGCGACGGCGGCATTCTGGCCAAGGCGTCCATCAGCGTGTAGTGGCCGGCCCTCAATAGTGCCTCGTCGGCCCGCGTTTTGAGGTAGCGACCAGAGTTCTGAGGCAAGAGGTACCTGCTCCTGACCCTATCCTCCGCCCGACTGCTGACTTCCCGACTGCGCCTCAGGGACGTCTCTTATATGCACCGGAAAGGAAGTACTCCTCGAGGGTCGGGGGGAGATAGAGGCGCTCATCGAGCGGCTCGTTGAGCGTGACGTCGGTCAGGGTACGCCAGGCGATCAGCTGCTCGTCTCGGTAGCCCCAGACGCCCAGCAGGATGCCAAGCTCACGGTCAATCGCGATCTCGGCCCGGTTGGCGTCCGGCGTGGCGATCGAGGAGAGGAAGAGCGGGCGGCCGGGCGTTCGCTCGGCCAGGACGACGATGGCCGGCCTCCCCCCGACATCGCCCTCCCGACCGGAGAGTAGCCGGAAGTTCTGGTAGTACCCCGCGGGGCACACCAGGACCTGAGCACCAAGGGGATACGTCCGGCTTCGTCCGCGGTTCTCCCGATCGTAGGGCTCGAGATCCATTCCCGAGACTGCCCACATTTCCTGCCCGATCTTCCCCACCCATGGGGGACCGATCCGCTCGAGATCGAGTTCCTCGCCATCCCACGACCACTGCGTGCGGCCGCCGGTCACGAAGGTGGCGGGAAAGCTGGAGTCGGCATCATCCCCTTGCGCCTCCAGGTCCAGGCGGACCCGGATGGGATGCCGAACGGCGTGGAGGCGAAACGAATACTCGTCGAAGTCACCGTCCAATCCCTGCAGGGTGACATCCAGGCGAACTGAGAGTGTCCACCAGCTCGCCGCCGATCGGGCCATCACCGCTTGCGCCTGTTCCAGTATGGCGCTGTGGTCTCCGTTATCGTTTTCCATCCGTACTAGCCTCCGTCGGTGGGGGTTGGGTTGTAACACGGGCACAGCCACGCTTATGCGCCGGGCGGTATACCCGCCTCGACCGTATTGTTGTCGCACCCACCCTTATTGCATGCTTGCGCGAAGGACATCCAATGCCCCAATTCCTCGAAGTCGTTGTAGAACTGGCTGCCACCGTCGAGCCGGCAGTGTGATGTCCCGCGACTTATTTGCTCGTGGCTACTGACGTCCCTACCGTCAAAATTCCGGGCTCTTATGCCCGGACGAGTGCGTTGCTCAGCGGTGGACTCAGGCCAGGTCGCCAGTGCTGATCCGGCGGCAACGACCCACACCCGCTCGCCGGGAGGAGGTTGCCACCGCTCGGGCTGCTCATCTTCCCTCCGAGGTGGCGTCGGGAGCTTTTGAGGTAACGTCGACTTGTGAGGCACGGCCGCGTCCAGTAATGGGATGAGGAGGATGGCATGAGTGAGGAGCGATCGATCGACAGGCGCGTCTCCTTGCCGGATGTTTTTCCCCAGCCGCAGGAGCCCGAGCACCGGCCGCTGGCGGAGAACGCCGTCGGGGTGATCGACGGCATCGTGCTCGGCATCGCCAGTTCCGCGGTCGGCGCAAGCCTCGGGGGCGTACTGGCGCCCATCGCCGCCGCCTCCGGCTATGGAGCGGTGCTCGCCCTTCTCGTCGGGTTCATCCCGCTCCTCGGCATCGGCGTGGGCTTCTACTATTTGAACCGCTGGCGGCCCGATGTCGGTATCTCATACGCGTGGGTGGGCCGTCTCGTCAACCCCTACCTGGGCGCCTTCATCGGCTACCTGATCATCGCGGCGTTTGTGGTGTCGAACGCTTTTGCCATCATTCCCGCCGCCACCACGCTGCTCACCATCGTCAAGCCCAGTCTGGTCTCCAACAACTGGGCGATAACGATCGTGGGGACGCTCATTCTGATCATCATCAGCCTGATCGTTATCCTCGGCATCCGGATTGCCGCCCGCTTCCAGTGGATCCTGCTCGGTTTCGAGCTGGTCGTGCTCTTCGTGTTCGGGACGTGGTCACTGGTCAAGGCGCTCACCAGTCCTCACCTGCACGGCGTGGCCACGCCCAGCCTGAGTTGGTTCAGCCTCTCCGGGGCGGGAGGAACCAGCGGCCTGGTCGCCGGACTGTTGATCTCGATGTTCTGGTACTCGGGATGGGAAACATCGGTTGTCATCAACGAGGAGACGAAGCGGCGTTTCTCCAACCCCGGGGCGGCCGGTATCTGGGCGCTGGTGGTCATCGTCGTCCTCTCGATGTACTTTGCGATCTGCTTCCTCTCCCTCGTGCCGCCCAAGGCCATGAATGCCAACGCCTCGAACTGGCTCCCCTTGCTGGGCGACCGGCTGGCCGGCCGCCCGTGGGGGAATCTCGTCGCGCTGGCCCTCATGTCGAGCTTCATCGGCGGCATCGAGACGACCATCATCACCTACGGGCGTGTGTCTTTCTCGATGGGGCGCGACCGTGTGTTCCCACCTGCCTTCGCCGGCGTGAACCCGCAGACGCGCACGCCGGTCTGGTCGATGGTGATCTGGACCATTCCCTCGTTCATCATCTTCATCCTCAATCTGTGGTCGGGTGCCATGAGCAATGTACTGGGGAATCTGTCGTCCAGCATCGGGTTGATGTTCGTGTTCTACTACGCGGTCACGGGCCTGACGGCAACCTGGCTGCTGCGGCGGATCATCTTCCGCAGTGTGAGGAATTTCATCACGGGGCTCGTACTGCCTGCTGGCGGTGCACTCGTCATCCTCTGGGTCGGCGCGAAGTCCCTCCTCCAGCTCTCGCCGGCCACGGTGATCACGGCGGTGATTGTTGCAGTTGTCGGCATCGTCATCGTGTTGCTGTCGCGGTACGCGGGACAGTCGCCATTCTTCACTCATCCCGAAAGCATCCAGACAGAGATGGCGAACCCGGAGACGTCAGCCCCTTGACGGCCGGACAGGCCCGCACTCGCGTCCTCGACGAAGCGCTCCGATTTCGCGTCATCAACGCTGCCGGGTTCATCACGACGTTGGGTGGAGCGCCGCTGCCTGCCGACGTGCGAGAGGCAATGGCGAGTGCCGGCAGCGTAAACATGGAGATCCGGGCGTTGCAGGACTGGGCTGGGCAGAAAATCGCCGCCGCCACCGGAGCGGAAGCGGGGTGGGTGTGCGATGGAGCGGCCTCCGGTCTGACCCTGGGTGCCGCAGCGGCGATCGCGGGGCAGGATCCGGGGGTGGCGGACACTCTGCCGCACCCGCCCGGCGACCCGGAGATCGTCGTACAGCGCACCCTGCACAACTCCTACGATCGCGCCTTGCGACTGGCCGGGGCGCGTCTCGTTCCGGCAGGCTATCCCTCGCGGACCGGGCTGGGACGCACCTACCGTTGGGAGATCGAGGCCGCCATCACATCCCGGACGGTCGCCCTTGCCTTCAGTGTGATCCCCGATGCAGGTGGTATCCCGTTGCAAGAGTACGCTGCTATCGCACACGCGCACGGACTCCCCGTCATCGTCGATGCGTCGGCGGAGCTTCCGCCCACCGCCAACTTGCACCGCTTTATTGATCTCGGTGCCGACCTTGTCGTCTTCAGCGGGGGCAAGGGACTGCGCGGGCCGCAGGCCTCGGGCATGGTAGCGGGGCGGCGTGATCTCATCGCCGCCATCCGTTTCCAGTCGCTCGACATGGATGTGGATCCGGGCATCTGGATGGCAGAAGAGGGTGTCGAGCCCTTCCAGCACGGCATCGGACGGTCGATGAAAGTGGGCAAGGAAGAGATCGTTGGGCTGGTCGCCGCTCTCGATCTATTCCTGCGCAGCGACCATGAGTCGGCTGCCACCGAAATGGAGGTGTGGCTCCGTCAGGTTGCCTCCCAAATTGACCATGCTCACGTGTACCCACCCAAGACGCTCGGTTTCTACCCGCGTCTGACCGTCGATCGGACGCCGGACCGGGCACGCCACATCTATCGCCGCCTGGCGGCCGGCGATCCGCCGGTTCGCATCTCCCAGGCCACCCTGGAGACGGGCCGGGTCATGCTCTGCGCCGAGGCGATCGAACCGGCCGATCGCCCGCTCGTGGCGCAGCGATTCATCGAGGCTATCTCGATCACGTACACGTAGCGTACCTCGTCAGAACCGGACCATGGTGAACGACGCCTCGGTCCCGACCTACCGGTCAGATAGATCACCATGGGCCGGCGCGCGCCGACAGCCTCCGATTACAGGCTGTTGACGAGTGACTCGGCGACCGTTCGGGTGAGATCGGCCTCATCAACGACCGACCACGGCAAAGCGGCCTCCCGGACAAAATCGCGCAGACCCAGCAGCGTCCTGACGAGGTCATCTCGGCCGATTCTCAGGTCCTCCGGGCGCCAACGCACGCCGGTTTCATGTATGGCAGCGCGGATACCGGATACGTCGTTCCTCTGTAGAGCGGACATGAGCATGACACCGAGCGCGATCACCTCGCCGTGGATGAACGAGCGCCCGGTCAGCCTCTCAAGCAGATAGGCGAAGTAGTGCTCGGAGCCCTCTTCCGGGGCACTCGAGCCGGCCAGCAGGCAGAGGGCATTGACCTCGGCGTAGGCGCGGACGACCGTTTCCAGTCCGGCGTCCGTGACGTCGCGAATGCTGGCGGCGGCAGCCGTGACCTGTCGCAAAGTCCGACGCGCGCGGGCAGCGAACTCCGCGTCGAATGGAACCGATTCGCGGTCGCTGCCATGCTCCCAATCCCACAGGGCCGTGTGGATGGAGAGCAGATCGCCGACGCCGGCCCGGTTGAGATGCGGCGGAGCCTGGTGGATGAGATCGAAATCCACCAGGACTTTGTTGGCGACCACGAACCCGTCGTAGTGCACCTGGCCCTCATCCCTCACCGCGATCGTATTGGTCACGAACGCATCGACGCTGATGATGCTGGGTGCGAGATATAGGGCGGTACCTCGTCGCCAGGCGACGTATTTGGCCGCGTCCATCGCCGAGCCGCCGCCGATGCCCACGACGGCTCGTGCCTCCGGTAAAGTCGCCTCCATGTCCTCCAGGGAACGCCGGGCAAGTGACGGCGGGATCCTCGCCGTGGCGGCGCGACCCCGTGCGTCAGCCGGCAGCAACTGGAGGGGCTCGGGTTGTGCCAGCAGAATAAAGGGGAGCGGGAGCGTGCGGAGCGTCTCGGCGATACACCCTGACTCAAAGACCAGCGCCGGCTGCATCGCGCGCTGCATGAGGTCCGAACGAGATGTCATTGACATGCCAGCATACTGGAGGAGCCGCCCACGGTCGCTCACCACACGGCGCGGGAGCCGAGCCTTTATGGCCGCTCCGGCTAGCCCGCCATAATATGTCCGGAGTTCTGAGATTCTGGGAGGGCACGATGGCAAAAACGCCGCTACAGACCGATTCAGCGCCGCGGCCGGCCGGTCCATACTCACAGGGAATCCGCGCTGAGAACCTCGTCTTCGTGTCGGGGCAGGTGGGACTGGACCCGAAGACCGGACAGCCCGTGTCAGGGGATGTGCAGGAACAAACCCGCCAGGTGCTGCGCAATATCCAGGCGGTGTTGCAGGCTGCCGGATGCGATCTGTCGGATGTGGTCAAGACCACCTGCTTCCTGTCCGATATCGGCGACTTCGCTCCCTTTAATCAGGCCTATCGCGAGTTCTTTCCGAACGACCCGCCGGCGCGGAGTACCATCCAGGCGGGGCTCGTCTCACCCTGGGTCGTCGAGATCGAGGCGGTGGCACTCCGGCCGTGAGCGGGGATCCCGTCCGTCTCATCGAGGAGATCGGCGTTCTGCCGGTGGTGCGGCTCGACGATCTGAGCCGTGCGCTCGATCTGGCGGATGCCCTGGCATCCGGCGGCATTCCCGTCCTGGAGTTCACGCTGACCAATCCGGATGCCGTGGACGTCATTCGGATGGTCGGCCGCGAGCGGCCCGACCTCACCGTCGGGGCCGGTACCGTCCTCGACGCCGCGTCAGCGCGTCTGGCCATCCTGGCCGGCGCCCGGTTTCTCGTCACTCCCGTCCTGCGACCCGAGGTGATCGTGCTTGGCCGGCGCTACGGCGTTCCTACCCTGTGCGGCGCGTTCACCCCGACCGAGATCCTGGCGGCCTGGGAGCAGGGATCGCCGTGCATCAAGGTCTTTCCGGCCAGCACAGCCGGCCCCTCGTACTTCCGCGCGGTCCGCGAGCCGCTGCCCCAGGTGCGTTTGATGCCGTCGGGTGGTGTCACCCTTGAGAACACGCCCGACTTCATCCGCGCTGGGGCCGCGGCGGTGTCAGCCGGGGGGCAGCTCGTGTCGCCTGACGACGTGAGAGATCTCAACTGGGCGGCGATTCGCGCGCGTGCCTGCGCCTTTGTGTCCGCCGTGCGAGACGCGCGCGATCACCGGCGGTGAGTGGGAGCAATACCGTCGACCACGGCCAGTAGATCCTCGCGCGTGCTCCAGATGAAGTCGCCGGCGTACGTCTGGGCGAGGGCCGCCAGGGTGGTGCCGCAGGCGAGCCCGTAGTCGGTGTCACGCTCGTGCCGGCCGAAGAGAAAGCCGGCGCAGAAGGCGTCGCCGCGTCCAATCCGATCGATCTCCACACCGGCAATCGCGGGCCGGTGATGAATCTCCCCGTCCCAGGCCCAGGCGCCTTCGTCGCCCGCGGTCAGGACGATCGTCAGACGCGGGTATCGGTCGGCGAGAGATGTCAGCTGCTGTTCCGGGGTTCCGTCGACACCCAGCACGGCCGATGCGTCGGCTGCCGGCACGAAGAAGAGATCAACCTGCGGGAGGATGTGCTCGGAGAATCGCCTGGCCTCGGCCGGGGTCCACAGCTTGGCCCGATAGTTGAGATCGTAGGAGATCGCGATCTGGCGCGTCGCCGCGGCACTTATGAGCTCCCGGACGGCGGACGCCGCGCCGGACGAGAGGGCGGGCGTGATTCCGGTGACATGCAGGAGGTCGGCTCCGTCCAGGACGGCCGGATCAATCTCGTCCGCCCGTATCTCTGCGAAGGCGGAGTTTGCGCGGTCGTAAATGACGTTGAGCGGCCGCGGCGGCACGCCCGACTCGACGAAATACAGGCCGACGCGTCCGTGGTCGGTCCAGATTATGTGAGAGGTATCGACCCCATGCGCGCGGACCCGGCCGGCGATGCGGCGGCCGAGCGCATTCGACGGCAGGCGTGATAGCCAGACCGACTCACAGCCGAGTCGAGCCAGGGCGACGGCGACGTTGGCCTCGGCCCCGGCTGTCTCGACGAGATACTCCTCGGCCTTCTCGAGAGATGAATCGCGTGGCGGCGAGAGCCGGAGCATCGCCTCGCCGAAGGTGACTACTCGCACGCCTCTGCCCTCCGACTTCGAGTTGTGTCAGATGAATTATCTGGTCTGCATCGGGCTAGCCCCCATGCACAAGGTCTCCATGCGGGTGAGCCCGCCGCTTGCGGACTACGCGTAGAGTAGGGCATGTCGGCATGGCCCGCGCGCGACACTCTCCCCGCCCATTACCTTTTCGCGGCCTTCGCCGTGGTGCTGGCCGTGGTGACCATCCTCTGTGCGTCGGTCATCTCCGCCGCCACGGCGGGGCGGGAACAAGCGCCGGCCGCTCGCTACCCCATCCGGCATATCGTGATCATCGACAAAGAGAACCGCAGCTTCGACGAACTGTTTGCCTTCTTCCCACATGCCGACGGGGCACGGAGGGCGCGGCTGCGCGACGGGAAAATCGTGCGACTCGGCCGGACTCCCGACCACACGCTCCTCGACATTGGTCACGCCGGCTCGGCGGCGGCGCTCGCCATCGATCACGGCAGGATGGATGGCTTCAATCTGCTGCCCGGTGCGATGCAGGACGGCCACGACATCGCCCTGACCGCACTCCATCCCTCCGAGATCCCCGCGTACTGGGCCTATGCGCGCCACTTCACGCTGGACGATCACTTCTTCTCCACCATCGTCGGCCCAAGCTTTCCCAACCATCTGGTCACCATCGCCGCCTCCTCCGCCAACACCATCGACAACCCGCGGGGCCAAACTTATCACTCGTGGGGCTGTGATTCCGGGCCAAACACGGTGATCCCCGCCATCAACCCGCACACCGGCCGCCCCTACCTGACGAAGCCCTGCTTCAATCTGAGGACGATGGCGGACACCTTCCAGGCCCACCACATCTCCTGGCGGTACTACGCGCCGGGAGTGTATCGCTCAGGGTACATCTGGGATTCGTTCGACGCGATTCGTCCCATCCGATACTCGCGCCTCTGGAAAACCAATGCCGACTATCCAAACACCAGGTTCGTGCCCGACGCCCTCGCGGGCCGACTGCCGGCAGTCAGCTGGCTGGTGACGTCGGCCCAGCAGAGCGAGCACCCACCGTACAGCATGTGCGTCGGCGAAAACTGGACGGTGCGGCAGATCAACGCCGTGATGCGTGGACCGGACTGGAACTCAACGCTGATCGTGTTGACCTGGGATGATTTTGGCGGCTTCTACGATAACCTGGCGCCGCCGCGGCAGGACTATATCAGCCTGGGGCCGCGGGTTCCGACGCTCATCATCTCACCGTACGCGCGGCCGCATCACGTCGATCACCACGAAATGGAATTCGACTCTATCCTCAAATTCATCGAGCAGGACTTCCATCTGCCGGCGCTCACCCATCGCGATCGGACGGCGCGCTCGCTCCTCACCTCCCTCAACTTCAAGGAGCGGCCGCTCCGTCCGTTCCTGCTCCG
This sequence comes from Pseudomonadota bacterium, assembly GCA_021324655.1. Classification (GTDB taxonomy): domain Bacteria; phylum Chloroflexota; class UBA5177; order UBA5177; family UBA5177; genus JAJPIP01. The sequence goes on from JAJPIP010000007.1 coordinate 27,402, forward strand.
GACCCGGGTGTGCCCCAAAGCCGACTATCACATTCACACGGGGGTCGCCGGGACCATCGTCCGCATCGAACGACGGCAGGGGCTGCGTCAAGTCCTGGTACGCGTCAGAGGCGGCAATATCGTGACGCTCATCGTCGGCCCGTCAACGCTGTTTGAGATGATGACCCGCCATCGGTATCAGGTGTCTCTCGGCGATTTCCGCGTGGGCGATCGCATCGTCAGTTCCTCCAGACCCGACCAGCAGCGCGCTCTCGTCTACGGCGCCGGCACCATCCGCGACCTCAATCTCCGGTGGTTCGGGCCCAGGGTCGGACGCATCACCGACATCGGTCAACTCGGGCACACCCTCATAGTGCGGATCGGCCACACCACATTGCTGGTCGACATCGGGAAACGGACGCGCATCATGCGTCGGAATAGGCACCGCGGGTCAGTCGCCGATCTCGTTGCAGGGGACGTGGTAAGCGTGACAGGTATCGAGAACACCCGGCTGAAAGAGATCACGATGACAACGGTGATCCGGCAGGTGGCTTCGCCGCGATAAGTGGGTTCCTCCGCCGAGCACGAGAACGAACCGGTCAAGCTCCATCCCGGCTCGGCGGAGCCGGCCGGGAAGGGCGGTGTCCGAGGATGTCCGGCACCGGGAACGGAAGAGGAAGTCTGGGGGAGCGCACCGCGTCATTGCCGCTCCCCCGGATATCGGAGGAAGAGATGCCCGGTCGGCAGACGGCCCATCCAGGCCACGTCCGTTGTCTTCATCATGCGCCTCCCGCATGGGAGGTCCATGGGAGTCGGTTGAGAAAACTCTCACGAACCATCTCCCGCGGTCGGGGGCGAGGCGGTGCGGCGCTCTGACCGGGACTGCTAAGCTGTCTCACATTGGGGCGACAGACGATGGGCACAAGCAGCCGGTATTGAGGGCCGGTCTATGACAGTGAATCGGCGACGTTTTCTTCTCACCGGTACGGCGCTGGCGGCGTCGGCGGTTGTCCGGAATCCCTTTCGGGCGCTCGCCTCACCGCGGGCTCCCCAAACCCTGGAGGAAAAGGTCGGCCAGCTGTTTGTCGTCAGCCTGCAGGGGACGACGCCGCACAGCGCGTTCCTCTCATCCCTGCAGCGCCATCGCTTTGGCGGCGTCATTCTCTACGCCAACAATTATGCGTCGCCGGCGCAGTTGCGGACACTGCTGGGCACCGTGCAGCGTGCGTCGCCTTTCCCCCTGCTGATCTGCACCGATCAGGAGGGCGGCGCGGTTATCCGCTTCCGGAACGGCGTCCATACCTTCCCCTCCGAAGCCGATTATGGCCGCATCGGCTCGACGGCCAGAGTGTACGCCGATGCCGCGACCACCGCGCACGACCTGCGCGCTCTCGGCCTTACCCTGAATCTGGCGCCGGTCGTCGACGTGCTCAGCAATGCGAAGAGTCCGATCGGGACGCGGTCCTACGGTCCAAACCCGCAGCTCGACGCGGCCCTCAGCGTCGCCGCCATCCAGGGCTATCAACAGCATCGTCTCGCCGCGACCGCCAAGCACTTCATCGGGCTCGGACATACCTCAATCGACTCGCACCAAACCCTCCCCACGGTGAAGCGATCGCTGGCGCAGTTGGCGGCGGTCGATCTGGTGCCCTTTCGCGCCGCGATCGCCGCCGGAGTGTCGACCATTCTGGTCGCTCACGTGGCACTGCCGGCGATTGATCCGATCTACCGCCCGGCCTCGCTCTCGCCGGTGATCATCAAGCACATCATCCGCAACTATCTCGGCTTCAGGGGTGTTGTGATGACGGATAGCCTGGCGATGGGGGCAATCAACGGCATCGGAACCCCCGAGGCGGCGGTGCAGGCGCTGGCAGCCGGCGCCGATATCTTGCTCATCGCCTCGAACCAGGATATTCCGGGTGGCGTGATCGACGACGCGGTCAACCAGGTGGTCGCAGCGGTGCGGGCCGGCCGTATTTCAGAGAGTCGTGTCGACCGTTCGGTGGCCCGCATCCTCGCCCTCAAACGTGCCTACCCTCCGGCTGTTTTGGGCTAGCGAGCACGGACCCGATCGAGCCGCGCCGCCAGTTTTGCCGGAAACGGGAAGCGCCGCTCGGCGGCAAGGAAGGTACCGAACAAGCGGTTGTCGGCTGGAGCCGAGGACGAGACGCCAGAGCGGCTTGCCGTTATTGACGACAGATAGCTCCCGGTGTATGTTGAGACCCCACCCATGTGTGCCAGGATCATCAGCCGAGGATTTCGCGGTCGACGGCGCGAGCCGGAGGAGAGCGGGCGCCTACCGCCCGGGCAGTACCTGGTGCACGACTTTCCCGTGCTCTCCGCGGGACCAACTCCCCACACTCCTCTCGACCAGTGGGACTTCTCGCTGAGCGGCGAGATCGACGCGCCCAGGCAGTGGAGCTGGGAGGAGTTCCGGGCCTTGCCTGCCGAGACGATCACGCGTGACATTCACTGCGTGACGCGGTGGTCGAAGTTCGACACGGTCTGGGAAGGTGTCTCCATCGATACCCTGCTGGACGGGGTTGAGACCACGGCAGAGTATGTCATCGCTTTCTGCGACGGCGGGTAAACGGCCAATCTCCCGCTGGATGACGTCACGGGCGGGAAGGCGTGGATCGCGTTCGCCTACGGCGGCCAACTGCTCCCACCGGAACACGGCGGACCGGCCCGTCTGCTGGTCCCTCATCTCTATCTCTGGAAGAGCGCCAAATGGGTGCGAGGGTTGCGGTTGAGGGCGGCCGACGAACCGGGCTTCTGGGAGTCGGTCGGCTATCACAATCGAGGAGATCCGTGGCAGGAACAGCGGTACTGGGGCGACTGACCTGGCAGGTCGGCGAGGTGACGGGGACACGGACGGAGACGCCCCGCACGCGAAGTCTGATCGTTGATCTGCCGCATTGGCCGGGACATCGTGCCGGGCAACATGTCGACATCCGTCTGACCGCGGAGGACGGATACCAGGCGGTGCGGAGCTATTCCATCGCCTCTCCTCCCGAGGACAGCCAGGTCGAGGTCACGGTGGAACGCCTCGATGACGGCGAGGTGTCACCGTACCTCGTCGACGAGGCGCAGCCGGGCGATCAACTCGAGTTCCGTGGTCCCGTCGGCGGGTACTTCGTGTGGGATGTCTCGCGCGGTGGACCGTTGTTTCTGGTTGCCGGAGGCTCGGGTATCGTACCACTCATGTCGATGATCCGCCACCGTCAGGCGCGGCACAGCGACATTCCCCTCACGCTGCTGTACTCGGTGCGTGCGCCGCAGGACGTCATCTACCGTGCCGAGCTGGACCGCCTGGCGCCCGACGGGGTGACGATCGCCTATACCTTCACGCGGGAACAGCCGGAGGACTGGACCGGCTTCGCACGGCGCATCGACCGCGATCTGCTGAGGGAGGCGGCACCGCCCCTCAACACACGCCCCCTTGTGTATGTCTGCGGTCCCACTCCGTTCGTGGAAACGGCGGCCGGTCTTCTGGTGGAGCTCGGCTACGACGCGGGGAGGATCTATACGGAGCGCTTCGGCGCCACCGGGAGGGAGCGATGAACGATCATTCGCTGGACGGAAATGCGATGGCAGGTCTCCTCGGGGAAATCTTCCCTTTCGAGATGACCTCCGTGCGTGCCCTCTGTGCCGGGTGTGGTGCCATGGAAGCCCTGGGCCGCGAGAGCGTCTATGCCGATGCCCCGGGCATGGTGATGCGCTGCCTCCACTGTGAGGCGATCCTCATTCGCGCTGTGGAGGGCGGCGGCCGCATCTGGATAGATATGCGCGGCGTGGCCTGCCTGCAGGTACACGGCGAGTAGCCGCGCTGCTCGGCGGGCAGGCCGGGATCCCAGCGGAACCCCGGCCCGGGAGCATCGGCTCCTACACCATATCGTCACGCGAGGTCGGCTGGTCGCGCACAATCGCCTCGATCTCACCTCCGGCGCGGGCAATGACCTCACGCACGCGGCGCAGCTTCTCGGCATCGCGGAATCCCCCCGCCGCCGCTTCCGAGAAGAGTGTCTGGCCGATGTGCCGAACCTCTTCCGCCAATCCGCGCAGCTCGGGTGTCAAGGCCGGCCCCCACCACTCGGCCATGCGCGAACGCACGTCCTCCATGGTATCCGCCCGCTCCCTGAGGAACGCGCGGCCCTCGTCGGTGATGGTATAGACACGCTTGCCGTCCTGCTCGCGGCTCGTGACAAAGCCCTGATCCTCGAGCAGCTGCAGCGTTGGGTAGACGGAACCGGCACTCGGACTGTAGAAGCCGTGGAACCGCTCCTCGAGGGCGCGGATGATGTCGTAGCCGTGGCGGGGTCCGTCCTGCAGGAGATCGAGGATGACGTACTTGAGGTCTCCGCGGCCGAAGCGGCGTCCGCCGCGGGGCGGACCAAACCCCCATGGACCTCGTCCACCGAAGGGGGGCCCTCCTCCGTGATGACGAGCAAAGGCGACGAGCGCGAGGGCGAGGGGAGCGAATTTCAGGCCCCGCCGGCGATGGTAGGGATGGTAGGGATGAGCGGCAATCATGCTGGTACTCCTTGTGAGGCGATGAAGTGCTTACCGGTACAGGCGGCGCGGTCTCCAGACGAAGAACCGCAGCGCCAGGAACATGAGAACGACGAACAGGAAGACCGGCAGATGGGCAAACCCCGCGGCGAAGGCGAGGGCTCGGACCGCCATCATGAGGACCGCAACCACCAGCACGATGGAAACGACTCCCCGAAGTGGAAATGGGAACCCGCCGCGAGGCGGAGACGAGATCGGAGCCGGCGATCTCCCCGCATTCCGCGGCACGAGCTGGTAACCGGACTCAAGCCGGTCGAGAAAAACGTCGGTCAGATGGTCACGCTCCTCCTCGGACAACTCGGGCGCGGCCGCGACCATCGCCCGCAGGTCATCGCGCAGATCCTCACGTGCCGCCGTCATGGAACACCTCCTCGTTCGACCTATCACGATATATCGCATTATAGCGCCCATCCCGAGACGTGTCGACCTAGACAATTGGCTAGGTGCGCGGGAGGATGCCGTGGGCCGTGGTCGGTCTCACGGCATCCTCCCCGTAAGGTGACCGCCCTCAGGTCCGGCCCGCCGAGGGACGGGACAGGACCGCTGCGCTACAGAAATGACTCGCCCCTGCCGGGGCTCACGTGGAGCCCGCGCAACAGGGGCGAGTGCTTAGTTCGATGTGAGAGGCGCGGCTACTTGACGTCCAGGCGCGTGCTCACGCTGAGGGGCTTCGAGCCATTAACGGAGAGGCTCGCCGTGATCGTTCGCAGACCGGTCGGTCCGAATGACATTGGGTCGTGGAACACCCACCCTTGATTGGGCTTTGCACCCAGCGAGAAGTGGAAGGACTGATTGTAGGTCACAGTGGACCCCGCCTTGTTGACGATATGCATGGTGCCGACGGCACCGGCTTTCTCGCCGACGACCGCGTAGTAGACGCAGATCAGCACGCCCTTCTGCGAGGCAACGGAACTCAGGGCGGGATTGGTGGGGTTACAGCCATTGCTGCTGTAGGGCTCGACTCGCACCACCATATTGGTCACTCCCACGGTGACGCGGCCGCCACGGTTGGTGACACCCTTGATCGTCGCGTGGTGCGACGCACCGGCTTGATGTATCGGCTTATCGCGGCCGGCAGCGAGAGTGACGGATGGCAGGGCCAGCACGGCCGCCAATCCCAGGGATGCCCACAAAAGGCCTTTCGACATTGTCAGTTTTCCTCCGCTCTAGTTGACGCGTGCACGCCATTCCGTGCGTGGAGCACTTTATCAGCGGGACGCGACATTGTCAATCGAAATTTCGCGTCAGTCATGGTGCCTGCATACCCACCCGGGTGCTAGGGCTCGTGCATTATCCCGTCGTGGTCGCGCCGCGTGGCGACCAGCCCGGTGTGGTCTACGCCGGCGTCAGGCTGGCCGGCACTCGGGCCGGCCACGACGACCAGGCGATGTCGTTAATGCACGAGCCCTGCCCGGGTGCCGCACGGCGTTGACATCCCGCGCCACATGTGCCACGGTAAAGAGCACCTCACAGGAGGCGCCGGCACCGGCAACCACGCCTTCTGGTGTCGGTACGCTTTCCGTGGATCAACCCGTCTTAGAAAGGATCACGATGACCGTTGAGCAGACGAAGTCCATCGCCCGGCAGGGCTTCGATGCCCTGGCGGCGGGCGATCTCGCCGCCCTCGAGCGCGTCCTGGCGCCGAACGCCGTTATTCACCAGTGCGGGTTCTTGCAACCGATCTCCGTCCATGCCCTGCTGGGCGGCAACGGCCGGCCAAGGCCCTGGGGCCATGTCACGGATCGTCAGGTGCAGCTCGAGCAATTGATCGCGGAAGGGGATATGGCGGCCCTCCGCTGGCGCACCACGGGCCGCTACTCCCACGACGATGCGGCGCTCGACGGCACGCCCGTCAGCTTCCCGTCCATGACATTTCTCCGCATCGAGGGCGGGAGAATCGTCGAAATCTGGAACATGCGCGACGCCGACACGCTCCAATCCGAGCTGCACGAGGCGGCCGCGGGTGGCAGCGGCTCCTGACCGTCCCGATTTCCGTGATGCGGCCGATTTCGGGGTCCGCATAATGCGGGTGTGAGTTCCGATTCCGCGCGCATCACCTTTGTCGGTCACTCCACCCTCCTGATCGACATGGACGGCACGCGCGTTCTGACCGATCCGCTCCTGCGGGATCGCCTGGCGCATCTGTACCGCCATGCGCCGCCGCCGGCGCCGGAGGTCGTCACCTCGCTCGATGCCGTTCTCACCTCCCATCTGCACCTGGATCACCTCGACCTGTTCTCGCTGCGGCGGCTCGGCACGGACTGCCGGTTGATCGTTCCGGACGGCGCCGGCCCCTTCCTGCGCCGACGTGGCTTTACGCGGGTCGAGGAAGTGCGCCCGGGTGATTCGCTCACGGCCGGCTCTCTCCAAATCCGCGTGACGCCGGCGGAGCATTCCGGCTTCCGCCCTCCCATCGGACCTACCGGCGTGGCGCTCGGCTTTGTTATCGCCGGACGTCACCGCGTGTACTTCGCGGGTGATACCGATCTCTTTCCCCAGATGGCCGACCTTGCCGGCAAGGTTGATGTCGCGCTGCTTCCCGTTTGGGGGTGGGGGCGCGCGCTCGGACCCGGTCACCTCGATCCGAAGCGCGCCGCCGAGGCGCTGACGCGTCTCAAACCCTCGCTCGCCATCCCCATCCACTGGGGGACGTTCGCCGCCCGCGGCGTGCGCAAGCGTGATCCGGCGTTTTTGGTCGATCCACCGCTTCAGTTTGCTCGGTACGCCGCGCTCCTGGCGCCGGAGGTAACGGTCAAGATCCTCCAGCCCGGCGATTCGACTCCCATCCTTGCGGACACGCCGTCCCCCTAGACACGCCGCCCCGTCATGGCGTGTACAATCCCGTCATGCCTCGCCGGCCACGCGAGACAACGTGTCTCACCGATCGCGGTCGCTTACTCATTTCCTGTCCGGATCGCCCGGGCATTATCGCGGCGGTGTCGCGCTTCCTGTTCGAGAACGGCGCCAATATCGTGGATTCCAACCAGCACTCGACCGCTCCGGTGGGCGGACTCTTCTTCATGCGCATCGAGTTCGACCTCCCGGACCTGGCGGCGCACCGCGGCGAGCTGGAACGGGCCTTCGTGCCGATCGCCCGGCGCTTTGCCATGGACTGGCGCGTGCGGTACGCTGCCGAGCGGCACCGCCTGGCGGTCTTCGTCTCGCGTGATGAGCACTGTCTGCTGGAGCTTCTCTGGCAGGTCCGATCCGGTGATCTCCACGCCGACATCGCCCGCGTGGTCTCGAATCA
>JAJPIP010000051.1 GCA_021324655.1 Pseudomonadota bacterium
CGCTGCACGCGGCCGACCTAAAGAGCGAGTACAACACGCAGATTCCCCACGAAGCGAGCATATCCCTCAATGTGCTCACGCTCGAACGCACTCCCGCTGAGGTGCTGGGCGCCCTGTCCAGGCGCGCCGAAACATCGCTCGCTCGAGCGCTCGGCTCCCTGGCACGGGCCCGGGGTGTCAGGTCCGAGGGCGGGGCGGTGCTCACCTATGAAGAGTTATTTCAGACGGCGGCCGGCGCGGCCGGAGAAGACCGCGTAAAAGAGGTGGTCGAGGGCGCGTGGGAGTCGGCGGCCGGCGATCTTCGAGACCGGTCGCTGACGGTCGTGCGCCGCCTCTTCTCGCTGGCGGCGCTCAACGGACCGGCGGTAGTGCTCTACCTGGCTCCGCCGTACTATCCGCATCTGCCGGAAATGCGGTCCCCCTTGTCCGATGCCCTCCGCGCCGCCGTCTCGGCCCACTCCGCTGACAATGTCCAGGTGAGAGAGTTCTTTCCTCTTCTCTCCGATATGAGTTACCTGAGCCTGGCGCCGGACCTCGGTCTCGCGGAGCTGATCCGCACTATGCCGGCCTGGGGCAGGCGGGAAGGGTATTCACTTCCGGTCGACGCCATCCGGCGGCTCGCCATCCCGGCCGTCAACATCGGTCCGCATGGCGAGGGCATTCACGGTCCCGCTGAGCGCGTACTGGCCGACCATGCCTTCCGTGTCGTTCCACGGCTGATTCTCGAAACGATCTCCGAGTTGTCGACGCGCGTGTTGTCCCCGCTCACTCCCACTCGATAGTGGACGGAGGCTTGGAGGTAATGTCATACACGACCCGATTCACGGCGGGAATCTCGTTCACGAGGCGCTGTGACATTCGGGCCAGTACGTCGTTCGGGAGCCGCGCCCAATCGGCCGTCATGGCGTCGTCGCTGGTGACGGCCCGCACGGCCACAACATAACCGTACGTGCGGTAATCACCCATGACTCCCACGCTCTGGAGCGGCGTGAGAACCGCGAAATACTGCCAGAGATCCCGGCCGAGTCCGGCTGCCTCGATCTCCTCACGGACGATGGCGTCGGCCTCACGGAGCACTGCCAGCCGCTCGGAGTCAACGGCTCCAATGATCCGGACGGCAAGCCCGGGCCCCGGGAACGGCTGGCGCCAGACGAGGCTCTCCGGTAATCCCAGCTCCACCCCGACCCGCCGCACCTCGTCCTTAAAGAGGTAGCGAAGGGGCTCGACGAGGGCGAAGCGAAGATCGGGCGGCAGTCCGCCGACGTTGTGATGGGTCTTGATCTTGGCCGCCGCTGTCGTGTCGTGGCTGGTGCTCTCGATGACGTCCGGGTACAGAGTCCCCTGGGCGAGGAACCCGACGTCTCCGAGCCGCCGCGCCTCCTCCTCGAAGACGCGGATGAACTCGTGTCCAATTAGCCGCCGCTTCTCTTCGGGATCGGTCACACCCTCCAGGGAGCACAGGAAGCGCGAGGACGCGTCAACGTGGACCAGCTTCGCCGGGACGTGTTGTTCGAATACCGCGATGAGACTCTCTGCTTCTTGCCGCCGAAGAAGGCCGTTATCCACGAACACGCATGTCAATTGATCTCCCACGGCCCGGGCGATGAGCGCCGCGGCAACTGCACTGTCCACACCGCCGCTCAGGGCGCAGAGGACCCGCCCTTTCCCCACACGGGCCCGGATCGCCGCGACGCTCTCTTCGATGAATGCCCCCGGCGTCCAGGTGAGCGAACAGCCGCACACATCCCGGGCGAAGTTCTCGAGGATCTGTCGTCCGGCCTCCGTGTGCGCGACCTCCGGATGGAAGAGCAGCCCGATGTGGCCGTGATCATTGCCGGCCGCGGCAAACGGGGAATTGTCGGTGCGGCCCAACACCTGAAATCCTTCCGGCAAGCGCTCGACGCGGTCACCATGGCTCATCCATACCCGCGTGACGGGCGGCACATCTCGGAAGATTCCCCCGGCGTCCAGAATGTGCAATTCCGCCGGGCCGTATTCCCGGGATGTCGCCGGGGCCACCTGGCCGCCCGATTCCAGCGTCAAGAGCTGCATGCCGTAGCAGATGCCGAGCAGGGGGATTCCGCTCGTGAAGACCTCCGGGACGCAACGCGGTGCTGCGGGGTCGTAGACGCTTGCGGGTCCACCGGACAAAATGATCCCACGTGGATTAAGTGAGGCGATCTGCTCCCACGGCGCGTTGTGCGGCAGCAGCTCACAGTACACCTTGATTTCCCGGATGCGCCGGGCAATCAGGCGACTGTACTGAGACCCAAAGTCGAGGACGACGATTGTGTCCTGCGGAGCAGGCGGGCCGGGAGACGGGTGCTCACCGAGCGCGTGCTCCAGGGTTTCCTCGGGGATATGTCGCCCCGTTCGTTCTGGGCGGTTCGTCATTCTCGGCTTGCCGGCACGAGATCGGAGGCTGGAAGGGCATGCCCGCTCTCCTTCAACTTTGCCTCCAGGATCTTGCGCTGCGCTCTGCGAATCTTCGCGGCCGCCATACGGCGCCGCTGTTCGGGTGTCTCGGGAATCACGGGCGGAATCGCCTGCGGACTGCCCTCCGAGTCGAGCGCCACCATGACGAGATACGCTGACGAGGTGTGGCTGCGCTCCCCGGTGATCATGTCTTCACTTTCGACGCGGACACCGACTTCCATGGACGTCCGCCCCACGTCATTGATTGACGCCATCACTGTGACGAGGTCGCCGACCCGGACAGGATGAAGGAAGCTCATATAGTCCACCGCCGCGGTTGCGACGCGGCAGCGGCTGTGTCGAATAGCGGCCGATCCGGCCGCTTCGTCCACCATCTTCATGATCGTGCCGCCGTGTACGAATCCCCAGGGGTTGGTGTCGCTCGGCATCATCTGCCGCGCCATCACAACCTGCGACGCGGAAACGGGCCGCGCTTCCGCGCCGTTGTTACCATCGGTTGTCATTGATTCATCGTAGCGAACGCACACGGCGCTGGGGGGAGGGGCCATGGAATGGGATGAGATTCAGCGGGTTGCGGTGATCTTTGCGCATCCCGACGATGCCGAGTACGGGAGCGCGGGCACGTCCGCCAAGCTGGCGCGAGCCGGCAAAGAGGTGACGTACGTGGTTGTGACCGACGGCAGCAAGGGAAGCTCCGATCCCGAAATGACGCGTGCCCGGTTGGCGGAAATCCGCCGTGAGGAACAGTGCCGCGCGGCCGAGATCCTTGGAGTCCAGCACGTGGAGTTCTTGAACTTTGAGGATGGTGTCCTGCAGCCGACACTCGATCTTCGCAAGGCGGTCACCGCCGCGATCCGGCGCTACAAGCCCGATGTGGTGATCTGTCCCACTCCCGACCGGAACCTCAGCATGGGCGTCTTCGTCCAGCACCCGGACCATCTGGCGGTTGGTGAGGCCAGCCTGGCAGCCGTTTATCCCTCGGCACGCGACCGAATGACATTTCCCGAGCTCCTGGCCGAGGGTCTCGAGCCCCACAACGTCCGAGAAGTCTGGGTGACGGGGACCGGCGATTCGGACCATTTCATTGACATAACGGAAACCATTGACACGAAGATCAAGGCGCTGAAAGCGCATGCCAGCCAGGTCACATCCGACGTGGAGACGTGGATGCCGGAGCGTGCCAGGCAGATCGGTGAGCCGCATGGCATGCAGTACGCCGAGGGTTTTCGGCGCATCGAGATCGGCTAGACGGACGTGCCGGCCGGCGAGAAATACGTCAGCGAAAAGGGCTGATCCGGGAGCAGGACGAGCTGGGTGACCGATGCCCGCGCCGGGTAGAGGACAGCGTGGAGGGAGGGTGTCGTGAAGGGCCGCCCCTCCAGTCCGACACGAAGGATGGTGATGGGATCGGCGTGGGAGACGGCCACGACGGTTCGGCCGGCATGCCGCCGCGCGACGCGCCGTACGAAGGCGGACATGCGACGCCAGATGTCGTCCATGGTCTCGTCGGCCGGGTCGTGCTTGGGGTCGTAGAAACTGAATCCGGGCTTGATGATGGAATTCGGGCTGCCCTGATACGACGTGCGCGTCTCGAGAAGGTCGCGCGACACCTTGACCGGCGCGTGCGGATGATAGGTTGAGAGGATGTCGGCCGTCTGGCGAGCTCGCAAGAGCGGGCTGGTATATACAGCGGCGACGTCGCGCACGGCGACAAATCGCGCGGTGTGGGCGGCTTGCTCACGTCCGCGCTCACTGAGTCGATAGCGCGGCAAGCGTCCGTAGACGATGTCGGCCGGGTTGTGGACCTCGGCGTGACGAACAATCAGAAGAGTTGTGGGAACAGGAGGCGATGGGATGCCCGGCGTGGAACTCAAGCACTTCTCCGTGGGTCCGATGGACAACAACGTGTACATTCTCGTCGACCCGGCGACGCAAGACAGCGTCCTCTTTGACGCCCCCACCGACGCCGCGCGCATTCTGGGCGCGCTGGAGGGCACGACGGTGCGTGCCATTCTCATGACGCACGGCGATCAGGATCACTGGCAGGCGCTCCGGGAGGTGAAAGAGGCGACGGGAGCCCCCATTGGCGTCCATCCCTGTGACGCGCCGTCTCTGCCGATTCCGCCCGATTTCGAGTTGCACGACGGCGAGGACCTTACGTTCGGGGGCGTGCGCCTGCGGGCGCTCCACACGCCGGGACACACACCCGGAAGCATGTCCTTCGTGACGGGCGACATCCTGATCGCGGGGGACACGCTCTTTCCGGGTGGACCGGGGAACACGCAGCGGCCGATCGGCGACTTCAACGAGATCATCCAGAGCATTCGAGACAAGCTATTCGCGCTGCCGGACAACACGCGTGTCTACCCGGGACACGGCACCGCGACGACGATCGGCGCCGAGCGGCCCCAATTGCAGGGATGGATCGAGCGCGGCTGGTAGCTCCTGTTACAGCCGCACGTACTCGAGGGCGGTTTGCGGCTGAGAGAGGTACTCAGCGCCGCCCGCCGTGATCAGAACGTCGTCCTCGAGTCCGATCGGGCCTGCCTCGGTCGGCACCGCCTGCTCGATAGCGAAGACCATCCCCTCCCCGAGCGGCATCTCCGGCCGCGTCCCATAGCGCGGCCACGGCGGGCCGAGCAGAGCGCCGCCGTCGTGCGCGGTCTGCCCAAGCTGATGTCCAAAGGCGAACTCCGATTCAGCGTAGCCCGCCCGCAGGAGGGCGTCACGCGCCTGTCGGTCTGCGGTCCAGCCCGGGATGCCCGGCCGCAGGGTCTCGAAACCCGCGTCCATCGAGACTCGCACGGCGGCAAATGCTTCCTGTACCTCGAGAGGCGCTTCGCTCTCGCTGGGCCGAAGGACGTACCACGTGCGTTGCAGGTCGGAGCAATATCCTTCGACCTTGAGGCCGAGATCGATATGGACGAGCATGCCGGGCGCCAGCGCGACAGTACCGGGTTCGCTATGACCGAAACCTGACCCCGGGCCGAAATTGACGATCGGATCGTACCGCGGATCCCAGGCGGGCGCGCCTCCACGCGCCCGACCTTCTCCACGCAGACGATCGGCGAGTTCGCTCTCGGTGACTCCCTCCCGCAGTAGCTGGGGCATCAGCCCGAAGAGTTGGTGCGTCATCTCAATCGCATCCTGGATGCGCCGCACTTCCACCGGAAGCTTGTAGGCGCGGAGCTTTCCCAGGATCCCTTCTGCCGGTACCAAGCAATCGAAGTACGGGGTGCCGGCGAGAATGCCCTGCAGCATGAGGAACATGCCGTGCGTGATGTTATCCGCCATGTCGTCGGCAACGGAGTAGCTGACCGCTACCCGCGTCGGATTGACGTCGCTCATGACCTCACGTAGCGGTACTGCCACGTCCTGCACGTATCCGACCACCTCGTCGTACACTCCTGCCGCGCGGACGTTGGCCACATCTCCTGTGCCGACGATGGCGGTGCGCCGGCCCGAGGCGGCGACCAGGAAGGCGGCCGGCCACGTCACGGAACAGCCGACGGCGAGGGTATCGACGGGAGTCGGCTGCTCGTAGCTCTCCCGCGCGAATTGCGCGATCCAGAGATCGATGCCGGCCTCGCGGAGGAATCCCACGGCCTGGTCGAGCTTGCGACTTACGACGCTACTTTCCACCTCTCCCTCCCGCGCGGCCAATTGTTTTCACTGTACAATCTCCCAGATGGAGGACTAGAGGCAATGGCCGTCGCGGCGCCTGCCACCGATGCCGACGTGCTGGAGCGTATCCGCTCCGGCAAACTGATCGAACATGTCGGCCAGATGAGCCCGTCCTATCTCGAAGGCATGATTCGGATCCTCACGGTCTCCGCCGACACCGAGTTGATCAGTGCGCCTGCCTACTACAATGCCGCGCAAGCGGCGCCGCACCTGAATGCCTTCGGCTCGGCGACGGCCATCATTCAAGACGAGCTAGGTCACGCCCACATCGCGTACCGCTTGATGCGCGATCTTGGTGTCGATACGGAGCAGCTTATTTACGAACGTCCTGCGGCCCGCTTCAAGTACCCGTACGCGTTCGACGTGCCGCTCGATAGCTGGGTCGAATTGGTGATGGCCAATGCGTTTTACGACCGAGCCGGCTTCTGCCTCCTCGGCGACATCTATCAAACGACGACATTCGGTCCCTGGAAGCGTGCCCTCGTCAAGGTGGATAAGGAAGAAACCTTCCACCTGCGCCATGGAGAGAACTGGATGAAGAAGATCGCGCAGAGCGCCGAGGGACGTGACGAGATTCAACGCGCCATCGATTGGATGTTCGTGCTCACGCTCGAGTGGTTTGGGTTGCCCGACGATCTCAAGCGCCACTCCGAGCAACTGGATTTCGGTTTCAAAGGACAATCGAACGACCAATTGCGTCAGACGTGGATGTCGACGGCGGTGCCGCTGGTCGAGAGTCTGGGGTTCCACGTTCCGGCTCATGACGATGCGGCGGCCGGCCGCTATGTCATCGACTGTCCGTTCCCGGCTGAATTCGACGCCGAGAACAAGCGCTGGCTGTTTGAGGAGGGACCGATCTCGTGGGACCGTGTGCTGGAGCGATGGAAGCAGCGCGGTCCGATGAACGCGCAGTACGTGGATACGATCCAGCGCGGCAAACAGGGGCTGGAGCGGCTCGCCGACGCGTGACCGAACGAGAGTCTCGGTTGTGGAACGCGTTGAAGGACGTCGAAGATCCCGAGCTTCCCGTCAGCCTCGTTGACCTGGGCTTGATCGTGTCGCTGCGGGCCGACGGTCCTCGTGCGCACGTGGAGGTGACGTTTACCTCCATGGGTTGTCCAGCCACGGATATGATCATGGACGACATACGCGAGCGGTTGCTGCAGGAGCCCGACGTCGAGGCCGTGACGATTGAGGTGGTGTGGGAACCCATCTGGACGCGCGATCGTCTGACCGAAGAGGGCAAGATGGCGTTGAGGGAGATTGGTATATCGGTATGACCGAGCATCGCCTGGAGGACTCGACGATGTGGGAAGTGTTCGCGCGCCGCAAGTTCGAGGAGCCCCTGCACCATGTCGGGACGGTGGCCGCCGACGATGAGAGGCTGGCGCAGGTCTACGCCCGCACGATTTTCAATGAGTTCTCCTGGGTGGAGATGGTGATCTTTCGCCGCGATTCCGCGGTGCGGATCATGGAGAGTTAGCGGCCATGGCGCTCGAAGCGGATGCCGCTCCGGCTGCCCTCATCCGATTGGTGGCCGCCCTCGCCGACAACAAGTACTTTCTCGGCCGGCGTTACGCCGGATGGTGCACATCGGCGCCCACGCTGGAATCGGCGGTCGCGTCCGCCGCCATGGCGCAGGACGAAATCGGACATGCGCGCAGCTTGTATCCCCTGCTCCGTGACCTGGCCGGCGACTCGCCGCAGACCGAACCGGAGACGCGGACCGAGTTCGACGCGATGCCGGCCCTGCAGGAGCCGTTCTCCGGGTGGGAGGATTTTGTCGCGGCGAATTTTCTTCTCGATACCGCGGTGACCGTCATGCTGGAAGCCGCGCGAACGTCGTCGCACCAGGCTCTCGCGCAACGCGCCCGGCGCATGCTGGAGGAGGAGCCTCTCCACTGGCTACACGCCGAGGGCTGGGTGCAGCGCATGGCAGATGGACCGCCGGGAATGCGCCGGGCGCTGGCTGGAGCGCTTCGGCGGGCGACGCCGTCGGCGCTCGGATGGTTCGACCACGCGGCGCCGGACCTCGTGGCCAGTTCCATGCTGGATGCCGGAGCCCAGGACCTTCGCATGCGTTTCCGGGGCCGGGTCAATCCCCCATTAGCGGACAGCGGTCTGGAGCCGGTGTGACCTCCGCTGTGGCCTGTCCTTATTGCGGCTCCCCCGATACCGAGTTCTTCTCGCTGTTCGGCCAGCAGCTGATGACCGTCCAGTACTACTGCCGCGCGTGCCGCACGCCCTTCGAGCGGGTTAGGGGGCGCGATGTTCTGCGTGACGCCGAGCGGCACACGCGGCGACGAGACGGAGATCCCCCGGGGCAATGACCGGGTCGGCCGGGTCTGTCGAGACCGCGACATGCATGCGGGTGCGTTGCAGCGCGGGGCCCGCATCCTCCATACTTTGC
Organism: Pseudomonadota bacterium; assembly: GCA_021324655.1. GTDB lineage: Bacteria > Chloroflexota > UBA5177 > UBA5177 > UBA5177 > JAJPIP01. The sequence goes on from JAJPIP010000051.1 coordinate 8,531, forward strand.
CTGCCGAACGCATGATGTCACGCAGTTTGTTGGGAATCGCTCTGGCTCTGACGATCTTGCTGCCGGCGTCCCACGCGCAGGCGTCGCCGGGGCTGTCGACTGCCCCTCCCGCTCGGCCGCAGTACCTGGCGCTCGGAGACTCTCTCGCCCTCGGGTCTCTCAAGAGTTCCACACCGGCCCATCCGCACGTGCAAGTCACTCTGCACAGGACGGTCCGGCGAGGGGGCATGGAGATGGTGACCGGCATGACATCCCTCGCCTCGCGCGGCGCGGTGAGCTATACCCTCCCCGCTCAGAAGAAGATTCGCCGGCACTCCGTCCAGATCGGAGAAGGCGGCGCGTTCCTCTTCTTGTTTCACGTCGGTTCACGCTCCGGCGCCGGCCGGGTGCGCGTTTGCGTCTCCGGACATATCGGTAAGGCATGCACCGCGTGGCTCACCTACCACGTACATTGAATAGGGTAGATCTGCGCGACTATCCCGACATCCACGCGTGAGGAGAGGTGAGTGGAAGGCGTAATCCGGCAGGGTTTGACGTACGAGGATGTCCTCCTGGTCCCCCGCTATTCCGACGTGCGGTCGCGCAAAGACGTCGACACCTCCTCCCAATTAACTCGCTCGATCCGCCTTCATATGCCCATTGTCAGCGCGAACATGGACACCGTGACGGAAAGTGAGATGGCGGTTGCCATGGCCCGCCACGGCGGCATCGGCATCATCCACCGCTTCAACACCATCGAGCAACAGGTCAACCAAGTGCGTCTCGTGAAGCGATCGGAGAGCTTCGTCATCGAGAATCCATACACGATCGCTCCGGATGCCACGATCGCGCGTGCCGACATGCTTCTGGACGAGCACAGGATCTCGGCGTTGCCCGTCGTTGATGATCAGGGAACGCTGGTTGGTCTGCTGTCGCGCCGCGACATACTGTTTGTCCGCGACGAACGTGCACCCGTCTGCAGCGTTATGACGCCGCGGGAGCGGCTGGTCGTGGCGCCGGTGGGAACCACCATCAGCGGAGCGGAGGAGATTCTCCAGGAGCATAAAGTCGAGAAGCTGCCTTTGGTGGATGAGAACGGCCGGCTGGCCGGTCTCATCACCCTCCGTGACATCCTGAGGAGGAATCTCCATCCGGAATCATCGAAGGATGCGAAGGGACGTCTGATGGTGGGCGCCGCCGTCGGCGTGGTGGGCGACTACGTCGAGCGTGCGCTGGAACTCGAGAGAGCCGGTGTTGATGTTCTGGTGCTCGACATCGCGCATGGACACTCCGCCAACGCTATCCAGGCCGTGCGTCACCTCAAATCACGCGTCTCGCTCGATTTGATTGCCGGAAACGTGGCGACCGCTGAGGGAACCCGCGATCTTATCGAGGCAGGTGCCGACGGTGTCAAAGTCGGCGTGGGCCCCGGGTCGATCTGCATCACGCGGGTGGTCACCGGCGTGGGTGTTCCGCAATTGACGGCGGTGATGGACGCGGCGGGAGCGGCTGCCCGCTTCGGGGTACCGATCATCGCGGACGGTGGCATCCGTCAATCGGGCGACATAACGAAAGCGATCGCTGCGGGCGCCTCGACGGTGATGCTCGGGAACATGCTGGCCGGCACGCGGGAGAGTCCCGGCGTCATCACGGTGAGGAACGGGCGCCGCTATAAGGTCTCGCGTGGCATGGCCTCTGCGGGCGCGACGCTGGAGCGACGCCGGCGTGAGAAGCCCGGATGGGAAGGGGAAACCGACCTGACAGATGTCGTGCCGGAAGGGGTCGAAGGCATGGTGCCCTTCAAGGGGGACGTGTCGGACGTTCTCACACAGCTGGTGGGCGGCCTGCGCTCCGGCATGAGCTATCTCGGCGCGCGCACGCTGCCTGAGGTTGTTGCCAACGCTCAATTCATCCAGATCACCAACGCCGCACTGGCGGAGAGCCGCCCCCACGACATCGAGGTCTAGGGGAAGCCGGGGCGCACCCTAGAGACGGTCGCGAGTTCATGCTGGGTGATAGCCGAGAGCGGCGAGGACAGCGCATCGACCAGGAACCGGCCGGTGCCGTCACACGTGTCAGCGATACCCGGACGAGCATCGGAGCGAGCTGGAGCCGTGGTGCCCGATGCCGGCACCCCATGGTCCGAGCGGAGGGGGTGTCCAGGACTGGCACCTGAGTGATACACTTACGGGTTCTGCGGGCATGGTTTAACGGCAGAATGGCTGCCTTCCAAGCAGCAGGTCGCGGTTCGATTCCGCGTGCCCGCTCCATTTCATCCCTCAAGGCTGGCCTGTGCGCGTCCTCCGGATTCTCTTTCTCTCATTGCTTCTTTGCGGAGCCGCACTGACCGGACGCGTCAGTGCCGCATCCAGCCGTCACGCACCGACGCTGACCGTGCATCCGACGGCTATCCGCGTCGGTCATTCGTTCCACCTCCAGGCGTCGCACTTATCTCCGAAGCGGTACTACATCCTGCTCTTCGTTCCGCTGTCGAATCGCGCGCAGCAGCGTTTTCTACCGATCCAGAGATCGAGCAGCCGGGGCACGATCTCGACGACTCTCTCTGTCCCGCGAACCGGACACTGCGGCAACGCCGTGATCGACCTGCTGAGCGGTCACAGCATCGTGGCACGAGCCACACTCCGTATCGTCGGGTGCGGCTCCGGCCGCGGCGTCGTGCCGCCACCTCCTCCGAGTACTCCGGGCCATTGAGAGCGAATCGTATAATCGGCGACACGGGCCCATGGCGCAGCGGCAGCGCAACGGACTCATAATCCGCGGGTCGCAGGTTCGAATCCTGCTGGGCCCACCAATTCGACTCCTCGCGGCGCTGGCCGTGGTCACGTGTTTATGCGTGCCGTCTGCGCTGGCCGCTTCCGGCCGGCTGAGCCCTCACTCAGAGACGCGCGCCCCCGTTCTCGCCTTCTACTACATGTGGTACCACCGCACCACGTGGTGCCATTGCACGATGCCTGATCTGCCGATCCGTCTCTATGATTCGAGCGATGGCGCGACCATCGATCGCCAGATTTCCCAGGCGGCCGGCGCCGGAATCACGGGCTTCATCACATCCTGGCCCGGTCCCGGCACCACCCAGGACGCGAATCTCCGATCTCTCTTTGCGCACATCGCCGCGTACCGGGCCGCCGGCGGGGCTCCTTTCGTTTCGTCCATCTATCTCGAGTGCGACATGCCGGCCATCCGCGGCAATCTCGCCGGCTCCCTCCGCTACGCGCTGATGCACTACGCGTCGAACCCGGACTTCTTCCATTGGCATGGCAAGCCGGTCATCTTCGTCTGGGATCCTCTCGGTGGCGGGCGCACCCTGGGGCAGTGGGCAAGCGTCCGCCGGGCGGTGGATCCCTCTCACCATTCGCTCTGGATCGCCGAGGGGACAAACATGAGTCTCCTCACGGTCTTCGACGGCATCCACCTGTACAGTGCGGCCGACTGGGCCCTCAGCGATCATTCAATCGCCGCCACCGACCGGTCGTTTCAGACCCGAGTCGCGGCATACAACGCTGCACACCGCAGCGCTCGGCTCTGGATTGCCGGCGTCATGCCCGGGTACGACGACCGGCGCGTCCCGGGACGCGTCAGTCCGTCCAGTATTCCGCGCGACCGGGGGGCGACGTATCGAGAAAGCTGGGCAGGCGCCCTCGCCAGCAGCCCGACCTGGATCACGATTACATCATGGAACGAGTGGTTCGAGGGTACCGCTATCGAACCGGGCCGCCGCGACGGCCGGTGGTACCTCGATCTGACGAAGCAGCTGCATTGAGCCCCCGGAAGTGACCAGGCACGCTCCGGGGAGACGAAAGCTGAGGGGAGGGGCGCATGCGACCGCGCAATTGGTGGGACACGGCCGTTATCTACGAAATCTACCTGCGGAGTTTCCAGGACAGCAACGGCGACGGCGTCGGGGACCTTCCGGGGCTCATCTCACGCCTCGATTACCTGAACGGGCAGGACGACTCGCTCGGTGTCGATGCCGTTTGGCTGACGCCTCTCTATCCGTCCCCGATGTTCGACTTTGGCTACGACATTGCCGACTACGAGTCGATTGATCCGGTCTTCGGGACGCTGCAGGACTTCGATGAGCTCGTCGCCGGGGCGCATGCACGCGGCATCAAGGTCGTTATGGACTTCGTCGCCAATCACACCTCGCATCTGCATGCCTGGTTCCAGGAGTCTCGCGCCGGGCGTCATAGTCCCAGACGCGATTGGTATGTCTGGCGCGATCCCGCGCCCGGCGGAGGACCACCCAACAACTGGCTGAGCGTCTTCGGTGGCCCGGCGTGGACCTTCGAC
>JAJPIP010000045.1 GCA_021324655.1 Pseudomonadota bacterium
AACAAGGTGGACTACCTGGTGCATGCGCCGCAACGGGGCGACATCGTGGTCTTTCGGGCCGTGCCGGCCGGCGAGCCGGACAAGGACTTCATCAAGCGGATCATTGGCTTACCCGGAGAGACGGTGGCGGTCCGCAACAACACTGTCTACATCGACGGTAGGCCCCTCAACGAGGCGTATCAGCACTATCCCGAAGGGTATACCTTCGGGCCTCGGAAGGTGCCGGCCGGCGAGTACTTCGTGCTGGGCGATCACCGCGACAACAGCGACGATTCTCACATGTGGGCTACAACCTGGCTTCCCAAAAGCGATATTATCGGCAAGGCGTGGGTTGCCTACTGGCCGCTCAAGGACGCCCACGTGTACGGTGGCCTGCCCACAATCAGCCTGAACCTGCCGTTCCATCTCCCGTAATTGGAGGACCGCATGTACTCGCGCGAGTTGCTTAAAGGGGCCGCCGATACGCTGGTCCTCTCGACCTTCGCGGAGGGGGAGAAGTACGGATACCAGGTGGTCAAGGAATTGGAACGGCGCAGCCAGGGGTTCTTCCGACTGAAAGAGGGCACGCTCTATCCCATCCTGCATCGCTTGGAACACCAGGGCCTGTTACACGGACGGTGGGAGCGCATGCCGAGCGGCAGCGAGCGCCGCTACTATGCCCTGACACCGAAAGGTCAAGCGGCATTGAGTGACAAAGTCACCGAGTGGAATTCATTCGCCGCGGCCGTCTCACTGGTCACCGGCCAACCACGCCTCAGCATGGACGAGATCGGATGACCGAGCAACTGGATGCCATGATCCGCGCCCTCCCCGTCGGCCGGCGCCGCCGGTCCGCCATCGCCCGCGAGCTGCACAGTCACTACGAGGACAGCCGGGACCAGCTGGAAGCGGAAGGTCTCACCCCGGAAGCGGCCGCCCACGAAGCGCTGCGGCGTCTTGGATCCCCGGATGAGATTGCGGACGCCTTTCATGCCGTCTATCGTCCCCGCTTCCGGACGCGCGTCGCCATCGCCTTCGGGCTCGCCGGCGCCATCTTCGTGGGCGCCTACGGCGCCGGCCCGCTGACGTCGGTCACGTCCGCTCACCACGCCACGGTCGCCACTCACACCACTCATGCCCACCGGCACGCCAGGCCGGCAGGACACTGACTAGCCGGCCGGCCGAAGACCTGACCGAGCAGGTCGATCTACCGGTCTCAGACGCCCGCTTACGGATCCTCGGGTACGCCACCTATATCCTGCTCGGCTGGTGCCTGGTCCTTATCCCCAGTCTCATCCTGGCGATTCAGCACCACTTCCGCGTCTCCGACGCAGCCTTCGGTCTGTTCTATCTGCTGGGTTCTGTGCTGTATGGGGCCGGATCGGTGCTTGCCGGTATGGCCGCGGAGCGTCTCGGCCAGCGCGTCGTCCTGCCTCTCTCCGCGCTGATTGCCGGGGTAAGTCTGGCCGCCGGGGCTGTCATCCCCACCTGGCCGGTGTTCATGGTGGTCGTCTCACTGTCGGCGGCCGGACGCGGCGGTCTCGACGGCGGCATCAACGCCATCTTCCTGGCGGCATTCCGGGACAGCTCGGGCCGCTCTCTCAATCTGCTGCACGGGTTCTTCGGCGTCGGCGCCCTGGTCACGCCCGTTCCGCTCGGCGTCCTCGTGACGCTCGGGGTCAGCTGGCAGGCGCTCTTCGTGGTAACCGGCGCGGTGTACGGCGTCCTGGCCCTGGCCCTGGCACTATCTCTCTCCCGTCTGCCGCTCGACGTTCACCCCAACGGTGCGCGGGCGGCCGCCGGGCCCCGGACTTTCCGCACGTTGCTTCCGTTTCTGGGTTTGTCGCTTGCCATCGCCGCCTACGTGGCCGCCGAAGTCGGTGTCGGCAACTGGTTGGTGCGCTATCTGGCGGGACAGCCGCTCGTGGTCGCCACCGGAGCCCTCTCGACGTTCTGGGGCGGTCTTGCGGCCGGGCGTCTCCTGTCCGGATGGATGGCCGAGCGCTGGCCGTATCGCGCCTTTACCGTGACGTGCCTTGCCCTGGCCTCACTGTCGCTGGCCGCGGCGGTTATCGTCCCCTGGCTCCCTGTCGCCTTCGTCCTGTACGGCCTCGCCGGCCTGTTCTACGGTCCGGTCTATCCCATGATCATGGCGATCGGGGGTCTGGTCTATCCGCAGCGGCTCTCCGCGCTCGCCGGCAGTCTGACCACGGCGGGCTCCGTCGGCTCCATCGTGTACCCACCGCTCATGGGGCTGATGGCGTCCGGGGTGGGCCTGCAAGCGGCAATGTTGGGGGCCGCGGGCATGGGGATTCCGGCAATCGCCGGCATCTTCCTGAGCCGGCAAAACGTCTCCTTTTTCGCCGGGTCGAGGATCGACCCGGTCTAGATCACCCACCGCCCTCAGTCCACGCGGCGCCCCTCGATAGCGCGACGCGCGAGCAACACCACGATGGCGACGAGAGCGACGGCCATCCAGCCCAGCAGTTCCGACCGCACAGCGCCGTCCATCAGAGGCTCCGCTCGTACCTCTGCGTGGCGATCCATCCCACCGCTTGCAGGACGAGGTGAGCCGGGAAGACGGCCCGCACCGCGCGCTCGGTCATGGGACCGCGAAACGGAGCGAGAGCGGCGGCGAAGAGGGTCATCTGCGCGATGCCGAGCGGACGGTCCCACCAGGGCTTGGCTTCCCGCACGGCCAGATACCGGCCGTGGCGAACCGCGCGGAGAACAGTGACGTAACGAAGGACCGGAGGGAGTAGTACCACGGGCGGTAGATCCCCCCAGCGCACTGAGACAGCCGACGTGGAAAGCGTAAGCAACGAGTCGGACTCCCAATCAAGAGTCTCCCGGATCGCGCTCGCGCCGGCCGTGCGGGCCAGCGGGCCATCCAGCCAGTCCGTGACAATCGCTCCGTATATCACTGCGGCGAAGCCGATCCACCCCGCGTCCCCACGCCGGTCCTTCACTCCCGAGACGAGCAGTCCGGTGAGCACAGCGACCGACAGGCTCCGGCTTAGCGTCAGGACATCCACCGGCGTCGGCCGGGTGCCGAACCGGCGCATCCCGGCCGTGGCGAGCACGGTCTGCACCGTCAACGCGACGACGGCTCCGGCCAGAAAGCGCAACGCGGCGAGCGAGCCGTAGCGGGCGGCCAGCCGGCGGGCAAGAAGCGCCGCGGCGAGGACGAACGCCGCCCAACCTGGAAGCAGCAGATCCCTCACGGCGCGAGATTACGGTGCCGCGTCCCCGGAGCGCAAGATCAGGTCCTCCGTCTGCAATCCGGACGGCACTTCCACTCCCTAATCCCGGCCGGTATACTGACAGTCACTAGGTGACCGGGAGGGATCTATGGCGGTCGTAACGGCGCAAACTCAGGAGTCTGTCACCCCACCACGAGACTTTCAGATCGTTCCTGTCAAAGGCATCCCGATCGTCGTCGCCATCCTTGCCGGCCTCGTCGTCGCCATCGCCGGCAACTGGCAGTGGGCTCTGGATTTCTGTCATGTGGTGGCCGGTGGACTCTGGACCGGCATCGATCTGTTCGTCGGCCTCGTCATTGGTCCTATTCTCGGGAGCCTGCCGGTGCCGGCCCGCGTCGAGTTCTCGAAGCGCTTCATGCCGAAGATGCTTCTCATCATGCCCACGCTGGTCATCGTCACTCTCGCGTCAGGGTGGCAACTGGCCCGCCGCATCGGAGATCTGGCCGTCGCCTACCCCCAGCACTGGTGGCTGACCGCCTCGTTCATCGTGGTCGGCATCATGTCCGTGATCGCCCTCGGCATCCTGGAGCCGGCTAATCTCGCCGTGCTCTTCGAGCTGAAGAAACCGCACCCCAACGGCGAGTTGGTCGGCCGTCTGATGCGCCGGTTCGTGTACACAGCCGGAATCACCGGCCTCATGCAAATAGCGACGCTCATCATCATGACGAGGATCGCGACATGGTGAGCAGCCGCCGCGCTCCGGTTTCCATGCTGTTGGTACTCTCCATGGCGTTGATCATCGTGGGAGGCATCTACATCGCGGGCAACCTGCCCCACGTCCCGCCACTAGCTCCCGACGTCGTCCTCCTTGTTCTCAGCGTCCTGCTGGCCGGAGCCGCCGTCGCGGCACTGTCCCGGCAACGCCCGTTCGCCTGGGACAGCTTCTTCCGGGTCATGCGCTGGACCCTGTTGGCCTACGTGGTCATCGGCGGAATGCTGGAGTACATCTTCGTGGTGGACGGCGTCCGCGGCGATGCCCTGATCGTGACGACGCTCATGCTGCTGGTCTATGCCGTCGACATTCCGATGCTGCTGAGCTATTCCGTCGCGCGGTATCAGACGCCCGCTGAGTCGCCCGCGTAACGAGGACCGCCGGAAAGTGCTACCGCACGACGATATTGACCAGCTTGTCCAGTACCACGACGACCTTGGCAACCTCCTTGCCCGCCAGGTAGGGCTGCACCTTCGGGCTGGATAGCGCCTGCTCGCGGACCGACTCCATGTCCTCCGACTGGGGAACCTCGAGGCGATCGCGAACCTTCCCGTTGACCTGCACGACGATGGTTTTGACCTCGTCGATGGTCATCACCTCGTCATACTCCGGCCAGGCCTGGCGGTGAATACTCTCGCCTCCACCGCGACGTGACCAGAGTTCCTCGGAGATGTACGGCGTCAGGGGCGCCATAATCAGCAGCATCTGATCGGTTGCCCACCGCCAGACCTCAGCGCGCTCCAGGGCCGGCCGCAAGCGTTGCATCAGGTTGGAGAGCTCCATCAGGGTGCTGACCGCGGTGTTGAACTGGAACCCTTCCAGATCCGCGGTGACCCGCTTGATCGTCTTGTTGATCGCGCGGCGCAGCTCCAGTTCTTCCGGCTCGCCGGCCTCACGATCCACCGCCATGGGTTGCGCCATGTCCCAGACGCGGGACAGCCAGCGGTGGACCCCGTTGATTCCGGTCGGGTCCCAGAAGGCGTCGGCCTCGAAGGGCCCGATGAAGCAGATGTAGGCACGGAGGGAGTCAGCTCCGTACTCGGCCACGACGCTGTCGGGGGTGACGACGTTCCCTTTCGACTTGGACATGCGCGCACCGTTGGCCCCGTGCATCGTCCCTTGATTCCGAAGGCGCGGCGCCGGCTCGCGGAAGGGCACGAGGCCGGCGTCTGCCATCACCTTCGTGAAGAAACGGAAGTACAGCAGATGCATCACCGCATGCTCCGCCCCGCCCACGTACAGGTCGATCGGCGCCCAATAACGGGCCGCGTCGGCATCAAAGGGAGCATCTACCTCGTGAGGCGAGGCAAACCGCAGATAGTACCAGGACGAGTCGACAAACGTGTCGAGCGTGTCGGTCTCCCTCCGTGCGGGGCCGCCACAGGCGGGACATGCCGTGTTGACGAAGTTCGGATCGTTCGCCAGGGGTGAGCGACCGTCCTCTCCGGGAGCAAAGTGCTCTAGCGGAGGGAGCAGCACGGGCAGCTGGTCTTCGGGCACCGGCACCATGCCGCATGTGTCACAGTAGACGATGGGAATCGGGGCTCCCCAGTAGCGCTGGCGTGAGACCAGCCAGTCGCGCAGGCGGTAGGTGACAGCGGCATGTCCGACACCTTTCTCGGTCAGTGCCGCCGTGATTGCTTCCTTCGCCTCGTCGGCATCCAGTCCGTCGAACGGACCGGAGTTGACCACGGTTCCCGGCCCGGCATAGGCGCCCTCGCCACCCGGGGCGCCGGGCGGTCCCTCTATAACCTCACGCACCGGCAGATGGTACCGGGCGGCGAACTCAAAGTCCCGCTGGTCGTGAGCAGGGACGGCCATAATGGCCCCGGTCCCGTACCCCATCAGCACGTAATCGGCGATCCAGATCGGCATCTCCTCCCCGGTCATCGGGTTGGTTGCAAACGCTCCCACGAACACGCCGGTCTTGTCGCGCTCCGTCGACAGCCGTTGAATTTCGGTCTCGCGCGCTGCTCGCTGCTGGTACTGCATGACGTCGCCTCGCTGCTCCGGACTGGCCAGGACGTCCACGAGCGGATGCTCCGGCGACAGCACCAGAAAGGTCGCGCCGTAAATGGTATCGGGACGCGTGGTGAACACCGGGATGGGATAGGAATTGCCGGCAGAGTCGCGCGCCGTGAAGGTGATCTCGGCGCCTGTGCTCCTCCCGATCCAGTTCCGTTGCATGAGGATGATGCGCTCCGGCCAGTCCAGGTCATCCAGACTCTCCAGCAGCTCATCGGCGTAGTCAGTGATACGGAAGTACCATTGCTCCAACTCTTTGCGCTCGACCGGCTGATCCGTATGACGCCAGCAGTAGCCGTTCACGACCTGCTCATTGGCCAGGATGGTCTTGCACTGCGGGCACCACCATTGGAGCCCCGTCGCGCGATACGCCAGGCCCTTCCGCAGCATCATCAGGAAGAACCATTGGGTCCAGCGATAGTAATCGGGGTGCGATGCATTGATCTCGCGCGTCCAGTCGAACGACGTGCCCTGGAGCTTCAGCTGCCGCTTGTAGTTGGCAACGTTGCGCGCCGTGTTCTCCTGCGGCGGCACCTGGCGCAGAATGGCTTCGTTCTCGGCGGGCAGACCAAACGCATCCCAGCCCATCGGGAAGAGCACGTTGTAGCCGCGCATGCGCATATAGCGCGCCATGACATCCGTCGGCACGTAGTTCTTGGAGTGGCCGACCGAAAGCCCCGCTCCGGAGGGGTAGGGGAAGAAGTTCAGCAGATAATACTTCGGCTTCGGCAGGAAATCCTCGGCGCGGTAGAGCGCCTCATCCTCCCAGCGGTCCTGCCACTTGGCTTCAAATTGATTCGGTTCGTAGCGGGTGTGTCGAGTCTCGGTGACGGCCATTGCATCTCTCCCATGAAAAAACCCTCCGCCCATCGGGACGGAGGGTCAGTCCGCGGTACCACCCGCATTGCTCGGTCTCAGCCGCGGGGTCGATGTGGTGGAGCTGAGGGGATTCGAACCCCTGACCTTCTCAATGCCATTGAGACGCGCTCCCAACTGCGCCACAGCCCCATGCCCCTGGGCCAAAACGAGCCGCTCATTCTAGCACTCTACCGGGTGCTCCGGGACGCTCCCGAGCGAGTTCGGTCCGGCTGCCGGCTTCCACCATCCCGGCTCGCTGTGAGGGTGGACTTACTACTCTCGTTCAACGCGTGTCTTCAGTTGTCGCCGAGCTCCCGTTGCCGGGGCACCCAGAAAAAGGTGCAAGTCCGTGCGTCGGGCGCCTGTTCAGTTGCGTATGGTGGAGATGAGGGGACTCGAACCCCTGACTTCCGCGATGCGAACGCGGCGCTCTCCCAGCTGAGCTACATCCCCGTGTGGACCCGTTTGGGTCCGATTATATTACGCCTGAGGAAGGACGTTAACGCGCGATTTGCCGTCGGCACGGTCGAACTTGACAGTGCCGTCAATCAGCGCGTACAGCGTATGATCTTTGCCGAGCCCGACATTCCGGCCGGCGATCTTCGGCGTGCCGCGCTGCCGCACGATGATGCCACCGGCACGAATCGCCGTGCCGTCCTGCACCTTCACGCCGAGGCGCTTCGACTGACTGTCGCGTCCGTTCTTTGAACTGCCGACACCCTTTTTGTGTGCCATGATGAGTGCTCCTAGCTAGCCGACGATCTCTTCGATCGCAATGCGGGTGAGCGACTGTCGGTGGCCCGTCTTCTTGCGATAGCGAACCTTCGGCTTGTACTTGAATACGATAATCTTCGGGCCGCGCTTCTGGGCCACGACACGGCCGACGACCTTTGCGCCCTCGACCAGTGGATGTCCGTGGCGCAGACCGTTCTCGTCGGAGATGAGCAGAACCTCATCCAACTCGACTGCCTGCCCCTCATCGCCGGCGAGCTTCTCCACCTCGATGATTTGCCCGGGCTCGACACGTACCTGCTTGCCGCCGGTCTGAATAACTGCGAAAGGCATCGCGATTCCTGTGAACAAGAGATAGCGGCCCATACCGGGCCGCTCAAGAAAAGTGTATCAGCCGGGCCGAAGAGGCGTCAAGACGCCAATTGTGAGGATTCGTGGCGGGGGGCGCCCTCCGAGGCGTGGTAGGAAACGATTTGCCACTGGTCCCCTTTGCGTTCCAGGACCGCCGTCATACGCAGACGCTCATGCCGGATGTCGCCGTCGGAGATGGTCCGCAGCTCCGTGCCGGACACCCAGGCGACATCGCCGACGGCGTGAACCACCAGGCCCTGGAGTTTAGCCACGACCTTGATCGGCCCCAGCTGGGCGAAGCGCTCCTCCCAGTAGCCGCGCACCGCCGGCCACCCCTGCCGGATATGCCCCGACCGGCCGGCCACCGAGGCGTAGGGCACCTGCGCCCACACCGAATCGATCCCTTTCAGGTTCTTGTTCGTGACGGCTCGATAGAAGCTCTCGGCGGTGTCCTTGATCTCGTCGCGCACCCCGTAATGGTCGCGCCCCATTCACATCCTCCACAACGTCGTACGGGATGTATCTTAGCAGTCTCTACGCCACTCGTGACCGGCGTGGTCCGCGGCGGCCCCGCCGAGGAGAAACTCTCTCGCGCGGCGCTTCCTCGGGACGGGGAACCAGGGTCACCGAGTACTCAATGCGATACGGACACCTGATCGGTCCGCGCCGCACGTCCTCCCCGGTCTCGCGCCCGCAACACAGCATGATGCCGCGGCGCTCGGTTTCTTCCAAACGCACCATGTCGTCCACGAGCCGGTCGATCGCATATCCGCCCTCGTGACAGGCCGGATTGGAGCACGACAGAACACCCTGCGTGAAGTTGCCGCGGCGAAAGCCGGTCTTACGCAGATCGGATCGCTGGTCGTCGTCGGGCCCACGTCTCTCCCGCCACTCGATGAGAGCATCGGAGAGCATCGGGAAGGCGGCTTTGAAGCTACTGAATCCGTTGAAAAACGGATCGGTGCGATAGCGGTGGCTCACGAACCTATTGTACGTGTGGCATACCATGAAGGGCATCACCGTCAAGGAGAGCCGCATGTCCGTCGAGGAAACGCTGCAGTCCCTCGGGGTCACTCTGCCTCAGGTCGCGAATCCCGTCGCCAGTTACGTGCCCGCCGTGCAGACCGGCAATCTCGTGTTCTGCTCCGGTCAGCTTCCCACGACAGGCGGCAAATTGGCGCGGCGGGGAAAGGTGGGCGAGGACGTCACCGAAGACGACGCGTACAACGACGCGCAGACTGCCGCCCTCAACGCGCTGGCCGCGATCAAGTCAGTGATCGGCAACCTCGATCGCATCCGGCGCGTGGTGCGGGTGACGGGTTATGTCAATAGCGGCGAGGCGTTCACCAATCAACCGGTGGTGGTGGACGGCGCGTCCGATTTCTTCCTCAAGGTCTTTGGCGACAAGGGCCAGCATTCCCGCGTGGCCATCGGCGTCTACCAGCTGCCCCTGAATGCCCCGGTTGAGATCGACGTGGTCGTCGAGGTCGCGTAACTATTGGGTCGATGGCCGGGAGTCGCCCTTCTCCGGCGAGGACGACGGCGGCGACCACTCCGGGGTTCCGCATCCGCTCACGACGCGTGGCCGGATCGAGTACCGCGTCTCAGGCCTCGACAGGCTCCCGCAATACATAGCCGGCACCCCGGATGGTGTGGATAAGATCCGGCTCGCCCAACGCCTGGCGCAGGTTACGGATGAACACCTGCACGACGTTCGAATCGTACGTGCTACCCCAGACGTGGGAGTAAATCGTCTCGGCGGACAGCACCTGGCGCGGGTGGCGCAGGAAAAACTGCAAGAGGTCGTACTGCTTGTTGGTGAGGTGAATGAGGCGTCCGGACCGTTTCACCTCATGCGACTTCGTGTCCATCGTCACGTCCGCGAAGCGCAGCTCCGTCTCCTCCGGCGGTGACTTGCGGCGCAGCAGAGCACGGACACGCGCCAACAGCTCGTCAATGGAGAACGGCTTGACCATGTAGTCGTCCGCCCCGGAATCGAGCCCGGCTATGCGATCGGTGACCGTGCCCCGGGCCGTCAGCACCAGGATGGGCACGTCGTCGGCGGCCCGCAAGCGGCGGCACACCTCCAGGCCGTCGATCCCGGGCAGCATGAGGTCGAGGACGACCAGATCGGGGGGCGCGTCACGCGCCATGACAAGGCCGGACTGACCATCATGCGCGACGGCCACGTTATACCCCTCATAGGTCAGGCCCCGGCGCAGCAGGTCGCTGATCGCCTCGTCGTCTTCGATCACCAAGACTTCGGTCATTATGCCGGACTCACCCTCGTCGAATCGCACTGATTGTAGCACCATCGTCAACTCTACTTGACGAAGAGGTTATTGGCTTGCCGGTGCGGTAAAATGAGCGGCAGGGTCATTGAAATGCCGGAACTACCTGAAGTCGAAACCATGGTGCGCGACCTCTCGCCGCGTCTTACCGGGCGCCGCGTGACGGCGGTCGAAGCGCCCTTCACGGGGAGCGTGCGCTATCCGGACTATCCGGAGCTGGTGGACCGCCTGGTCGGACAGGAGATCACAGGCGTCTCACGCCGCGGCAAGTACGCTATTTTCTCGCTGGCGTCCGGCGATGCTCTGATCTTGCATCGTGGCATGACCGGATCGGTCCTGGCACGCGAGAGGAGTGATCCCATGGAGCAATGGGTTCGCATCCTCTTCCGGCTTGACGACGGCACAGAGCTCCGCTTCCAGGACTCGCGCAAGTTCGGCAAGGTCTTTCTCATGGAGGAAAACGGCGCGGAACGCCCGCTCCCCTGGAATCGCATGGGACCGGAGCCGCTCGACTCCGACTTCTCCGAGGACGCCCTGCAGCGGCGTCTCGAGGGCCGAACCGCTCTTATCAAGCCGCTCCTGCTGAATCAGGAGATCGTGGCCGGTCTCGGCAACATCTATGCGGATGAGGCCCTGTTCCTCGCCGCCATCCATCCCGAGCGGCGCGCGAACACGCTGACCGCGGAGGAGATGACGCGGCTGTACGGCGCCATTCGCACCGTCCTGCGAAACGCCGTCGAGGGGCGCGGGACGACCTTCAGTGCCTACAAGGACATCGAGGGGCGAGCCGGCAGCTACCAGGGCTCGCTCCAGGTCTTCCACCGCACCGGCGAGCCGTGCCCTCGTTGCGGCACTGCTATCATGCGCACGGTTGTCGGCGGGCGGGGCACGCATTTCTGCCCCACCTGCCAGCCTCGGTAACTCATGCCTCTTCTCACCCTCTCTCACGTCGACAAGTTCTACGGCGCCGAGCAGGTGCTCGACGACGTCTCCTGCCGCGTCGAGCGCGGGGCCCACGTCGGCCTGGTCGGAGTCAACGGTGCCGGCAAATCAACCCTCCTGCGGATCATGGCCGGCGTCGAGGTGCCGGACGCCGGGGAGACCGGGCGGGAACGCGGTCTACGGGTCGTGTATCTGGAACAGGAGCCAGACTTTGGCGGGGCCGAGACCGTCTACGACGCCATGCTCTCCCTGTTCGCCGACACGATCGCGGCTCAGCAGCGCCTTGCCGATCTCGAGGCCGAACTGGCGCGGGGGACAGGCGACCTCGACGAATACGGCCGTCTGCAAGCGCTCATCGAGCACACCGGCTATGGCTACCGTGACCGCATCGAACAGGCTCTCGTCGGCCTCGAGATCGGTCCCGACCTCTGGCACGTTCCGATCGGAGTGCTGAGCGGCGGGCAGCGCACGCGGGTCAACCTCGCCCGCACCCTTCTGACCGACGCCGATCTCCTCCTGCTCGATGAGCCGACCAATCACCTGGACATCCCCGCGGTGGAATGGCTGGAGGGCTACCTCCGCGACCTGAAGCGCGCCTTCGTGATCGTGGCCCACGATCGCTATCTGCTCGATCGCGTCACCCAGCAGACATTTGAGTTGTCGTTTCGGCGGCTGGCCGTCTATGACGCCCCCTACTCGCGGTATCTCGCGCTGAAGGCGGAACAGATAGACCGCCAACGGCAGGAGTACGAGGCCCAGCAGCGTCACATCGCGAAGACGGAGGACTTTATCCGCCGCTATGGAGCCGGCCAGCGCTCGAAAGAGGCGCGGGGACGCGAAAAGCGTCTGGCACGCCTGGAGCGGGTCGAGCGCCCGGAAGAAGAGGGCGCGGTCCATCTGCACCTTGGGAGGGCCAGGCGCAGCGGTGACATCGTTCTCGAAGCACGGAACCTGATCGTGGGGTATCGCGAGCCGCTGGTCCACCTGCCCGAAGACGTGACGGTACGGCGAGGAGACCGCATCGCCATCGTCGGCCCGAACGGCTGCGGGAAGACGAGCCTCCTGCGAACACTCGTCGCAACGCTGCCACCGCTCCGAGGCGAGGTGCGCTGGGGGGCCAATACGTCCATTGCCTACTACTCACAGACCCTGGAAGGACTGGACGGCACCCGCACAGTTCTGGACGAAGTGCGCGCTGTGCGGCCGATGAGTGAGGAAGAGGCACGCGGCTACCTCGGACGTTTTCTCTTTACCGACGACGATGCCTTCAAGACGGTCGCGGTTCTGAGCGGCGGCGAGAAGAGTCGCGTGGCACTGGCCAAACTGATCCTGGAGGTTCCGAACGTCCTGGTCCTCGATGAGCCCACCAATCACCTCGACATTGCGTCGCGTGATGCGCTGCAGGACGTGCTGGACGAGTTCGGCGGTACCATCCTCTTTGTCTCGCACGATCGCTATCTGATTGACAGTCTGGCCCGCCGGCTCTGGGTCGTCGCGGACGGACGCCTCAACCGGTACGAGGGCACGTATTCGGCCTTTGTCGCCGGCACGGCGGCACCTCTCGACCGGCGGCCGACGCCGCGCGGCGACACGTTCGACGGTCTTCCTCCGGAGGAGCGCGTGGAGGCGCTAACCGACGAACTGAGAAGAGTGGCCGGCAGGCTGGACGAGCTCGGGCCGGGCGTTTCGCTCCGTCAACTCGACGAGATGACGGGCCGCATGGAAGAACTGCAGGAAGCCATTCAGGAGGCGCAGCGCGCATGGCTGCGGCAGGCACGCAAGTCACTCGAATCCTCGGCCTGACGGGGGCCATCGGCTGCGGTAAATCCACCGTCGGTGATCTGCTGCTGGAGGTGGGGGCACGCGACCATATTGATGCCGACCAGGTAGCGCACGCCCTCATGTCTCCCGGCACCCAGGTAACGCAACACATCGCAGAGACCTTCGGCCCGGACGTGATGGCAGCGGACGGAAGTGTGAACCGGGCGGCGCTCGGACACATCGTGTTCAACGACGCCGAGCGCCTGCGCCTTCTCGAGGCGATCACCCACCCGGCGATACGGCGAGCGATCCGGGAGCGATTGGAAACTCCGAGCGATGACGGCGGCGTCGTGGTGCTGGATGCAGTGAAACTACTCCAGAGCGAGCTGTTGCCACTGGCGGACGCGGTCTGGGTGGTGCGTTGCGACCCGGAGGTCCAGATGAGCCGCCTCAGCGCAATGCGGGGCATGACGGACGGCGAGATTCGGGCACGCCTGGAGGCCCAGCCGTCCTTCAACGACGAGAGGGTGACCGCCGTCATCGAGAACTCCGGTAGCCACGAGGACTTACGCCGCGAGGTGCTTCGCGCGTGGCACAGCCTGCTGGCGGAATGGGGATTTGAGGCTATTTAGCGGGACTTTGCCTGGTCCCCGGATGGTGCTACAGTTGGGCCACCGGCCCTGCCGCTAGTAAGGAACCGCATATGGATGGGATATGGCTCTGGGTGGTGATCGCGCTGATCGCGGCGATTGGCGAGGTGCTGACCACCGGCCTGTTCCTCGCGCCGTTCGCGGTTGCGGCGGTGTTGGTCGCCTTTCTGAGTCCCGTTCTGCCGGTGCTTGCCGTGCAGGTCGCGGTCTTCGCCGCGCTCTCATTCGTCGGCGTGGTCGTCTTTCGCCCCTTTGCCCGTCACGCCCTCGGATGGGATCGCGAGGACGATGCGGCGCTCCCGATGCCCAACCATCACCTGATCGAGAAGCGCGCCGTCGTGACGGTCCCGGTCGACGCAACCGGCGGCCAGATTCGCATTGGGCAGGGCGAATTCTGGTCGGCCCGCTCCTTTGACCCCGACGATCACTTTACTGCCGGCACGCCCGTCGAGGTCGTCTATGTCGACGGCGTGACAGCCGTCGTCGGGCCGGTACCTGAACCGGCCCTGGAAGCCCCATCAGTCGAGGAAGGACGTTCCTGAAATGCCCGTTATCGCCATCGCTCTCATCATTCTTGTCGTTTTCGTCGTGACCGTCGCCGTCCGATCGATCCGGATCGTGCCGCAAGCGCGCGTCGTCATCGTGCAGCGGCTCGGCCGCTACCTGCGCACGGCCAGCAGCGGTCCTGTCTTCGTCGTGCCGTTCATGGACAAGATCCTGCCCGTGATCGATCTCCGCGAGCAGGTGTTCCCGCTCGAGCCGCTGCCGGTGATCACCGAAGACAACGTCGGCATCCAGATCGCCACGGTCGTCTACTACCAGATCGTCAATCCCAAGGCTGCCACGTACGAGGTCGTCAATCTGCTGCAGGCGTTCGAGCAGCTCACTATGACCACGCTGCGCAACATCATCGGTAACCTGACGCTCGACAAGACATTGACAAGCCGTGAGGCCATCAATTCTCAGATGCGCGCCGTCCTCGACGAGGTCACCGAGAAGTGGGGCGTGCGCGTCAACCGCGTCGAGCTGAAGGACATCATCCCGCCGCACGACGTGCAGCAGGCGATGGAGAAGCAGATGCAGGCCGAGCGGAACCGCCGCGCCGCCATCCTGCTTGCCGACGGCCAGAAGCAGTCCGCTGTCCTCCAGGCAGAAGGCGAGAAGCAGTCGGCGATCCTCAAGGCCGAAGGGGCGAAGCAGGCCGCGGTTCTGAAGGCCGAAGGTGACGCCCAGGCCCTGGTGACGGTGCAGCAAGCGCAGGCTCAGGCGATCAACGTCGTGTTCTCCGCGCTGCACAACTCCGAGCCAAGCCCGGAGATCCTGAAGTATCTCTACCTGCAGGTTCTCCCCAAGATGGCCGAGGGCTCCGCGAACAAGCTGTTCGTCCTCCCGTCGGAGCTCGAGAACATTGCCGGCCTCGGCGCCACCTTCGCCGCCGCCACGCAGCAGGCCCTCCCCGCCGACGTGACAACCAACGGGAGTGAAGGCAGGCAGTAACGGGGACAAACCAGAGATCCTGATACGTTCGGTCTGACCCGGTTGGAGGCTGCGCAAGCACCGCGACCGTTGCAACGTGGATTGGTGGTGCCGGATCCGGTCCGGCCGGTCGGGGCGACCTGCGTTCTCCTCCCCAGGCTGTCACACCGGTGACTTGACACGCGTTGTAGGGTGAAGACACACGTGAGCCGCAGATACCGACCCTGATCTCGGGGCATCGCTCCGGGCACTCGACAACGAGGAGACGAGGGATGGGCAGGTGGTATCGAGCTATCATGATCGGACTTCTGATCGCGGCCCTCGGCCCGATCTCGTCCGCTCGCGGCGCCGGCACGACGGCTCCGGCGTGGCACATCCTGGCCGGCGCGGGAGTGCCCAGCTTCGCCAACGCCGTGGACGTCGCCGTCGGTCCGGGCGACAACGTCTACGTTGCCGATGCCTGGTTCCACCAGATCACCGAGGTCAGTCCGCAGGGCGTGATGCTGAATCGGTGGCCGATGCCGTCAAGGGGCGGAACGAGTGCGCTCGAGGTGAATCCGGCGGGACTGGCAGTGGACAGCAGCGGAGACATGTACGTGCGAAGCGGCATCAACAGCTGGGATGTCCTCAAGTTCACGGCGCAGGGCACACGCGACCCTTCCTGGACGCCACGCAGCGTCCCGAACAATTTCGCCGGGGGAGTCGCCACCGACACCGCCGGCAATGTCTACGTCACCTGCAACCTCAACGCTTGCGGCGGCACTCTGTACAAACTCTCGCCGGCCGGCGGCGTCCTGGCGCACTGGACGCTGAAGGACGGATCACACAACGCGGAACCGGCGGGGGTGGCCGTGGCTCCCGATGGCTCCATCTACGTCGCCGACGTCGGCGGGAATGAGATCCTGAAGCTCTCGCCTTCGGGATCCGTGTTCGCGCCGTGGGGGCAGCCGGGCATGGTGCAGGGGCCACTCGACGTGACAACTGACCCAGAGGGACATGTCTTCGTGCTCGATTCTCAGGCCGCCGGCAAGATTCAGGAGTTCTCGTCCTCGGGAGCCTTGCTGGAGGCATGGAACATTCCCTCGGTGCACCAGTACGCGGGGATCGCCGCCGACTCCACCGGCCGCGTGTACCTGGCGGACGGCCGCCACGTGCAGGTGTACTCGACGGCCGGGAAGCTTCTCAGTCGATGGGGTGGCGGTGGAACCGCCCCCGGTCAGTTGGCCGCCCCGGCCGGGATCGCGGCGGGTCCGCAGGGCAACGTTTTCGTCGCCGATACCGGCAACAATCGCGTCCAGAAGTTTTCGACGAACGGGAGAGTGATCGCCGTCTGGTCGCGGCCGTTCCGCCGTCCGGCCGGCATCGCCGTCGACGGCGGCGGCAACATACTCGTTGCCGACACCGGCAACAACCGGCTGCTGGAGTTATCTCCGGCCGGGCACATCGTCGCCGCGTGGACAACGGCGGGCGGCGTGCCGTTCTCCGCTCCACGCGGGGTGGCCGTGGGGCGCAACGAGACGATCTACCTCGCCGACACCGGGAATCACCGCATACTCAGGCTCGCTCCGCAAGCGGCGACGTTCGTGACGCTTTTCCCCACGGGCCCCTGGGTCAAGCCGGTCAGCCTCGCCGTGGATCGAGAGGGCCGGGTGTACGTCGGCGAGATGCAGGACGTAACGCACGCGACCGGGGCTGTCCTGGTCCAGGCCCTGACACCGGCCGGCAAGCCGATACCCTCCTGGAGACCCTCGAGAGGGCCGTTGTGGTACTCACAGACCGGCGTCGCGGTGGACGCGCGCGGCGACGTGTTCGCGACGGACAGCGACAGCTATCGCGCCGGCAATTTCGGCGTCTGGGAGTACAGCCGCACCGGACGTCTGTTGCGCAGATGGGGTCCGGCCGGCAACGGCCCGGGGGAATTCGACTTTCCCCAGGCCGTCAGCAGCGGTCCCGGCGGCACCGTGTTTGCCGCCGACACCGGCAACAACCGCGTCCAGGTGCTACGCCCCGGAAGCTAGCGCCTGACCCGCCTGTCACCGCCCGGGCACGCCGTAGTACAGGATGGCTCCAATACACTGGATCGGCTCGAGCTTGTCCTGCCCGGTGGCCACCTCGATCTGCGTTCCGAGTTCGAGGGCACGCTGGATGGCTGAATCGACGACGTTGTCGACGCGCTCGACCGGCGAATTATCCGCCGGACAGGTGCTGATAGTCTGATCGGCGTAGAGCATGCCGCAATGCGGGCAGAGGGCGCCCGGATTGGTGAAGCCCGCCTGCACGGCGAGAATGTGGACGCGCTGCTCGTTGAGCGCTTCCAGCGTCTCGCTCAGCCCCATCACCGCCCGCCCATGCGCGCCGGCATACTCCTGAATGCGGTGCACGAGATCATCGATCAGGTGCTGCTCGACCTCCTCGCGCACCTGACGCGCCTCTTTGATCACCTCAGCCTCCGGGGCATCGATCCGCACGTCGATGAAGCCGATCAGCCGATCCTTCACATAGGGATGGAGAGCGTTCTCGACGTCGTGCCTTTTGTTCGGCTCCGTGCCGATGATAAGCCAGTCGAACCCATGGCGCTGCTCGAGCTTCAGCACCAGCTCGGCTGCACGGTCGATGTGATGCTGCGCCCAGTGATCAGACCGCCGCTGGTAGCGATTCTGCGACCACCCGCCCTGCTCCGTGCGATGCGGCACGTAGTCGTCGAGGTCATGGATCTCCTGGACGTCCCCGCGCGCCATGGTGAAGATGCGAGCCTGCTCACGATCGGTCAGCAGAATCGCCGTGGGCTTGGTATGGCTCAGGAAGGTGGCGAGAGGGGCGACGTACGGCCGCGGCTCGAAGTGAACCTGGCTGCGCAAGCGAGTGGGCGTCTGGTAGACCTCCCAGAACCCCTGCGCCGAGCAGGAGAAGATCGCCACTCCGTTGGTGTCTTCACGTTTGAAGGGGCCGCTCTCGATGTCGAAAAACTGCTGGATCTTCTGCAGGTCGCCACGGATGGACTCCGTCGCCTCGTGGTCGAGGTGAGACTCGATCCTGTGCCGCACCTCATCGGCGTGGTGCATTGCCGAGTCGAGGCTCTTCTGCACATGCTCCGGGGCCGGGAACTCATCCGCATTGACGTCGAGATAGAAGCTCGTGACGAGATAGCCCTCCGGCGCGAAATCTACCAGCTCGCGCACATCTTGCGTCTCAACTGCCATAGTTGTCTCCTTCTGGGTCGAAAGTCGCGCAACTTCTATGCCAGTAGGGGGACGGCGTTGTCAGACTTCACTCGAAGGGCTCTTCCACGCGGAGGGACAAATGCGCAGCGCCATGGTTTCATGAGACATGGAAGCGGAAGAAGCTCCTGACGCTATAAGCAATCTCTTCCACTATGTGTCACGAGCAAAAGATCGTGGACCAATGATCCGGATGCGTGTGGTCCGCTCGCTCACGGCTCACTGCTCATAGTTCACGCCTCAGCGCGGGCACACATTTTGCGCCATTGGATCGCTTCGGGAAGGGGAGATGAACTCAGAGACCATCGGCGGACGGTATCAGATTCTCGATCGGATCGGCGTGGGCGGCGTGGCCGTGGTGTATGTGGCGCGGGATCTCATGCTGGGCCGGCTCGTCGCGATCAAGATGCTGACGCCGGCGGCGGCTGCGGATCCGGCGTTCGCGACGCGGTTCCGGCGCGAGGCGAAGGCGATTGCCTCGCTCAACCACCCCAACATCGTCACGGTGTACGACTGGGGAACCGCCAACGGCACAGATTACATGGTCATGGAGCGGCTCCCCGGAGGAAACCTTGCCGAGTTGCTGACCGAGAAAAGTCAGCTGCCGGAGGTCGAAGCGCTGCGTATCGCCCGCGATATCGCCCTGGGGTTGGCGCGGGCGCATGGCGAGGGAATCGTCCATCGCGACATCAAGCCGCACAATGTCCTGCTCGATGCCGCCGGCAATCCGAAACTCGCCGACTTCGGCATCGCGCACGCTCCGGGTCTGACACACCTCACACAGACCAATGCTGTGGTCGGCACCGCCTCCTATATCTCACCCGAGCAGGCACAGGGACAGGAGGCAGGCGAGCGCTCCGACCTCTACAGTCTCGGCATCGTGCTGTACGAGATGCTGACCGGCCGTCCGCCGTTCCAGGGTGAATCGCTCGTGGATGTGGCCGTCAAGCACGTGCACGAGGCGCCGATCCCACCGCGCCAGCGACGCCCCGAACTTTCGCCGGAAACCGACGCAGCAGTGCTCACGGCGATTGCTAAAGATCCCGCCGACCGCTTCCAGTCGGCGGCGGAGATGGCGGCCGCGCTCGGGACCGCCGAGGCCGCGGCAGAGCGACGGCCACTGCCTGCTCCGTCGCAACTGGCAGCTACAGCAGCCGGCGCCGCCATCATGTCCCCGAACCGAACAACCGCGCACCCGCGCGTAGAACACCCCGCGAGCTCATCGCGCGCAGCCCTCATCGCCATTCCGCTGGCCATGCTGGCGGCGCTCCTGGTCGCCGTGGCTGTGATGGCGCACCCCTGGGTCTCGACCGCGCGCCACACGGCGTACAAACCCAAGCCGACGGTGGTGCATGTCGCGGCTCGCACCAAGGCGACGCCGTCTGCTACCGCCCGCGCCGCGGCCACAGCAACGCCCGCTCCCACCACGGTCCCAACTCGACCGGCCACCGCACCACCTTTGCCAACTGCCACCGCGGGCCCACCGGCTCCGGCCGGCGCTGGAGGTCCGCAGAACCACGGTGCCGGGAACCCGGTGGCAGCCGTCGTCCGCTTCTATACCCTGATCGCGGAACATCGGTTCGCGGAAGCGGCCGCCCTCTGGACGCCGTCCATGCAGTCCCGGTTCCCCCCGAACGTCGATATCGTCCAGCGCTTCTCCCGAGTTCAGAGCATCTACGTCAACGCGCGCCAGACCGCCCTCGATCCCCGAGCCGGGACCGCCACCGTTGCCGTCTCCCTCACCGAGGTCGATCAGACCGGGACCCAGCGCCTGGCCGGAAGCTGGCAGCTCGTCAATCAGGGGAGCGGATGGCTCCTCAATCAACCCGATTTCCCGCCCCCGAACGCATCGGCGCCGAATCAACCGGTCTCGGTGAGCGCCCCTACCCCCCCGTGCGGAAAATCTGACCACGGCGGGTGCGGCTCTCCACCACCGCATGGTCACGATCACGGGAAGGGGAACGATCAATGAACTCGGTCCAGCGATCCGCGGCGTTGATGCTGGTCCCGCCGTGCTTGGTCAGTCGGCCACGCGTCTGACAGATGACCGGCGTATTCAGCGAACTTCCGGCGATCACCACCTGCCCCTTGGAGAGAGCGGGCAGCTCATCCAGCAGGTCGCGTCCGACACTCTCGACGGCCCCGGCGACGCTCGCCTGATCGATCGGGTTGACGATGCGCATGATGAAGTGCGTCATGCACTGGGAAAGCACGTCCTGATCCAGCTTGCCGGGCCGCTGACTGATGAGCCCCACGCCGACCCCAAACTTGCGCCCCTCTGACAGGACCTGTTTCAAAATGCCGCTGCTGATGACGTCACCCGACTGCGGCGCGAAATGATGAGCTTCCTCCAGGAGAACGAAGACCGGATAGGGCACATAGCGCTCCTCTCCCTCGGCCACCTTTCCCTTCTCCGTGTCCATGCGCGCCCGCAGCACGCGCCGCAGCAGGGTAGCGATGATGGCCTGTTGGTCGCGGCCCTCCATCTCGTGGAGCTGGAGAATCGTGCACTGGCCGGGGCGGAACAGCGCGTTCAGGTCGAGATGCTCGTCGTCGTCGAAATTCGGTGAATTCTTGAAGGCGCGCTCCAGGCGCCACAAGAGACCGTCGACGCTGGAGCTGTAATCGCTTCCCTCATCCATGCGCTCCTGCCCGATCTTGCGGATCTCGTTGATCAGGTCATTGAGCGTCCACTGGCCGTCCGTGGCGCTCCCGTCGCCCGCTCGCACGCGCCTCTGGACGCGAGAGTGCGCTTCGGTCAGGATCCATTCCATGCGCTCGCCCAGAGTCGGCAGCAGGTACCGAAGGTCATCCAGGGTGAGATTGCACATCCGCACCTTTACTTGATGCGGCTTCAGGATCTTGACTTTGGGGCGATAGTCGCCATCGTGGAACTCGGGGCGATTGGCCATCTGGTCGAGCGTGTCGTATTCGCCGTGAGGATCGGCAATCAGGACGCAGCCCTTGTTATGGGGGCGCATCAGCTCTTCGATCGTCACCCCAGCGAGATAACTCTTGCCCGATCCGGTGCCGGCAATGATCGAAAGGTGGGTACTCGTGAACTCGTTAACGTCAAGTACGACCGGTACTTCTTCCTTGTGCCGCGAGAGTAGCCATCCCACGTAGGCCGATCCGACGTCCTCGCGCCGGCGCTTGCTCAGCACCTGGCTCAGCATTTCACCCGGCGCGAGGAAGACCGAGTCGCCACTCCTGGGGAGCGTCCGCGGGTTCACGAAAGCGCTGAGGTGTGGATCGAAGTATCCCATGACGACCACCGACACTTCGAAGAGATCGGTATCAGCGTCGTCATAGCCGATGGCCGCGGCGATCTCGCCGGGCGGCACATCGGGGGAGGCCAGGAAGGTGTCAGGGAACAACCTGACCTGCGCGCGCTTCGTGATGCGCCCGAGGACGGTGCGCGACCCGTCGTCGGTGTCCACGTGGTAGTACACGAATTCGCCGATCTTGCAATGGCCGTCCGTATCCGGAGTGATGACAAGGAACTCGTGCGGATGGTCGCCGGGTCCCTTCGCGGTGCCAATCTTGATGGCGTCTACCATTAGCCGGCCGGAACGACCCGGGCCTTCCATGCCAGGTTATTGCGCAGCACGCCGATCACGTTGGCGCTGGAGGGAAAAGCGGGCTCGAGACGGTCGAGGACGGCCAAGAGGAGCTGCGCCGTCAGCGGATCGCCGCCCAACAGCAGCTGGGGATAGTAGCCCATCTGGAAGCGGCCGGACGCGTCACGGTGGAACGCGATGACGGCCGGCTCCGGCATGACCGCGACCGCCGTGCCGATCTGGGCAGCGAGCGGCGGGACGGTGTGGCGCGCCTTGCCGTGCACGATCCAGCCGAGGATGAGCACATCCACCAGCACGCCGGTCTCGCTCAAGTAGTCAGGAGCGAACACCGCGTTGTCACGCGGTGGAGAAAGCCGAGGGCCGGCGTTCCCGTAGTCAGGATTGAGCAGCAACGTATCGCGCACGACGCCGACGAGGGTGATCCCTTCGTTGTCGGCAGGGGATAGCGTGACGAAGGTGCCGAACGCGTAATCGCCCGGCTCTGGGACGCTATCCGTCTCCAATGTCCCGAAGACCCGGCAGAGATACGAGATGTGTGAACTCGATTTGACGATGGTGCCGATGAGCACGCGCACTCCTCGGGTGGGGGACGCCAGGAGTGTAGCACGCCCGTTCCAGAAATGCACGAGCGTCTCATGATTTTCCGGCGCGGCACAGACCATGCTGATCAGAGGCCTGATAGGGCAGCCGTCTAGGGTATAGTGCGATAGGCGCGGTTTCCCGCGCCATGGACATATATGGGCGGATCGTCGTTGATTGCACGTCTCGGACGCGCAACCCACATAGATCGCGTGCGCCGGAATCATGCACTGGAGCACGCGACCATAACGGTCATCAATGAGCAGCGGCCGGAAGCGTTCCTGCGCGGACGCTCGAACCGGCGCGGGTTCTACATCGTGGGAGATGTCGGAACCGGCGAGCTGCAAGACGCCGTCGAGGAGGCGCGCCGGCGTCTGAGCGCGGGGGAAGCTGAACTGGCGATCCACCCGCGCTGCGGAACCAATCTGGCCGTCGCGGGCATCCTGTCCGGGGTGGCTGCCGCCCTCGCCTCCGAGCTCAAGCCGCGCCAGAATCGCTTCAGCTACGCCATCCTGGCTGCGCTGGCCGCCCTAACTGTCGCGCCACGCCTGGGCTTCGAAGCGCAACGCCGCCTCACCACACTGGCGGATCAATCCGGCCTGGTCGTGGAGCGGGTGGAGCGGACCGGAGGGCCGTTCCGGCGCGAGCATGTCCACTTCGTCACCACGAGGCAGTAACCCACCCGCGGTACCATTCGGGCGGCCGTGACCGCCGCGTGACTCTGAGCGCGCAAAAAAACTCAACGACTGATCACCCTGGGGGAGGAGATGGGTAAAGACACAGCAATCATCCTGGCGTTTGTCGGGGCGGCGGCTGCCATCATTTACGGGATCATTCTGATCGCGAATGTGATGCGGCAGCCGCAAGGGAACGAGCGCATGCGCTCGATCGCCCAAGCCATTCAAGAGGGCGCAGGCGCGTACCTCAACCGGCAGTACATGACGATCGCCGTCATTGGCGTTATCGTGGCGATCTTGCTCGCCATCTTCATCCAGTCGAGTCATGGCGATCCGGGCCACGTCCTGACCGCCCTTCTCTTCCTGGTGGGGGCTATCTTCTCCGCCGCCGCCGGTTACGTCGGCATGAATGTCGCCGTGCGGGCCAACGTGCGGACGGCAGAGGCGGGGACGCGCGGCCTCACGGCCGCGATGAACGTGGCCTTTCGAGGCGGCGCGGTCACCGGCTTCATGGTCGTCGGGCTGGCCCTGCTGGCTGTGGTGGGTACGTTTGTCCTGGTGGGACAGGTCTCGACGACGCCCATCTTGAGCGCGTTCGGCGGCAACGGTTCCATCTCCGGGCCCGAAGTGCTCATCGGTCTGGCCTTCGGCGCGTCGCTGATCTCGGTCTTTGCCCGTCTGGGCGGCGGCATTTACACCAAGGCAGCCGATGTGGGCGCCGACCTGGTGGGCAAGGTGGAAGCCGGCATCCCGGAGGACGATCCACGCAACCCGGCGGTCATCGCCGACAACGTGGGTGATAACGTCGGCGACGACGCGGGCATGGCTGCCGATCTCTTTGAGACGTACGTGGTGACGTCGGTCGCGGCCATGTTGCTCGGCTTCCTGCTGTTCCACCGTTACCTGCCGGGCCAGGAAACGCATGCGATCCTGTATCCACTCGTCATCGGCGCGGCGTCAATCGCCGCCTCCATCATCGGCTCGCTCGTAGTGCGCCCGTTCGGCGGCAGCATCATCCGCGGCCTGTACGTGGGGATGATCGTCACCGCCGTGCTCGCGGCGTTGATCATTATTCCGGTCAACGCGTCGCTGCTGGGAGACGCGCGCTACTACTGGGATGCACTCGTGGGGCTCGTCGTCACGGTCCTGATCTTCCTCATCACCGAGTATTTCACGTCCGATTCGTACAGGCCGGTCCGTTCCATCTCACGATCGTCGATCACCGGCCACGGAACGAACATCATTCAGGGGCTGGCCGTCGGGATGATGGCCACCGCCCCGCCGGCGCTGGTCATCGCGATCGGCATCATCGTCTCGTACGAGATCGCGCCCACCAACTTCGGCCTCTACGGCGTGGCCGTCGCCGCATCCGCGATGTTGTCGCTCACGGGCTTCATCGTCACTCTCGACGCTTTCGGCCCGGTGACCGACAATGC
Organism: Pseudomonadota bacterium; assembly: GCA_021324655.1. Lineage (GTDB taxonomy): Bacteria > Chloroflexota > UBA5177 > UBA5177 > UBA5177 > JAJPIP01. The sequence goes on from JAJPIP010000045.1 coordinate 24,532, forward strand.
CGGCGGCATCGCCGAGATGGCGGAGATGCCGCATGAGGTGCGTGAGATCACCGATCCCCTCGATTCGGTCGGCAACACGACAAAGGCGGTCACCAAGGGATATGCCATCGGTTCGGCCGGGCTGGCCGCCGTCGTGCTGTTCGCCTCGTACGTCCAGGTGTTGGGACAGAAGATCCCACATCCGAACTTCCCGCTGTCGGATCCCTTTGTGATCGCGGGGCTCTTTATCGGCGGCCTGCTGCCCTTCCTCTTCTCCTCACTGGCGATGCAGGCCGTGGGACGAGCCGCCGGGCAGGTAGTCGAGGAGGTACGCCGTCAGTTCCGTGACAACCCGGGCATCATGGAGGGTACCGCGCGTCCCGACTACGCTCGGGCCGTGAGCATCGTGACGGCCGCGGCCCAAAAGGAGATGATCATCCCCGGCATCATCCCCGTGGCTGCTCCCCTGCTGGTCGGGTTCTTCCTCGGCTGGAAGGCCCTCGGCGCCATGCTGATCGGAACGATTCTCACTGGTCTCTTCCTGGCCATCCAGATGACCTCCGGCGGCGGCGCCTGGGATAACGCCAAGAAGTACATCGAAGAGGGCGCCTACGGCGGGAAGGGAACGCCCACGCACGCGGCGGCCGTTACCGGCGACACGGTCGGCGATCCCTTCAAGGACACGGCCGGGCCCGCCATCAACCCGATGATCAAGATCGTGAACATCGTGGCGGTCCTGGTGGCTCCGATCGTGGCCACGCACCACATCTGGGGCGGATAATCAGCACAGAAAAAAAAAGGCGCCCGGGCTGTCCCGGGCGCCTTTTTTTGCGCTGGAGCCACACTAGTGCACTGTTACTCCTGAAGTGACGGATAGAGTCGCTTGAGCTTGATGCGGGCGTCGGCGGTGGTGAAGCGCCAGTCCACCGTGACGGCCGCACAGTTGCGAC
>JAJPIP010000031.1 GCA_021324655.1 Pseudomonadota bacterium
CCGACATACTCATTGAACCCGGAGATCGTCGCCTGGCGGCAGGTCTCCATCGAGCCGCTGCGGTCCAGCACGATCGCCACATGTGTCGTTCCCATGACATCCTCCTGTCCGGTTACTAACCGTACTGTAACAGAAGACAAACACAAGTGCAAGTGTTTAATAGTGTGTTTATACTCGGGCATGGATCTGGAGGAGTTGGGACGTCTGCTGCGGGGGCGGCGCGAGGCGCTGGACCTGACGCGCGACGAGCTGGCGCGGCGGGTCGGGGTGACGCCCACCTACATCTTTATGATCGAGAGCGCGCGGCCGCGATCGGGCGGATCGCCGTCACGTCCCAAGCGGGAGACGCTCAAGCGCTGGCTGGATGCGCTCGGCCTGGACCGCGACGAGGCAAACCGCGCGCTGGATCTGGCCGGCTATCACCCGCTGGACGAGGACATCGAGCGTCATCTGTCCGCTCTGCACGCCCCGGCGGCGTTCCCGAGAGTCATGTACGATGCGGACGAGACCATCGGGCGTGACATCACTCCCGCCTTCGCGGCGGCCCCACCTCCTCCGCCCCTGGCGGGTGCATCGCAGCCGGAGCCGGACGTCTACCACGCGCGCTATTTACTCCAGAGGCGGCTTGACCGTCTGCTCGATACCTCCCGCAATCCGGCCGCGCTCATCAAGAAACTGTCGTCCCTGCTGGAAGATCTGGAGGGGGAGCGCTGACGACGCTGCGGGAGCGGGCACAGGGGGCGATGCTGGGGCAGCTGGCGGGGGATGCCCTGGGCAGCATGGTGGAGTTCGAAGGGCCCGCCTCGATCCGTGCCCGCTATCCCGACGGGCTCCGGGTCATCGGTCCCAGCCCGACGTTCCACACCATCGCCGGCCAGCCGACCGATGACTCGGAGCTGGCGCTGGCCCTGGCGCGCAGTCTGGAGGCTCGGCACGGATACGACGAGGACGACGTGGCCGCCGCCTACGCCCGCTGGATCGAGAGTGACCCCTTCGACTGCGGAACGACCATCGGCCCGGCCACACAGGCCATGGCGCGAGCCGTGGGAACCGGTAAATCACCGGCCGCCGCCGGCCGCGAGGCCGCCAACCCGCGCAGCGAGTCGAACGGGGCCCTGATGCGGCAGAGCCCGCTCGCCATCTGGGGCGCCCATCTGCCGCCCGAGGAGCTGGGCCGCATCGTCCGCGCCGACACTACCCTCACCCACCCCAACCGCGTCTGCCAGGATGCCTCTGCCGCCTATATCGTGGCGCTCGCCGCCGCCATCCGTGACGGCCTGAGCGCCGAGGAGACGTACGACGTCGCCCTGGCGTGGGATCGCGAGCACGGCGCCAGCCCCAAAGTGACCGCGGCGCTGCGAGACGCGCGCGCCCATCTCCCCGAGTACACCATCAGCATCGGGCACGTCATCATCGCGCTACAGAACGCCTTCTATCAGGCCCTGCACGCCCCGTCCCTGGAGGAAGGCGTGGTGCGGACGGTGATGGAGGGTGGTGACACGGACACGAACGGCGCCATCGCCGGCGCGCTGCTGGGTGGGATCCACGGCGTCGCGGCCATCCCGGCGCAGTGGCGAGAGGCGGTGCTGCATTGCCGTCCCGAGCGGGGAGCGCCGGGGGTGCAGAGGCCACGGCCCGAAGACTACTGGCCGGGCGATGCGCTGGATCTGGCGGAGAAGTTGGTTGACTCCCGGGCGTGAAGATTAGCGTGAGCGTTTGCCCCGCCGACGTGACCGGCGCGATTGGCTGATCTGAAACATAACGGAAGCGAGAGTTCTCGCCTCGGGACGGGTCTCCGCCAGCCGTGCCACCCGTGTCTGGGCTTCCTGATAGCACTCGGCATCCGCGCGGTCCCCGATCACCCAGACTGTCGCGACGGTGTCTTCGGGGTCCACCGTATAGATAATGCGCCAGTCCCGATCTCCGACGACGATCTTGCGCCAGTTCGTGAGAGCTCCACCGAGCGGCTGACCGGCCTCTATTCCTAGCTCCTCCAGCCGCAACAGCTTCTTCAGGAAGAGCGCCAGATTGCCGCTCTCGGAGTACCGGACGAGGTCTGTCACCGCCTCGTCGATGAGCTCGACGCGAACCCGCATCGGCTAATCGTCAGTCTCGTTCAGCTGCTCGCGCGTGTATCCGAACTGGTTGAGGACATCGTCCAGGGAATGGCGCTGTGTCCCTGCCGTCATCATGCGCGCCAGGACCAGCGACACGTCCATCAGATCGTCCTCCAGTTGCTGGAGTTCGTCTAACCGATCCATGCTGATGACAGCCGCCACCGCCTTGTTGTTCCGCAGGACGATTTGATCGTGTCCTTGCTCTGCCTCCCTGACCAGTCCGGATACTCCCAGTTTGTTGGCCTCGGAAATCGAGATCAGGTCGCGCGTATCGACGTTGGGCACGTCGAACCCCCTCCTATCAACTCAACCACTGACCGTGAAATTCTATGCAGGATTCTACCTCCAATATTTTGACCGTTTCTACTGCCGGCGCCGCATGGGAAACGCCTCTCCTGCCGCGCCTGCCCATCAGGCGACATGTCTACAGCGATAGGGCTCGTGCATTATCCCGTGGTGGCCGCCCCGCGTGGCGACCAGCCCGGTGTGGTCTACCCCGACGTCAGGCTGGCCGGCACTCGGGCCGGCCACTACGACCCGGCGATGCCGTTTATTCACGAGCCCTGCTCCGGCGACGACTTCCTTTGACGATTCGCTTTCGTTGTCGCACGATGGAAACAGACTCGGTCAGGAGGAGCAGTCATGGTGCAGCGTCGTTTGTTGTGGCGTCTGGTTCTGGCGATCGCGTCAACCCGACGACCGGCTCCGTCGGTCATCGTTTTCTGGTCCTGGACCAGTCGATGATCATGGCGGCGCTGGACAACGCTCTGGAGAACCGCGCCCTGCAGCGCCACTTCGCCGCCGACCCGGCTTCCTGGGCGACCCGGCTGTACCTCTCGTACGAGACGATGTCCATCCACTAAAAGCCGACAGGAGGGCGGGGGGACGCGCGCCCCCCGCCCTCGTTCGAGCACCGGGAAGAGGAATCCCGGATTGCACGCCCGTCTGATCGGGGCCGGCCCTCGCCGCCCGACGCTTGTCCGTCAGACGGCAGCCGTTGCCCTGGTGGCCCGCTGAGAGAGGAATATCCCCATCACCAACAGGTACAGCAGCGGCGCCAGCACCCACGCCGGCACCACATAGAGGTAGAACGGCGCAAAGGAGAGCCAGCAGATCGCCGAGGCCCAGAGCCACCAGCGATCGCGGCCCGTGACGGCGTCGATGGCGGGCAGGCTGAACAACATGGCGAGGACGATGGAGCCGGATAGGCGCCCGGTGCCCGAATACGCGCTATACGAGAAGGCGTTCAAAAACACCACATTCACCAGCACGGCGAGCAGCAGCGCCCACACTTCGGGCGGCCGCGGACCGATCACCAGGGTGACGAGCGCGGCCGTGGCGGCCAGCAGGCCGGGCACGACGATCGCCACCACCAGAAAGACGACTGCCGGATCGAAGGGCCAACGAGCGGTCAGGCCACCGAACGGCACGCCGGCCGGCGCCGAGCCGGCGGCGAAACCCAGCGAGCCGAGCCACCAGAGCAGGAACAGTTTGTAGAGAGCCAGGGGACCGGCCACGCCGGCCAGGTACAGCAAGGCCCGCGCGGTCCGCCTTCCGGCCGTCACGCGATCGCCGGCGCGTCTCCCCCACCGATCGGACAGCAGAGCGATGCCGAAGGGAATGGCGAGGACGAGTGTCGTCTCCCGGGCCAGGGCCGCGAGGCTGAACAGCGCAGCCGACGCCAGCAGCCGCCGCGGACGGAGCGGGTCGAACAGGTACATGGCACCGGCGGCCAGTGCATACGAGAGGGGTTCGGCCAGATCGTGTTGCAGCGCGAACATCATGCCGGGGAACAGACCATACAGCCCCGCCCACCAGGCAGATAGGCCATGCCGGCGCAGCCACAAACCGCAGATCCAGGTCGCCACCCCCAGCGACACGAGATTGATCAGCAGGAGCATGAAAGGAATCAGCGTCTTGTTGCCCAGGGACAGCAGGCGCGCCAGCATCGGATACAGAATGCGGGTGTAGCGGTACGCCGGACTACCCAGAGAGCCCTCGTGCATGTAATCCCGGGCATGCACGGGATCCAGGGCGATGTAGTAGAAGAACTGGCCGTCGTATCCGCTCCGATCCGTGTCGTACTGGAGGCGCGGATCGACGCGGATCACCGCGCTGGACCGGCTCTCCCGCAGGAAGCGCGTGCCCATGTGGACGAAGTACCGCGCATCCGGGTGCTGCTGGTACACCGCCGCCAGCGCCGCGATGTTGAACAGGAGCGCGAGGCAGGTAACCGTCAGCGGGGAGCAGAAGACGGCGAACCTCTCGGCAAATCGCGACGGCCGCGCCCTGACTCCTAACGCCACAATCACCACACCCTCCCCGCACCGTCCGGTCCTTGCCCCGCATCCGGGAAGCCGGATACCTCCGCATCCAGCACGACCCGACTACGTCGCGAATGGTAGTCCGGCAAGACATGACCTGGCAGATGCACCTGCAAGCGGTGCGCGCGTACAACCGGACCAGGGCGGTCAGAGCCGAAAAACATCTGGACACACGTGAGCCGTAGCAGCAAGCCTAATTCGTGCGGTACAAACTCGGCGAGTGCTTGAGATCAGCCCTTCAAGAGTCTTATCCAGCCTACCGGGGATGCCTCAGTGCCTGGGCAAACACTCGAGCGATGAGTCTATTGCCGGCAAGGGATGGGTGCACGCCGTCACTGCCGATCAGGTACCGGCGGTGAGCGAACAACGCAGCGAGGTCGACGACCTGGACACCATGCAACCTGCGAATCCGCGCATTGAGAGTGTGGATCTGGCGATTGACATTGACCTCTGGCGGATAAGTCGGGAGGAGCGTGGCAATGATGACGCGCGTTTTCGCGGCGTGAATCATGCGCCGGAGATTCTTGAAAGTGATGCGCGGCGATACCTTGAATCGGAAGTCGTTCACTCCCTCCAGGATGATCACCGTCGACGGATGGACGCGAGCGACCACCTGAATGAGCCGAGGGAGGCCGTACGAGGTTTCCTCGCCTGGCACGCCGTAGTCGAGGACCGGCTGGCGTAGCAGACGGGAGAGATCCTCCGGATACGTCTGGTCGCGCGGACCCGTTACGTGGACCGACGGGTCCGGATTCTCGACCTCCGCATACACGAGGCAATTGTCGTGAATGGTCCAGCCCCAGGTGATGGAATCGCCGAACGCCACGACCGGGTGGGCGGGAATTGTCACGGTCGGTGGCCGCAGGCAGACAGGGTGGCCCGGCAGGGACGAGTTTGCCGGATAGGCGTGGTGCACAGCAACGACCAACGCGAGCAGCCCTGCCATGACGACTGTCGCACCTACGAGGATCGATCGCCTGAGCACTTTCATGTCGCCACTCTACAAGCCCACAATCCGTTTGTCACTGGTTCAGATGCCCACTCGAAGGGCGGGGCGTGCTTCGGCCCTGTTCGCCGGACATCTCGGCCGCGTGACGCACCACCCGTCGTGTACGATACGCGAGGCCATGACGGGACACGGTGCGACCACGAAACCTATAGACCGAACCGAAGACTTGCCTCGAGTACACGCCGGAGACCGAGGCTCCGCCAACCTCGTCGGTTGGGCCCTGGCGGCACTGTTGATGCTCCTGCTGATCGCTCAGGCCTTCAAGGGGATCGATCCGCAGGACGAGGGACAGTTCCTCACCTATCCCTGGCTGATGGCCCTGGGCCGGGTCCCCTATCGGGACATCTGGATGTCGTATCCGCCGGCGACGTATGCCCTCATGGTTCCTTTCATGAAGCTCGGCCTGCCGGGGCTGGCCACGGAACGGACCCTCGGGATTCTGCTGCGGGTCTTTTACATCCTGCTGGTCAATCGGCTGGTGGCCGGCTCGTGGCGCCGTTTCTCCCCCGTGGCCTTCGCGGCGACCTTCTCCCTGGTGTATCTGGCCTCGGACGCCAAACTCTATCCCTGGATTGTCGCCCTGCCGTTGCCCGTGCTCGGGTTGATCGTTTTGCGAGATCGGCCGTATGGGGCGGCGCTGCTCTTCTTTGCCGGCGGCCTCTTCCGCTTCGAGTTCGCCGTCGCCGGGCTGGTCGCGCTGCTCGCCGCCGCGCTCCTGGGGCCGCATTCGCGTGCACGATATCTCGCGGCCGCCGGGGTGGTGGCGGCGGCGTCCGTCCTCTTCTATGCGGGGCTCGACGTGTGGACGGCGGGAGCCGCATTTCGGGACATCTTCGTGGATCAGATCGTGACCGTCCAGCGTGGCCGATACATCCCGCTGGCAGACGTGTACCTGCCCTTCCTCGCCCTGGTGTTTCCGGTGTTCGCGGCGACCGTCGTTCTCCCGCTGGGTGTGTTCATCGCCGGTCTGCGCGGTGGCCGGCGCTGGATGACCGCCTCCAGCGCCGGGGTGCTCGTGCTGCTCCCTCACACGCTGCAACGCTTCGATACCTCGCATGTTTTCAGCACCGCGGCGCTGGTGATTCCATGGGGGCTCATCATGTTGACGCGTCTGCGGCGAGGGGAGCCGGCAGCAGCAGGAATGCGCCTGACTCGAGCGGTAACCGGCGGCGTCGCGGTGGTCACCGTCTGGGCGACCGCCCTTGCGCTCGCGTTCGCCGTGTACCTGTCTCCGCTGTCGCCCTGGGGTCCGGAGCCGGCCTCCCACCTGACCCAATTGATCGTCACCGGGAAGCAGACCATCATCGCCGACGACGTGGAAGAAGCGCGTGGTGATCGGGCCGTTGTTGCGTATCTCGGACGCCACGCCGCCCCCGGCGACTCCCTCCTGATTCTCCCCGCGTCCCTGGCGAGCAACTACACCCGCACGGATCTCTACTTCGTCATCGGTCTGCATCCGGCCGGCCGCTATCTTGAAGTCCAGCCTGGGCTGGAAAGGCAAGCCTCGGTGCAACGCGAGATGATCAGAACGCTGCGACACACGACGTGGGTTCTGCTGCTACGCGGCGGTCGGTGGTATGGTCCCTCCCGAGGTGAGCCGGAAACGGCCGTGGACCGGTACGATCCTCGGCACTTCCGGCCCGTTCTCCGGACTCCAATCTACGAGCTGGTACACAGGCGCTGAGGAACAATCCGTCTATTAGTGTCAGAGTCCGCGCCCTTGCCGGGTCTTCGTGGCTGTGGCTTCGGCGACCGCCACCAGGCGACACGAGACGGTCTACCTCCCAATACACCTTTTGGCGTATGGACACCGCCATGCCGGAACGGTAGCATGGCCGCGACAACCATGAAGGAATCCCCGCCCGTACCGTCTCGCCGCCTGCGCTCCTATGTCCTGGGCAACGCTTTCGCCCTCTATCTCGGCCTGATTGCGGCGTATGTCGCGGGCCACTTAGCGGGGGCCGGTAGCGGCGACCTCCTGAACATCCGCACCACCGACTTCGCGCAGTACTACGCCGCGGCGTCGATGATCCTGCACGGACACATCGGCGCGCTGTACAACCTCTCGGCCACCTGGCATCTTCAGCGGCAGATTGCGGGGCCGACCCACGGCGTCTTCGCCGTTATTCCCTACCTCTATCCGCCGTACTTTGCGCTGGCTCTCGTGCCGCTCGCTCTCTTGCCCTATGGGCTCGCCTATCTGATCTGGCTCGCCTGCAATTGCCTGATGCTCTCCCTGGCGATGTTCTTCCTGGAAGGCGCCGCGGACCTCGGACGCCGCGGGACGATCGCCTTCCGTCTCCTGGCGCTGGCGTCGCTCCCCATCCTCCTGGCCCTGGGATTGGGCCAGGTATCGCTGTTGTTGCTCGTCCTCTGCACGCTTGCTCTCGTGGCGTTGCGGCGCGGGTATGACCGGGCGGCGGGCGGCCTCCTGGCGGTTGCCTCCCTCAAGCCGGCTTACCTGCTGCCGGTGCTGCTGGTTCTCCTGCTGACGCGCCGCCGTCGTGCCCTCGAGGGCTATCTCGCCGGCGTCGCGGTCCTGATCGCCGCCGTGCTCCCGTTCTCCGGCCTCGGCATCTATGCCGGTTACCTCCGGCTCCTCCGTCTCGACGAGTCGTGGCAGGGTGGCGCTAACGGCGGCTTCTGGTACCACGGCGTCCCGATCTCCTCGGCGACATATGCGCCGCAGTGGAACCAGAGCCTCGCGGGCTTTTCACAGCTCCTGCTGCCGCACAGCACGGCCGGTCCGTTGTACCTCGTGGCCAGCCTCGTCGTCGTGCTGGCCGTGGCCTGGATCGCCTGGAAGGCGCCCTCGATCACGCTGCCGTTCGGAGCGGCCATCGCCGCGGGGCTCCTTATCAGCCCCCACACCCTGATGTACGATCTGGCCGTGGCCCTCCTGCCGGCGGCCGCCTGCCTCGGCTGGCGCCGGGCGGCCAAGCCGGTGCTCATCCCGGCGGCGCTCATTGCTGTAGAGCTGGCAGTGACAATTGGGTACAAACTCGCGTTCTTTGTTCCGGTGCAACTCGCCGTTCCAGCCCTCGTCCTGCTGGTCGGTCTCTTCGCACTCGTGACCGGACGTCTTGCCAAGCGTAGCGCGGAGGCGGAAGGCACGCGGTCGCTTCGAGCGTGCGCACAGCGGGGGAGTGATTCACCGGACCTTCGCTCACGGGAGCCGACACGGGGGAAGTTTCAATCCACCTAAATGGGCGAATCATCGAGCCGAACATGGTGAGCAACTGACCAAGCGTCTGGACGAGCCGTCCGAGGGACAACCCGCGCGGGAGGAGGAAACCCCAATCGTTTCCCGTTATTCGGCTCGTTCGGACGCCGAATGTGGTACGGGCGAAGGATGGAGATCTCCGGAAGTTCGCACTACCATGTGGAATTAGCCATGCGGACGCAGCAGTTTGATCTTCACGACGACATCGAAGAGCGGCATTGGTGGTTTCGGGGCCGGCGCGATATTATCCTCGGTCTAGCCCGAACGGTAGCCGCACCTCCCGGTCGTGTCGCAATGGAGATAGGCTGCGGCACCGGAGGAAACCTTCGGGCATTGAGCACCGACTACGTCGTGCGGGGAACAGATGCCTCCGCGGACGCGGTTGCAGTCGCGCTATCCAAGGTGCCCTCGGCAGACGTCCGCCTCTCTGCGGATCCGGCGGGCGATGCCGATTGGTTGGCCGAGTCGAGCATCGTCCTGATCCTGGACGTCCTCGAGCACATCGAGGACGATGCCGGCTTCCTGGCGCGAGCCGTGGCAGGCATGCGTCCCGGTTCTCACATCGTGGTCGCGGTACCTGCCGGGATGCACTTGTGGTCCCCCCACGACGTGGCGTTCGGACATTACCGCCGCTACGATCCGACAAGTCTCGCCGCGCTCTGGAGGAGCCTCCCCGTCCGTGAGCGCTTGCTCAGCTATTACAACTCACGCCTGTACCCGATCATTCGCGCGGTCCGTCTGGTCAGCCGGGCACGTGGTTCCGCGGTCGGCCGAGCGGGAACGGACTTCAGCATGTATCCCGGTCCCATCAATAGGGTGCTCGAGAGGATCTTCGCGGGCGAACTGCAAAGTCTCGAGCGCGCGATGGCCGGGCGCGGCAAGCCCTACTCGCGGGGCGCAAGCCTTATCGCGCTGCTCGAGCGCACGACATGAGAAGCGATCAGCGCCGCGAAAGCCAGGACTCGGACGGGCCAACGCTTTCCATTGTCGTCCCTGTCTACAACGAGGGTGCACTTGTCGTGGAGTTGGTGGAGCGCATTGTGCGTGTCGTGCGGCATTGCGCGGATACGACCGAGATCTTGTTTGTCAATGACGGCAGCAGTGACGACACACTCCCCCGGCTCGTCCGACTCTCGACTCAGATTCCCGAGTTGAAGGTCATCGATCTGACAAGGAATTTCGGCCATATGTCGGCCCTCATGGCAGGCCTCGAGGCAGCGCGGGGCGAGGCGGTCGTCGTGATGGACGGTGACCTTCAAGACCCGCCCGAACTGATCAAGGAGATGGTGCAACGCTGGCAGGAGGGGGCGCACCTCGTGCTTGCCCATCGATCCTCCCGCGGGGAAGGAGCGGTGCGCCGGGTGATGACCTCGGTTTTTTACTCGTTCCTCTCACGTCTAACCAAAGGGCGCATTCCCGGTCAGGTCGGGACATTTTCGCTCCTTGATAGACAGTGCGTGACGCTCATTCGGCAGTTTTCCGAGTCCCAGCGGTTCTTCGCCGGGATGAGGGCCTGGATCGGCTATGAACCGGCGATCGTGGAATACGACCGCCCGGAGCGCGCTTACGGTCGCAGCAGAGTCGGGCTCCGCGGGGCGCTGCGGCTCGCGCGTGTCGGCTTGTTATCGTTCTCAGAGCTGCCCCTGCGGCTCACCGCTCTCCTTGCCATGGCCGGGGCCGTGACTCTCGCTCTATTCGGTATCGCGGTCATAATAATCAAGCTCGCATCGAGCGCCGCGATCCCCGGATGGGCCTCGACCATGGTGCTTATCGGTTTCGTGGCCTCGCTCCAGAGTGCGTGCCTCGCCGTCATGAGCGAGTATCTCGCCATTCTCTTCGTCGAGATCAAGCGCCGTCCGGACGGCGTCGTCAAGGATGTCTATCAGCACGGCGCTGCGCTGCGGCCGCAAACGGACAACGTCGAGGTCAGGGCACTGCCGGGCGTCAGCACCAGGTAGCGCATGAGTGCAACTACCGAGTCCCCGGCTGCGCCGGCCCCCCGCACGGCTCCCGGCACGGCGGGTGTCGACTGGAAGCGTGTGCTCAGGACGCTGCAAAGCGAGGAGGCGGCGTTCGTGGGGCGCGCTCTTTCCGTAGGGGTTGCCCTCATCCCGATCTGGCGGATGTTTCAGATCATTAACACGTCCGGTGAGAACACATTGTCGGACGACTACGTGACGTTTACAGCAGCCTTCAATCAGATGTTGAGCGGTCGGTACAACTGGCTGCACCTTCTTCACGACAGCTTCGCCGTCGGCTCTCACTCGCTCGTCACCCTCTTCCTGCTGAGTCTGGTCAACATCGCGCTCTTCCACTGGAACATCTACTTCGATCTCAACGTTGGGCTGGTGGCCGCGGTGCTCCGCACCACACTGCTGTTCGCGGCTCTGACCCGTTACTTCACGCCCCGGGCACGGTGGACGTATCTGCCGGTGCTCACCCTGCTCAGTTTTGGCACCGCGCAGATCAATACCTACGGATTCAGTATCACGACCGTGTACACGAACTTTCCGCAATTAGGGCTCGCAATCGGAATCCTCGCCGCGGTGCTTTGGCCGAGGACTGCCCGCGCCGTCATCATTATGAGCCTCGCGGGAGTCTTCAGTTCGTGGAGCGGTGGAGCGGGTCTCAGCGTGTGGCCGGCCTTCGCGCTGGCGCTTGTGCTGGGGCAGGATCGCCGCCCCAGCCATTACGTCATTCTGGCCAGCGGTGCCGTCGCCGGGTTGTACCCATACGTCAAGTACATTCTTGTGCAGCCGTACTGGCCTCAGGCCTTGAACCGATTGGAGTTCCCGCACGCTCACCACACGGCACAGTCCACATTCGTCCCGTTTGTCGCCGCGTTGGGACTTCCTCTGGCTCACGGTTTTATGCCGGTCTACTGCGTGTGCATCGGGGCGGCGGGCCTCATCTTTCTGGCCCTTGCTGGGATCTTCTTGCACGTGCGGCACTGGCTTCAGCACCCGGCCGTCCTCCCCGCCCTGGTGCTCATCGCCTACTCCTTGTCCGATGCGGCTCTGACCGCGGCCGCGCGCGGGGGAGTTACACCCTGGTACGCTGCGAACTTTGTCCCGTTCTGGATCGGGCTCACGGCGATTGCGTGGGTGTTCTGGACGCGAGAGCGTAGCAGAAGGTGCCGGCTCTGGGCGTTTGCCCTGCTGTATGTGATGACCGCGCTGTACGCGACCTCAAATCTAGTGTTCGCCGATGACCAGTTTTTCCTCTACCTGCGGACCCATGCCGGCGCGTCCGCTTCGTGCTTGCGTTCGTACCGCACGGCGCCCGCGTATTGTGAGATGGAGCTGGGTGCCTGGCAGCCCGGAACGTCCTGGGCACTGTTCCAGGAACTCGGAGCGATGCTGCAGAGGCATCACCTCTCGGTCTTCGGTCCACAGGAGCGCTGGACGTTGCAGGGCGACTACGGCCTGCCGTCCGTCCAGGTGCAATACGACACCCTGGACCAAGTGCGTTGGGTGAGGCCGGATGATGGTTCTATGGAGCCGTATTCCGACTACCGGCACCTCAATCTGCTCCTCGCAAGCGGAAATAGTCTGTCATGGACTTTGCATGTGCCCTTACGCACCACGTCAGCCACCCTCCGCTCGGGAGTGGAATTGCCAGTCGGTCCGGCAGCCGGCCTCGCACGATTTCAAGTCCGCTCAGACGGCCATGCCGCCTCGATAGTGGTGCGGCTGGATGCCGTGCGGAGCCGGCAGGCAGTGGCGATTCCGCTCGCCCAGTACCGCGGCAGAACTATCACGATCGTGCTCCGGCCGTCTACACGCGGCGGCGAGTTCCTCACGTATCAATACCCATACGTAGACGTTCGGCTTCCGTCCGGTGGTCCGCCGCCTGACGTCGGCGCGCCGTACGTCGCTCCTTCCTGGACGGCTCGTGACCTACTGCTGCAGCCGGACCCCGCGGTTTCCCTCCGGGGGCCCCGCGAGCCGCGACGTGCGTCCCACCGATGGGTACCGGTTCCGGGCAAGAACGGTATCTCCATCTGGTACCGAGTCGCTGGAGGCGCCTGCCTGGCCGATTACAGCCATCTGGTCTTCCGCCTGGCCGTTCCCAGGAGCTACTGGCCACGCGCCGCCGCCGTGCTACTTCACCTAAGGAATGGCCGGCGCTCCCTGACCAACACCGTAGTCATGCCACTCCGGCCGGACGGAAGACCGCACACCTACCTGTATGATCTGAAGCTGCTGCCGCTCACCCGCGCCGACCGCCTGATGTCGGTATCGCTGGTCCCGCTGACGGACGCTCGGCCCGATAATAGGGCGGACACCCATGCGGGCTTCGTGCGGCTTATTCGCCGCCGGGAGACGTCGTCGGCCTGCGCACGCGGAGGTTAGGCGCCAGGTGTCGTCCTGCGCTAATAGATTCCGTAGCCGGCGGCGAAAAGCATCGCCGCCCCTGCGCTCAGGAGAGCAGCCGGCCCGGCGGCCAACAGGAGCCGTTCACGTCGCTCGATCGTGGCCAGTGCGCAAAAGATGGGGAAGCACACGCTGACGTAGCGGGTTAGCGATTGCAACCCAGCGGACAGGGGCAGCGCGAGCAGCATCACGACAAGCAGGGCAGCCGCGAGTCCGAGCCGGGAGTACACGAGTGGCAAAAGCGCCACCGCCAGGACAAGCGCAGCCAGCATGATTGCGAGGTAGCTTGTCGAGTACCCAGAGCTTGATTGAAGCAGCAACTCCGCCACCACATGATGCATGTCCGTGTTCCAACCGGGGACAAATTTCGCCCTCTCGTAGGCAAGCGGCGTCCCAAAGGCAATCCACTGATAGACCGCGAATCCAGCGAGCCCTCCCACCGCGGCTAGTGGCGGCAGAAGCGAACCCAATCCTCGGATCCCGTGACGTTGCCGCAGTAACAGCAACAGAGGAATAACGACGACGCCCGTCGGCCGGGTGAGCACCAACAGGACGGATGACACCGCGGCCAGGTACCATAACCGCCTCTCGAAGCTGACCCAGACCGCCAGGAGGAGCATGAGGAACATCGATTCGCTGTAAGCCGCAGCGAAAAACAGAGAGAAGGGATACATGAGGAGAATCACCATCGCGAGCGGCGCCCGGTCTCCCCAGCCACGGTCATGCATCCAGATCGCAAGTAGGACGGCCGCGGCGGCCAGGAATAGAGCCGACAGAATCTCCCCCGCGACATAAGGATTGGACACGATGAACATGGCCGCGCGAATCGCGAGCGGGTAGGCCGGATAGAACCCCATAGACGACATGTGTGTTGCGCTGTATTGGTAACCGTGCTCCGCGATCTGCGCGTACCACATGGCATCGCTGTGGGCACCCGCTGCGACAAGGAGTGCGAGCCCAGACGGGTGCCGACCGAACGGAGGCACAACGCCGCAGCCACACGGTGGAATTACAGTGGGCGCGATTGCTCCGACTACCAGCATCACGCCCCGCCAGATGAGGGCGACAGACAGCGTGCGCACGATAATGCGTGAAGGGACAGCTGTCAGTACGGATTCCTGCCGGGTGGTGAGATCCGTTGCCGACGCCATACAGGCTAGATTACAGATCGCCGGTCGCGCCGGCCGTAGTCAAAAGGCACCCTCTTTCCGGGGAAAGGAGTACGTCGTAGAGAATCCGTACCAGGACCAAGGAGAGCGCCACGGAGTGGGGCCCGCGCGCCTGTGCTTCGCACGTGCTCGTCGGAGCTAGCGGGGTCATCGGCAACTTCCTCGCCTCAATGCCGGAGGGTAGAGCGACGGAGAAGCGTGAAGTCGAAGTTGTGATAAACCGGGGCGTACTGAGTGTGAATGTGATCCACGAGTAAGGGAGCTCCTGGGTTCTGTGTCCCGCTTGGCTCGTACCAGTAGCCGTACCGACAGACGATGACCCATCGACATTGAGCTAACGACACAATAATCTCCCGCTGCACCTCGGCGCGGGTCTCGACCCCCGGATTCGTTTCCACGTGCCGGCTTGCGGGACGGAGTTGCAACACGTAGTACAGACCGGTCGCCGTCCACATGGCATGGCGTAATCGGCGCGGTACGATGAAGACCTCGTCCGTGGCCGCGTCGATATATCGGAGAAGAGCACGATCCATTCGCGCATCGAAGTGCCGCGCCTCCAGGATGGAGTGCCACGCGCCGTTGGCAGCCCGAGCTTGAATTTCGCTCGCGACCGCTCTCGGCGTGCCGGCAGCAAACGGCGATATGAGAGCCGAGTACACCAGAACGAACCGCAGAAGGGCTGGTCTCCATCCGGCCTGGAACGAAGTCGGAGCAGTCCAATCCCGGGCCGTCACTTGTCCGCCCTCAATACCTAGAACGTGCCGAATCCGAGTGGGCCTGACGTGACGTCCGCGTGAGCCGAGTTCCCATCCCGTCACGCCGGCAAGCGCACCGCGTCTTGGTGCCCCGGCCGCTTTCCCGGTCGGCCGCCGGGGAGTGCGTCCGTCCAAGCCAGGCCGCGCATCAGTAATGGCTCCCACCGCTCCCTTGTACTTTGCCTCATCGACCAACGCTCAACCGACATGTGAAGCGCAAGTCCGGCCAGAACGCCGCCGAATATCCCAGCGATCGCGACTGCCACGCCGGGTGTCGACCGGGGGAGGGCAAATTCCACGGCCTGCATCGCGGGCCAGTGAAGGAGATACACGCTGTACGACACGGTGCCGGCACCCGCCAACGGTCGCCAGGCGAGCGCCCTGGCCAGGCTGGAACTGCGTGCCGTGACGGCGATCACGCCTGCGAACCCCGCGCCGCTCAGCAGCCCCGTCATCTGGTATCGAGCTACTAGCGGCCACGCAACGAGAGTCACGACAAAGAGCACCCCTGCCGTTAGCGGGAGCAAAGCCCCGGGGCGGCGGGCCGGGCCGGACCGCACCACAAGTTGGGCGGCGCACAACCCGCTGGTGAACTCGAAGAGTCGCATCGGAAGCAGTGCACGCATCTGCGAAATCTCGAACGGCGGCAGGGTCTGACCGTGGTGGGAAACGACGAGCCACGCGACACCCATGAGCCAGACGAGCGCGAGTAAGGCCGAGAGACCGAGGGTGAGGCGAGGATATCTGACGGCCCCCACCAGCACGAAGGGAAAGGCCCAGTACCATTGCCATTCGAGCCCCAGCGACCAGAAGGCGCTATTGAGGGAAAACGTGTGCCCGGTGAGGTTGTGGATCAGCAGCGCGTGCGCGACGATGCTTCCTGCGGCCAGTCCGTACCCGTCATCGGAGCCGAATGCCGGCCAGTGCTGAGACTCACAGGCCGCGAGCACGGCGATCGAGGCAATGAGAGCCACGTAGTACGGGGGCAAGATGCGCAGGCAGCGGCGCGCAAAGAATTCACGGGCGCTGAACCATTCCGGCTCACCGCGGGCGCGGCGACGCAAGGGGCCGATTGCAAGGCAGAACCCCGACAGCACCAGGAACAGGCCGACTCCCTCATCTCCCAAAAAACCCGCGAAATACCACGCGGTCGTGGCCGTCTCCGTATGTGACGGCGCGAGGGCGATGAGGTGAACCCACGCGTGATAGACGAGTACGAGCAACACGGCGATTCCCCGCAGCCCATCAAGGTAGCTAAGCCGTTCACTCCTGGCTATCATGCGCCTAATCTACAACCGAGACACTCCACAGTGCACTGTTCGGAAGGATGCTTCTGGGAGTCGGCTGACCCTGGGGCTGCTTCACGCGGGCTCGATTGATGCGCCGAACGTAGAGAGGGTCAGTCCACGCCAGCCTGCGAGTCAGCATTGGCCCCCAACTGTCCCAGGTACTCCTTCGCATCGACCAGCGCTCGACCGTCAGATGAAGGACGATGCCCGCCGCCAGTCCCGCCACGATGCCCCCGCTAACGACCACGATCACAGGGGCCCGCCCCACCAGTAAATGTTCTACCGCTTGCAGGGCAGGATTGTGAGCGAGGTACACGCTGTATGACACGATTCCGAGCCGGACCAACGACGGCGGAGCCAGGGCCCTGGCCGCGCAGGGGCTGGTCGCGGCGATTACCACCACGAGTGCGAAGGCACCCCCCGCCAGCAGCCCGTTCATCTGGTAGTCGACAGTGACCGGCCAGATGGCGAGGGTGCCAACGAACAGCACCAGCCCCACGAGCGCTAGCGGCAGCCGCCCGCTGCGTGCGGGGCGAGCCGCCACGGCGAACCGAGCGGCGGCGACTCCGCATGCGAACTCGAAGAGGCGCATGGGCAGCATGGCCCGTGCCTGGGCTACCTGAAAAAGCTCCGGAACATGCCCGTGGCCGGCCAGAGCAAATGTCACCACGCCGAGAATCCAACTGAGCATGAGAGCAACGCACACCGAGAGGGTCAACCGTGGTTTTGCGACGATGCCCACGAGTACCAGCGGGAAGATCCAGTACCACTGCCACTCCAGAGCGAGCGACCAAAATGGGACGTTGACCGCGTACGTATGTCCGAGCAAATTGTGTATGAGCAGGATGTGGGAGATGATGTCGCCCGGTCCTAGACCGTATCCATTGTCCGAGCCGAACGCCGGCCACTTTAGCTCCTGACACAACGCAAGGAGAATGAGGCACGCGCCCAGGGCCGCATAGTACGGGGGCAGGATTCTCAAGCAGCGGCGGGCGAAGAACTCGCGCGGACTGAACCACTCCGATTCCCCCAGAGCGCGCCGCTTCAATGGGCCGATTGACAGGCAGAAACCGGACAGCACGAGGAATAGGGCCACTCCCTGGTCGCCCCAGTAGGTGGCAGACTGCCATAGAAGATGAGGGACCCCACCGTGGTTCGGCACCATCAGAACGAGATACCGCAGCGCATGGTGCACCAGCACCAGCAGCACGGCAATGCCGCGCAACCCGTCCAGATATGCCAGTCGCTCGCGCGTCGTCCCCAATCCCATCCCGTCCCGCCGGCATTGTGCACGTGTTGGGTGCGGCCAGGGAGGAGCATACGCATCTACTGTCCAGTTCCAGACGAACGGTCACGCCCTCGCCGAGTCACGGCACGCGCAGTAGGCAGAACCCGCGTCACCCCTGATTCGTCACACTTTCCCAGGCGTCATGGCGAGTAGAGGTGAGGGCGTCAGCCCCGGTGGTGCCTGCCCGCGATCGCTACCTTGAGAAGCGCCGCGATATTACACGCGGCAACCTCGTAGCGGAAGGTGCCGGCGAGGACGATGAGAATTGCCCCGCCGTGCGGCCGCTTGCAGTGGCAGAAGCGCGGCAAAGAGAAACGGCAGTCGCATCAAAGGCGCGTACGTCCTCCAGATGTCGCGGTACTGCAGCCAGCCGCGCTGGATCAGCGAGGGATAAACGGGCGGCGCGGTACCTACCGGGTGGCATGCCGGTTGGTGGGTCGGATATATGTATCGGCCGGCATCCGCGACTCCACATCGTGACTGTCCGCAGAGGGCGGGGCGCAACGAAGTGGATCGCAGCGGTCCAATCCCAGGCTGTAACCGGTTGGGTCTCCAAACCCTTCAAGTGCAGACAACCCACCGAATGTGGGCACGCGGTCTCAGGCCGGCGCGGAGGCGGACTCGGGCGCTGCGTTCTGATCCATCCGTCGCCGGCTGTACGCGGCATCCGTCCACGCCAGGCACGCCACGATTCTCACGCCCCATTGCTCCCATGTCGACCGCCTGATTGACCAGCGCTCGACGCACGCATACAGAATCAAGCCGGCAACGATTCCGACTATCACGCCGGCGCAAGCAGCAAATGCACCCGGAACTCGCCCGACTAGAAGATACTCGAGAGGCTGCAATGGGAGCAGATGCGCGAGATAGACGCTGTATGATACGACCCCCAACCGAACTAGCGGACCGCGCCCTAACATCCGGCAGAGGGCGGGACTGCGTCCGGCGAGGACGACGACGGTCGCGAAAGCCGCGCCTCCCAGCAAACTGTTCATTCCGTATGCGGCGGTCAACGGCCAAACCAAGAGCGTCCCGGCAAATAGTAGGCACGCCAGGATTGGCAATAGTGCGCTGAGACGAACGGCGGTGACGGACCTCGTCGCCAACCGCGCCGCGGCCACTCCGCATGTGAACTCAAAGAGGCGAGCCGGAACCGCGGCCGGCGCCTGACCAACCCCAAGCAGTGGGGGAGCGCTCCCATGACCTGTGAGCGCGAAGTAGACCACGCACAATGTCCAGACACACGAAAGGCAGGCAGCCGCTGCAAGAGTCAACCGCGGCCTCCTCATCACACCCAGCAGCACCACAGGGAAAACCCAGTACCATTGCCACTCAAGGGCCAGTGACCAAAATGGCCCGTTCAGCGCGTAGGTGTAGGGCGTCAGGTTGTGAATGAGCAGCGCGTGGGTGAAGATGTCGCCGAACCCGAGACCGTACCCCGATTCAGACCCGAAAGCGGGCCACTGGCGCCATGCGCAGACTGCGCGGAAAGCGACACATGTTGCGAGAGCCGCATAGTAGGTCGGCAATATGCGGAGGCAACGACGCGCGAAGAACTCCGAGGGCCGAAACCACACTGGGTCTCCCTTTGCGCGCCGCGCCAGCGGTCCCAGCGCCAGGCAGAAGCCTGACAGCACGAGGAAGAGGCTTACCCCTTCGTTACCCCAGTACTGTCCAATCTGCCACGCAGCCGACTGCGCCGGCCCGGCAGACGGTGATAGTGAAATGAGATAGACCCATGCGTGAAAAAGCAGGACCAGCAGGACTGCAAGGCCTCGCAAGCCATCAAGGTACGCCAGCCGGTCTCCTTCCGTCCGCATGCGCCCACTGTACCGTTACAGGGTCCGACTGTCACTGGGCCGAAAGACGGCTTGGCCGAGGGGGTCTTATAGAGGGAGCTGGGCGCGATGTGCGGCGGGCGCGATGGATGCGTCGGCCGGTCTCGGGCAGGGACAAGCCCTGCGCCTACATCCCGACCATGCGTTCCATTCGGTGCGGGTGCAATGGCCATGGCCGGCCGCCCCTGTAGCGGCGGGTATCGACGGCGGTCTGGCTGCCTCGGCTCGCGCTCACATGAAGCGCGAGATGTACATGATCGCGGTCACGACGGCCAGCCAGCGCACGATCGCGCTCAGGAACAGGATGACAACGAAGAAGACCGTGACCTTGGCCGAGAGGCGGAAGCAGATGGTGCGGAAGGAGAAAAACAGGATCGCGGCAAAGATCGCCATCACGCCGGCCAGGCCGAACCAGCCGAGGTGCTGGATTAACGCGGCGCCGATCGGATTCTGCTCGTACGCCGAGCCGTCCTGGCGGTACCCGAGTGCCGTCGTCAGGATATCCAGCACGATGCCGAGGCACGTCGCGGCGTACAGGGGAACGAACATTCGCCAGATCGCCCGGCGGGCCGAGAATCCGCGCGACTCCACTTGAACTGCGACGGCCATCATACTCTCCCGATAAGTGCTTGTAGTGCCTCCAGGGCAACTTCCGTACCAGCATACTCCTTTCGACTACCCCTAGGAGTACTCCTTAATACGTACTCAGCCGGGTAACGCGCGAGGAAAGTTGACCCATTCGACCTATGGCAGGGAGCGCGCGCGGCGGGTACGCTTACTGAACGTATGGCCTCACTTCCCCGGCTGCGCCGCCGTCAGCGCACCCCGAGCACGCGGAATCAACGCATCGGCTTCGCCTTCTTCTGGCTGCTCGTGGCGGCGTACGCCTACTTCATCCCCGTGACCCCGAGCTTCAATACCGAGAGTCACCTCTACGTCACCTTCAATCTTGTCGAGCGCGGGACCGTCAACATCGACGCTTTCCACCGCCGGCTCGGCGACGAGTCGTACTGGCGCGGTCACTACTACAGCGACAAAGCGCCGGGACTGTCTTTACTCGCGGTGCCGGTGTTTGCCGTCCTGCACGTGGCCTTTCCCCACTACAACCCCCAGCCCTATACGGCGTCCGGCCGGGCTGGGTACGGAATTCCTCGTAACACTGTGTACCTGCGCTACGCCATCACGTACGTTCTCGTCATCGTGCCGTCGGCGATCATGGCCATCCTTCTGTGGCTCTTTCTCGCGCAATTCATCCCGTCAGGCTGGGCTCTCGCGTCGTCGGCGGTCTACGCGTTGGGGACCACCGCGTACTGCTACGCGATGTGGTACTTTAGCCACCAAGTCTGCGCCGTCCTGTTGTTCGGCGCCTTTCTCGCTATCTTCGCCGCGCTGAGGGGGCGCGTGCTGGGATCGTCCGGGTCGGGAGAGGACCGGCCGCCGCTAGCTGGGGAAACCATCTCGGGCAGCGGCCGGCCCTCCGCCTCGGATGGCCGGCGCTCGCTCGGGCTGCTCCTGCTGGCAGGGTTATTGGCCGGCTACTCCATCATCTCCGAGTACCCCACGATCCTGATCGCGGCGGTGCTGGGCGTCTACCTGCTGGTGGTTGCCAATCAGAAGCTCCGGGCGGCCGGCGCGTACCTCGCCGGCATGGCGCCACCCGCCCTTCTGGCGGGCGTCTACAACCTGGCCGCCTTTGGGAGCCCGCTTTCGACTGGGTACATGCACGTTCACTCCAGCCTCTACCGTCATAGCATCAAAGCCGGCATCTTCGGCCTGGGAAGCCTGTCCGGCTACGGCATCCAGGCCCCCACCTGGCACTCGATCTGGGAGATCACCTTCGGGACGTACCGCGGCATCTTTCTCATCTCACCCATCCTGGTGCTCTTTCCCCTCGGGGCATGGATCGCCTGGCGGCGGGGCGTGCTGCGTCCCGAGATCGCTCTCTGTGCCGCCATCGTCGTGCTCTATTTCCTGATGGACGCCTCGCGCCCGCAGGACGTCAACGGCTGGTCGGGCGGCTTCAGCGTCGCCTCTCGTCACCTGGTGCCGATGCTGCCGTTCATGATGCTGCCGATCGCGCTCGGCCTGCAGAACCGCGCGTACCGCGTGGTCTTTGTCGTGCTGGGCGCCCTGTCTCTTGTCGAGCTCTTCCTTATAACTGTGACCGGCTCCTTCGGCGGCTTCAACTACTACGATCAGAACCCCCTGATCAACGAGCTATGGGCGAGAGTGGAGCACGGTCACGTCAACCTCAACTGGGGCTACATGGGGGGCCTGTCCGGCCTTCCCAGCGTGGCCCCGTACCTTCTCATTGCCGGCTTCCTGGTGACCCGGATCGTCTGGGTGTTCCGGCGCGTCCGGGTGGCCGGGCCACGCCCCGCCCTGGCCCCCGAGGCGGCATGATCGAGCGCCGCGGACCGGCCGCGTCCTGGAGCCGGCGCAAGCGCATCCTGGTCGCGCTCGGCCTGGCCGTCGCCCTCGGGCTCGCCGCCGGCTATCTCTCCGTGACCGTGGGCGGCGGGATCAGCCCGCGTCAGACCGACTTCATCACGTATTTCAGCGCGGCGCGACTCATCACCTCCGGTCACGGATCGAGCCTCTATTCATTCGCCACGTTGGCCGCTGTCGAGCGGCCGGTGGTGCACCCCTTTCACCTCGCCTACGGTGTTCTGCCGTACGTGTACCCGCCGTACTTCGCGCTTCTCACCGCACCACTGGCGGCGCTGCCCTTCGACGCCGCCTACCTCGCCTGGCTCGCGCTGGACCTCGTGCTGCTGGGCGCGGTCCTCGTCGGTCTGGGGCGGATGGCGAGCTTGCGTAGTCGGTCGTGGCTGTTCTGGGGCGCCGGGGCGCTTTCCGCGCTCCCGGTGTTCATTGCGCTGCTGCAGGGCCAGACCTCGATTGTCCTGCTGGCTGTCTTCGTCGGCACGCTGCTTCTGCTGCGGGCGGGACGCGATCTGCCGGCGGGCATGCTGCTTTCTCTCGCCCTCATCAAGCCGCCCTACGTCGTGCCGGTGCTCATCGTCCTGGCGCTCCGCCGCCCCCGTGCCCTGCCGGGATTCGCGGCCGGCGCGGTGGTCCTGTTCGCGGTGCCGACTGCCCTTTGGGGGTGGAATATCGACACGCGGTACCTGTCGGTGCTGCGCGAGGCAACGACCTGGCACCTCCAGTTCGGTTACTCGCCGGTCAACAGCAGCAGCCTATCGGGCGCCGTCGGGGCTCTGGTGCCCGGTGTGGCCGGGACGATCGTGGCGGGCCTCCTCGCCGCCGGTGTTCTGGCCTGGATGGGGTGGATCACCTGGCACAGCCGGGATCTCGCGAGACTGTTCGGGTTGGCGGTGGCGGCTGCTCTGCTCGTCAGCCCCCATGTGCTGATCCATGACCTTTCGCTGCTGCTCATCACGGCGGCGGTTATCCTCGCCGCGTACGGCGCGACAGACCGGGCGGCGCTCTGGCTGGCCGGAGCCTTTGCCGCGGCCACCGCCGGCTTTCTGCTCTCGCACGCGGCCCACTTTCCGCTCGCCGTGCTCGCGCCCGCCCTGCTCTGGTGGCGTCTGGCCCGGCCGGGCGCATCGTCCAACGAGACCGTGACGCGGCAGGACGAGGCGGCCGGCCGCCGGCTGGACGGACCGGCGGGAGACGGACTGTCCCGGCTGCAGCAAGTACCCGGACCGGAGTCTGCCAATGCTGGCTGAACGAGAACAAACGGCCGGCGCGAGAGCCGTGTCGACCTCACGCTTTGTGCCGTCGCTGTATCAGGTGGCGCTCATCGCCATCATGGGAGCCATTTTCGTCGTGGCGGTCGCGCCGCGCGTCGATACCGATTTCTGGTGGCATCTCAAGACCGGACAGTACATCTGGACGCATCACACCGTTCCCTCGGTCGACTTCATGTCGTTCACGATGCGCGGGCAGCCGTGGACCGACCACGAGTGGCTCACCGAGCTGTGGTTCTTCGGCCTGTACTCGCTGGCCGGCCTGTGGGGGCCGATCGTCGCGTTCGCCCTCGTCATCTGCGCGGCGTTTGGTTTCGTCTACGCCACGATGCGGCGCCAGGGCGTCCACCCCGTGCTCGCCCTCTTCATCCTGGCGGCCGCGTTCATGGCCTCGAGCGCCAGTTGGGGACCGCGCGTGCAGATGCTGTCCCTTTTCTTCTGCGCGGTGTATGCCTACGTGCTGTTGCGGTTCGATCAGTCACGCAACCGGCGGCTGCTCGCCGTCTTCCCGCTCTTGATGCTGCTCTGGGCCAACATGCACGCCGGGTTCGTGCTGGGCCTGGTCCTTCTCGCCGCCGTGCTCGTGGGTGCCGCGCTCAATCGCCTCACCGGGCTGCCGGGCGCCTGGAGTGCGAGCGATCTGCGCGCGCTCGGCATCACGCTGCTCGTCACGTTCGCCGTGACGGTGGTCAATCCGCACACCTACCGGCTGCTGCTCTACCCGCTGACGTTTATCACGCCCAACCAGTACACGAATCTGATTCAGGAGTCGGCGTCGCCCGACTTCCACATGCCGGTCATGATGGTCTTCGAGGCGATGCTGCTGCTCCTCATTGCCGCCTTCTTCGTCGGCCGCAGCCGCGTCAATTGGGTGCACGTCCTGCTGGTGCTCGGCTTCACCCACCTTGCCCTCAGCCAGGTGCGCAACGTGGCGCTCTGGTCGATCGTCGTGGCGCCATTGGTCGCCGTCTACTTGCAGCAGGCGGGGCCCGTGCTGCAGGAGCTCTTCGGCTGGTCCTATCGTCGCCGGCCCGTCAAGGGGCGGCTGGGTGCGATTCTCAACATCGCGCTGCTGGTGCTGGTGGCGCTGGCCTACCTCGTCGAGGGGACACGGTACGTCAATCAGTCCACCCTGAACCAGTCTGTGTCCCAGAACTTCCCGATCGGCGGCGTCCGCTACCTGGAGCAACACCACCTCCCGCCGCGCGTGTACACCGCCTATGAGTGGGGCGGTTATCTGCTCTGGAAGCTGTCGCCACGCTATACGGACTTCATGGACTCGCGGGCGGACACGCTGTACAACAACCGCATCCTGCACGCCTATCTCGGGCTGTACGCCGCCGCGCCCGGCTGGCAGAACCTCGTCCGTCAGTACAACATTCAGGAGATGCTGATCACACGCCAGGCGCCGCTGGCCCAGGTTCTGGCCGAGGATCCCGCCTGGCACCGCGTCTACAGCGATAAGATCTCGCTTCTCTACGCGCGCGGCCAGCCATGACGGCTACCCCTGTCGCGCCGTCTTCTGCCCGCGGCATCGCCGTCCCCTCAACCACATCGTCCCCGTGGCCGGTCCGCGACATGGCCGGCACCGCGCTCGCGCTGATCGTGGGCTTTACCGCCTGTTTCGTCGCTCTATCCATGAACGGAGGGCTGCGGCTCGAAGGCTGGGATGTCTTCTACGACTACGTCGCCGGTCAGATGGTCCTGGCGGGGCACGGGGCGCAGCTCTACGCGCCCGGCGTCTACCACCACTTCATGGTGGTCCACGATCACGTCAACGCCTCCGGGGAGGAAGTCTACCCGCCGATCGTGGCGCTGTGCGCGGCTCTGCCGGCGCTGCTGCCGTATCACGCCGCCTACTTCGTCTTCCTGGGCTACGACTGCATCTTGCTCGCCGTGGCGTTGTCCCTGCTGTTGCAGTACGCATCGGTAACTGGACGCGCGCTCTTCTGGATGCGCCTGGCGGCGGTGATCTCGGCGCCCGTCATGGTCGCGCTGGTGCAGGGCCAGTTGTCCATCACACTCCTCACCGCCGTTGTCCTGGGCATGGTCTGTCTACTCCGCGGGCAAGATCTTCGCGCCGGCCTGGCATTGGGGATTCTGTTCATCGCGCCTGAGTACGTCGTGCCGTTCGGGCTGCTCCTGCTGCTTCAACGCCGATGGCGTGCGCTGGGAGGCATGGCTGCGATTGCCGCTTTTGTGCTCCTTATCCCCTCCCTCGCGCTCAGGCCCGGTATCTACGGTTCCTACGCACGCGCCTTACAAGCCGCCACGCACTACAGCGCGGCGGTTGGCGGCTTCAATCCCATCGTCAACTGGAGCATTGCCGGCGTCGTGCAGTCTTTCTGGCCCTCTCACAGCATCAATCTCGCCGACGTCGCCCTCACGCTGGCCGTCCTCGCCGCGTTCGTCATCTGGCTACGCCGGCCGCGGCCCCTGGACATCGCCATGGGCCTGGCGGTCATCGTCGCTCTCCTCACCAGCCAGCACGCTCTGATCCACAGCCTGTCGCTGGCGCTCGTGCCGGCCGCCGTCATCTGGCGCCGGCGACGTCTCATTCCCGGTGCTCGCGCGGAGCTCGTGACGGCCTATCTCGCGATGACGCCCGGATTCCTGCTCTCCCTCATGGCACCGTTGCACCTGCCGACGGTCGGGCTGCTCGCGCTCGGCACCGGTGTCTACACGGCGGGCGAAAGGCACAGCAATGACGACTGATACTGCAGAGACGGCTCGGCCACCGCGCGCGCCGTTCCCTGATCTCTACCAGGTCGGCGCCATGGCGGTGCTCGGCGCGATCTTCCTGGTCGCGCTGGCGCCCAAGATCGACACCGACCTCTGGTGGCACTTGCTGGACGGCCGGTACATCGCCGTCCACCACGCGATCCTGCGCCACGATATCTACTCGGCCACCTTCTACGGACATTCCTGGGTCGACCATGAGTGGCTGAGCGAGCTGCTCCTGTACGGGCTCTACAGCCTGGCCGGCCTCTGGGGGACGATCGTCGGCTTTGCCGTCGTCATCGCCGCCACCTACGCCCTCGTGTACAAGCAGATGCTGGAGAGGGGTATCCGTCCGCTGCTGGGCCTTGCCGTTCTCACCCTCGCCTTCGTGGCCTCCAGCATCACCTGGGGCGCGCGGCCGCAGATGCTGACACTGCTCTTTCTGGCGGCGTACAGCTACCTCCTCTGGCGCTACCAGCGGAACCCCAATCCCCGTCTTCTGCTGTGGTTCCCGGGACTCATGCTGCTCTGGGCGAATCTCGACGGCGGGTGGGTCCTCGGGCTGGTGCTGCTGGCGCCGGCCCTGGCCGGCGAGTGGCTCAATCGTGTGACGCGGGCTCCGGAGGCCCTCTCCGCCGTCCAGCTCCGCTGGCTGGGCCTCGCGTTGATTGCCACGATCGTGGCGACGCTGGTCAATCCCGACGGGCTCGGTGAGGTCCTTTATCCCCTCGTGTGGGTCTTCCCCAACGCGTACGCAAACGTTTTAAACGAATGGGTCTCGCCGGACTTCCACCAGCTGCAGTTCATGGTCTTTGAGGGCATGCTGCTCTTGCTGCTGGGTGGTCTGATGATCGGCCGCCGGCGTCCCAATTGGGACCAGCTGCTGATCGTCATCGCCTTCACCTATCTGGCGCTCGCCGAGAGCCGCAACGTGGCGGTCTGGACAGTGGTCGTGACGCCGCTTCTCGCGGTGTTCCTGCAACAGGCCGGGACCACTCTCCGGCAAATGCTGCCGGAGCGCCGCTACGGGCGCCGTGAAGTGGCGGGACGTTGGGCACGCGCCATCAACCTCATCCTGCTCGTCATGGTCCTCATCGTCTACCTGGCCGAGGGTGTTCACTATGTCAACGGCAAAGCCCTGGCATCGGCCCAGCGCAACAACTTCCCGGAGGGCGCGGCCCAGTATCTCGCCACGCACCGGCTTCCGTCCCGCGTCTTCAATGCCTATGCCTGGGGCGGCTATCTCCTCTGGAAGGATTCGCCGCATTACCGCGACTTCATCGACGGCCGCGCCAATACCCTCTTCGACACGCGCATCCTCAACGCCTACCTGACGGTCTCCAGCGCCGCCCCCGGCTGGCAGGACGCCGTGCGGCAGTACAACGTCCAGGTGATCATGATGGAGACCGGCTCGGCGATCGACAGCGTCCTCGCCCTGAATCACCAGTGGCGCGAAGCCTACCACGACAACGTAACGACGATCTACGTGAGACAGCCCGGCCCAGGCACAGCCGCCCGCGGCGCCTCCCGCTAAGCCGATTCCGCGCGGAATCGGAGCAGATGGGATCGCCGGCGCAAGTGGGATCGCCGATGCAGGTAGGATCGCCGGCGCAGGTGGGATCGCGTGCGCAGGTAGGATCGCCTGCGCAGGTAGGATCGCTGGCGCAGGTGGGATCGACGCCGCGCGCTCAGGCGGTCCCTGAAGCGATCCCGCGCGGGATCGACCCAGGTCCTGTACCCATCCTCCTGCCCGTGGTGCCGGGCGGCGCATCCCCACGCCGACCGCAACCATGTAGGCGCAGGGCTTGTCCCTGCCCGCGACAGATCCCGAACGGTGGTGAACACACGGTCCGCAGATGCATCCTCGTGGGCGTGGCAGGGGAAATACAGGCAGGAACCGCTACACGCAGGGACAAGCCCTGCGCCTACAGATGAATCGTGCGGGGCGATCCCGTGAATCGTGCAGGGACAAGCCCTGCGCCTACAAACCAACCGTGCAGGGACACGGCCGGCACCTACCGATGAATCGTCCAGGACAAGCCCGGCGCGTACCGATGAACCCTGCAGGGACAAGCCTTGCACGTACAGATGGCCGGGGGTGCTCTGTGGGAAACGGTACCCACGGTTCCCATGTGCCCGATCCAGCAGGGTTCCCCGCGTTTACGGCGGACGTTCGGGATCGTCGTCCCACCGGGCCGCGTTGCCAAGGATGTACGTGCGGATCTGCTCGAGAGAGGAGTCGCCCCGAATGACGTGCTCGTAGTAATTGATCTGCCAGAGACGCCGGTCGAAAGGCGGCCAGTCGGAGGTGCGGACGCCGTCCATATAGAAGCGGGTAGTCAGCGATTTGAACGTTCCCACGATGCGGCCCAGGTCCTGGCCCTCTTGTTCTTCGAGGATCAGGAGGATGCCGTGAACGTGATTCGGCATGACGATGAACGCGTCCAGGGCGATGCAGGGAAAGCGCTCTGTCAGGCTCTGCCACACCGCCAGAGCCATCTCTCCCGCGCGGTTGAGGTGCATCTCACCATCCATCACCTCGCCAAACAGAGGACGGCGGTGCTGCGTGCAAATGGTGACGAAGTAGCCGCCGGGCTGCCCATAGTCATAGGTGCGAAGCCGCAGATTGCGGCTGCCGCGCGGGAGCGACGTGTCCGGCACGGGATGACGGTACCAGGCAGACCCGGGCGTCCGCAAAGCCGAATGCCTTGACACCACGTATCTGCCCGGTGCGTCGACGCGGGGCTTACCCCTGGACGGTTCCATCTGTAGGCGCAGGGCTTGTCCCTGCACGTCTCCGCACCCTCGGCGCTGCTACATCCAGGTCATGTAGGCGCAGGGCTTGTCCCTGTCCGTGGTCTTGTCGGCAGGTCCGCGACCGGGTGGCCGTGTGCCGGCAGAGGGATCTGGCGTGCGGCGGACCGCGGCTGTACCGTCACGCGCAGGGACAAGCCCTGCGCCTACAGATCAACCGTGCGGGGCAATCCCGTGAATCGTGCAGGGACAAGCCCTGCGCCTACCGGTGAATCGTACAGGGCAAGCCCGGCGCGTACCGATCAACCGGGCAGGGACAAGCCCTGCGCCTACGGTCATACGCTTTGGGCACCCATACTCCGTCCTACTCATGTCCATAAAGTTGTGCCGCAGTATGCCGGATCAGGCGGTCTTGAGGCGTACTCCTATAAGTCGGAGTAGGGGCCGAAAGAAGAATTGTCGGTGCCCTGTCAAGGCCTTATGCTGCGTCACGTACAGTTAGTACCCCCAGACGGGGCGAGAAAAAGCAGGAGGACTAGACGTGATCGAGTTCGCAGTAGCGCAGCAGATGCGGCTGCGGGAGATGCTGGCCTCTCTTCTCAACCGGGAAGAGGGACAGGACATGATCGAGTACGCGCTGCTGGCAGCGCTCATCTCGATCGTGGCTATTGCCATCATCATCCTGATTGGCCCGTACCTGAAGGACATCTTCCAGGACGTGGTCAACGGCCTCGCCAGCGCATAGCGCAGACTCCAGAGCGGGGGGCCCGGATACCCGGGCCCCCCTACTCGTATACGACGATAACGACTCGCGCGGCGCGACCCAATCGCGTCGGTGATGCGAGGGAAGAGAGAAGAAGCAGATGAATGTGACGTGGCTGCACAGCCTGGTGGACATCGCCGCCGGGTATCTGCGGAAGCAGGAAGAGGGGCAGGACATGATCGAGTACGCGCTGCTCGCGGCTCTGATCTCGATCGTGGCCATCGCCATCATCATCCTGATTGGTCCGTATCTCCAGGACGTGTTCCAGGACGTGGTCAACGGTCTCAATTCCGCGTAGGGCGCCTTCGGGCGTCCTACCGGACTTCGGGCCCATCCAAATCGGGACTCCGAACCGTTGACAGGAGCCGGGAACGCCCCTTAAAGTGGGCGCATCCTAGACTCCCTCATCGCCCCGCCGTCAAGGGACGCGGCGCCGGGTGATTCGAGACGGGAAGAAAGCGATCTACACGGTGCTCATGATTCGAAGGCTCGCCGCGGCGAGCCGGGACGAAGGTGCGCAGGGACTCATCGAGTTCGCGATCCTGTCGGCCTTCCTCTCCTTCCTGGCTCTGGGAATCATCGACTTCTCGCGGTTCATGTACTACCAGACGGCGGTACAGGACGCGGCGCGTGTCGGCGCCGAAGTGGCGATTTATCACTGTCCGTCGGCCGGCAACTGCGACCAGAATACGACGCCGCTCACCGACGACATCGTGATCCAGGCCGTCATGTGCGACGCCAACCAGAACCCCTACACCGGAGCTCTCAGCTTCGATTTGAACCCCGGCATCACGAGCGTGACCTCGTCCGTTTGCCAGACACCCTGTGACGACGTGACGGTCAATTGCACCGTCAGCGCGAATCAGGAATGCGGCAATAACAGCGGGACGGATATATGCGTGGTACGGCACACCGCGACGTCGGCGGGTACCAGCACCGACGGCTGTACATCGGCGTATTCGACGGGGGCATCTCCTGCCGAGCACCAATGCGTGGAGGTCGACGTCGGCTGGGACTTCAAGCCGCTCACTCCGCTGATCAGCCAGTTCTTCCATACGCAGGCATGCTGGTCCGGCGACAACAACAGCCACAACCTGTGCGCCAGTGCGATCGGGAAGGTGTACTAGATGCGCCGGCGAGACGGCGAGAGCGGACAGACGCTCGTCGAATTCGGGATTATCTGCTCGGCGCTGTTTCTGTTCGTCTTCATCATCATCGATTGCGGCCGCATGTTCTTCCAGTTCACGGCCGTCTCGGCCGCGGCGCGCTACGGCGCCAGGTGGGGCAGTGTGGTCGGCGGGTCGTGCCTCGACGTGCCCATATCCACCAGCAGCCTGGGCAACGACTGGTGCAACAACTGGGGGAACAGCTATGTGGGCGGAACCGATAGCTTCTGGAATGTCTATGGAAACTACCCTCTCCAGGGCGCCTCTGCCTGCCCGACCGGCTATGACTCCTCATTCACCGGCTATTACACGGTGTCAGGCAATGTCAGCAGCACCACCACGACGATTCTCGGCGCGGTTGCCGAGCGCTTCGACACAAGCAATACCTCCGGATCGCAGGGATCGAGCAGCCCGCTTCTTGTCGGCGGCCTGACGCCCGGTTTCGACCTCAGCCACACGTATGTGTGCATTCAGCTGAACGGCGCCACCGATAGCGATGGAACCTGGACCGTGAAAGCGGGAGATAGCGTCGCCGTCTTTGTCTATGCCCCGGCCCAGGCGACCGATTCCCTTGATCCGGTCGCCCATGTCAATCTCGTGGCCTCATCCCAATATCAGGTGGAGTAACGTGATCTTTCAATCGCACAACGACAGACGCCGCGAGCGTGGCCAGGCCACGATCTTCATCGCGGTCATGGCTTCGGTTCTCTTGATGATGATGGGACTCGCCGTCGAGGGTGGACGGGTGCTGCTCGAATACCGTCACATGCAAGCGGCCGCGGATATGGCGGCGCTCGTCGGCGCTGAAGATTTGCCGAATGCCAGCCTGGCCCACACCGACGCCTGCCTGTACTCACAGAAGAACGGGTTCGACAACTGCGCATCCAGCGGCGCCTCCATCACGCAGGTGTGCGTGCCGCCGATCTCGAAGAGTCCCTTTTCGGGCTTCTCCTACGACAACTCAACGGTCACGTCGTGCGGGCAGAGTAATGCCAATTGGATAGAGGTTCAGATCAGCAAGACGCTGGCAATACCCATCTTCAACAAGTCTGTTACCCTCTTCGTCCACGCGATCGCCCGCAATAACCCGCCGACGGACCGTGACTACGCGCTTGCCATCCTGGACCCAACCGAGTGTCAGTCCCTTATCTTGAGCGGCGCGTCGAAGGGCGGTCTCTTGATCATCGGGCCGGCCATTATCAACTCGACGTGCAAAACCTCTATTCAGCAGAACGGAACCGCAACCAACCTGGCCTGCGACGGCGAGTGGGACAATGCCTCCACGGAGGCGAATCCAGGCGTCGCGACCATGGACACCAACGGGAACACCGTCGCGCCTGTTTTCTCGGCGCCTGGCTGCTGGAACTCGACGAACGCCGGCAACGACAACCCGGCCGACTACAACTCCGGCGCGCAGCAGATCAAGGATCCATACGCCAGCACCTCATTACCGGATCCGACCAAGTCCACCTCGGTTCCTGCCCAATGGGCATCGCTGCTGACGAGTAGCGCCTGCTCGCAGACCGACAGTTACGGGAACACGGATTCTTGCCAGCCCGAGGGTAGCGACAGCAACGCGTGGGTCTATGAGTGGGGCAAAGCATACAACAGTGCGGCTCGCGACGCCGGCGCGTGGATCCGCGCAAATGCGCTGCCGACTATGAACTCATGCTGTTACGAGCTGTTCCCCGGCCAGTACCCGGCCGGCATCCACACGAGCACTAACGGTGTCACATATCTGAATCCAGGCGTGTACACGGTTGAGCAGAGCTTCGACACGGGTGGCACGGGCGGCTCGAACTCCGGCGGCACGATATGCGTGTACGGAGCGCCGACGTGCGACATGTTCCTGTGTTCTGCAGGCTGCACAGTGCCGGGCACGAATCCGTCCGCCACGTGCGGGAGCGACGTCTTCGGGACCGACCCGACGTCGTCAAATTACAAGACCAACGCCGCAACCTGGTACTACTACTGCTCGCCGTGGGGTGAGTGGGACCAGGATCCGTGTTTGGGGGCGGGTTCGTCGTGCACCGGCACCTCCAGTCTTTCCGGACTCACTACCTGCACAAATCCCAGCTCGCCACCGTGCGCTCGCCCTGTCACGACCACGCCGCCCACCTTCACCGACGGGAAGACGCCTCTCAATGGCGTGACCTTCTACATGTACAACAGCTCCTCGAGTGGCAAGGGCGGCATGAGTTCGGTCGGCACTCAGGTCGGGCTCGCGTTCCCCAATGCGTGTCCCGGTAACGGAACGGCGACCGCGAACTCGGTGCCACTCAACCAGGGCACAACCCCGCCTCTCACGTCGGGGAGCGCATCCGGTCAGTACAGCTACTCCAGCGCCAGCAGTTACACCGGCACCACGTCGGTGCCCGTATCGGACACCTGGGGCTCGAACAACGCGACCAAATCCTCCACCGGCAACAGTGGAGCGGGAGGCGTATATCCCGATGCCGATCTGTCGGTCGCCGAGGATACGGCCTGCACGACGTTCTTTGAGGGCGCCGGTCAGGGGCTCACCACGCAGCCCAGCATCTGGACCGGCGAATTCTGCTGCAACGCGGCCGGCAACAACTATGGGCAGCATCTCCACTTCATGTTCGCCTCGCGAGATCCCAACTCGATCGTCAGTCTGGTCGGCAACGGGAGCCAGCAGTGGTGGGGAATCTTCTACAACCCCTGCAATCCCAACCAGACCTGGCCAAACTGTGCGCCGGGAACCGGATCAACGAAGGGCACCACTTTCTCCATGTCCGGCACATCCGGCGCCGGCACCGGTCCACCCCTGGTTATCGGTCAGATCATCGTCGACTCGGCCAACGTCGGCGGGTCATATACCGCGGCCGTCTTCTTCCGGCCCTGCACGCCCACCTCGTCGTGCAGCTCCGGACCTGGAATCCACCTGGTGCAATGAGTGATGCACCGGAAAGGCTCCGAAGTCCCTTCCCCCAGCAGGTCCCGAGTCATCACTTCGTCAACTTACCCGAAAGAGGTCTTCACGGACGGAACAGACCTCTCTATAATGCCCGCATTAGCTAGTTCGACAGGAAAGAAAGTCTCATGATTCAGCGTGGAAACAGCCGCCGTCTTATCATCGTCGGGGTCGGCGTCATCGTCGCCGTGATCATCATTGCGCTCGTCCTTTCTCTGCGGGGGAGCGGATCCGCCAACGCGCAGAACAAGCCGAGCGTGACCGTTCCGGTGCTCGTCGCCATTCAGACGATCCCGCAGGGGACCAACTTCCGAGCCGGTTCGACGCTGTCGACCTACTTCCAGGTGCGCCAGCTCCCGCCGACCGATGTGCCGGTCTTCGCGTACAGGAGCCTCAACGACGTCACCAACCTCATCAAGTCGACAGGATGCCAGCCCGCCTCCGCGCCCGGGTGCGCCGGCCAGGTAACGGCGGCGGAGACTATTTACGCGGGCGAGCCGGTCGTGAAGGGCATGCTTTCCTCTCTCGGCGCCTACCGCCTGTCGCAGACGCCGTCCTTCCAGATCCCGCCCGGCTACGTCGGTCTGTCGATCGACCTGAGCCCCGAGAACGATGCGCTGAACAGCATCGAGCAGGGTGACACCGTCGACCTCATTGCCAGCTATACGGGCAATGCCAAGAACTTCACCGCGCCGAACCAGACGCAGTACGTGATGGAAGACGTGAAGGTGATCGGCGTCGGCGGTCCGACCGCCACGGCCGGCAGCGCCTCCAGCGTCGGCGGTGGGGAGTTGCTCCTCCTCATGCGGTACCAGCAGGCGCTCGTCATCCAGCACCTGAAGGACTTTGGCTGGACGATCAGCGCGGTCCTGCGCTCCGCCAAAGAACCGGCCATCCCGAACTTCAAGACGATTCCGGTCACCGACAAGTGGCTGTTCGTCCGGAACAACGACCCCTTCAAGTTCAACCCCGGGTATTGAGATATGGGACTACTTGACCGCATAGGCAACACCAACGCGCCGCCCGAACCGGCCCTCCAGCCGCTCGAGCCGGTGGCGCCTGAGCCGGAACCAAATGGACACTCCAGTCTGCTGCCGACCGTCCAGGAGGAGCAGTCGGTCGCCGTTCGGCGCTTCAACCTCGGGCAATCCCGCAAGGACCCCTTCCGCCACATCCGTGAGAAGGTGCAGGCCCAGCTGTTGCGCGAGTCGAATCGCTACCTGCGGCTGGACGACAAGGATGCCGTTCACTCGCAGATCGTCGCGATGCTCGACGAGACGCTGGCGGCAGAGGGCATCCAGCCGGCGCGTGTCGACTACATGCGCATCCTCGACAGCATCACCAACGAGGTGCTCGGCTTCGGCCCCATTCAACCGCTGCTGGACGACGAGAGCGTCACCGAGGTCATGGTCAACGGCTATGACCAGGTCTTCGTGGAGCGGTTCGGCAAGCTGCAGGCGACCGATGTGTCGTTCGACGACGACTCGCACGTCATGCGCGTCATCGACAAGATCGTGGCGCCGCTGGGGCGGCGCGTCGACGAGGCGTCGCCGATGGTCGACGCGCGCCTTCCCGACGGCTCCCGTGTCAACGCGATCATCCCACCGCTGTCGCTCGTCGGTCCGGTGCTCACCGTGCGGCGCTTCCCGCGGCAGCCCCTCACCGTGGAGGATCTGATGCGACTCGGGTCCTTCACGCGCGACATGGCGGAGTTCATGGCGGCGGCCGTGAAGGCGCGCCTCAACGTGGTGGTCTCCGGAGGTACCGGTTCCGGCAAGACGACGCTACTGAACGTGCTCTCCTCCTTCATTCCCGACGACGACCGCATCGTGACGATCGAGGACGCCGCCGAATTGCAGCTCGTTCAGCCGCACGTGGTGACTCTCGAGGCCCGCCCCGCCAACATCGACGGACGCGGCGCCATCACGATTCGCGATCTCGTGCGCAACAGCCTGCGTATGCGTCCCGACCGCATCGTCGTCGGCGAGGTTCGTTCCGGCGAGGCGCTGGACATGCTCCAGGCCATGAATACCGGCCACGACGGCTCGCTGACCACGGCGCACGCCAACAGCCCGCGCGAGCTGCTGTCCCGTATTGAGACGATGGTGCTGATGGCGGGCATGGACCTGCCGATGCGAGCCATTCGCGAGCAGATGTCCAAAGCCATCCATCTCATCGTGCAGCAGGAGCGCCTGGAAGACGGTACCCGCAAGATCACGCACATTACCGAGATCCAGGGCATGGACGGCGACACGATCATCCTCGAAGATATCTTCCGCTTCGATCAGACCGGCTTCGAGAACGGCAAGGTGCTCGGTAACTTCCGTGCCACCGGCGCTCGCCCGATGGCCTACGACCAGATCGAGCGCATGGGCGTCCATCTGCCGCTCTCCATCTTCGGCCGCGTGCTCCTCAACGCCTGAGCAGGAACTGCCATGCTGATTCTCGTCATCCTTCTCATCATGATCGGCCTCGGGGTCGCCTACACCCTGCGCAGCGCGCTGGGCGGCAACCCGATGCTCATCAGTACGCGCATGGGGCGGTACGGACTGATCATCCCGGCCGACGGCGACGCCACAGGTTCGGCCGCCGTTGCCGTCAGCACCATCGTGGCCCCCGACCGGCCCCGCCAGCAGCATGGTGCCGTCAGCCAACAACTGGAAAGGGTGGTCGGCAACACCGGCTTCGCCAAGAAGATCCAGAGGCGGCTGGACCGCGCCCAGTTGAAGTTCACCGCGGCCGAGTGGCTGGCGATGTGCTTCGCCGTCTTTGTCGTGGCGGTTGCCATCGGTCTCTTCATCAGGGGCGGCCTGGGCGCCCTTGTCGGTGGCGTGGCCGGCCTCGTCGTGCCATGGGTCTACCTCAAGCGGCGCATCACCCGGCGCGGTCGCCGCTTTCTGGAACAATTGGCCGACGCCACCCAGATGATGGGAAACAGCATGCGCTCCGGCTTCAGCATTCTGCAGGCGATGGAGTTGGTTGCCAACGAATCGGCGCCTCCGGTCTGTGAGGAGTTTGAGCGTGTCGTCACCGAGGTCAAGCTCGGCCTCCCCATCGAGCTGGCGCTGGACCATATGCTGGAGCGGATGCCGAGCGAGGATCTCGGACTACTGGTTGTCGCCATTTCGGTGCAGCGCCAGATCGGCGGTAATCTGGCCGAAATCCTGAACATCATCTCCAAGACGATCCGTGACCGCGTCCGGTTCGCCCGCGACCTCCGCACCCTGACGGCCCAGGCGCGCATCTCCTCGTACATCATTACCGGGCTGCCGGTCGCCGTCGGCGTCGCCATCAACTTTCTCGATCGCTCTTACGAGCAGATGCTGTACACCACCCTGCTCGGCAACTTCATGCTGGGCGCGGCCGTCATCATGCTCGCCCTGGGCTTTTTCTTCCTGAGCCGTATCGCCAACATCGAGGTGTAGCGCATGGTCTTTATCATCTTCGGCATCATCATCGGACTGGGGCTCGTCGTCTACGGCTCGATCGGTGTTCGCCAGTTCGAAGAAGGGATGGCGACCCGCCTCTCACGCTACAACCTGCGCACCGCCAGCTCGCTCACCGAGCTCGAGCTGCAGATTCCGCGGAGTGAGCGCATCCTCGGTCCGGCACGGCGGTCCATCGCCCGCCGCGTGCGCCAGGTAACGCCGAACGGCACCATCGAGAACGTGCAGGTCAAGCTCCTGCAGGCCGGGAACCCCAAGGACATGACCGTCCAGGATTTCCTCGGCATCAAGGGCATGGCCGCGATCGCTCTGGCAGTCGGCGCCTTCCTGTTTATGACTTTCCTCGTTCATCCCGACGTCGTCAAGTTCGTCTTGATCATCATCGGGGCGGGTGTTGCCGGGTTCTTCCTGCCGGATCTGTGGCTCCGTCAGATTCGCAAGAAGCGGCAGGAAGAGATTCAGAAGTTCATGGCCGATGCCATCGACCTTCTCGCCATCAGTGTGGAGGCCGGTCAGGGCTTCGACGGGGCTTTGCAGACGCTGTCGAGCCGCAAGCACAACGCCCTGACCGAAGAGTTCGACCGCTTCCGCCTCGAGACGCAAGCCGGCAAGGGCCGGCGCGACGCGCTGCGGGACCTCGCCGACCGGACCGGCGTCGAAGATCTCAACACCTTCGTCGCCGCCCTGATCCAGGCCGACCAGCTCGGCATCGGTATCTCGCACGTCTTGAAGACGCAGGCCGAAGAGCTGCGCATCAAGCGACGTCAGCGCGCCGAGGAGAAGGCGCGTCAGGCCCCCATCAAGATGCTCTTCCCCCTCATCCTCCTCATGTTCCCCTCCCTGTTCATCGTGATCCTGGGACCGGCCGTCCCCACCCTGACGAACCTGCACTAGGGGGTGCTACAATCCCCCTGATATTTCGCCCTTACGGAGAGCGCCGTGGACCAAACCATCCTGATCGTTGACGATAGCCGCGCGTACGCGGCGGAGCTCCGCGGCACTCTGGAGCAGCAGGGGTATCACGTCCTCAATGCGCTGCGTGCCGAAGAAGCGTATGACATGCTGCGCACCGATCGCGTCGACCTGATCATCGCCGAGGCCATTCTCGGCGGTGCCGACAACTTCGACTTTGTGCGCCGCATCCGCCAGACCCCCGACTGGCAGGATCTGCCGGTCATCATGCTGTCGGTCCGCGCCGGACCCGACGATTACATGCTCGGCTTTGAGTCGGGCGTCAACGAGTATTTCGCCAAGCCGATTGAGAATGCCAAGTTGCTGGCCGTCATCCGCGGCCTTATCGCGCGGGCCGAGTCGGCCAGGCAGGGCCGGGCCCTGGCTGCCGCCTCTCAGATGCACATGCGGGCCGGCAAGGGCGAGATCGTCACCGTCTTCAGCTTGAAAGGCGGTGTCGGGACGTCCACCATCGCCGTCAATCTGGCCGTGGCGTTCAAGAAGCTGATGCCGAGCGCGCGCATCGGTCTCATCGACCTGTCGGTCGAGGAGGGGCTGGACGCCCTGATGCTGGACATCGTGCCGACCTCCACCCTGCTCGATTGGGCACGGGAGGATGTGGGCTCGGCGACGCCGTATCTTCTCAACCAGTACTTCGTGCCGCATCCCTCCGGCATCAGCCTTCTGGCCGCGCCGCCGTCTCCGGAGGACGCCGAGATCGTCCGGCCGGAAGTGGTGCGCCGCACGCTGGAGCTGGCCCGTGAGGCGTTCGACTACATCGTCGTCGACACGGCATCCAGCTTTACCGAGACGAGTCTCATCGCCCTGGAAAGCGCGCAGTCAATCGTCCTGCCGGTGTCGCCCGACATGGCGTCGCTGAAGACCACCGTCGCGTCGGTCCGCATTCTCAAGGCGGTCCGCATCTCCGAGGACAAGTTCCGCTTCGTGCTGAACGAGATCCTGCCGCGTGCCGGACTGACCCGCGAGCAGGTGGAAGGCAGCGTACGCCACCCGGTGAGGGTCATTCCGCACGCCGGCCCGGCCTTCATCGAGGCCTCCAACTCCGGCATGCCGCTGACCAGCATCGTCCCGCCGCCTGCCCCGGGCCGGGCCATCATGGATCTGGCCGCCACCATGTGCGAGCCGGAAGTGGTCGACGTCCCGCAAGGCAAGCAGGCGCCGGTCGAAGGTCTCCGCGACGTCGTGGGCCGTATCGGCCGTCTGCGCAGAACGTAACGCGCGCCGCGCGAGCACGCGCGGAACGGACACCAAGCCCTAGAGAAAAAGTAGGGTCATGACCCTATTGACACGTACATAGTGGTCAAGTAGCGTGTATCCCGAGCGATCGGGGATGGGCGAATGCATCCATGGGCTGTGCCCGGTTGCCTGTCTGGGGTTCCGGCCGGGAGATTCGGCCGGCGGTCTGCATCGATTAGGAGGAATCCATGCGTGCCCGTGTTGTCGTGACCATGCTCTCGGTTCTGGCCGTCTGTCTCGTCGCCTTCCCACCCAGCGGGCTGCGACACGCGTTTGCCGCACCCGGGCAGCCCAGGAAGCTGTCCGGTCACGTGCCGGACGTCGTGGCGAGGGGCCACGCGAAGCTGATCGGCCACAGGGCGGGGAACGATGTCATGACGATCGCCGTCGGGCTGCCGCTGCGCGATCCCGCCGCGCTGCAGTCGTTCTTGCAAGCGGTCAATGACCCGGCGAGCCCCGGCTACCATCAGTACCTGAGCCAGGCCGCGGCCAACCAGTCCTTTAACCCCACGCCGCGCCAGGAGCAGAGCGTCGTCGCCTGGCTGCGCGCCAACGGCCTCACCGTCACCCGGACGTATCCCAATCACTTGCTGGTCGATGCGCAGGGCACGGTCGCCCAGATCGAGTCGATGCTCAGCGTGACCATCAACACCTATCAGGCCACGGTGCGCGGGAGGTCGACCCAGTTCTTCGCGCCCGCCAATGACCCGACGGTTCCGGCTTCGGTCAGCGACACGGTCCAGGCCATTACCGGACTCGACAACTATCCACGTTTCGTCATGGCGAGCAACGGTACGGCCCACAACGGGACGCCGTATTACCCGCAGGACTTCGCCAACGCCTATGACGTGAACCCGCTCTGGAACGCCGGAGACAACGGCTCGGGCCAACACATCGGTATCACGCTGTGGACCGTCCCGCCGTCGACAACCACGCTGCAGTCGTTCGCCTCGACTACCGGCGCCAGCACCGCCACGACCGCTAACGGGCGCCTGAAAGTCATCCAGGTGGACGGCGGCACGACGACGGCCGACTCCGGCGAAGCCGGCATGGACATCGAGTACTCGAGCGGCATGGCGCCCGGCGCCACGCTCGACTACTACGAAGCGCCGACCGACTCCTCGGGCAATCCGACCGATCAGGGACTCGAAGACGCCCTGAATCAGGCCGGGACGGACAGCAACAACAACCAGCAGATCACCAACAGCTGGGGCGGCTGCGAAGCCTCCTCGACGTCCGATCCCTTCACCAGCACGACCAACAACATCTTCTCGTCGAACTCCGCGACTGGACATAACTATCTCTTCTCGTCGGGGGACAACGGCTCCTGGTGCGGTGGCGTCGATCCGGGGCCGGATTACCCGACCAGCAGCCCGTACGTGACGAGCGTGGGCGGGACCGCCTTCAGCGGCACCGTGAGCGGCTCGTATCCCGGTGAGAAGGCCTGGGCGTATTGCTCGACCTGCAACAGCGGCAACCCGGAGGGATCGGGTGGCGGCTACAGCGGGATCTTCAGCCGGCCATCCTGGCAAACGGGGAGCGGCCTGGCGAGCAACGGCATGCGCGGCTATCCGGACATCGCGGCCGACGCCGACCCGAACACCGGCGCCTATGTCTGCTACGGCAGCAGTTCATCCTGTGCCCAGTTCGGCGGCACCAGTCTGGCGAGCCCGCTCTGGGCCGGCATGCTCGCCGACATCAACCAGTACCTGTCGGCGCAGGGCAAGCCGGCGGCCGGCTTCATCGATCCCACCCTGTACCGGCTCGCCAACGCCTCCGAGCCGTACGCGGAGTATCACGACGTGACCAGCGGCACGAACGGCTCGTACAACGCCGGCACGGGATGGGATGCCGTCACCGGCTGGGGCTCGGACGACGCCTACAACCTGGCGCGCGATATGGCCGGCGGCTCGACCTCGACGCCGACACCGGTCGCGACAGCAACCGCTACCAGGGTGCCGACAGCGACATCCACGCCACGGCCCACCGCGACGTCCACGCCCGTGCCGACGTCCAATCCGTCCGCGACGGCCACGGCAACGCCGAAGGCCACTGCCACGTCCACCCCCCGGCCAACGGCCACCTCGACACCGAGGCCGACGGCCACGGCGACGTCCGCGCCCAGCACCCAGGTCGTCGTCAACGGCGGGTTCGAGAATGGGACGAGCCCGTGGTCGGAGTACTCCGCCAACGGCTACGAGCTGATCTCGAATTACCGGGCGCATGCCGGCAGCTATAGCGCCTGGCTCTGCGGATACGACGACTGCACCGACCAGATCTACCAGCTGGTCACGCTGCCCAAGAGCTTCAGTACCGCGACGTTCAGCTACTGGTACTACAGCGACACCCAGGAGGCGTCAGGCAGCCCGTGCTACGACTACTTCTATAGCCGGCTCTACACGTCGGCGAAGAACCTGATTACGACGACGCAGCAGTCGTGCAACAGCAGCGTCACCAACGGATGGGTGCATGAGTCATTCAACGTCAGCTCGGCGCTGAAGTCGTATGCCGGGCAGCAAGTGTACGTGTTCTTCGAGGGCACGACCGACGTCTCGCTGCCCAGCGACTTCTTTGTCGATGATGTGAGCCTCACGACGAGTTAAGATCCCGCCGGCCGCCTCACGCTCCTCTCGGGTCCGGACGTCCGGACTCGGGAGGAGCAGGCCGGTCCGGCTACGTCCGGCGCGTCGTCGCCGTCTCCCGCCCGCCGTGAGACAGCGGCCGGGGCAGTGCATTGACCACTGTCGGGCCCGGGTGCGGCGGCCTTCCCGCACCCGGGCCATTCTGTGGTGGCTCACCCACCGTGTGTCGAGATGTGTTCGCTCACGCGGAGGCTTCGGCCGGCACCTGCCAGGCCGCCGGTTGCGCGGTTTCCTCGTTGTCGGCCATCTCGCATTCCCGTGGGATGAACGCGCTGGCCTTCCGCCAACCGCAGGAGTGGAACTGATGCCGCAAAGCCTCAACCTGCGCCTGCCTGGCCCCGTCACTCGACACTCTGACGACTTCCTCTTGTCCCGTTAGCTCGTTGCGAACGATCACGTCGTAGTCGGGCACGGCACTCCCCTCGAGTCGGTTGTCATTCTGCGGGTGGAACATCTCGTACGATGCGACACTGCTTCGGTCCGGTACACTGCTCTGTCCAACGATTACTGCGCGGCACAGTGCAGGCTTCGTGCCACAACTATCAAATCGGGGAAAAACACTGTGTCGCGTGACGATTGGAAGAGCAGGGAGCCGGCCGATTACTTCGACCAAAGGATATCGGACAAAAACTCGCCGCGCCGAAGAGCATGAAGAAAGCTATATAAACGGGGGCCAGTATGACTCAGCACCGAGAATCAATGTGCATCGACATAAAGTGAACAATACAACAATGTATATGCGGCGAGCACAAGAGTTTTGAGTTTGGCGGCGCACGAAAGCGGTTGCGGCGGGATGGCAGGATATGCCGCCGGGGGCGGGCCGTCCGCCGTCATCTCACGTCGATGTCGGCGGAGTGCTCGGTAGGAGGGTCCGCGCGGCATAGACCAGCGGCACAGAGAGGACGGTCATCGCGATCTTGGCGAGGTACTGCCCTTCCATGATGCGGAGACGCACGTCAGGCGGCAGCATCGCGAAGGCGATGGTTGTGAACACCACGGTGTCGATGGCCAGGCTGACGGCATTCGAGATCGAGACATACTGCCAGATGGGGCGGCGCAGAGTGACGCTCTGCATCAGGAGATCGGTGGTGCTGGAGCAGGCCAGGGCGACGAGGCCGGCGAGCGCGATGCGGCCGATGCCCCCGCCGAACGCCAGCGAGTACAGCATGGAGGCGAGGAAACCGGCGACGACGGCGATGAGAGTGGGCGGCAAACCTCCCCGGCGGCGGATGACGTCGTAGACGGTGAAGGCGAGGGCAAAGAGAAATGTCCCACCGGGAATGAGCCAGGGACCGATGGGAACGAGATAGTGGGCGGCCAGCCAGTTGGCGCCGAAGTCAAGAAGGGCCGCCAGGATGATGAACGTGGGAATCACCCACGTCTGATGGGCCGCC
Organism: Pseudomonadota bacterium; assembly: GCA_021324655.1. Taxonomy (GTDB): domain Bacteria; phylum Chloroflexota; class UBA5177; order UBA5177; family UBA5177; genus JAJPIP01. The sequence continues at coordinate 43,134 of JAJPIP010000031.1, forward strand.
GCGTCCACTTGCTGCCTGTCGGAGGCGATTTCAGCCATTCGGGTACGAATCCCCAGGACCTGCTCGCTCGCGCACCGGCCGCGACTTATAGGGAATGGGGTCGCTGAGACCAGCCTCGGCGAAGCCCTTCAGCCGCAGGAGACAGGCGTCACACTGTCCGCAGGCGACGCCGTGTTGATCCGGATCGTAGCAGGTCGCCGTCAGCGAATAGTCCACGCCCAGGCTCCGGCCGAGCCGGATGATCTCGGCCTTGGTCAGGTCAATGAGGGGCGTTCTGATCCGGACCTCGCCGCTTTCCACCCCGATGCGCGTGGCGAGATTGGCCACGCGCTGGAAGGCGGCGATGAACTCCGGACGGCAGTCGGGATAGCCGGAGTAGTCCAGAGCATTGACGCCGATGAAGATGTCGCGAGCGCCCAGCACCTCGGCCCAGGCCAGAGCATACGAGAGGAAGATAGTGTTGCGGGCCGGCACATACGTGACGGGAATGCCGTCGCCGATCTCGTCCGCTGTGCGGGCTTTCGGCACCTCCATGTCGCCCGTCAGCGCGGATCCGCCAAAGAGGCGCAGATCGATGTCGGCGACGACGTGCTCGGCGGCACCTAACGCCGCTGCCACTCGGCGCGCCGCCTCGAGCTCAATCGTGTGGCGCTGTCCGTAGCGGAAGGAGAGGGCGTGAGCGTGATAGCCTTCATGCCTGGCCACCGCAAGGGTCGTCGCGGAATCGAGTCCGCCGCTCAGGAGGACAACCGCGGCAGGTCCACTCACTCCGGCTGCTGGTACTCGGCGCGGATCACGGTCTTCACGTTGCCGCGCACGTTCCAATCGGTCACGATCTCCGCCCGTGCCGGTTGCATGACCCGGACGAAGTCATCGAGGATGCGATTGGTCACCGCCTCATGGAAGACGTACTCATCTCGGAAACGGTTGAGGTACAGCTTCCACGACTTGAGCTCGCAGATGTAACCATCCGGCACGTACGTCAAAGTGATCGTGGCGAAGTCCGGATAGCCGGAGCGCGGGCACTTGCAGGTGAACTCCGGATAGCTGAGCTCAACCGTGTACGCCCGCTGCGGGGCCGGATTGGGAATCGGCTCGAGCTCAGCGGCGGCGATCTGCGCCTCGCCGTAACGTTGGGTCTCGGTTACCACAGGCGTCTCCTTCCATCAAGACTATACGGGAGGGAATGGGGGTTGCCGGCGGTCCTAGGCGCTTTCCTGCGGTTGAGCCTCGGCGAGGGCTGCGGGAATTTCGACGATGAAGCGCGTGCCGCCCTCCTCGGGAAACTCCACGTCGATCCGTCCCGCGTGCATCTCCACGATCTGGCGTGTGATGTACAGGCCGAGTCCCATGCCCGAGCGGTGGTCGGAGCCGTGAGCCTGGTAGAAGCGCTCGAACAGGTGGGCGCGGTGTCCCGGCGGCACGCCGATGCCATGGTCTCGCACCGTCATCCGGACCGTATCGTCCGGTGTCTTCTCTCCGGTGACCTCGACGCGCCCGGCCTCAGGGCTGAACTTGACTGCATTGTCAAGCAGATTGGTGAGCACTTGCTCGAACCGGAGAGGGTCGACGGAGAGCGTGACCGGGGTCGGGACGTCCACGATGATCTCTCCGGCTCCGGCGCGAAGCTGCATCTGCTCCACCACGCCGTCAATCAACTCTTTCAAGTCGGTGGGCGTCGGATGGACCTCGAGCCGGCCCGCCTGGACGCGGACGGTCTCCAGGAGTTGTGTGACCAGACGGGAGAGACGTCCCACCTGCCGTTCCACCGTGCGCAGCGATCGCTCGAGGGACCGCTCGTCCGGCGGTGTCCCCTTCTCGAGCCGGCGCAGCAGTGACTGTGACGCAATTTGCAAACTGGTCAGCGGGGTTTTCAGTTCGTGGGCGGCGATCGAGATGAATTCGTCGCGAGCCTTGACGGTTGCTTCAGCGAGCTCCGCCTCCTGGCGCGCGGTGTGCGCTGCCCTGACCAGGTTGGCATGATCGATCGCCAGGGCCACGCGGTCGGCCACGATCTGCAGCAGTTCCACATCCTGAGCGTTGAACTGGCGGCGATGGCGCGATCCCACATGGAGCACGCCCAGCACGCGCTTCTCGGTGACAAGCGGCACGCCCAATAGAGAGCGTATGCCCTTGTTGACCAGGATGGAGTTCCATACGTCGTCGCGCTCGACGTCATCCAGGACCACTGCCTGGCGGTCGGCGGCGATCCGTCCGGCGAATCCACTGCCGACGGGGACGCGCACGCCTTGCTCCACCTCGTCCTCGATCCCCTTGGCCGCTCGCGCCACGAGCATATTGGTGTCCTCGTCCAGGAGCAAGACAGTGACGGTGTCGACGGCGAGAATCTCGGCGACGCGGTCGAGGAGTCGCACGAGCAAGTCGTCCAGATTGAGATCGGAGAGGGCCGCTTCCGTCACGCTCTGGATAGCACGCAACCGCTCGACCAGCATCTCGCTCTCGGTCCGTGCTGCGTGCTCCAGCTCGAGCAGCTGGGCGCGCTCTTCCTCCGCGCGCTTCCGGTCCGTCAGGTCGCGGGTGACTTTGGCAAAGCCGACAAGCTCGTGGTTGGCGTCGAAGAGTGCCGTGAGAACGACACTCGCCCAGAAGCGTGACCCATCCTTCCGGATGCGCCATCCTTCCTCTTGCCACCGTCCTTCATCGGCTGCCACGCGGAGCCCGTAATCGGGCTTCCCGCGCTGGGCCTCGCGCGCCGGGTAGAAGATGGAGAAGTGTTTCCCGATGATCTCGTCAGGCGTATAGCCCTTGATCCTCTGGGCGCCTTCGTTCCACGAGCGAACATAGCCGTTGGTGTCGAGAAGGAAGATGGCGTAATCCTGAACGCTCTCGACGAGGAGCCGAAAGAGCGGCTCCTGGTCGCCGGTCACTCCCGGCTGCGTGTCCTCTGGGACAACTCGATCCATCCGTCCTCGCACTCCCCCGCTACGGAAAGTATGACATGATACGGCTGTCCCGGTCTCAACACGCGCCGCGCTGAGGACATGCGCCTACCCGCGTGCATTCACAGCCCGGTGCGCGCTTTGATCTCCAGATAGCGATTGATCAGCGCCGGTGAGAGCTCGTTGGCCGGCACGTCGAGCGTGAGGACACCGTGCCGGCGGAGCGCGAGAAGGGTCTCCTCTCGATCATCCAGCGTGCGCCGCGCGACCGCTCGCTCGTACACCTGCTCGGGGCGATCGAGGGCAAGGCGCGCCAGGTGCTCGATGGCTGGATCGCGAAGCGTCACCACCAGCACGAGATGGCGCCGTGCCAGCCGGGTGGCGTGCGCCACCAGCGGCGTCGCCGCCTCCGGCCCGGCGAGGTCGGTAAAGACGACCATCAGAGAGCGACGCGGGTTGCGCGTGGCCAGATAACCCAGCCCGGCCGTGTAATCCGTCTCGATGGGAATCGCTTCCAGGTTATAGAGCGCATCGGTCAGGGCCAGGAACTGCCCCCGCCCGGGTCGCGCCGGCAGATACCGGCTCACGCGGTCGGCGAAGGCAAGCAAGCCGACGCGATCGCCGTACAGCTGGGCGACGAAGGCGAGCAGAAGGGAGGAGTTGACCGCGTGGTCGAGCCGCGTCAGGGCCACGCCGCCTCGTCCGATGACAGCGGTATCGTTACCGTCGACCTCTGCGACGATCGTCGTCGACATCAGACGCCCGGCATCGATGACCAGCAGGATGTTCTGGCTGCGCTCGGTCTGATAGTCGACGGCGATCGGCTTGTGCCGCCGCGCCGTGGCCGGCCAGTTGATACGGCGGAACTCGTCGTCGTGCGAGTAGTCACGCAGTCTCTCGAACTCTGTCCCCGCGCCGTGGCGCCGCGTCAGATGAAGCCCCATTTCCTCGAGTCGGCCCCGCCGCAGGAGCGACTCGTACGAACGGACGGCCAGAAGATTGGGATACACTTTCACCTCGCCGTCGAGACGGTCGCCATACTGACGCCAGGCGAGACCGAACGGTCCGAGATACCGCACCGCGAGCGGACCGAAATGGAAGTCGCCACGGTGGGTCGGGACCACGCGGTATGCCATTTCCCAGCTGTCACCCGCGCCGCATGTGCCCCCTCCGGCGCCGCCGTCGGCGAGGAAGGTCGGCGGTATCGCGTCACGCACGCGGAATCGCATCGGACGGCGGGCCCGGTTGCGAAGGCGCAGGATGACGAGATTGGGGACGCCAAGGGAGAGTTTCGGCTCGTGTTCGCGCTCCCATATGAGGTCGGTGCGGGCCGGAAGAAGGGCAATGTCGCCCAGCGCGACCAGGAGGGTTCCGACCCACCACGCGGCGCCGGCAATGAGAGCACCATAGTAGGAGCCCGTCAGGATCATGGGGATGAGACCGCACAGGGCGATCAGCAGAAGCCGCGGAGTGGGGACGACCATCGGGACCGATCTAGCGCGGGACGGGCACGCGCGTCAGCAGCCGGTCGATGACGCGATCGGGCGTCAGACCCTCGATCTCTGCTTCCGGCCGCAACAGGAGCCGGTGCCGAAGCGCCGGCCGGGCGACGCTCTTCACGTCATCGGGGGTGATGTAGCCGCGCCCGCGCATGGCGGCGAGGGTCTTGGCGGCGGTCAGCAGCGCGATGGACGCGCGCGGGCTGGCGCCGAGCAATAAGTCCGCGGAAGACCGCGTTGCCTCCACGATCTCCGTCATGTACTCGATGAGGGCGTCGTCGACGGTGGTGCGGGTCACCGACGTCATCACCGCGCGAAGCTCCTCCGGCATCACCACCGGCTCGATCCCGGCCGCCTGCAGGTCGTGGGCATTCAGGCCTCGATCATGAAGGCGCAAGATGCGGCGCTCCGCCTCGTTTCCAGGGTAGGGAACCACAATCTTGAAGAGGAACCGATCGAGTTGGGCTTCCGGCAGCGGGTAGGTGCCCTCGTACTCGATCGGGTTCTGGGTTGCCGCCACAAAGAAGGGGAAGGGGAGCGCCTCCCGCTCTCCCTCCAGGGTCACCTGGCGCTCTTCCATCGCCTCGAGGAGGGCCGACTGGGTCTTGGCGGGCGCGCGGTTGATCTCGTCTGCCAGCAGGATCTGAGTGAAGACGGGTCCGCGCCGCAGATAGAAGCGCCCGCTCTGCAGATCGAAGACGCTGGTGCCGACAATGTCGGACGGCATCAGGTCCGGCGTGAACTGTACCCGGTGGAACTCGGCACGGACGAGGCGCGCCAGGATCTTGGCCATCAGCGTCTTGGCCGTCCCCGGTACCCCCTCCAGCAGGACGTGACCGCCGCTTATGAGGGCGACGCACAGCAGTTCGAAGACCTCCTCCTGGCCCACCAGGATCTTCTCGGCCTCTTGACGAAGACGGGCGTACAGGGCAGCGGCAGAGGCCAGCTCCCCGGCATACAAAGGCTCAGACACGTTCACTCCTCAGGCGCTCTTCCTCGGCAAGGATAGCCCGCGCTCGTTCCGTCAATTCCCTGTCCGACACACTTGTGGCAGGGGCCAGAAGGCTCTCGACCGCCGCGCGCCTCCCCTCGTCGAGACGGTCAACGCCCCCGAGCCGCTCCAGGATCGTGCGGCGCAGGGCCTCCTGATACATGCTCAAGATGTCGGCGCGACGTCCCGCTTCCCTCATGAGGCTCGCGAGCGATGTCACATACTCGGCGGTACGGCGGGGCGCCTGGTCCGCCGCCAGCAGCGGGGGACCGAGCCGCAGTCCGCTCAGCCACCGGTACAGGACGGCAGTCAGCAGCGCAAAGAGGAAGGCAGCTCCCCACGCCGTATTGGTCATCCAGCCGGTCCCACCTCCCGCCGCCGACGGCTGATATTCTTCGAAGATCACGGGGCGCCGCGGCCCAACCAGATTGAGCAGCAGGCGGCGATTGTCTGCCACTCCGAGACGCGCGTTCTCGAGCGGTGTCCGATCCGTCAACAGCCACAGGATTCCGTGTCCCATGGGCCGATAGAGGAGGACAGGGCCGTCGGCCGTCGAGGCAACGACACCCCCGGCAGGCTCGCCCACGACGACTGCCGCCCCGGAACCGGCGAGACGCCGGACGGGAGGATCCAGGACAGGCTGGTCAACGTGGACCGTCCCTCCCAGACCCGGCACCACGCTGATGCCCAGTCGGGCGAGAAACCGCCCGGCGCTGTCGCCTTCCGACGCCAGGACCAGATGCCCGCCGCGGAGCACCCAGGCTCTGAGTTGCTGATCCTGTTGCTCCCGCAGCGATGGCTGCGGTGTCAGAATCAGGAGCGTTGCGCCTCGTGAGAGCCGGCGGACGTCGAATCCTCGATCCACCCTGACCGGTCGGCCGATGCGGGAGAGCCACAGGTACGCTGCGAGGGCCCCGTCCGGTTGGGCACTCGCCGTGGCGAGGGGTGGCAGCGGCGCCGCCGGCGCCGAGAGCGCGCTCAGCGCCCCGAGGACGAGCAGGGCGGCCGCGAGCAAGATCCACGACGAGAATCGCCGCATCACGCGGCCCCGGCGCGCGAGGCGCCCAGAGAGCGATCGGCCAGGTCCACGCAGCGCATGTAATCGCCGACGTCAAAGGGAAAGTGGCCGTACCAGGCGCGATCAAACTCATCGACCAGATCGACCAGCGCATCTCGCCGGGACGCCGCCGCCAGCAGGGTGGGGTCAAATCGCAGAGCGGCGTCGAGCAATTCGCGATTGGTGAGGCCCGGGCGCAGATCCATGCCGCTCTGTTCATGAAGCGACTGCAACGTAGCGAGGAAGAGGTAGTGGAGCGCGTCGCGATACCGTCCGGCGGCGGCCAGCGCGTCAGCCTGGTCCCGGGCATCCTGGGCGCGGGCGCCGGAGGGTGCGGCACCGGGTGGCGCAGTCACGGCACGGACCAGCGCGCCCCGCAGAATCCATGCGGCGGTGGCCAGCACGAGCAGCAAGAATGCCCCCGCGACCAACCAGGCAGGAACGGTCACGCCGTGGACGTGGACGCCGAGACGAAGCCGCAGCCTACCGATCTGGGTCCCAATCCAGTGCTCCAGGCACGCGAGGGGCGCGCATGGCGGATGGAACCGCGGCTCCCGCAGGACGCTGTCGAGGGTCCTGAGCTGGGAAGGATTCGCAGCCTGTTGCGGAAGTGTGTGCAGCGCGGCATCGATGTTATCGAGCTGAACGGTTACCGCCCGCAGTGCCCGGTTGTCCGGCGACAGCTCACCTGCCAGCGACGGCATCCCGGTGCGGATCACGTGTCCGTCGGGGAGCCGGACTGCGCGTAGCGCGCGCAGCTCTGATTGAACCCGCCGGACGGGAGCCGCAGGCGGGCGCGAGGATCCGCTGAGATGGTCCAGGGCGACCCGGATGCGGTGCACGGACTGCGCGTACTGCGTGACCGAGGGAATAGGTCCGGCGGAAGCCGGCTGCGCCGCCATCAGCCACCCGGCGAGCACGGCCGCCGCCCACCATCTCATCCGACGGTCTGTCCCGTATAGCGGTCCATCGTCGCTCCTTGCTCCAGGGGGGGGACGTTGCTTGCACCGGTGAGGGCAGGCAGTGGCCGGGAATCCGGGGCCCGCGAGAACAGCCAGTAGCTGTACAGCAAGACCCCGGAAACCAGGCCGACCCCGAGTTTCAGCATGCCGGGAGCGCTCGACGCAGAGAAGAAGCCCTCGATGGTACCCGCGATGATGAGAAGGGGTACCGCCCCGAAGACGAGCCTGATCGCGACGCTACCGGCCTGCGCCACGGCGTCGCGCCGCCGCCGTAAGCCCGGGCGTAGAATCGCGTCGCCCATCATGAGCCCGGCGCCCCCTGCCATGAAGACAACGGACAGCTCGATGATGCCGTGCGGAATGACAAACGTCCAGAAGGGCAGACTCAGGTGGTATTGGGCCACCATGGTTCCAACCGCGCCAATCTCGATCCCGTTGACCACCATCACCAGCACGGTGCCCAGCCCCGCCAGCAGTCCCCCGGCGAATGCGAGGAACGCCACCTCGATGTTGTTGAGCATGATGAAGTTGGCCGCGACCGAGTGGTTGCTCGTGGCGGACTGCATCCACAGATGGTGTTGCTCCATGACGGTGCGGAGGGATTGCGCGGTCCCAGGAAGCAGGATGTCGGCGGTGGACGGCCGGTAAGCGACCAGCGCCGCCGAGACCAGAGCGGCAACGGCGAAGATAAGAAATGCAGCGAGTGTATAGCGTCCGGCGGAGCGGTAGGCGGTGGGGAAGCCGTAGCGAAAGAAGCGCCAGGCCGCGGCGGCATCGACAGGTGGACGGCGGTAGACCGCCGGGTGAGCCCGAGCCACCAGAGCGTTCAAATACGTCGTGACGCGGTCCTGCGGGAAGTCGCGCCGCGCGATCGCCAGATCGGACGTGACCGCGCGGTAGAGACGGCCCAACTCGAGAATCTGAGTCCCGGTGAGGTGTCGCGGATCCTTCGCCGCGATCGCGACGAGAGCCTCCAATCGCTCCCATCTCTCGCGCCGAATGGCGACAAACTCCGCTGGCTGCATGCTCACTCTTGCGCCAATTGTAGGGACATTCGTGACACGATGTGGCACAGTATCGGGAAGAGAGAGAAACCGAGGCAGAACATGGACGAGATGTACCGCATCAACGCCCCCGAGGCGGTGACCATCGGGTATCGTGTGGCGGGCATCGGGAGCCGGTTTGTGGCCGCCTTCATCGACGCCTTGATCATCCTTGCCGGACAGGTCGTGATTCTGATCGGCACGGTTGCCGTGGTGCGCGCCGCTCACGCGGCGGTCGATGCTGCCATGATCATGGCTGCAACTCTCAGCTTCTCGCTGACCTTCGGGTACTATATCGCGTTCGAGACTCTCTGGAGAGGGCGAACTCCGGGCAAGCGTGTGATGGGACTGCGCGTGCTGCGCACGTCCGGTTACCCGATCTCCTTTGTCGAGGCCGTGATCCGCAATCTCGTGCGCATCGCGGACTTCCTGCCCACCATGTACGGCATCGGCGTCCTCGTCATGTTCATCAGCTCCGAGTCCCGGCGACTGGGAGACTATGCGGCGGGGACCGTCGTGGTCAAGGACCGGCCGGGGGTCAAACTGAAGGATCTGACAGTCGGAACGGTGAGTGCTCGCGCTGTCCCTCGCGGGAGCATCGATCCCGACGAGCTGGCGTGGGATCTGGATGCCTTGACATTCGACGACATCCGGCTCGCGACCGATCTGCTGGCCCGGCTTCCCCGCCTGACGCGGCGGGCGGGGGGAGAACTCACCGGGCGGCTGGCGGATCGCATCGCGGCGCGGATCGGCGCCCGCGAGCCCGGTCAGGCAGTGGAGTTCCTGCAGCGGGTCGTGGAGCTGCACGCGAACCGGCAGGACGAACAAAGTCGCCCCTGATCGACCGGGTCCGTCTCAGACCGGATTGGCTGCCAGTGCCAGCTCCAGGTCGAAGCCTTCCTTCCGGATCCGTTGGTCGAAGTACAGGAGCGTCATGCCCGTGAGCTGAATCGGCTGCAGCAGGATTCCGACGACCCCGCTGATGGCCGCGGCCAGCACCGGCGAGCCGAAGGCGATCGCAAAAATCAGGATGGTGCCGACGATGCCGGTCAGAATCGAGGTGATAAGCGACAGGAGGAGCACGCACCCAAACACGCGCCACCAGTAGCCCCGAATCAGGAGCCAGCTCCGGGGGAATGAGCGCACCGGGCCACCACCGGCCAGGGCAATCACCTGCGGGAGGAATACCACGCTGATGGACACGTAGATGATCAGGGCGAAGAGCGCGAGGAAGTAGACGATACCGAAGATGACCGCCGCCGCCAGCGCAACCTGATTCAAGACGACGATGACAAGGATGCCCACCCCGATAAGAATGGCGAGCGCCAGTCCGCCGGCCACCACGGCAAAGATGCCGGCGAGGATCAGCCGGCCCACCGGACGAAAACCGAGTGATCGGTAGGCACCCAGAACCGTCACCGGCTCTCCGAGGTACCGGGCGGCGATGGCACGCGCTAGCGCGAGCGTGATGATGGCTCCGAAGAGGACGCCGATGAGACCATCTGCCCCCGATGCCGCGGACGACGTCGCGGCGGTCGAGAGGTACTCGGTAAAGTACCGCGAGCTGGGGCCGGACCCCGCAGGTAAAATCGGCGCGGGATGTGGGGTGACCGCCGCGACGAGCATGGTGATGAGGGTTTGCGGCACGCCGAGGACGGCGACCACGCCGGCAAAGAGCGCGAAGTTCCGCCGATACAGGCTGAACGCCGCGTCGATGATATCGGTGACGCTGCGCGCCTGTAGTTGCGGAGCCTCGCTCACTTGCCTTTCCTCTAAAGATATGAAGCCGCCATCCGGCGCTCGCTTAGCATAGCGCGCCGCTTGCGATACGCCCCGACAAAAAGGGCGGCCTCCGGACCCAAGTCCGGAGGCCGCCTACTACCGCGATCTGGCTATGCGTGTCTCAGTGTGAGAGCGTGATGTGCTGTCCGGTCCTCAGCGCGGCCACGAGTTTGTAGGGAGCGCGCAGGTGTCCGCGGACCACGTATCGGTAGTTCGCGCTGTGATGGGCGCGGATCATGGTGTGATTGACGCGCGCACCGTGGGCATAGATCACGAAGCCCTTCAGGTTGTGCTGCGTCAGCATCCGCCAGCTAAAGATGGTCGAGGCGTGCGACGTGGTCACGCCGAACCGCATCAGACTGGGTGCCGGCACTGCGGCGAGAGGGACGGTCGTCGCGGTGGCCGTCGCCGTTCCCGATACGACCGCGGTGGACGTGGCGGTTCCGGCCACTATGGTGGGCGTCGGGGTACAGGCGACCGCGGTGGCGGTCGCCGTGGCAGTTGCTGTAGCGGTGCCCGTCGGCGTCGCCGTGCAGGTGACCGATTGGAACGCATTCGACGCCTGAACGACTCTGCCCCCTGACCCGATGATGGCAGACAGTACAACCCCCGCCACCAACAGTAGAGACAAACCCGCGAGCGCAATGTATCGCCGTTTCATGGTGCCTCCTCTCCTTACCCGTTTGTCGCGTACCTTACGTCCATCGTAGGCTTCGGGTCCGTACCTGTCAATGCACGGTCTGATTCCGGCGGTGTAACCTCACGGGTACGATAAGTGGGGGTATTGTTTCTTGGCCGCACAAACGCTTGATCCTGTCGCGCGCGTCATCGTGCGAATGTCCCTTAATATGATGCGCGTTGCCGTCTTCATCGCGGTGGTCGGTCTCGCCTTGCCCGGCAGTGCGCTCGGTAGGTCGGCGTCGGCGATGCATCTGTCCTCCAACCGGTGGGTGCTGCGGGACAGCCGCATCGCAGCCGGTCTCGAGGCGCATGGGGTCCGCGCGGCCACCTCGTGGCTTCGCCGCCGGCCGGAGGTTATGGGCGTGTCGGTGGGCCGCGACCATCGCACTCTCCTCGTCCGATTCCGGAACCGCGCGCCGATCGTCATCCTCCCGCGCGGCAGCGTGCCGATTCACTTTCCTTCCCTCCACCTGCCGCTTCATTTTGCGGCGAGTGGAACCCATGCCGCCGTTGTCCTCGAGCCTTTTACAACCGATACGTCCGGGCAGTCGGTTGTCGATGCGCTGACCGCGGCCGGCGCGACCGTCGACAGGTACCAGGACGCTGCCGTCACCGTTCCGCTGATGGAGCGCCTCGCGGGTTATCCCGTGGTCTACCTCATCGACCATGCGGGCGTCCTCTCCAACGGCGATGCCGTGATCGCCACCGGCGATACGGCGACCTCTCCCTACGGGCCATTCTTCCAGGACGGAAGTCTCGTTCAGGTCTTTGTCGCCGGCGACCGGACGCAGCGGCTCTACGATGGGGTCACCAGCAAGTTCTTCGAGCTGCATGCCGGCCCCCTGCCGTCGGGAAGTCTCTGGATCCTCAACGGCTGCAATGTGTTGGCGGCGCCGGGGTTCTGGACCCACATGCATGCACTCGGGCTGGACACGCTGGTCTCCTGGACCGGTGAAGTTTCCATCGGCGAGGCCGAGCAAGCGGGGTCGGCACTGGTGTCGGCTCTTTCCTCCGGCGCGACGGTGTCCAGCGCGATCGACACGCTCAGCGCCCAGGGACTCGCCACGAGCCAGTACCAAACGAAGTTCGATTTCGACGGCGACGGCGGACAGACGCTGGCCGGAGCCTTCTCCGGCGCCGCCCCCACCCCCACGCCCGGTCCCTCTCCGACCACAACGCCGTCAGGCTCGTCGGTCCACTTGCTGGGCGTCGCCGTCCTCACGCGGGTACACGGGCACTTTGTCGCCGCCCACGCGGCGCGCCTCGGTGAGGGCCTGATCTTCGAGCTGCGCTTCCGAGCCACCGGCGGAGCCGCCCGTCCGGCTGGACGGGTGGAGATCGTGAAGCGGGGAGGCGTCCTCGCGCGGTACGCCCTTCATCAGACCGGTCCGGGGATGATGCGCGCTCGTGCCACGCTCCGGAGCCGTGGCGACGTGGGCCACCTGACGGTCCGATTTCATCTGCATGCTGGAACCGCGACTGTCACCCGGACCTACGGGCTCCGTATCAGCGGGATATAAGTCACGCGGAGCTGTCGGGCAGCCCCGCTTTTAAGGAAGACGGCTTCGGTCTCTCGGGGCAGCATCCGCCGCCGCGGGCTGACTGACGCCCATCCACTCCGGCAGGAACGGAGCCAGGTGGGGCACGATCACCGGCGTCAGCAGCAGGGCAATGCCATACGCCAGAGCCACGAACAGCGAGCTTGCCACGACATCGGCCACGTGATGGATGCCGGCACCAACTCGTGCCCAATCCACCAGCACCGCCAGCACGACAAACGGCAGCGCCCAGAGGGGATCGGCCAGACCCACCAGGGCGACGAGCGCCGCGGCCAGGAGGGCATGGTCGGAGGGGAAGCCGTTGTCCCGGGCATGAGAAATGAGCGGCTTGACGTGATCTTGCGTGAACGGGCGCGGGTCGGTGTAGACGGCCCCCCCGATCTTGGCGAACACGTAACTCAGGATGAGAAGCAGCACGGCGATGACGGCATACCGCACGAGCCATGACGGGGCACGACGGCGAATCAGCAGAAAGATCGTGGCGGCCGCCAGCACGGCGTCGATGAAGACAAGATACTTCGCGGCGAAGATGGTCAGATCAGCGGGCATGAGGCGTCATCACATCTATATCGTCTCACGGTTCGGGGTTTCGGCACCTATCTCGGTGCGTATCCCCAATCCTTAATGTCGATCTCGTACTGCGTGGTCGAAAGCATCTGGCCGCGGCAGATTCGGTCTTGCGACGTCGGCAGGCTTTCCTGCTCGCGTTCGCGCTCGAGGAGCGTCTGCATGACCTGAGCCGGAACTTGATGCGCATCCGACGGGTAGACGAAACGGTAGGTGAGCAGTTGCCCGAGCAGGAGCTGCCAGTGCACCGCGAAGCGCTGAAGAAGCCGCTCCCAGTCCAGCTGCGCGCCGATTTTGCGAATGATGTGATACACATCCGCGCCGTCGAAACGGTGACGGTCTTGCACGTACACCTTCGTCCAGATGACTTCCTCGGGCGGGACGAGCCGGACCTTGACCCCGAGCACCTCGGAAGCCGGCGCGTGCTCGAACCAGGAATCATCTACCGGGCACAAACCGTTGTGCGAGTTGAAGATCAGATCCACGTAATAGCCGTCGTAAAAGGCCTTGGCCAACCAGTTGGCATCGGTGACCTCGATTCGCCAGCCCGCCTCGGACAGCACACCGAGAATCGCCGGGTAGTCGGCGGCCCGGCAGAAGATGTCAAAGTCTTTCGTCTCGCGATAGATGTCGGCGTAGGCGCCCAGTGCGTACGCACCGCCGACGAGGAACGGAATGCCCGCCTCTTTCAGTCGGTGGAGGGTCGCCACGTAGAAGTCAGTCGCTGGGCCAGCGGCCATAACTTTCTCCTGAAAGAAGGTCATTGGGCGCAAGAAGAGGGCCAACCGCCGGACGGGGGACTGAAGTCCTGTGGCAAAGGGGGCCGTTGGCCCTACCCGTAGGGCAGGATTCCTGGTTAAGTCTCTGCGAACTGTATCGTCGTCGCCCGTCAAGTGGAGGAACCTCCCGGCACACTATGAACCGCAAGTGGCAGCGCTTTCTGCACGTGCCGGACGAGGATGCCCTTGCTCGTCTGGTCATACATTTCGGTCACGACACTCTCGGTTACCGTCGGGTGGCCGCGTTGTGGCAACAGTCAGACGGCTCATTGGCGCTGCACGGGGAGATCGGTTACGCCTCGGGCCACAGCAGATTGCTGCGTGAGTATCGCATCGACCCCGAGGAACTGCGAGACGCTTTCGGCGAGGAATCCGTCAACGTCGTCCCTCCGGCCGGCGGCCATCCCGTCCTTCAAGCGTTTGGCGCTTCCCGAGCCATCGTGTTGACCGACCGCAATCAGCGTAGTATCGGTCTGATTCTCCTGGGCGACCCAACCGCAGAGGCTGAGCTTCCGGACGACACTCTGGACATGTTCGGATACGCCGCCTCGATGGCCCTCCTCTTGCTTCGACAGAAGCAGGACGAAGAAGAGCGCATCCGCATGATCCAGACTCAGAAGCACCAGCTCGAGGCTCTCTTGCATGCCAGTGCCAACGTGCATGGACCCAACCTCGACGAGGTGTTGGAGCGCATCGCGGCGTCGATGACCAAGGATGGGGGTTTCCGGCGCGCCGCCGTGTACCTCCGTGACGACGCGGACTTTCTGCATGCGCGCGCCTTCGTCGGCGTGTCGCCGGAGGATGCGGAGCGCATCCGTGTTCCGTTACCCTTCGCGACCTTCTCTCACCTGATGCGTCCCGAGATGCAGATCAGCCGCTCTTTCCTATTCGATCACCGCAAGCATGAGCTGCCGCCCGAGCTTCTCTCCTCGCTCAGCATTCCGGAGGGAGCGCCTGCTGCCCCTGACCTGTGGCATCCTCTGGACTCTCTGACCATCCCTCTCCAGGACCGGGGTGGCCGGACCATCGGCGTCGTGTCCATGGATGAGCCGGACGACGGCCGCTATCCCGGGCTCGAGAGGATCCAGGTGCTCGAGCTCTTCGCGGGGGCGTGTGCCGTGGCCGTGGAACAGGCCCGCCTCTACGACGAGGTTCAGCGCCTGGCGGCGACCGATCCACTGACCGGTCTCCAGAATCGCCGGGCATTCGAGGACGCGCTGCACCGAGCGTGGGCACAGAGCGCGCGAGCCGCGCGTGAGTTCTGCCTGCTGTATTGCGATCTGGACGGGCTCAAGCACCTGAACGACGCACTGGGGCATGAGGCGGGCGATTTGATTCTGCAGGCCGTTGCCGTCTCTCTCCGCAGCCGGCTGCGCGATGGAGACCTGGCGGCACGCATCGG
>JAJPIP010000032.1 GCA_021324655.1 Pseudomonadota bacterium
CAATACCTGACGTACGCCGGAGGCCTCTTGCACGGCAATTTCGGGTATTCCCTCTTTTCCCACCGCCCGGTGGCGAATGACCTCGCCGATTACCTGCCCGCCACGTTTGAGCTGACGTTGACAAGCATCCTGCTGATCCTCGGCATCGGGATTCCGCTGGGCATCGTCGCTGCCGTGTGGCGCGGATCGGTCATCGATCATGCCGCTCGGGTCCTCTCGGCGACCGGGATCGCGATGCCTGCTTTCTGGCTGGGCTTGATGGTCCAGCTCGTCTTCTTTGACATCCTCGGCTGGTTCCCGGCCGGCGGGCGCCTCGATGCAACCACAGCGCCACCGCCGCACGTGACCGGGCTCTATACCGTGGACAGCTTGCTGGCCGGCAACCTGTGGCTGTTCTGGCAATCTGTCTGGCATCTCATCTTGCCGGCGACCGTGCTCGCGTATGGATCACTGGCCGTCATCACGCGGCAGATGCGGGGAAGTATGCGCGAGATCTTGCCGCAGGACTACGTGCGAACGGCGCGGGCCAAGGGGCTCATGCCGCGCGTTGTCGTGCTGCGTCACGCCTTCAAGAACGCCCTGCTCCCGGTCATCACCATCGCGGGTCTGCAGATCGGGATCTTGCTGGGCGGCGCGCTGCTGGTCGAGGATGTCTTCTTGTGGCCCGGCATCGGGCGCTACGCGACGCTCGCCACCATTAACCTCGACTACAACGCCATCCTGGCCGTCACGTTGGTGGCCGCGGTCATTTACGTCGTCGCCAACCTCATCGTCGACATTCTCTACATCGTCGTCGACCCCACCGTGACGTACTGAAGGACAAAGGTGCGAGGAGGATGGGAGACAGTGTGGTAGGACCGGGCGAGCCCATCATCCCCCAGGAAGGCCGCGGACTGCCGCTCGACCCGACGCCGCCCCTGGCCGCTCCGCAAACCGAAAGCGGCGATGCTCTTGCGCGCGGCGGACTGTGGATCTCGACGCGGCGCAGTCTGCTGTTTCGACACCTGGTGCTTGATCCGGGCAGTGCGCTGGGAACCTTCCTGGTGCTGGCCGCCGTGTTCGTGGCCGTCGCCGGGCCGCTGTTTGCTCCCTACTCGCCAATCATCCCCGACTACAACAGCATGTCGGGCGCTCCTTCGGGGCCTCACCCCTTTGGGACCGATATCGTCGGCGACGACGTGCTGAGCCGCGTGCTGTACGGGGCGCGGCTGTCGATTGGGACGGCGGCAGAGCTTCTGACACTGGCCGGGATCATCGGTCTCACGCTGGGAGCCCTGGCCGGCTACTTCGGCCGCTGGATCGACGAGGCCATCATGCGTCTCACCGACCTCTTCCTGGCATTTCCAGCGCTCATTCTGGCTCTCGCCGTCGCGTCGACCCTGGGGGCAGGGCTGCAGAGCGCCATGATCGCCCTCAGCATGGCGTTCTGGCCCACGTATGCCCGCCTGCTGCGAGCCCAGGTGCTGAGCTTGAAGGGCCGATCATTCGTCGAAGCGGCGCGCGTCGGCGGCGGGACCAACTTCACTATCATGCGGCGCCACATACTCCCGAACTCGATGAGCCCGATCATCATCCAGTTGAGCATGGATATGGGCTTCGCGATTCTGGCGACGTCGTCCCTTAGCTTCATCGGGGTTGGCGCCCAGCCCCCGAGTCCGGAGTGGGGCGCGATGATCGTCGCGGGCCAGGACTACCTGCGCACCGACTGGTGGCTCGCCGCCTTCCCCGGCATCGCCCTGACCCTTACGGTCCTCGGCTTCAATTTGCTTGGCGACGGCCTCCGCGATGCCTTCGATCCGCGATCGAAGTTTGGGTCATAGGTCGGCGCGCAGACGGACCACTACTCCTGTTCCAGCGTGAGCTGCCAGGAGACCCCATACCGATCGGCGAGCCAGACAAACTTCTCGCTGAATGGGTAGGTTCCCAGGGGCATGAGGACCTGCCCGCCCTCTGCCAGACGGGCATAGAGCCCGTCGATCTCTTCCTCGGATGAGCATGACACGTAGAGAGAGATCGCCGGCGTGAACGTCCACTCGTGCGCAATGGGACTGTCGATGCATGCGAACTCCTGCCCGCTCAACGAAAAGGTGGCGTGTATCACTTTCCCTTCGGCCCCTCCCGCTTCCGGACCATACCGCTCGATGCTGAGGACCTCCGAGTGATCGAACAGGGAGACATAGAAGTTCATGGCCTCCTCGGCGGTGCCGAAGAAAGTCAGGAATGGAGTGATCTTTTGTGTTGACATGCCGAAACTCCTCACGGATGAAGCAGTCCAGACGCGTCGATACGATCCGGTTGGGACGCGAGCACCAAATGCTCCACGATCCGGGCGAACTCGCCGGCTCCCTCGTCCGTCAGTGCCGGGCGCTCGTGTCGAATCCGACCGTTGCGTGCACGCGGTAAGTCATGGCCCACGTCGTTGCCCCAAACAGCAAAACCCCAAGGCGTCACCTGGCATAGTCTAAGCGAGCCGGGAAGAGATGAATGCGGCGCGTTTCACGGTGTTCCTGAGTCGTCGTCACACCGGGAGGTACCCGGGGACATGAACCCTCCACAGGAGGTAGCGGACCTCCTTCGGGACTGTGCGGGAGCTCTGTTCACCTGCCTCGGTGACTCGCTCGTGGGCGTCTATCTGTACGGCTCGGCCGTCTGGAATGCCTACGATCCGGAGACGAGTGACATCGACGTCATCGTTTTGCTGCGGGCTGCCTGCACGCCTGACCAGATCGATGCCCTCGCTACTCTCCACGACGATCTGGCCCGCCGGCATCCGCTCGCCGGAACCCTGGATATCAGCTACGTGCCTTTGACCCTGGCGGCCCGGCACTCCGACTCCACCCTCCCGTACTACCGTGACGGTCATTTCGTTCGGCAGGGCAGCGGTGACGTCAATACCGTGACGTGGCACACCCTCCACCAGCATGGCGTGCCGATCGTGGGACCGCCGGCCTCCGATGTCATCCCCCCGGTGAGCCCCGACGTCCTCCGCGAGACCATGTGGTACAACCTCGGCTTCCTGTCGGGCCGCATGCCGGCATACGTGGCACGTGGGATCGAGACGACCCTCTTCGGCGTCGTGTCGTTGTGCCGTGTGCTCCACACTCTGCGTACCGGCGAGATCGCGAGCAAGCGTGACGCTCTCGACTGGGCGCGGGCGCAGGTGGGAGAGGACTGGAAGCCCTACCTGCGCAACGTCCGTGCGCTCTTCGCGGGCGACCCCTGGGCATCGGCCGATGATGCTATGGACGGCGCCACCGCGTTTGCCGGACACATCCGCCGGCTTGCCGGCTCCTGACTCGAGACGTGTATGTCGCCTATCGGGCGCTCTGCGAGCGCATCGTCGATAGCCTTGCCGTGCCGGTCCTCCGAGTCGATCGAGGTGGCGACTGGCAGGCGATGGACCGCAGCGTGTCGGACGTCGTCGGCGTGCCCATCGTCAGCGATCGTGTTGCAGAGAGCTGAGCAGAGAGTCGAGAAACGCATTCTGCTCTGCGGCTAAAGATGGGACACCATCCGGCACGCGCGCCCAGAACAGTTCGAAGGTGAGCGGGGCGCTGCCGTCGGAGGGATCGCGTTCGACGTGGCGCCACGCCTCGGGCGGCTCCCCGTCACAACGCAGATGGTAGAAACGGCGCCGCTGCCATTCCGGCCCTCCTGCGCCCGACAGATCATGTGTCTGCTCGCCCAGGAACCGGACCAGAGCGAGGTCCGGCAACCCGGTCTCTTCAAGGGCCTCGCGCCGGACGGCGTCGGCCGGATCCTCTCCCGGCTCAACCGTTCCCGCCGGCACCTGGATTCCGGCCTCCAGGAAGTCGACATGACGGAAGACCAGGAGGCGCCGGCCGTGCGTGATGTAAGCGACGACCTTCTCCCGAATCGGACGTGTGGCGCTCACGAGACGGGAGGACCCGGCACCCCAATCTCCTGGGCTGCAAAGGGTTCGGTCAGATCAATCCAGACCTGACACAGGCGGGCGACTTCGGTCGCATCCACGCGCGGCCAGGTACCGACCTGCAGCACCCCCAGCGCGACCTCCTCCCCATGGCCGTTGAAGCCGCAGCTCCATACGGCCGATGCGATGTCGATCTCTCGATCGAACCTGCCGGCATAGCGCCAGTCGACGATACCGGTCAGACGTCCGGTCGCCGGATCGCCCAGGATGTTGGGCAGGCACATGTCGCCGTGCGTGACACCGGCACGCTGCAGCGAGCGCAGAGCTTCTCCGGCGATACGGATGACGTCATGCGGACGCTGCAGCCAGGTCGCGGCGACGTGGAGCGGGATACCGGGAAGCGCTTCCAGCAAGAGCCAGCCATTGCGGACATCAAGGACGCGGGGCGCCGGCACAAGACCCTGCGAGGCGAGCCGGCGCAGCAGAGGAGCGGATCCGTCGTCCGGACGCAGGTAGGCGGCACCTCCCGAGGGATCGGACACGCGATAGACGCGCTCGGCCATCCCCACCTCGTCCCAGCCCATGAGGTTGGGCCAGAGACGGCGGGGATCGGGAAGAGAATCGGGATGATCGTCCGGCGCCATGATCTTATGGTAAGTATCCGGCCGGGCGGACCTCACAGATCCCAGTAACGGCGCTGCACGGCGATCACCTGATCGATGGCGGCGGTCTGTTGCGGCCGGTATTCCTCCACCGAGCGTTCCAGCTCCGAGGCGCCCTCGTGGGGATCACCCACGCTCGAGCGGCGACCCATCAGTCCTTCGATGACGGCCAGCGTGCAGAACGGGACGTAGTCGGGACTGTAGCCACCCTCCTGCAGCACGGCCAGTCGTCCTCCGCTCACCTCGTCGGCCACGTCCCGCACCATCCCGGCCATGGACCGAAAGCCGTCCATGGTGACCATCATGCGGGCCAGGGGATCACGCATGCTCGGATCCTGACCGGCGGAGACCAGGATCAGATCGGGCCGGAATTGCCGGGCGATGGGAATGACGACACGCTCGAAGGCCTCGAGATAGCCCTTGTCCCCGGTGCCGGGAGGCAGCGGGATGTTGACCGTCTTCCCCTCGCCGGCTCCCTCCCCGACGTCCTCCACCTTGCCCCAGCCGATCGGGTACCAATCGTCCTGGTGCAGGGAGAGGAAGAGCACGTTGGGATCGTCGTAAAAGGCGGCCTGGGTGCCGTTCCCGTGATGGACATCCCAGTCGATGACCATCACGCGCTCGGCACCGCGGCGCTGCGCGTGACGGGCGGCAATGGCCACATTATTGAAGATGCAGAAGCCCATGGCCGCGGCGCGCATGGCGTGATGTCCCGGCGGACGCAGCAGGGCGTAGGCACGCCCCACCCGGCCGTCGAGCACCGCATCAACGGAGGCCATGCCGCCGCCCACCGCCAGCAGTGCCGCATCCCATGATTCCGGCACCACCGGCGTGCTCTCACCGATTTCGGTACTGGCCTCCCCGCCACCTGTGGAGCACAGGTCCTGGATGCGCCGTATATAGGAACGATCGTGAATGAGCGCGAGGTCATCCTCCGTGGCAGGGGTGGTCTGCAACTGGGTGAGCTCATCCCAGAGATCGGAGGCGGCGATCAGGGCATGCGTGCGACGCGTGATGCGGGAGGACGAGGGATGCTCCACCGACTCGATTACGCCACCCGGCAGGAGGACATCGATCGTGCCGGTTTCGTGGTGCAGGAAGCGCTCGTCGAACAGGTAGCCGGTCGTCATGGTGGATGAGACCTCCGAGATGTGAGGGCCGGATCATCGCCGCCTTCCGAGATGGTACGCCTGACGCTATAGTAGCTGCCGAACTCGCCGGATGAGCTCGCCCGCATTTCCACGCGCGGTTATCTCGACGCGGCCCCGCCTTCTCGCGGCCGTTCCCTACCCCTGACCCTCGGCAGTCATCTTATCCATGACGCCGGGATACGCCTTGGCCAGAGTGGCAATGATCTCGTTGAGACAGGTCTCCTGATCCTGTAGCTTCATGTCCTGGGCGGCGAGATGCGCCTGGATCTGCACCGCTTCGTGGAGCACCGCCTCGGCGTCGTTATACGTCTGCTGGGCTCGCTTGTCAGACGCTGCCCCCTGAATGTTCTGACCGACGATGATCACCGGCAACAAGATCAACTGCAGGAACGTCTGGGCGATCCAGCCGACGATGATGATGGTGTTGTGGCTCTGGATGGCGGAGGGCAGGCTGACCAGTGCCAGGACCGTGAAGATGTAGGCAGCCCACATCGAGCCCACGGCAATCGTGATGATGAGCGCCAGCCGCGAGTTGAGCCGAGCAAGAGGACTGCTCTTATCCAGTTGGTCGGCGACCTTGACCGGACCCTGCAACTTACGGTGATGGATGTGGGGATGCGGCACATAGGTAAACAGGCCGGCATGATGATTCGGCTGTCCCTGATTCTCCGCCGCGGGAGCCGGCGTCGGCTGGTCGCTCGTCATTGTTGTCCTCTCTCTTGGGGTCCGGCACCTCTTTTGCTCAAGGAGAGTGGTGGCCGGCCTGTCGCACTCTAATGCGCCGGACGACGGGATGCAAGAGATAGAATGACTGCTAAATAAGAATGTATATTAGAACGTAATGCGGACGATTCCGGAACTGATTGAAAAGATCCACGCGCGCGGTGGCAAGGTGACGCCGCAGCGTCTAGCGATCTATCAGGCGCTGGAGGCGGATACCACCCATCCCACCGCCGAGGCGATCTACGAGCGTATCCGCGAGACGATGCCGACGGTGTCGCTCGCGACCGTGTACAAAACGCTCAACGAGCTGGTGGCCATCGGGGAGCTACGCCGCTTCGATATTCACGGCGTCAGCCACTTCGACCCGCGGACCGACCCGCACGCGGAGGTCGTCTGCCTGGGGTGCGACGTCATCATGGATGTTTTCTCCCCGGCGGCGGTCCCCGCGCCGAGCATCCCCGGCTTCCAGATCGTCGGTCAGACACAGACGTTCTACGGCTACTGTCCGAACTGCCAGAACGTGCAGCAGCCCCTGGACTAACGATTTCCCTCTCAGGAGAGTGTATTTATGGCGCAAGCGGCCGACGAGAATCGCGACGTCGAGAATTCGGCTGTTAATGAAAACGGGCACACCAAAGAGCAGCAATTTGTCCTGAAGGTCATCCAGCCCGGCCTCGCCGGCCTGATGGACGGGTCGGTCTCGACCCTGGCACCGCTCTTCGCCACCGCCTTCGCGACCCACAACACCCTCACCACCTTTCTCGTCGGCCTGGCCTCGGCAGTCGGCGCCGGTATCAGCATGGCCTTCTCCGAAGCGCTGTCCGACACGGGTGAGTTGACGGGGCGTGGCAACCCGGTCAAGCGCGGCGGCATCACCGGCATCATGACCTTTATCGGCGGCGTGGGTCACACCCTGCCCTTCCTCCTCGGCAGCTATCACCTCGCCCTGACCGTGGCCTTCATCGTGGTCGGCGTGGAGCTAATCGCCATCGCCTACGTGCGGTACCGCTACTTCAGCATGAACTTCTTCATGAGTGCCCTTCAGGTGATCGTGGGCGGCCTGCTGGTCTTCGGCAGCGGTGTCTTGATCGGCAGCCGCGGCGGGTAACCGGGGCCCGTTTTCGCACCGGTCGCCCACCGCGAAGCGACTCCAAGACATGATTCGAGGGGGAGCGGGCATGCCTGACTTGGCCCGCCGCCGGCGACTCTCTCAATTTGGGTCAGGACTGGCGCATGCTCACGAGAGGGCGGCGCAGATGTCCGTGCTATCGATCACGTCCGTGCTACCGATTGCTGCGAGCACCTGGGAGTGATCTCCCTTGATCAGTTGTCCGGTGAAGTCGTTGAAGACACCCAGGCCGTCAACCTGCGCGACCACGCCGTAACCGGGCAACGTGACGTGCAGGACGCTCCCCGACTGGGCGCGAGTCACGGCCACGAGGTTCCCCGAGGAATCGTAGGTGAAGGTGAAATTGTCGTTCTCGTCGCTGTTCATCACCGGTATCGTCGTGCCGGTCACAGAGTTGACCAGGGCGTTGTCCCTGTACTTGAAGTGGAACTCAAGTCCGACGAGCATTCCCGACTGGTTGAAATAGGCTGTCACGTCCTGGTACTGCGTCCACGTCAGCACGGCATCAAAAGCGCTCGTGCCACTCCCACAGGTAGTGAGAACTGTTGATTGGTCATAGACCGTGAATTCTCCGTGGCAAACGCTTCCCGCGCCCGTACTCTGACAGGTAAACCCCTGGGGCGCCGATGAATCTGCGTAGGCCGGGCCGTGCGGTACGAGGGCCACGGCGCCGAACAGCGCAAGCAGAAGGCCACAGCGTCCGAAACGTGTCATCGTTTTCTCCTCTCTCGTCCAATAGCGTGTGGTCCACGCCGGTATGTCTGCAATCCCGTGTGTTCCTGGATCGGGTCCAGTTCGTATAACACCATCCGGGTTACGCCTCCTTTCCTGGTCCGTGACCCACGCTCGCTTGCCTGCGGGTCATGGCTCACAGTCTGTGCCGTAAACCGGAAAGACACCACACAGGAACCCACATAACGCCCACACAATGGGGGTTGGTGACAACACCTCACCGTGGTGCTATGATTCCCCTACGCAATCGTCAAGGGGCTGTGACGAGGACGGGGCGACATGGTCAGCCGAGAGCGAACTGCATTCGGACCGACACTGAGCCGTTTTCGCATGGCCGCCGGCCTCACCCAGGAGGAACTGGCGGAACGCGCCGGCCTGAGCGTCCGCGCCGTCAGTGATCTGGAGCGTGGTGTCAACCGAAGCCCGCGGGCGCACACCGCGCATCAACTCGCGGAAGCGCTCGGCCTTTCTCCGGAGGACCGAACAACTTTCGAGGAGGCCGCTCAGGAGGCGCGCACTGCCAAACGGACGGAGCACGGCAGCCGCCATAGAGTGGATGGGCAAAGGGGGTTACGGCCGGACAGGTCGCTCCTGGGACAGACGCCCGTCCGCGTGGTGGCCGTGATCGGTATCGCCGCACTAGCCGCTGCGCTCGTGGCGTCGCTGCCCCTCACCGCATCCCGGCACACGGCGCGTGCCCACGAACTCACCGGTACTGCCATTGCCGTGTGGGGAGTGGCGATTCCTCCCGGAGTCCACTTCAAGAATCCCATCATTCTGAGCTCGCCCGTGCGCGACTCCCTCTACGTGGCCGATGCCAACACCGGCGCTATCCTCCGCCTCTCTGCGGCGACCGGCAAGTTGCTGGCCGTCTTTGGTGGGTTCGGGACCACGCCCGGGGAGTTCCGTTCCATCAACGACATTGGGCTGGATCGTCAGGGCAACCTCTATATCCCCGACGAGATCAACGACCGGATCACCGAGTTCTCACCGGACGGCAAGCTACTTCGGTGGTTTGGGCATAAGGGCGTCAACGCCGGTCAGTACTACCATCCCACCGCTCTCACGGTTGGCGCCGGAGGCGACATCTATGTGGCCGATGCCTACAACGACCGTATCCAGAAGGTCTCCTCCAGGGGACGACCCCTCCTCGTCTGGGGCTCCGCCGGCCACGCTCCCGATCAGGTTTTCGGACCGAACGCCATCCGGCTGGACGCCAGAGGTGACGTCTGGGTGACCGAGCATGCCAACCGTCGCCTCCACGAATTCTCGTCCTCCGGCAGATCACTGGCCCTCCTGCTGCGGCCAGGCACGAAACGAGGGGAACTGACCGACCCGCAGGACCTGGCGTTCGATCGGGCCGGGAACGTCTACGTGCTGGAGGAGCAGCTGGAACGCGTGCAGAAGATCTCACCCGCCGGCGCGGTGCTGGCGGTGTGGTCGGCGCACGGCAATCACCCTGAGTTCAAAGACATTGCCAACATCAGCATCGACAGTCGGAACCGCGTCTTCATCTCTGATCCAGGCAACGACCAGGTCCATATCCTGAGCACCAGTGGCCACGTCCTGGCGGACTGGCACATTCGCGCCCTGTTGCATCCGCTCTTCCGAGAACCTGAAGACCTCGCGGTGGATTCACACGGAAACGTCTATATCACGGACCGCGGGCGCGATACGATCGAGAAACTCTCCCCGGCCGGCACGGTACTGATGCGATTTGGCGCGCCCGGCAACGGACCAGGGGAACTCCGGGGACCTTCCGGCGTAGCGGTGGACGCAGCCGGTCATGTGTTCGTCGCGGACACGGGCAACGGGACCATCGAGGAGTTCACGAGCACGGGGCGGTTTATGACGCACTGGCAGACGCGGCTCCCGGGCTCAGTCCACCCCGGGCAGCCGACGGGTCTGGCCGTTGACCGTCAGGGAGATCTCTATGTCAGTGACCCCGTCACCAATGAGATCGAAGAGTTCTCCCCCTCGCATCGGCTCGTTCTGCATTGGGGACATAGCGACCGCAATCACCCGCTTTACTGGTTGCGGCATCCCACCGGTCTGGCCACCGACGGCCAGGGAAATGTCTATGTGGCCGATACCGGCAACCATCGCGTCCTGGAGTTCGCCCCGTCAAGCTTCAAGCCGCCGGCTATTCCTATTGGGAAGCCAATCCACTCGTGGGGCGGCGATGGGACTCGGGGAGAATTAGTCGATCCGGTCGGGGTTGTCGTCGACGCGCACGGGAACGTCTACGTCACCGATGCCACGACGTCGCGCATTCGAGTCTTCGCGCCGAGCGGCACTCTCATCGCTCACTGGGGCACACCAGGAAGCATGCCGGGAGACTTCCGGAAGCCCGCCGGGATTACCCTCGACCAGGGGGGCGATGTCTACGTGGCAGACAGCGGTAATCACCGCATCCAGAAATTCCGCCCCCTCGGTTGAATGCAGTAGGGTTCAGGCACAGGGCCGCGGTCACACAGGAGGAAGCACAATGAAGACCAGCGGGCGCAATCGATTACCGGGTGTCGTGACGAAGGTCACGCTGGGCACGGTCATGGCTCAGGTGGAGATGCGCGTTGGCGAGAACCGTGTCGTGGCAGCTATTACGCGCGAGGCAGCCGAGGAGCTGGACCTGAAAGAGGGCGACCACGTCGTGGCGCTCGTCAAAGCGACCGATGTGATGGTCGGCAAGGACGAGCCGGCGAGTTGACGCCGACCAGCCGGTATCACTCGTCGTCGCGGAGCCCGGATCGCTGTTCCCGGTCCGTCAGGTTATAGGCGTTGACCGCACCCCAGAGATGGAGATCTGCCAGTTCGGCATTCAGCGCCGTGACGTCGTCCCGGGGATCATAGCCCAGGAGGGCGCGGGCGTCGGAGATGTCGAGGCGCTTGAAGCGGTTATTGCTGAGCCCGTTGACGATCGCGAACCGAATGTTCTCGACATCGATCGCCCGCTCGATCAACTGCAGGAGATCGCGCCGCGAGACGAAGGCATCGAGCATCGAGACGGCATCCGGTCCCCGCGCCGCGTTCACCGGCAGAAACCACCCGATGCGGATGCAGATCACCGATAACCCCTCCTGCTCCGCCAGATAGCGGCCGAGCGCCTCACCGAAGCACTTGCTGACACCGTAGAGATCGCCAGGATTGACCGGATCGCTCACCTTGACCTGCACGTCGGCCGGGTAGCCGGAGACGGCGTGGATCGACGAGGCGAAGATGAGGCGCCGGCAGCCTGCCGCACGCGCCGCTCTCATGATGTTGTAGGTGCCGATGATGTTGTTGGGAAGGAGAGAGTTCCAGGTCGCACTGGGGTCGGGATCCGCGGCCAGATGGAGGACGGTGTCGATACCGTCGCACAGATCACGCAACCGATCAGGCTGTCCCAGATCGGCGACCGCGACCTCGCCGAACTCTCGCAGGCGCTCGGCCGCCTCATCCTGATCCTGCACCATCAGCCGCAGCGTGTATTTCTGCGCCGTGTGCTCGGTGAAGTAGGAGCCGATCCGTCCGGCGGCTCCCGTGACAAGGACGGAGCGTCGCCGCGGCGTAACGGGCGCGAGCGGGGGATGCGTGACGTCAAACCATTCCGGCATGGTGCCCTCCTCTGCCGTGTCCCCTGCAAGGAGCCGGCCAGCGATGCGGTTTGCCGCGCCCTGGTCGCCCTGGTAGTAATGCAATAAAGCGTCGCCTGCGTCGAACCTGCCTCACCGGCACCGTACTTCCTCGCGGCGCACCCGCTGTCCGGTTCGGAAGGATCGAACCCGCATGTCGCTCGCCTTTATCGGTGTCTACGTGCTCCTGGTCGGCATCGCATCCTTTGCCGAGAAACCGGTCTCGGGTCGGCTGGATGCGTATCAACTCACGGCGGCTCTCACGGCCGGGACGCTGGCCGCCGCGGTGCCGGCGTTGCTGCTGTTCGGCACCTGGAACTCCCTGGGCGTCCTCGCTCTGGGAGCAGGCATCGGGATCGGGATCATCAAAGGGATCGGCTCCGCTCTCTACTGCTTCGCGGTCGAGCGCGTCCCACTCTGGTTTGCGGCCAGCTTCTCCAACGCCTACGTGATCATCACTGCCGCCCTCGGCGTCATCGTCCTGCACGAGCCACTGACGATCACCAAGGCAGCCGGCCTGCTGCTCACCATTGCCGGCATCGTGCTGCTTTCAGTTCGCGGCCGCTCCGGCCACGAGAATCCCCGCCATGCCCTCCGTCTCCGCCCGCCCATCTTCTGTCTGATCGGCTACGTGGCCATCGTGGGCGCAGGCACCTTTCTAGAGAAGCCGGCTCTCCATGTGCTCGCACCACTCCAGCTGAACGCGTTGGTGGCGGGCGGTGCGGTTGTGGCCGCGTTGGCTGCCTTTCTCGCGCTGGATCGTGCGGCGCCGGGCCGGCTGCCTTCGCTCGGCGGCGCAGGCGTGGGTGCTCTGGTCGGCATCGGCGGCGTCTTCTACTACCTGGCCCTTGCCCATCTCGCCGTGTCGGTTGCCGCCACGCTCAGCAACAGCTACGTCCTGGTGCCGGTGGTGCTCGGCATTCTCGTCCTCCACGAGGAGCCCACCCTCCTCAAGGGAATCGGCATGGCCCTCATGCTGACCGGCGTTATTCTGATGACAGTCCGGATCTAATGGCGCACGGACTGACTATACCCGGCAACCGCGCTCCAATTCTCCTGGCTATCGAGCCACGACCACCCTGTAACCTCTGTCCGGCGCGCCCAGCCGGCCGCCACCACCACACGGAGGAGACGCCAGAGCATGGATAACGCCGATCTGCGTCAACACGAACGACGAAACCGCGCGATGTGGAACCGGCAGAGCGACGAGTACGAGAGCAAGCATGCGGCAACTCTGTCCGGCGAGCACGTGATGGCGTGGGGCTTATGGCGCATCCCCGAGGCGGAGCTCAACGTGCTGGGCGACGTGCGCGGCAAAGACATCCTCGAGCTGGGATGCGGCGCAGCGCGCTGGTCCATCGCCCTGGCCCAGGCGGGTGCTCGTCCCGTTGGCCTTGATCTCTCATCTCGACAACTCGACCATGCTCGCGCCCGTCAGTCCGAAGCGGGGGCTTCCTTTCCTCTGGTGGAGGCGAGTGCCGAGAACATCCCCCTCCCCGATGCGTCGTTCGACATTGTCTTCTGCGACTGGGGCGCGATGACGTTCTCCGATCCCTACCGGACGGTGCCCGAAGTCGGCCGCGTCCTCCGTCCCGGTGGGCTCTTTGCCTTCAGCGGCGCGACCCCCATCAGCTTTATCTGCGAGAACGTGCCGGAGGATCGCCTCACGCGCACGCTGATCAACGACTACTTTGGCCTGCACAGCATCGATTGGGGCGATGAGGTCGACTTCCAGATCCCCTACGGCGAGTGGATTCGCCTCTTCCGCCGGTCGGGTTTCATCGTCGAGGATCTCATCGAGACCCGGCCGGACGAGGGTCAGACCAGCAGCTATCGCGACGCGGAACAGAACGAGTGGGCCCGGCACTGGCCCATGGAGAGTATCTGGCGCGTCCGCAAAGCGGTCTCTACGCCGTGACCGGCACCTCATCCCGGCGGCGGTGCACGCTGTAGGCCTGCACCCATTCCTGCCGTCCCTTGACCCGCTGCATTCCGACGTCACTGACATCCACCAGACCCTCGATCAGATCGTGAGTCGATCCGGTGATCAGGATCTGTCCCGGGCCGGCCTGATCGCGGAGATGCGAGGCCAGGTTGACAACATCACCGACCGCCGTGAAATCGATGCGGCGATCCGACCCGATGTGCCCGACCACCGCCTCACCGGACGTGACACCGATGCCGACCGGCAGGCGGACATGTGGCAAGCCGGGTGGTTCCAGGGACAGGGTATTCTGCTGGATGTCGAGCGCCGCCTGAACCGCCCGCCAGGCATGATCCTCGAAGGCGACCGGAGCCCCGAACAGCGACATCACGCCGTCACCCAGCAGCTGATTGACGGTCCCGCCGTAGCGCTGGATCTCGTCGATAAAGTGGGCGAGGTACGTATTGAGCACCGCCATAGCGGCGGCCGGCTCCAGTTCCTCGGCCAGCCGGCTGTAGCCACGCAGGTCGGCAAAGAGAACGCTGATCACCCGACGCTCGCCACCCGGGCGCAGGTAGCGCTCGGGGTCTGACAGAATGCGTTCCGTGACGGCCTCCGAGACCGACCGCTGCAGCGCGTTGTAGAGCAGCCGGTTGCGTGCCTCGATCTCGTCGTGCAGCGCCTTGATGCGCATCAGAGAGCGCACGCGCACCAGCAGCTCCAGCTGATTGACCGGTTTGGTCAAAAAGTCATCGGCGCCCGCTTCCAGAGCATTCACGCGGTCCTGCGCCGGGGAGCCCGTCACCATCACCACCGGCAGCACAGGGGAGTGCCCATAGGTCTCGACTTCCCACGCTCTGATTCCCCGGCATACCTCATAGCCGTCCATATCGGGCAGCAGGACATCGAGCAGGACGAGGTCGACCAACCCGGCCGCGATCAGCTGTAACGCATCCGATCCCCCACCGGCCGTGAGGACGCTAAATCCCTCCCCTTCCAGGCGCAAGCGAAGGAAGTACGCCTGGTCCGGACTATCTTCCACGACAAGAATGCGGCCTGCTGCCATCGCCATCCGTCCTACCGCGTCACCGCTTCGATCGCCTCGAGGAGCCGCCCGATATCGATGGGCTTCGTCAGGTAATCATCGCATCCGCTGGCCCGGGCACGTTCCTCACTGACCGTGAGGGCATCGGCCGTCACCGCAATGATCGGTATGGCATGCGTCTCCACCCGCGCCTTGATGGAGGAGGCAACGGCGAAACCGTCGATTCCCGGCAGCTGCATGTCCAGCAGGATGACATCGGGACGGTTGTCGGCCAGCCACTCCAGGGCCTCTTCACCGCTCGTCGCGCTGTGCATCGTGTGCCCGCGCGCCGTAACGGCCAGACGCATGACGTCGAGGTGGGCCGGCGTGTCCTCGACAACCAGCACGGCGAGCCGCGACGGCCCGGCACCGTTGCTCACCGGCGCGGGCTCCATCGTCTCCTCTCCCTCGCTTCGGGGCGACGTGGGCGATAGCACACCAGGCAGAACGACATGAAACGTGGCGCCCTCCCCGACGGTGCTCTCCACCCAGACGCGCCCAGCGTGCAGCTCAACCAACTGGCGAACAATGGCCAGCCCCAGTCCGGTTCCTTGACGCGAGGCGGAGCCATCGAGGCGCTGGAACGCCTGAAAGATCCGCTCGTGATGCTCGGCTGGAATACCGGGCCCCGTGTCGCGCACGGAGATGTGGAGGTCACGCTCGTTTTCCACAGTGGGACCAACGATGACGCGAATCCGGCCACCGGACGGCGTGAACTTGACCGCATTGGCGAGCAGATTCGTGAGGATACGCAGAAACTTGTCCTCGTCGGCGTCAATGGCCCTGACCCGACCATCGACATCGATCGACAGGGCGATCTCCTTTCCTTCCTCGGCGATCAGGGCCTCGGCGGTGGACTGGAGGTAATGGAAGGCCACGTCGGCCGCGAACGGCGCGATCTGCAGCTGCACCTGCCCGGCCTCCAGGGCGGAGAGATCGAGAATGTTACCGATCATCGCGCCCAACACCTCGCCATTGTGGGCGATGAGCTGCAGCGTCTCGCGCTGCTTGTCGGGCTCCAGGGTTGGAGCCAGGGTCGGATCCACCAGCAGGCTGGAGAGCCCGATCATCACGTTGAGCGGGCCTCGTAGATCGTGACTCATCTGCGCCAGGAAGTCGCTCTTGGCACGATTAGCCGCCGCCAGGCGGTCGTTGGCAGCGGCCAGCTGCTCGATCTTGGTGCGCAGCTCGTCCACCAATAGATCATGCAGGCCGGCCATGGACAGCATGGGATCGATCGTCAGGGACGAGCTGAGGCTCGACATCGCCTCATCGCGAAGCTGCGCCGTCTTGATGGCGATGGCGGCCTGATTGGCGAGCGCTTCGATAAAGCTCACCACGTCCTCGTCCTCGGGCCGGAAGCGCCCCTCTTCATATGATTCGACGTCGAGGAAGCCGATGACCTCGCGATCGTAGACGATCGGCGCGACCAACTCCGAGCAGACACGGCTGTTGAAGACGACGTAGCCGGGCTCGTCGGCGACATTCGGAACGGCCCGCGCAGTGCCGCTCTCGACCACCGCGCCCGCGATGCCTTCTCCCACCATGATGCCGGGTAGTTCGGCCAGCGTGCTTCCCTGGTGGGCGATCAGATGCAGCGTTCCATCCTCGTGGCGCAACCCCACCGCTCCCACCGGCGCATGCAGCACGCGCAATGCCACCTGCAGCACCTGCCGGCAGACCTCCGGTACCGAGAGGGGCTCGGTGATAGCGCGGCTGATCTCCTTGATGGCGGCCAGTTGGCGGTCGTTCTGGTGATACAGCTCGCTGCGATACAGGGTCACGGACAGGAGCCGGGCAAAGCGATCCAGCAGCGGCACGTGACTTTCCAGCGGATCGAACGCCGCGGGACGACGGGCGGCGAGGCGCAGCACGCCGAGCATGCGGCCGCCGAAAACGAGCGGATAGCAAAGCACCGCTGCCGGATCTGAGCCGTCCAGGCAGAACACCCGCCACAGACCGGCGACGCCGTCCGTCAGGGACTCATCGCTCGGGCGCCAGCCCTCCCCTTGATTCCTCAGCAGGAGGGGCCCGCGGAGCGCCTCGAGGTAGCGGGTCTGCGGGGCGGTGAGCCGGAGGGCCCGTCCCCGGCGCGTGCTGTCGACCAGCGTCTCCCCTTTACCGCGCTGCTGCACCAGTTTCTCCACACGCACCGTCAGCTGCGTCACTCCCGGCTGCATGGTCATCACCGATGCCGCGGCATCGTAGCGGAGAAAGCGCCGCAGCTCGCGCAGCGCGTGCATGTACACGTCGATCGGCTTGGTCTTGCGGAGCAGCCCATCCAGCACATCATCCAGCAGGAGGACGCGGCGCCGTTCCAGCTCGACGGCCAGCTTTTCCGCGACCGCCCGCAGCAATCGCCGATCGGAGGAGGCAAACGGCTCGGGGCGTGCAACGGCCAGCACTCCATAGACGCGCTTCTCGCCCAGGTCGCCGTCACTCCCCGGGCTGCCCGGCCAGATCACCGGCGCCGCCAGCACCTCTCCCACCGCGATGGTGCGCTCCTCGCGCACGGCGCCGGCCAGGGCCTCGAGATCCCAGACCATCCTCCCATGCGCCTGGTGCGC
Source organism: Pseudomonadota bacterium (assembly GCA_021324655.1). Taxonomy (GTDB): domain Bacteria; phylum Chloroflexota; class UBA5177; order UBA5177; family UBA5177; genus JAJPIP01. The sequence goes on from JAJPIP010000032.1 coordinate 17,476, forward strand.
CGGCTCCAGAACCCCTGCCACCGGGTCGTAGAGGGCGAGGCAGGCCCGATCTACCTCGAAAGCGGCCGCCAGACGGTGGACGACCGAGCTGTAGATCGAGCGCAGATCGCGGGCTCCGGTGAGAGTGGCCTGGAGTGTTTCCAGAAACCCGGGGATATACAGGGAGGTGGCGGGCGACAACAGGATGTCCTTCTAGAGCCGGCTGACCGGCCCGGGGCGTATCGGAGATTATAGGCCCCCTTTACGCGGAAGACGTGCCGCGCGAGGGGCGGAGGACCAACACTACCCGACAGTGGAGAGAACCGTCACGACGTTGAAGGGGGGAACGGTGATGTAGACGCGACGGGCCGGCTCGGCAATCATGGTCAGGCCCTGGTACGCGTGCCCCACGCTGATGCGCGTCACCGTTCGCCCGTGAATCGGGTCGATCACCAGCACGGAGTCACGGCAGTGCGCCGGCACGCCGGTGCAGGTCTGCTGCGGGATGTAAAGGAATCCGGTGCGGTCATCGACGGCACTGTTTGCCAGATTCCGGTAGAACGGAAGGGTCCGAATCACCCGGCCGGTCCCGGCGCTTACCACAGCAACCCGCCCTGATGCTGTTGCCCCTGCCAGGACAACACCCTGCAGCGTATCAACCACCGTGGGCTCAATCTGGGAGCAATTCAGACTCACCGTACTCACGGTGGCACCGGTTGCGGCGTCCAGGGTACGTAACTCTCCAGCCCGCTGTCCGTAGCAATCTCCCGTACTCGCCACAAAGACGTGCCCAGTGTGCTTATCGAGGGTAAGTGTCCGCTCAGCGGGCGGCAGCGTGATGCTCTGGACAATAGATCCGCTCCGTGCGTCCAGCACGGAAACGCCCTGCCGGGTGGGAATGAACACGCGGTTATCACGCACATCGATCGCTAGCGGTGCGTGGATGCCTCCCGGCCCGATGCCGGCGATCGGGACCGTCCTGAGGATGGCGCCCTGCTGGATGTCGAAGGTCATGACGGACTGATAGGTGACGAGGAACAGCCGGTGGGTCCGCCCGTCCGCTCCCGCCTGGTAGAGATCACCGGCTGACAAATCGATGGTGCGAGCACCCCGCGCGCCATGGCCATTGAGGTCGAAGATGTCGAGGTATCCCTCACTCACGTTCTTGTGACGAGGATCGTAGGCGCTGATGACGAACACGAACCCGTCGGTGTCATCCACGACCAGTCCCGCCGGCACTTCGCCCAACGCCCAACTCCCCAGGTACCGGCCGGAGCGTGCATCCAACGTCGTGAGGCTGGAACGGCAGACCATACGGCCGCCCTGATTCCGCTCTCCGACGTTGATGATGAACACATGCCCTGCCTTCTTGCTGAGCCCGATCATGGTCGGCTGGAACCCGATGTGGAGGGAACCGGGCAGTGTTGGGGGAACGGGACCGGCGTGTCCACACAGGGTTGTGGGAGGAGCCGCAATCGACGAGGCTGGGACGAACAAGAACGACGAGCTCACCACCATGGCGAGCAGACGTGCCACGAGCTTCACCCGGCATCCTCCTTTCCACCTTTAGAGGGAGGAAACATAGTACAGCCTGGGAGTGGGATCAATGATACGCCGAGTGAGGAGAGATGTCATCCGCGCTGTTTCGAGCGCGCTAGATCTCGATCTGGCCGTCCCGGGAGAACAGTTGTCCGTCGACGGTCACTTCACCGCCCTGGCGCAGGTCGTACACCATATCCCAGTGAATGGCGGAGATGTTCCGGCCGCCGGTTTCCGGGTAGGCGCGTCCGATCGCCATATGGCAGGTGCCGCCAATCTTTTCGTCAAAGAGGACATTCTTGGTGAAACGCTGAATGCCCGCGTTGAGCCCGAAGGCGAACTCACCGAGGCAGCGGGCGCCTTCGTCGGTATCCAGCATCTCCCGCAGATAGTCCTCGTCTGAGGTGGCGCTCGCCTCGACGATACGGCCGCCCTCGAAGACCAGCCGCACGCCGGTGACCTCACGTCCCTGGTAATAGCCGGGGTAGTTGAACTGGATGGTGCCCTCCGTCTGGTCCTCAATGGGACCGGTGAAGACCTCACCGCCGGGGAAGTTGGCATGCCCGTCGTCATTGATCCAGGTGCGGCCGGCAATACCTACGGTCAGATCGGTCCCCGGCCCGGTGATGTGCACCGTCTTCTTGTCGGCCAGCCAATCGGCAATACGCTGCTGCCGGTCACGGACCTCTTGCCAGGCCGCAACCGGATCGGGCTGATCGAGCAGGCCCGCTCCGTAGACAAAGTCCTCGTACTCGCGCAGCGACATCGACGCATCCTGGGCTCCGGCCGGCGTTGGGTAGGCCGTCCCCGTCCAGCGCAGCGTGCCCTCGGCGGACCGCTGCATGTAGGTCCCCATCAGGGGCTCCATGGCGTTCGCCTGGAGGGCCATCTTGCCGGGATCGACTGCCGCCAGTGACCGCGTATTACGCGGGGCCAGAATAGCGATCGAGACGTCCATCTGCTCGATCGCGGTCCGCAGGAGTGGGTCAATGAATTTCAGCTGGTCATCGTTCGCGCAGCGGAACGTCGTCTCACGGATCTCGTCGGAGAAGAGGATCGGCGTGGGATTGCCGCCCGCCTTCAGCACTTCGGCCACCACCGCATTGACCAGCGGCTCTCCCAGGACCTCGCTCTGGATGACGACCCAATCATTGGGGCGCACGCCGACGCAGTAGTTAACGAGAACGGACGCGAGCTTCTCAACGCGGGGATCCATGCCTCACTCCTCCCAGTCCCGGGAGGCATCCAAGCCGCCTGCGGGACATACCACCACGATTATGCGGCTGAGCAGTGAAACCTCCGTGCCGGTCCCGGGACGGAGGCCGGTCGAGGCCGTCGAGTCGCTTGGCTATCTATCGTCGTCGAGAGGCATTTCGATCTCGGCGTCATTCACCACGTTCAACGCATATCGGAGACCGGCGTGCTGTACCAGCCCTGTGCCGCGCGTGTTTGGCGTGTCCTCACGGGAGGTTCAGCTCGGCGGGGCGCTGCGAATACCGCTCACGGCACTCTTCCTGGCGGCAGGTCAGGACGATCCCATGCTCCGGATTAACCTCACGGACCGCGCTGAGCGGAATGAAGAGATCGTGATCATTCTCCAGGCGCATCTCACGTAGCGCCCTGACCTGCATGTAGCCGGCGGCCCCTTCGAACATCTGCTGATTACCGGACACCGGGCCATAGTCACCGATCGCGAACTGGGAAGCCGGTACATAGCCATGGGCCGGTGTCTCGGCCCACACTTCAGCAACCTGTCCCAGAGACTCACCATCCTGCGATTGGACAGGAGTCCCCAACGGAATCGATGCGGCGTCAATGCGGTGTTCTGAGCGTGGGGGAATCGTCATCATAAACCTCTGTTGCTCTGTCCCGGCCTCAACGGCAAGGGGATCGGGTTGATTGTGAGGGGTGGCAAGATGAGGGCCAGCGCGGGGAAACCGCGCGCCAGGACGGCCCCAACCGGCGAATGACCATAAAGAAAGAGCCCTGCGTCGTCGGCAGGGCTCCCTCCGGACGGCTGTTCGGCTACGACGTGTGGGTCTGGTTCACCTGACCCCGCCAGGCACCGGTCGGCGCGCCGCGCGCCTCAATGAACTCCTTGAAGTTCTTGAGATCCTGATCGACCTGGCGGTCGTCGAATCCGAGCATGCTGCCGATATTCTCGGTCACGCCCTCCGGCTGCCACTCAATCTGCAAGGTGACACGGGTCTCATCGGGACCCAGGCGGTTGAAAGTGACGACTCCCGAATTGGGCTGGCCGGAGATGCTCTTCCAGGCGATCTTCTCGTCCGGAATCTGCTCGGTGATTTCCGCATCCCACTCCTGGGTCTTGCCGTTCACGTCGACGACCCAGTGCAGCCGCTTGTTGTCGAGCTGACGCACGCTCTTGACGCCCTCCATGAACTTCGGAAAAGACTCGAACTGCGTCCACTGATCGTACGCGGTTCGCACCGGCACGTTGACGTCGATCGACTTCGTAATATCTGCCATTACCTGGCCCCTCTCTGGTACCGCGTGACTCACTATTCGCGGCCCACCAATTCGGGTGCATGTTCCGTGCCCACCGCTCTTACGAGCGGGAAGCGCTTGTGCTGTTTTGGCACCTCGTCGATGCATCGCCGTCCGTCATCGTCCCCTTGCATGAGCCACCCCAGCCGGCATATCCGGCGGCGTCTGCGCCTCCGTCCTCATCGGTCACCAGGCGCACCATAGCCCACTTTCGCGTGAGGCCGTCGGAGACACTGTCAGGTCTACGACGCAGAGACCGGATCATTCACGCCGGCCTCTCGCTCGATGACAAGAGCCGGCACTCCGCTCTGGGTTACGTGGTTGTTGAAGCGGACCACGTCCTCCTGGACGATCTGCCGGAATCTCTGGATCTGCTCGTCAATCCTCGCGGAGAGATTGTCGTACACGTCGTAGGCACCGGCGCTGGGGCGCGCGTCGGCGCTGTCGATGAAGTAGGAGAGCAGCGCCAGCTTCAGGTTCAGGCGATCCTGGCGCGCGTGCAGTGGGCTCTCGGGATCGGGATCGATGAGGGCATCCTCCACCGCCTTGAGCGCGTCTCTCGCCGCTTTCGCCAGGCGCTGACCTTCTTCGTCGCCGTGCCGCGTCAGCCGCGACTCCCATCCCTTGATCTGCTCCAGGAGATCGCGGATGGCATTGATGGTCCGGTGCGTCTCGGAGAGCTTGTCGCGCACCTTGAGGAGGAGATCGAACTGGGCCCGTAGATCCTCTGCAGTGGCCGGCACTCGCGGATCTTCGGTGATCTCGAAGCTCTGCGTCAGCGTCGTGCCGTCGACCGCGAGACGGACCTGGTAGCGACCCGGAAGGACCGCCGGACCGGCCAGCTGATCCTCGGTCGATTTGTCACCCGGCACCTTGACGGCATCCTGGAGACGCAGGTTCCAGACGAAGCGGTTCACGCCGGCGGCAACCGGCACCCGCGGCTCCTTCGTTTCCTCCTTCACCACGTTGAGTGGCTCCCCTTCCAGCCCTTCCTGTCCCTCGGCCAGCACCTGCTCGGTGACGGTCGGTTCGGACGGAGCCGGCTTCGCCTTGCTGGTGAAGCGGCGCAGTTCATTGCCGGCCTCGTCCAGGAAGGTCAGCGTCGCCTCGCCCTTCGGCTCCTCCGGCAGGTAGTAGCTGACGATGACGCCATTGGGCGGGTTCTGGCCGGCGTCGAGGAGCCGCTCCTCGGTCGTGCCGTCCGGCGCTTCCGCCTGGCGAAAGCCGACGACCAGCGTGCCGACGCGACGGTAAGAGACGCCCGGGAACGGCTTGCGGTCGTAGCCCTGGTAGGTCCGGAAACGCATGGTGGGGCGCGGCGCGTACAGCGTCGTCCCGTCCGGCCGGCCGCGCTCGGCGATCTGTCGCAGCGGCGTCACGTCGTCGAGGCTCCAGAAGGATCGGCCGTGGGTGGCGGCAAGCAGGTCATCCCCTTTGAAGTGCAGGTCGTAGATGGGACAGACCGGGAGGTTGCCCTGCAGGCGCTGCCACTGGGCGCCGTCGTCGAAGGAGACGTAGACGCCTGTCTCGGTGCCGGCCACCAGCAGACCACGGCAGCCCGGGTCCTCGCGCACAACGCGCGTGAACTCACCCTCCGGAATCCCGCCGGTGATCTTCTGCCACGTCTGACCGTAGTCCGCGGTCTTGTAAAGGTACGGTTTGGTGTCGTCCCACTTGTAGCGCGTGGCGGCGATATACGCGGTGCCCGGCTGGTGGCGAGAGACGTCGAGCGTGCTGATCAGGGCCCACTCGGGAAGGTCGGGCGGCGTGATGTTCTGCCAGCTCTTCCCGCCGTCGCGCGAAATCTGCACCAGCCCGTCGTCGGTCCCGACCCAGAACTCTCCCCGCTGATGCGGTGACTCGACAAAGGCGAAGATCGTCCCGTAGACCTCAGCGCCGGTGTTGTCCTTGGTGATCGGCCCGCCGGACGGCTGCTGCTTCGAGACGTCGTTGCGCGTCAGGTCGGGACTGATCTCCTCCCAGCTCATTCCACCGTTCGTGCTCTTGAGCAGCTGGTTCGAGCCGACGTACAGCACGTTGGGATCGAAGGGGGAGATCTCGACGGGAAACGTCCACTGGAAGCGGTAACGCAAGCCGGAGGCCGATTCCCCCATCCCCATGTCTTCCGGATAGACGGTGATGTTCTGCTCCTGGCCGGTGCGATGGTCGTACCGGTAGAGCAGGCCGTTGCCGAAGCCGCTGCCGATGGCGCCGCCGTAGACGATGTTGGGATCGTCCGGCTTGACGGCGATGTAGCCACTCTCGCCGCCGCCCGGCTCGTACCAATCCTCCATACTGATCACGCCGTTGACGGAGCGGCTCTTGATACTGATCGCCGTGTTGTCCTGCTGTGACCCGTAGACGCGGTAGGGCAGTTGGTTGTCGGTGGTGACGTGATACATCTGCGCGGTGGGCTGGTTGTACAGGGTCGACCAGGAGAGCCCTCCGTTGTAGGAGACGCAGGCACCACCGTCGTTCCCCTCGATCATCCGCAGTGGATCCTGGGGATCGATCCACAGATCGTGATTGTCGCCGTGTGGCGTGGGCACCGGGTTAAAGGTCACGCCCCCGTCGATGGAGCGCCAGCACTGGATATTGAGCACCCAGAGCACGTCGGCATCCCGCGGATCGGCGTAGATATGCATGTAATACCAGGCCCGCTGGCGCAGATCCCCCTGCTCACTGAGGCGCTGCCAGGTTTCACCCCCGTCGTCGGAGCGGAAGAGAGCGCCATCCGTGGCTTCGACGAGGGCCCAGATCCGGCCCGGCTGCGAAGGGCTGACGGCGACGCCGATCTTCCCCTTGACCCCGGTGGGAAGACCCGGGCGCCCGGTCAGTTCCTCCCACGTGTCCCCGCCGTCGGTCGAACGGAAGAGGCCGCTCCCGGGACCACCGCTGATCAGACTGAAGGGAGTGCGCTGCGCCTGCCAGAGGGAGGCATAGAGGATCCGGGGATTGGTGGGATCCATGACGAGATCGGCGGCGCCGGTGCGATCGTCGCGATAGAGGATCTTCTCCCACGATTTGCCCCCGTCGCGGCTGCGGAAGATGCCGCGCTCGTCATTCGGGCCCCAGGCATGCCCGAGAGCTGCCACGTACAGGAGATCAGGGTTGGTGGGGTGGACGCGAATCTTGGCGATTTGCCGGGTGTCGGCCAGACCCACGTTGGCCCAGGTTTTTCCGCTGTCGGTCGACTTGTAGACGCCATCGCCGTGCGAGACGTTGCCGCGGATCGTCGTCTCCCCCGTTCCGGCATACAGCACCGCGGGATCGGACGGCGCCACGGCCAGGGCGCCGATGGCGGCGGTGCGGATGTAACCGTCGGAGACGTTCTCCCAGTACGTGCCGCCGTCCGTGGTCTTCCAGACGCCGCCGGCGCAGGCACCAAAGTAGAAGACGTGCCGCTCGGTGGGATGACCGGCGACCGCCACGACGCGGCCGCCGCGATGCGGACCGATGAGGCGCCAGCGCATGGCGCCCTCGAGGGACGCGCCCACTTACGAGGTCTGGCGGGACTCGCGCTCCATGTAGCGATGGAACGCGGCGCGGACCAACGACTTCAGCGTCAACCACCCCTCGACGGTGGCGATGATCACCGGTACCAGAAGCCAGGGTTGTTGCTCAAAGAGTCCCATTGGTTCCTCCTGCTAGTCCATCTATCGCCATTCTATGCACAGGCCCGTGTCGGCCCCACGGACGCGAGAGGCGGCAACGTTACGACAAATCACCGGGGAGAAGCCGAAAGGGCTTCTCTTCCGGACCCAGGACAGCCCGGAAGTGACGCTCGTCGAGCGTGAGCACATCCTGACAGTCATAACGATGCGCGAGCACGATGATGGAGGCATCGGCGAGTCCAAGTCGGAGATCAGCGTACCGCTCGATGAGCTTGCCGGCGGCAGCCACCTCGTCGGCAGCGAACGACTGAAGCTCGTAGACACCGCGGGCCACATCGTCCAGCACGACGATCTCGGCACGCTGCCCACCGACGCGAGCGACCAGGTAGTCCAACTCGGCGAGGACGAACGGGGAGAGGATGAGCCGTTCCGGACGGGTAAGGATTGAGGCGACGGCGGCGTGGTGCCGGTCGCCTCGGTCATAGTTGGCGAGCAGCGCGCTCGTGTCGACGAGAATCACAACCGGCCGAAGCCGTCAGAAAGCAGTTCGTCAACGCGCTCCGAGAGGTCCGGCTCCCCGCTGTCAAAGATGCCGCTACGTGGCGACGGGTGACTCTGCCGCAGGACAAGCCGGAGCCCCTCCCGAATGATGTCGGACTCCGTCCGCTGCATCTCCGCCGCGACACGCTCCAGCGCCGCTTTCAACTCAGCGGGCAGGTAGATCGTTGTCTTCTGCATCATGCCGTCATTGTAGGATCGATGCCATACAGGGCGCCATACGTAGCTCCGGTCCCGTGGTGCCGTGCCGCATCTCGTCCGGCTTACTCGCGCAGGAACAGCTCGATCACGGGCACGGCGACCGGAGGGGGTTGGACGGGCAACTCGAGGGTGAGAGTGCCGGGCGCAATGTTGCCGATCGTCATGTTCTGGACGTCCTGATCGGGCGGGATGACCTGGCGTCTGATCTCCGAGGCGTCGTTGAGCAGCTGCGCGTACTCGACCCGGCCGGCCAGTCCGGGGAGGTGGACATGCCGGAACGGCCAGGAGAACAGGTGGAGGTAGAGGCGATTGCCGCGCTGCGTGTACCGGGCGTCGGGCGGCGGACTATAGTTACTGGCGGTGCAGCCGTCAATGGAGCGGCCATGAAGCCGCATCCAGCGGCCGATCTCCCGCAATCGCTCGACGGCCCGCGGCTCGAACTCGCCCCGCCCGTTAGGACCCACATTGAGCAGCAGGTTGCCACCCTTGGAGACGCTGTCGATCAGGAGGCGGATCAGCATGCCGGCCGGCTTCCAGTCGAGGTTGTCCCGGTCGTAGCCCCAGCTGCCGTTGAGCGTCTGGCAGCCTTCCCAGACGACGCGCTTGCCGCCGACCTCGACCCACCCCACCGGCTGGTACTGCTCCGGCGTTTTGATGTCTCCGCCGATCTCCAGGCGGTCGTTGATCAGGATATCCGGCTGCAGCGCGCGCACCAGCGCGGCGAGGTCCTCCGACCGCCAATCGTCTTTGCCCTTGCCGCGCGACCAGCCGAAGTCCAGATGGGAATACGAGAAGTCGAACCACATCAGATCGATGCGCCCAAACCCGGTGAGCAGCTCGCGCACCTGGCCATAGAGGTAACGGCGGTACGTCTCCATCTCACGTCCCGCCTGGGCTGTTCGGTAGGGGACATCCGCGGCACGCGGATGCAGGCCGTCGATCGGGAACTCCGGATGGTGCCAGTCGATGAGGGAGTGATAGAAGCCGATGCGCAGTCCCGCGCCACGGAAGGCCTCCACCAGCGGCCCCAGCACCCCTTTGCCCCACGGCGTGTGGGCCGCCGTGTAGTCGGTGAGCGCCGAGTCCCAGAGGCAGAAGCCGTCGTGGTGCTTGGTCGTCACCACCATGTAGCGCATGCCGGCGTCGCGCGCTTCCTGCGCCCAGATCTCCGGATCGAATAGATCCGGATAGAAGTGATCGAAATACGGCTGGTACGCCTCGTCCGTCATCCGCTCCCGCTGTCTCACCCACTCGTGTCGCGCGGCCAGGGAGTAGATCCCCCAGTGGATGAAGAGGCCGAAGCGATCCTGGATGAACCAACCTGGGTCGGTCACCGCTTCTTCCCTCCCCCGCGGGTCATGCTGGGACTCCCTCTACCGCGCCGCTCCTCTGTATAGCACCCGCCCGGATCAGCGGCGCGCCGCGTGTTGCCGGCTGAGCACCACCGTGAGAGCAGAGGCCAGCAAGACGGCTGCCGAGGCGGCGATCAGCGCCGGACGGAAGTCGTGGGTGGGCCCGGCCGTGAGTCCGGCCAACGGTGGAGCGACGATCTGCCCGACACCGAACCCGACGGTGAGCAGTCCAATAACGGCCGCAGACCGCGCGGGGAAGAGACGCGCGGCCAGCGACAGGGTCAGGGCAGCCACCGCGAGAAACGTCCCACCGAAGAGGATCGCCGCGATGAATGCGGCCGGCGCGCCACCGGCAAATGCCGGCAGCAGGATGCCGCAGGCCTGCGTCAGGTACACCAGAGACAGCACAGGAGCGGACCCCAGCCGCCCGGACGCGGCGGACCAGATAACGGTGGAAGGCACGGCCGCGAGCCCGACGACGACCCAGACGGCCCAGCCCACCCCCGACAGGCCGGGCGCACGATCCACGATGGCGACCAGGAATGTGCCGGTAACGATATATCCGGCGCCTTCCAGGGTGTAGGCAGCGAGCAGGAGACCGAGCGCTGTCCTCACCGGTGGCATCGCACCCGCCTCGGCATGCCGGTCGGTCTCACCGATGCGAAAGGCAGCGGACAGCGAGGACCAGGCCGGGTAGGCGATGATCGCGGCTAGGACGGCAACCGCGATCCATCCCTGCTGCCATCCCGCTGCCCCCGCCGCCATATGCACGATCACACCGGACGCAGCGATACCCAGTCCCACACCGCTGTACAGCCAGCCGGCGAGCGATGCGTGTCCTGTCCGGCGCAGCACGGCAAGCACGGCGTCCGAGGCGAGGATGAACACGGCAGCGCTGGCGATCCCGGAGGCAAAGCGGATGGCGCTCCAGGCGGAAAAGTTCGTCGTCGTCGCCATCAGCGCCGTGGTGACGGCAACCAGAGCGAGGGCAACCCCGACGGTCAGATGGCGCCTGACACCCAGTGTTACCAGGGTGAACAGGAGGGCACCGGCCAGATAGCCGGCATAGTTGGCGGATGCCAGAAGGCCTGCCGGCCCGGTGCCGAGATGGGTGGCTCGCTCCATTGCCGGTAAGAGCGGAGTGTAGACAAAGCGTCCCACGCCCATCGCGGCGGCCAGTGCGAGGACCCCGCCCAGCAGGACGCGCACGGGAACCGGGCGATCCGGGGAAGATCCCGCCGCGGCCCGCTCACCGGCCGCATCCATCCTGCCGTCCTGTGAAGAGCGCACCCTCGATGATATGGGCGTCCCCGACACACCGGAGCATGTCGGGGACGCCGTCATCTGCTACTCGTAGCGCAGCGCCTCCGCTGGGTAGATGCGGGACGCCTGCCAGGCGGGAAGGGAGGTCATGAGCATGGCAGCGAGGTAGGCGCCGAGGGCGATCAAGCCGATCTGTCCCCAGATGACCGAGAAGGTGAGACCCGGCTCGGTCTTCGCGATGTAGCTGATGAGTTGGTACGAGAAGAGCAGGCCGAGCGCGACCCCGAGTCCGATGCCGGCCAGTGCCACGAAACTCGCCTCCAGCAGGAAAGACAGCTGGACCATCCGCCGCCGGAACCCGATGGCGCGCAGCACGCCGATGTGCTGGCGACGCTCGACCACCGAGCGGGTGGCAATGACACCCAGCGCGGCAACGCCGACGATGAGCCCCAGCGCCATGAAAGCGGCCAGCAGGCTATAGAAGCCCTGCGAGAGCGACTGATTCTGCGTGAAGACCACCCCCGTTTCGGACACATCCAGGCCGTAGGGGACGAAGGCGGAGCCGATGGCCAGCGCTGTTTTGTGAACGTTTCGGCCGGGCGGCACATGGAAGAAGTAGGTGGTCGGAGTAAGCGGCCGATCCCCGGCTGCCGCCAGAGTGGCCGCGCCGACATACGTCCCACCTGTTTCACCCAGGTTCGTCGAGCCGTAGTCGAGCAGACCCACGATGGTGAGATTCATGACGATCCCGGTCCGGGGATCGCGCATCTGCACGTGCACCGGCGTGAAGCTCCCGCTGCCGTACTGCAAGCCATGGAGCGAGAAGCTGCCGCCGGCAGAGCTGCCCGCCAGCGCCGGGGAGGCGACGGCGTCACCGGGGTGCGTGCGCAGGGCCTGCCACACCTGGGCATCCGACGCAAAGCCGGCGGCCCGCGCCTTGAGGGTGAAGCGCGTGTGCGCCAGGTAACTATCGTCCGCGATGTTGACGATCGTCGCATTCCAGCGATTCCGGTCGTTGCCGTGCTGCCGGAGGTCGACCATCATTTGTGCCGTCCCGCCGCCGGTGATGCCGTCTCTCCGGAGTATGGGATTGGCATCGATCTGCCGCTGCAGGTGCGGAATCCCGGATGACACCGACACCCGTCCGAAGACGGCGAAGCCGCCGGCATCCCGATTGAGGTTGAGGGTGCCGCTGGTGAAGCTGCCGTTGAAGGCGATCTCGACCACCAGCGCAAACACCACCAGCGAGAACATGAAGAGGGTCAGTCCGGTGCGAAGCCGGTGGAGCAGCGGGTAGGTCACGGCCATGCGCAGGGCGGGCGCAATGCGGCTCGCCACGCTCATGAGACGCAGCGCGACGGCAACGAGCAGGTCGACGTTGTACATCACCGTCCAGACGCCGCCCATGATCATCATGATGCCGTACAGGAAGAACATCTCCGGCCCGTAGTAGAGATCGGAGCGGAAGAAGTCGAACGGGAGCGACCAGAACACGACCAGCGAGATCCCGGCCAGGGAGAACCCGATGCGATTCCGCAGGCTCTCCCGCACATGGATGGCGGCCAGCAGCCAGCGCAGAGCCATGGCGAGGCCGATCAGGGTCAGAGAGAGACCGAAATCGAACAGAAACGCCTGCTTGCCCCGGTTGCCGATCTCGAACAGGGCAAGCCCGCCGGCGATCAGCAGTGGCCCGCGTATGATCAGGGTGCGGTTCGCCGTCAGGAGGTGCCAGGGAGCAGCCGCCAGGGCAGCCAGACCGGTGCGCAGGCGGCGGCGGCGCAGGCGGCGCCAGGCCAGGGCGAGATCGGAGATGGGCCGGCGGTAGGCGGCACGGACGCTGGTGTCGATCTGTGTCTCGTCCGGCAGGTCGCGCAAGGCGGCCACGATGTTCAGCTTGCTCACCCACCAGCACGACCCGGCCACGGCCAGGAAGGTGGCGAGGGCGCCGAGCGAGAAGGCCACCACGATGCTCCGCGGCTCGACATGCCCCTGGATCTGCACCATGCCGTCGCTTCCGGAGGAGAAGAGGTTGGCGAGGCCGCCCACCAGGCCAAGGCCGACGGCGACACCGATCACCACGCCGACGCCCGCCGCCACCAGATCGTACGCATATCCCTCGAAGAGGAACTGCTGGATCAGATGACGCCGTTTGGTCCCAATCGCCCGCTCGATGCCCATCTCCACCCGCCGCTCGGCGGCGAGCATGACGAAGAGCAGGAAGATGAGAAGGATGCCGGCTGCCATCGAGAAGAGGCCGAAGGCAACAAAGCCGGAGGTGAAGGCCGTGCCCAGCCGGTTCGCTTCCGTCAGGGCCTTCTGCTTGACGGGCTCGAGATGGTAGCCGCCGGGAGCGCCCGGTACCGGCTGCAAGACGCCCGCCGTTCGAAGCGCCGTCGTCACCGCCGCGGTGCGCGACGCCCCACCAAGAACATCGCCCTGGTTGGAGATCAGGACATGCGTGATCGCGCCGGGCCGGCCGTCGAGCGCTTGTAAACGTCCCAGCGGCATGACGATCTCCGGGTCCGTGAACTGCTGGGCGGCCAGGCCGCCCGATGCCAGTCCCTCATCGCGAAGGATTCCCGCGACGCGCACTGCAACCGGACGGCTGCCGTCGACATAGAAGACAAGACGATCCCCCGCGCGTGCACCGAGGCCGTATGCGGCCTGGTGGTTGATGTAGACCTCGCCGGGCGTGAGATCCGCCGGCGTCACGGTGTGGCCGTTCATCGTGGTCAGCGGGCCAAAGGCGGAGGGGTAGCGCGCCGGCACCGCCAGGACATCGGCGGCTGCCTTCGATTGGCGGGTCGTCAGGTCGCGGACCGGTGCCGGCAGCGCAATGACCGGCATGACACCGTCCACTGCCCGGTTGCCATGCAATGCCCGGCCGACGCGTGCCGCTTCTGCCGAGCTGATGAAGGGAGGGGTCGACATTATGGCTTCTCGCAGCCTCTTGTTAAGGGGCGGGGTACCGGTCACTGTTTCGTCGACAAACCCGTAGGCCTGGGCGCCGTAGCTCCGCACGGTGAAGCTCATCGTGTCCCCGGCCGTGAAGGCACTGGTCAGAATGACCGTGGCCAGCATCAGTCCGACGACGATCAGCACGGTTTGCCCGGGACGTCGGGGAATGTTGCGCCATCCCAGCTTGAGGAGCAGGCGGTTGCGCAGCGCGAAGAGCGCCAACATCACGGTGACCGCGATCAGAGCGCCCACCGCGACCTGCATGATCGTCTGCATCGAGATGCCGAAGAGGGTCGTCATGGATGAACCATCCTTTCCCGGTTCTCGTCCGGCGCATATGCTCCCGCATAGGCAACGCCGGAACCCTCGATGCGGCCGTCTCGCATGCGAACGATGCGGTTCGCCCGCTCGCCGACCTCCAGGGCATGCGTGACCATCACGACCGTCTGACCGCGATCCTCATTGAGCTCGCAGAGCAGGTCCATGATGTCGTCCGCTGCCGCCGAGTCAAGGGCGCCGGTGGGCTCATCGGCGAAGACAATTTCCGGATTATTGATGAGGGCGCGCGCCACGGCGACTCTCTGCCGCTGTCCCCCGGACATCTCGGCCGGCCGGTGGCGCGCCCATTCGGCCAGCCCAACGGCGTCGAGGGCGGCCAGCGCTCGCTTGCGGGCGGCGCCGGTTCGCACGCCGCTGACCAGCAGGGGAAGCTCGACGTTCTCGGCGGCGCTCAGCACGGGCAGAAGGTTGTATACCTGAAAGACGAAGCCCATGTGCCGGGCGCGATACTCGGTGCGCTCGTTGTCGCTCATGTCGCGGAGGGGGGTCCCCGCGATCCTCACCTCTCCGGCGTCGAACTCGTCGAGCCCGGAGAGACAGTTCAGAAGGGTCGTCTTCCCGCAGCCGCTCGGGCCCATGATGGCGACCATCTCTCCTCGAGACACCGCAAAGTCCACACCCCGCAGGGCAGCCACCTGGGCCGACCCGGTCGCGTAGGTCTTGCGCAGTCCCACCGCTTCGATTGCGATGTCCAATCTCATAGCCATGCCACATCCTTCCTGTGTTGGAGTTCAGGGCCAGCGTAGTCGGGCGATATTGCACTGGAATGGCCGATCTGTGTCGGTGGTTGAGCAAAAGTGTGACGAATGTGTGACATACCGACCATTCGGCCGTATGAAGCCGTATGATGAGAACCGATTCGGGACGAGATCGAGATGGCGCGGATTCTGGTGGTCGAGGACGAGGAGCAGCTGGCGAATCTGGTGGCGAGGCAGCTCGGGACCGGCGGCCACGCTGTGACGATCGCCCGCGACGGCAACGCGGCGCTCGAAATGCTCGCCAGGCAGCCGGTCGATCTCGTCATCCTGGACTGGATGCTTCCCGGTCTGGACGGCCTCGAGGTCTGCCGCCGCATTCGGGCGCAGAGCATCACGCCGATTCTGATGCTGACGGCGCGCGCGGCCGAGCTCGACCGGGTGCTGGGCCTCGAAGTCGGCGCCGACGACTACCTCACCAAGCCTTTCAGCATGGCCGAGTTACAAGCGCGCACCCGCGCCCTCCTGCGGCGCGTTGATCTGATGAAGCAGTCGGCAGGCAGGGGTGAGAGCCGAAGGGACATCCTGGAGGTCGCCGGCCTCTGCATCGATGTCGCCGGCCGCACCGTGCGGCGCGGCGAGATCCCCATCGACCTGACGCCCAAGGAGTTCGACCTGCTCAGTCTGCTGGCCGAGCAGCCCGGGCGTGCCTACAGCCGCGAGTACCTTCTGCAGCGCATCTGGGGCGATGAATACGTCGGGTTCGACCGCACGGTGGACACCCACGTGGTCCGCCTGCGCAAGAAGCTGGGGGACGGCGGGCCGCGGATTGCCACCGTCTGGGGCGTCGGCTATAAGTTGCAGGTCGATCCGTGAGCGGGCGAGCCCGTCTGCAGCCGCTGCACAGCTCTCCGTTCCAGGCAGTCGCGGAGGCGGTGGCGGCATATGCCATCCTTCTGTTCCTGGGCGCCGCGCTCAACGGCTTCGCGCTCTGGGCTGGTGCCGTGCTTTCCGGGCTGCTGATCGCGTTCGGCTGGATCGTGCTCTGCGTCTGGCCCGCCTGGCGCACGCGTCCCGTGCGGACCGGACCCTGGTGGTCCCGCCTGGGACGAGGGATCGGGCGCGCCGTCCTCATCATCCTGGCGCTCGCCCTCTCGACCGTCATCCTGACCTGGCTGAGTTCTCACATTGCACCGTTCTGGCCGCTGGCCGGCTTCACTGTCGCCAGGTCCCCTGCGATTCTCGTGGTTCTCGGCGTGGGTTTTGCCCTGGCACGGGTAGCGGTCCTGGCCGGAGCGTGGGGCCTCGCCCACACGCGGCGTCACCTGCGATGGCAGTTGATGACCTCGCACGTCGCGGTCATCGTTCTGACCTTTGCCGCTCTCACCGCGCTGGGCAGCGTTGTCGCCATCGGGGTCGCACTGCATGCGGTGCAGCCGAACAGCATCGAGATGGCGCGATCGATCCGGGAGCAACTGCAGTTGACCGGACGGCCACTGGATCCACAGCGCGCGCAGCGTGTCTTCCTGGCCATCGACAGCGGCACATTGCCGCAGCGGGGGCAGCCTCCGCTCTCCTTCCTGGTCGGCAGCCTGGCCGTCCCGCAGGGCCTCGGACTTCTCGCGCCCAACGGACGGGTCCTGGCGGCAACGGAGAGGGGCCAGGGTGTGCTCCCGGCACATCGCTGGTCCCAGCTACCCGGCATCACGGCGTCAATCTGGCAGCCGCTACGCACCGCCGCCCTGCGAGGCCAGGCGACATCTCTCCGCATCCACTTCCCCGGCACGGGAGCGGCTGAGCGATCGGACCTGGCCGAGGTGCCGATCCGGACCGCACCGGGTCGCACGGCCGCCATCCTTCTCGTCGCCGCCGGAGGGCCGACGGCAACGACCACGCAGTTCTTCCAGGCGGTGGTCGTTCTCTTCGGCGCGACCACCATCGCTCTGATCGGGATCGCCGGACTTCCCCTCCTGGCCGTGTCTTTTCTGTTCTCCTACTTCGTGGCTCGCGGCCTGACGCGGCGGTTGGAGGCAGTGTCGCGGGTGGCGACGGCCGTCGCGGCCGGAAACTTCGCCGAGCGAGCGCCGATCCGCTCACAGGACGAAGTTGGGCAGCTGGCGGAGGACGTCAATCGCATGGCGGGACGCCTGGAGCGGCTGGTCGCCGAGCTCACGCAAGCGCGATCACAGGCGGAGGACGCGCTCCGTACCCGTCAACAACTGGTGGCCAATGTCTCGCATGAGCTGCGCACCCCGCTCGCCGTCCTCCACGCCCACCTCGAATCGGTCGCGGCCCGCGACGCAGTGCCGGCCGGCGGGACGGACCATGCTGAGGTCAGCGTTCCGGCCAGCACCATTGACACACTGCGCGGTGAAACGTTTCGGCTGGCGGCGATGATCGACGATCTCTTTGCGCTGTCCCGCGCCGAGACCGGCAGTCTTGCCCTGGACCGGCGGCCGGTCGACGTGGGTGCGGTGATCGACGAGGTCGTCCGTTTCATGCGGCCGCTGGCCCAGCGGGAGAGCGCGGTCACCCTGACCTCGGACGTTTCACCCGGGCTGCCGCCGGTACCGGCCGATCCGGGGCGCCTGCACCAGATCCTCTCCAATCTGGTGCGGAATGCGGTCCGCCACACACCGGAAGGGGGCATCGTGGTCCTCGCCGCCCATCGGGAAGGAGAGGATATCGCCCTTGCCGTGTCCGACACGGGCGAGGGGATCGCGGCGGACGATCTTCCGCACGTGTTCGAGCGCTTCTACCGTGCCGACCCGTCGCGCACCCGGGAGACGGGAGGGGCCGGTCTGGGCCTGGCCATCGTCCGCGAGCTTGTCGAGCTGATGGGCGGACGTGTCAGGGTTGCCAGTGTTCCCGGCTCCGGATCGACCTTTACCGTCTACCTGCCCACGGCCTCGACTGCACCGGAATCGTTAGCGAAGGAGGACTGATGACCGACCTGGAGCTGACCCCAACCGATCTCATCGTCCATGTGCGTGGCATGGATAAGCTCTGGTCGCTGGCCAGCCGGCTGACCATTCCGCTGGCCCACATTTCGCAGGCCGCCGTCGATCCGGAGATCGCGCGGGCCGGCCCGCACGGCTTACGCGTCGGCACGTCGCTCCCGGGCGTCATCACCGCGGGCTCGTTCTACTCGCGTGACGGGCGCGTCTTCTGGGATGTCCACAACCCGGATCAGGCGATCGTGATCTTCCTGCACGACGACCAGTATTCCGGGCTGGTGATTCAGGTAGACGATCCGCCGGCCGCCGTGCGGGCCATCAACGAGGCAATCGACGCGCATGGCCCCGATATATAGGATTTGAGTATTGCGTCGTGGGGAGTTCGGCGGTACGGTGGACTACGCGCACATGCGACGGGGGCACAACTGAATAGGGGGACGGATCAGCACGCAACGCACCCTACCCCACCGCGTGACCGCTGAGACCTCACGCTCGGCGGTCACCCCGTTAAAGGGGTCTCCCTCCGCTTACTCGCCGGTCAGCCCGTCCACCGACTCGCGAAGGAGATCGGCATGGCCGTTGTGGCGGGCATACTCCTCGATCATGTGGCAAATGATCCAGCGCAGGCTGGGCGCTCGCCCATCGGGCCAGGTCCGCCGGGCCGGCTGGTCCAGCCCCCCACGTGCCAGAGCCTCCGCCACGGAGGCGCGAGAACGGTTTACCGCATCCTGCCAGAGCGCGAAAAGCTGCTCCGGGGAGTCGTCGGCGGCCGAGTGCCACTCCCAGTCCGGGTCTGACTCCCAATCCACCGCATCCCAGGGAGGTCCGTGCTCCTGTCCCTGGAGCGACCGGGAGAACCATCCCTCCTCGACGAGGGCCAGGTGCTTCATCATCCCACCCAGGGTCATCGTCGAGGCGCCGACCGTTGCTCCCAGGCCGGCCGCGTCCAGCCCTCCCACTTTCCAGGCGAAGGTCGCTCGCTGAAAGTCCAGAAAGCCCAGGAGCGTGGACGTCTCATCCCCGGTGAGAGGAGGTTCCGGCCGGCCCTGCTCGTCAATGTCCGTCATGAGCGCAATCCCTCCGCTTTGATCTGGTCTTTCGGCCGGCTGGCCCCACATCGACGTGGCGCGTCCCCGTACGGTGTTCCGGGGATACCCCATCGTCCCGGAAGGGGCCGGCGCGGCCTTGATCGTCACCAGCGTACCAGTAGCCGTAAACTGACATCCGACAAACGCGGGTTTGACCGTGCGACGGCGGACGCCGTCAGCCGGCTGGAGGATGTCCAACCGGAAGGAGACACAGAATGAAGCTGTCTGAGATGAAGAGTGCCGAGCACGTCCTCGCCGAGCAGCTAAAGGACCCCGCCTTCCGCGAGGAGTGGGAGCGGACCGCCCTGGCGCGGGCCGTGGCCGCGCGGGTGGTCGCATACCGCACCCGGGAGGGGCTGTCGCAGGCGGCCCTGGCCCGCAAGATGGGTGTGAGCCAGCCGCTCATCGCCCGTCTCGAGTTGGGCGAGCACGAACCAACGCTCACTACACTCACGCGGCTCTCGCGGTGCCTCGGGCTGGAGTTTCATATCGATATCGCGCCGAACTCGTTGCAGATCACGGCATAACCACTGAGCCTGCTCCCGTTAGCGCGCCTTCCCGGGTGCAGGAGTCTGGCCGGCGTTACGCGTTCCGGGCGCGAGGTCACGTGCAGTCCCTAAGTGGCCGCCCAGGCAGGAGATTGCGCGTCAGCTGCGGGTCTGGTGGATCGATCCGACCGATCGTGTCAAGATCCCGATGCGATGCGTTATCGGAAGAGGTCCCTACGCCCTTGCTGACGGCCGAGGCGAAGCGCTTACTGTGATCAACGTCATCCCGTACGGTGGGACGGGGTAATGCTCGTCGTCTGTTCCGCCGCGTTGTATTTGAGGTTGTACCCCGAGCTGGTCCCCGTCTCGTTCCCGTTCCCAATCGTGGCTAGACGTGTTGCTGTTCGAGAGTGTCATCTCGTTCGCGTTGTTGTACGTGAGACTGGCGGAGGCGCCAGTCTCACGTGCGCTCCTTGCTCAGGATGCTTCTCCACCACCACACGGGGATGCTCGTTACTGCAAAGAGTGCAGCGAACGCGGTGACCCCTGCGTACGGGCTGCCTGTTACCTCCGCGACCAGCACGGCGGCAATATTTGACAATCCGAATCGGACCCACCATCGCCTCGCGCTCCGGCGTCGTCCCATCGCCGTTGGTTTCTCAAACCAGACCCCACATCGCGGACACGGGTTGCCCGTCGTCTCGCGTCCGCATCCCGGACAGAACCAGTCGCTGCCCATGCTCTCACCGCTCCTCTCGCCTTCGACCGGTCCCTCAGCTTCTACGGATGCGCCGATAGGCGGTTCCAGTCGATCATGGTGCCGTAAGGGAGAATTACCGCCCGGCCGAATGCGTGGCGTACGGTGAACTTGGTGCAGAAGGTCTTCCATGCGAACGCGAAAGTAAGCTCGAAGTACGCAAGCGCCACCGCCGCCACCATCGCGGCCCGGTCGTCCTTATGCATCTCCTCCAGGGAGTCTGCCTTGCCCCAGCATACGGCGGAGCGGCTGCCGCCGAGATGCATGCCGTAGCCATATCCCGATGGATCCGTTGCGTTGACCGGATCATCCCCTTCGTACGAATAGCTAGTTCCGCCAGACACGCAGGTGGCCGGATCGGTCTGCGTGAAACTCCCGATCGCGGAGCGGTAGTACCTCGCTCCCAGCTTGTACCAGCCGGTGAAGCTGTCGTACACCCCGCTGATCCACTCGTACGGGTTGGGCACACTCCCGGTCTGGCTTGGCTTGTCACGTATCGGCCCACGAGCTCTTAATGTGCGTCAGCGTCCACGCCCTTCGAGAGCGCGGATCCGGCGCGCCGACAGCAGCAAATCTGTACCCATGGTGAGAAGGATCAAGGTCACGATGCTGATGCCCGGCACGATTCCCAGTCCAGCTAGCACCGTCCATACGGCCGCGAACGCCACGGGGACCCAGATCAAGACCCAGGTCCAGAGCGTAGCCGATCTGCGGTAGAGGTCGCCGTGATCAGTGGGGTGGGCGCTACCAAGGCGGCGCCTCCAGATGGGCCAGCCAAGCCACGCGAGCACGCTCCCCAGCGCTACGGCTACAACAGACTCTCCAATCCCGAAGTAAAAGGCCGCAGACGGGACCGAGAGCCAGTTGTGGCGAGCCACCGCGACCGCAACATCCACCACACCGCAGACGACGAACGCTCGTCCGGCCACCGTGGCCTGGATCCGCTCTCGCCCAGCGCGAGAGGACGTGAAGCTTCCGTCGTCCACGGTCCCCTACCCTCCCCTCGGACAGTAGCCCTTAAGGCTGCACACGCGGTGGATGATGGTGTCCGAGTAGTAAGAGTCCCAGAGGTACATGGCTAGTATACTGTTACTCCTGATTTGACCGTTTGGAGCGAGGTCGGTATGCTGGGCATTATGCACAAGAAGTATCCTGTTACCCTGACCGACACCGAACGAGACCAG
>JAJPIP010000112.1 GCA_021324655.1 Pseudomonadota bacterium
CTGCGAGAGGTGCTGCTAGCGCAGGGCTTGCGCCCAGAACGCATTCAGCGCCTGCCGGCTCTCGGTGATGACCTGCTCCATATCCCCGGACCAAAGCGAGTCCGACACGCCGTCCGAGAAGATTTCTAGTTCGTAGTAGCCGCGGTAGCCGGCCTCGCGGGTGGCTCGGAGCAACGGCACGAAGGGGATCTCTCCCTGACCGACGATATGGCGGTCGGCATAGGAACGCGGCGTCTGCCAATCGCTGACCTGCACAATCAAGATTTTCTCTCCGGCCCCACGAATCGCCCCTTCGACATCTGGGTTTTGAAAGACGTTCCAGAAGTCCACACAGAGGCCGAAGTTGGGGCGGTCCACCTCCTCGACGATCCGCATCCCCTGCCCCAGCAGCCAGATCGCCGTCTCGATGTTCTGGATCGAGGGATTCAGAGGCTCCAGGGCCACCGTGGCGCCATGGTCCGCAGCAAACTCGGAGAGTTCCCGATACCGCGTCCCCGCGGTGCGGATTGTCTCCGCCATGTTCCCGTTGGGAGGAATGCCGGTATTCGTCACGAATGGGACACCGTGTGCCCAGCGTCCGAAGCGATGGATGGTCTCGCGAAAGCGCTCCATGCGCTGCGTCAGATCTTTCGGCTCCGGCTGGGACTGACTGGGGTACAACGTCCGGACCACAGGTTGGACCGAGCTAATCTGCAATCCGGCAGCGTCGATCTGCTCCAAATGGGCCCCGTACTCGGGGCCGCTCAACTTGATCTCGCAGACTTCGAGCGCCGGCACGTCGAGGCGCCGGTAGTGGTCGAGATCCTGCTCGAACGTCCAGGGCATGGTGGTGAATTCGCTGACGCTGAACGGAGGGGAGGCATTCTCGGCCATGGCGATTCTCTTGTCCTTCCCGGCGCGCTGATTAGCACATCTCTCTCTATAGTTGCATTGTGAGATGGAGGGATAGATGGCGGATCAGGAACGGTACGAGCGCGTCCAGCGCGCTGTGACGGACGCCGGCTTTGATGCCCTGGTGTGCGGTCTTCCCGAGAATGTCCGCCTCCTCACCGGCTACTGGCCCGTGGTTGGTGCGTCACTTGCCGTCGTGACACCGCACTGGATCGCTGTGATAGCGCCGGAGGACGAGGCCGATCTGGCGAGCCTGGGGTTCGCCGACCGCGTGGTGACGTACAAGCCGGGCTCGCTCCACCGCCTCACCTCGCCCGCGCAGGCAATCCGTGACAAGGTGCACAGCGTCGTCGGCTCGGCACAGGTCCTTCGCATCGGCCTCGAGGACGGCGCCGTCTTCGAGCCCAGTCCGTACGCCGCCGCTTATCTCTTTCCCACGGCGCTGCCGGGTCTGCTGTCGGCGGTCGCACCAGGAGCCACCGTGTCTTCCGCCGCCGGCATTATCGCCCGCCTCCGATCCAGACTGACCGAGAGTGAGGTCGAGACGGAGCGCCTTGCCTGCGTTGCCGCGCGCCGGGCCTTCGGCGGCGCCGCGTCCCGGATCAGATCCGGCCTGCGTGAGTCCGACGTCGCGGCTCTCTTCCACAGCGCGCTCGAGGTCGAAGGACTGGCCGCTGCCGGCGAGCACCGGGCCGGGGCATTCGTGTGGTGCATGTCCGGGCCAAACTCAGCCCTGGCCGGCGCCGCCTACGCACGCACCCGCACCCGGCGCATCGAGACCGGAGACCTCGTCCTCGTCCACGTCAACACCTACCTTGGCGGCCTCTTCACCGACATCACGCGCACCTACGTCGTCGGCCCGCCCGACGACCGGCAACGCGCCATCTTCGCGGCGGTCTTTGCGGCGCGTCAGGCCGCACTGGCAGCGATTGGTCCCGGCGCGGCCGCAGTGGACGTGGATGCCGCGGCGCGGCGTGTCCTTGATGAGCACGGCCTGGGACAGTATTTCACGCACGGCGTGGGGCACAACGTCGGCTTCTCGGCGATCAGCACCGAGTTCCCACCGCGCCTGCACCCCGTCTCGCCCGATGTCCTCGACACCGGCAGCACCTTCAACATCGAGCCCGCGGTCTATATCCCCGGCTGGGGCGGCATCCGGCACTGCGATGTCGTGACGGCCGGCGAGGCCGGCGCCGAGGTGCTGACGGACTTCCAGGCGTCCCTCGACGCCCTCGTCGTCGGCGCGTGAGGCTCACGTCACCTGACGGACGTCCAGAATCCAGAATCCCGTCCGCTCCAGCTCAATGGTGATCCCCGTCATCACCTCGTGGGCCGACAAAAGGTGATCCCAGTCGATCCACTCGGAGAGGAGGCTGTTATAGGCACGCAGGTGATATGTGCCGGAGAGCGGGGCATCGACGCCGATGAACGTCGTGACGGTACGCTCGACGGTGTTGCCGGCAAAGAGAAGGAGATTGTCCGCCTCGCGCAGCCCGATCGCACAGACCGAGTCGCCGCTCGCCCGGACGAGGTGCGTGATGTCCTCGGCATAGACCGTGTGCGGCGTCCCTTCATCCGGCAAATTGAAGTTGCCATAGATGCGAAGCTCCGGTGTCCGCACGGCGAACCACGTGAGGCACCGGTCACGATACGGGACATTGTGGACCGCCAGCCACTTCCAGTTCGCCGCGAGATGAGGCGTCACGGTGACGTACGTCTCGCGCATGGAGAGGCCGGCCATGCCCTCGATCGCCGCCCAGAGGTAACGGGGCGGAAACCAGGGTGACAGCATCATCCCTTGATTGACCAGCGTCTCGCCGTTGAGCCACTCCGAAAACTGCCCGGGTACCGTGTTGGTCGCCCGCGGATCACTCGAATAGTTGTGAAATGTCGTGCTCAGCGCATACGCCATGAAGTCGGGACTGAACGGCGCGGCGGCGAAGGCATACCAGAAGGAGACGCCGACCCAGACACCTCCCCGCAGCCCCCAGCCTGCCTCGGGATCGTAGGTCGGTGAATCACGTGGGGTCGTCCTCATCCCGGACTGCGTCCAGAAACCGGCACTGCTCAGCTGCGCGACGATGTTGGCTGCCACCTTGCTGGGTGCGACGTCAAACATCACCGGAAACACCAGATCGGAGGTGACCTCGGCATGCGGGCTACCCTGGACGTCGATGTTCAGGTAGTACAGCTCGTCGGCGGGATCCAACAGCAGCTTGTTGATGACCTCTTTGAGCTTCTTGTGTTCGGCTTCGAACTCGGCGCTTTCGTCATGCTTCTCCAACACGCGCGCCATGCGAGAAACCGTTTCCAGAGCCATGCAGCACTCCGAGTTGATCTCGGTGGTTGCTCCCGACAGGGTGTAGTTCGGGATGACGTTCCGCCAGCCGACGATGCCCCAATCCGAGACGCCGGTCGTGTTGCTCCAGACCAACCC
Organism: Pseudomonadota bacterium; assembly: GCA_021324655.1. Taxonomy (GTDB): domain Bacteria; phylum Chloroflexota; class UBA5177; order UBA5177; family UBA5177; genus JAJPIP01. Next base: position 3,329 of record JAJPIP010000112.1, read on the forward strand.
GTCCTGATTTCGTTGCGAGAGGATGTAGCGCGCGGCCCGCACGGCGTGCGGGTAGAC
>JAJPIP010000102.1 GCA_021324655.1 Pseudomonadota bacterium
CAGCGCATGGAGACGATCTCGCTCCACCTGGCCAGCAGTCATCCTGGCGAGCCGCTCTGGCACCTCCTCGCGGCCCGTCCCGGTCGCTCATGAATAAAAAAGGCTAAACGCCGATTTCGAAGGGGCGGGCGGACAATGCCCGCCCCTTTGTCATTTCCGGGGAGCCGGTCACCAACCGCCCCCGGGTCCGGCCGCACGCCGACATGTTCAGACGCGACTATCCTCGGTAGGAACGCGGCCGATTTTCCCACAGCCATGAAGACGACCCCGGAGCCGTAGGGCGAGACCGCGCAGCGGAGCGGGGCAGTATCCCGTGCTGCACGGGCCCTCCCGACGAGCGGGCGTGATGCCGCCTACATGACGGCGAGGCTCTCCCTTCATGCCTACTCGCTGTGAGCCGCGTCCGCACACCGCCGCTTCAGTCTGCCGGGGTGCCTCTTCTCCTACCCGTCAGGATAGTAACCACTGCCGTAGGGCTCGTGCATTATCCCGTCGTGGTCGCCCCGCGTGGCGACCAGCCCGGTGTGGTCTACGCCTGCGTCAGGCTGGCCGGCACTCGGGCCGGCCACTACCACCCGGCGATGCCGTTAATTCACGAGCCCTGCCACTGCCGTCTGAATGCTTGACACCCTGTAAGTCCCCTTTCAGAATGGGAAGTAGGTCCCGCGGGGCGATTGCGCGGACGGAGGGGAGCGTCATGGACTCGACACCCGATGCTTTAGGCCGCATTCCGGACGAGGGGAGGACAACACCCGCTCTGGACACGGCGCTGCCGCGTCTTCGGCCCGGCGCCCTCAACCTCTTCGAGACCATCTCCGGAACACTGGCCAATCTGGCCCCCGCGGAAGGCATCTTCCTGAGCATCACCCTGGTCGTCGCCGCCATGGGTTCCCGCAGTCCCTGGGCCTTCCTGATCGCCGGCATCGCGATCCTGGCCGCCGGCAACACGATGGCGGAATTCGCGAAGGTGATGCCGAGTGCCGGCTCCTTTGTCACCTTCATCGCCAACGGCTTCGGCGCGACCTCGCGCCGCAACGGCACCTTCCTCGCCGGCGTTGCCTTTTACTTACTGCTTCTCTGCTATCCCATCACCGTCGCCGCGGTGGTCGCCTTCCTGGGGTCGTGGGTCGCCTCCCTCTTCAACTGGACGCAGCCCTGGGTCTGGCTGCTCATCACCTTGCTGGCCGTCGCCGTCTCCACGCCACTCCTGCTGCGCGGCGTGGTGATCTCGACCGTCGTCTCCTTCATCCTGTTCTGCAGTGAAGTGCTGGGCCTGCTCGTGCTCTCCATCGGCGTCTTCATCCTGGCCGGCTCCCATCTGAGTGCGCCGCTGCACGATGTAGGCGGCTCACCCGGCGGCTTCCAGGGACTGGTCGGCGTCACCTTCGCGCTGGCCGTCTCCGGCTACATCGGCTGGGAGAACTCGGGGCCCCTCGCCGAGGAGGCGGAACACCCGCAGCGCGCCATCCCGCTCACCATCTTCATCTCGATCGCCATCATCGCCCTCATTTACCTCATCTCCTCCTGGGGTGCCGTGGCCGGTTTTGCCGCCTGGAAAGGTGGCGCCAAGGGCGTGAACTTCCTCGGCAGCTTCAGCGAGGCCGCCCCCTACCTCGATCTCGCCAAGCACTACCTGCCCTGGTTTGCCTGGTTCATCGGCCTGATCGGCTACACCAGCTCGCAGGCCTGCTACCTGGCGGCCGCCAACTCACAAACGCGCATCATCTTCAACGGGGCACGCGAGGGACTGCTTCCTTCCTGGGCCGCTGCCGTTACCCCGAAGACACGCGTGCCCTGGGTCGCCGTCACCATCTATCTGGTGCTCACCGCCGTCATCGTGCTGATCGGGTACGTGGCCCTCAAGGGCAATGCGGTCAGTGTCTTCTCCGATGAGGCCGGCATCGGCACCGTGCCGATCCTCTTCGTCTACCTCCTCGCCAACATCGCGCTCATCATCTACATGCTGCGCGCCCGCCGTGACCTCTTCAACCCCTTCCAGCATCTCATCGTGCCGATCATCGGCATTCTGGTCCTGGGCTACGGCATCTACGAGTTCGTGCAGCCCAACCAGCCGGCGCCCGGCAACATCTTCTGGATCTACATCCTGCTCCTGCTGGTCATCGCCGTGGTGGGCACTCTGATCGCGATGACACGCAATCCGAGAGCCATCGAGCACGTCGGTACCGTGCTGGCCGAGTAATCGGACACGGTGCCACCCGGGAGGGTGGGCAACGAGCATCGGAGTGAGCGCCGACGTCGTGGCGGCCGAGAACGCAGGGGCGGAGGGCGCTGCGCTACATCGGCGCCGTCATGACCTCAAACACCGTTGCCCCGAAACCCGATCGGGCGGGGTTACCCAAGAGCATGTAGCGTAAGTTCTCTGTCCTTATGCCGTCACGTCGTCCCAATAGTTGGGGATTCCGCCACCACCGAACGCCTCACCGTCTCGACATCACCGTGTCCGGAGTCCCCACCTCGCCCGGCCCCATCACGGGACACAAATCCGTTCGCCGATCCGCCAGGTAATCGCCGTGCCCCCGCGCCTCGGCGATCAGATCCAGATCGCAGTCCGCGATCAGCATGACCTCATTGCGATCGTTGGCCTGGACGATGACGCGCCCGAAGGGATCGGTGACGAGGCTGGTGCCGCAGAAGTCGTAACCCGACTCCACGCCCACCCGGTTGGCGACCGCCACAAAGGCACGATTCTCCAGGGCGCGCGTTCGGGCATAGAGCACCTGCTGCTCGTCATACGGCGCCATGTTGGCGGTGGAGACGAGGATGATCTGGGCGCCGCGCCCCGCCACGAGGCGCGCCGGCTCGGGGAACTCGAGATCGTAGCAGATGAGGGGGGCGACGACCGTCTCGCCCGCCGCGATCACCGGAAGCTCCATGCCCCGCCCGTAGGCCTCCGGCTCCCGCCCGAAGAGATGCGTCTTCCTATAGATACTCGACTCGCCGGCCGCCGTCACCGTCAACGTCGAGTCGTAGACGGCGGGACCGGCCGCCTCGGCGAAGCCCACCTGCACACCGATGCCCAGCGTTCCCGCCCGCTCGATGAGCGATCGGATGAGCGGAGAGGCCGTGTCGCGCGCCAGCTCCCCCACATCCTCCAGTTGATAGCCGGAGAGGAAGAGCTCCGGCAGCACCAGCCAGTCCGCCCCTTGCTCGGCCGCTTCGGCGAGCAGACTCAAGGTGCGGCGCCCATTGGCCGCGACGTCACGCGCCACCGGCATATACTGCCCGACGGCGATCCGCACGCGACGTCCGCTCGCCGTCATCACCTCGCCCTCCTTCTCGCGCCGATCACGGGGTTCCTGCTGCATCATCCAGCCCACCCTGCTCGGTGCCTCCCCGACGCTCCACGCGCAGTTGGAGGGGTGTCGGGTTGTAGCCGTTGCAGGCATTGAGATCTTGCGGACAGGCGGAAACGGCAACGGTACAGGGCAGGAGCGCGTCGAAAGTGATCTCGTCGCCGGCGCGCGACTGCGGGAGCTCGACATCCAGTGTCCCGTCCGGCTGCACCGTGCTCGCCATGAAGATATTCACCGGGTCCGGCACCGCGTCGTACGGCACACGCCCACCCAGCACTCGGTGGAGGTTCTCACGGCAGTTAGCGTGACCGCTGACTCCGAAGTCCTGACCGTAGCGCTGCGGATCGCAGGCGGCCCAGAGCAGGTCGTGACGTGCCACCGTGTCGCGCGTCACACGCAGCACCGGACGCCGCAGATTGCTCCAGAGGATGTCGCCCTCGGCGATGGACAACTTCCCCAGCTTGGTTCGCGTGTGGGAGACGGAAAGAAATTCCGGTGTTCCCTCCACCAGCGCAACGAGATCGCCCACCTGCTGTCCCTCGACGTCCACCACCGTCACGCGGTCGCCGGGCCGAAGCGTCACCACGCGCGCCCCACGGGCCGGAATCGTGATCTCCTCGACCGTTATCGCCTCACTCGTCATCACGTCCCCTTCTCACACTCAAAATCCGGGCGGCGTGATCACCCAGATGCACTCGGTCGTCCGGTCGAGGGGATTCCGCCAGCTATGTGGCAGGCGGCTGCAGAAGGTGATGGTATCCCCTTCGTCCAGGCAGTACTCGATGCCGTCGACGTCCATCTCGAGCGCCCCCGTCAGGACGATCACGCACTCCTCGTCGGCATCGTGCACATAGGGCTCATCGCCGCTGCTCCCGTGCGGCTCGACGCGCGAGTGCATCACCTGCAGCTTGCCGCGCATTCCGGGTACCAGCAGCTCATCCTCCAGCTCCAGGCCCGGGTAGTGGATCCTGCGTCTTTCCGCCTTCCGCACCACCGGATTCGGCTCGGACGGCGGCTGGAAAAGATCACCCAGTGTCATGTCCAGGGCCGAGACGATCTTCTGCAGCGAGGCGACCGACGGGCTGGCCTGATTGCTCTCGACCTGACTGAGAAAGCTGCGGGTTAGACCACACATCCGCGACAGCTGACTGAGCGAGAGGCCGCGTCCCTCGCGGACACCCCGCAGCAGTGGACCGACATCGTGCGACTGTGTCTCCTGCAAACGGCGTCGCGGCCCATCAACCCGCGGAACTCGCTCGATCATCCTGCCTTGCCCGGCTTCCCTCTCCATGTCAATTATAGTGACAGGGTAGTCCACTATAAGGACCGATGAGCGGAGCCGGGAGAGGAGGCGATCTTATGGGCTATCGGCCCGCCGACGCGATGGCATTCCCTCGCTTTGAGGGCATCTCCACGTTCATGCGGTTGCCCTATGTGCAAGATCTGCAAGGAGTCGATGCCGCCATCGTCGGCATCCCCTTCGACACCGGCGCCACCTACCGCGCCGGTGCGCGCTTTGGTCCCCAGGCGGTCCGGAACGGTTCCCGCCTGCTGCGCCCTTACAATCCCGGTCTCAAGGTCGAGATCTTCGAGCACCTCTCCGTCATTGACTACGGCGACCTGCCGGTGGTGCCGGGCTTCATCCAGGAGTCGTACGACAAGATCGTCGAGGGTCTGGAGCCGGTCCACCGGGCCGGCGTCGTGCCCATCGGCGTCGGCGGCGATCACTCCATCGTGCTTGCCGAGCTGCGGGCCGCGGCCGCCGTCCACGGCCCGCTGGGCCTGGCCCACTTCGACTCGCACAGCGACACCTGGGACGCCTACTGGGGGCAGAGATACACGCACGGCACGCCATTCCTGCGGGCGATTGAGGAGGGCCTCCTCGATCCCGCTCGCTCTATCCAGGTCGGCATGCGCGGCTCGCTCTACGACGCCGGTGACCTGCAGGAGGCGGACAGGCTCGGCCTGGAGATGATCGCCACCGATGAGCTGTTCGATCTGGGCATGGACGCCACGGCGGAGCGGGTGCGCCGGCGAACCGGCGACGGCCCGACCTTCGTCTCCTTCGATATCGACTTCGTGGATCCCTCCTTCGCGCCCGGCACGGGAACGCCGGAGATTGCCGGGCCGAGCACGCGCGAGGTGATACGGCTGCTGCGTGGCCTGCGCGGGGTGAACGCCGTCGCCCTTGACGTCGTGGAGGTCCTCCCCGCCTACGATGTCGCGGAGATCACCGCCATGACGGCCGCCAACGTGATCTTCGAGTTTCTGAGCCTGCTGGCGCTGCGTCGCGCCGGCTAGGCATGGAGGATGATGGGACAGGACGAGGTCGTGCTGCCGCCGGTGGCCGGCCCGGGTAGGAGATAAGCGAGGTGCGACGATGAAAACTCTGGACCGAACCACCGAAACCGGCGTCAAGATGCTGCAGAACTATATCGGTGGCCGCTGGGTTCCTTCTACAGGAGAGACACAGCCCGTCATCAACCCGGCGACCGGCGAGACCGTCTCCCACGTCCCGCTCTCCACCGCCGAGGATGTCGCTGCCGCCGTACAGGCGGCGCAGCAGGCCTTCGCCGGCTGGAAGGACGTGCCGCCCATCGATCGCGCCCGCTATATGTTCGCGCTACGCGATCGGCTGGTCGAGCATCGGGATGAGCTGGCGCGCCTCGTCACCATCGAGCACGGCAAGACGCTGGCCGATGCCCAGGGATCGGTCCAGCGGGCCATCGAGAACGTCGAGGTGGCGGCGGGGATCCCCTCGCTCATGATGGGCTACGGCCTGCGCAACGGCGCCGGCACGAACATTGACGAGGAGGCGGTGCGCCGCCCGCTCGGCGTCTTTGCCGCCGTCGCCCCCTTCAACTTCCCCATGATGGTGCCTTTCTGGTTCATGCCGTACGCCATCACCACCGGCAACACCTTCATCGTCAAACCCTCCGAGCAGGACCCGGGCAGCATGGCGCGTGTCTTCGAGCTGATCGATGAGATCGGCTTCCCGCCCGGCGTCGTCAACCTCGTCAACGGCGCCAGGGGCACGGTCGATGCCCTGCTCGACCATCCCCAGATTCGTGGCATCTCCTTTGTCGGCTCGACCGCGGTAGCCCGCTACATCTACGCGCGGGCCGCCGCCAACGGCAAGCGCGTGCAGGCGGCCGGCGGCGCCAAGAACGTCATGGTCGTCATGCCGGATGCCGATCTCGACAAGACGATTCCCAACATCATCAACTCCGCCTTTGGGTCCAGCGGGCAGCGCTGCCTCGCCGGCTCCATCGTGGTGCCGGTGGGACCGGTGCGCGAGGAGCTGCGGCAACGCCTGGTCGAGGCGATCGGGCAGATCAAAGTCGGCAACGGCCTGGACGAGGGCGTCACCATGGGGCCGGTCATCTCCGAGACGGCGCGCGACCGCATCGTGCAGGCCATCGAGAACGGGCGGCAGGAAGGCGCCGAGCTCGTCACCGGCGGCCACGCCGTCCAGCCGGAGGAGGGCGGCTACTTCGTCGAGCCCACCCTCTTCGACAATGTTCGACCCGAGATGCAGCTGGCACAGACCGAGATCTTCGGGCCGGTGCTCGCCATGATCCCGGTGGAGTCGCTCGATGCCGCGATCGACGTCATCGACGGCAGCCCGTACGGCAATGCCGCCAGCATCTTCACCGAGCACGGTGGCTGGGCGCGCGAGTTCCAGACGCGGCTCGACGTCGGCAACGTCGGCATCAACATCGGCGTCGCGGCCCCCATGGCCTATTTCCCCTTCGGCGGCGCCCGTGATTCCTTCTTCGGCACACAGCACGGCCAGGGACGGGATGCCATCGACTTCTTCACCGACCGACAGGTCGTCATCACACGCTGGTTCGGCGGCGAGAGCGGAGCGCACTGGTAAGAGTTGGCTGCAAGACCAGTAGGGCGGGACCGCGCTGGCGCAGTGTCCCGCCGCCCGGCCGCGAAAGGATCCGAAGAGATGGATACCCAAGAGAAGTACGCCAAATACGTCAATACCAGCTTTGTCAAGAGCATCGAGCCGGTGGTCTTCGCCTCGGCCGAGGGCGCGACGGTCACGGCAGTGGACGGTCGCACCTACCTCGACTGCTTCGCCGGCATCTCGGTCGTCAACACCGGGCACCGCAATCCGCGCGTCGTGGCGGCGGCGAGAGAGCAGATAGACAAATTCATCCACTGCGCCTCGTACATCTACTACGCCCCGCCGGTCGCCGATCTGGCGGAGCGACTGGCCCAGATCACTCCCGGACGTCTGCAGAAAACGTTCTTCGGCAATAGCGGCGCCGAGGCCATCGAAGGCTCGATGCGCCTTGCCCGCGCCTACACCGGCCGGCACGAGTTCATCGCCCTCCAGATGGCCTTCCACGGCCGCACCAATGCTACCCTCGCCGTCACCGGCAACCAGGCCCGCAAGACGCACGGCGGTCCCTACCTGTCCGGCGTCGCCTTTGCCCCGGCGCCCTACGAGTACCGCTGCCGTTTCTGCGAGGGCCGGTGCACGCTGGCCTGCGCCGACGCCGTGGAGGATGTCATCCAGTACCAGACGGGCGGCGACGTGGCGGCCTTCATCGCCGAGGGCGTCATGGGCGAGGGCGGCATCATCGTCCCGCCCGAGGGCTATTTTCAGCGCGTCAAAGAGATCCTCGACCGTCACGGCATCCTCTTCATCGACGACGAAGTCCAGAGCGGCTTCGGCCGGACCGGCAAGATGTTCGCGATCGAGTGGTACGGCGTCGAGCCCGACATCATGGCGATGGCCAAGGGAATCGCCGACGGCTTCCCGCTCGGCGCCTTCATCGCCCCGCCCGAGATCGCCGACAGCTTCCAGCCCGGCGAGCATCTCTCGACCTTTGGCGGCAACCCTGTCTGTTGCGCCGCCGCACTCGCCAACATCGATGTCCTGCTGGAAGACCGGTTGCCCCAGCATGCCGACGAGCTGGGTCAGTGGACGATGGCCCGTCTGCGCGATCTGGCCGGCGAGCACCAGATCATCGGCGAGGTCCGCGGCAAGGGGTTGATGATCGGCATCGAGCTGGTGGCGAGCCGGGAGACCAAGGAACCGGCACCCATCCAGGCAACCGAAATCCGGCGCATCTGCCGTGAGAACGGCGTGCTGATCGGCGTCGGCGGCCAGCGGTCCAACGTCCTGCGCCTCCAACCGCCCCTCACCATCACCCGCGACCAGATCTCCCAGGCGCTGGATGTGCTGGAAACCGCCTTCGCCTCACTCGCCGTCACCGCCTGAGGGAGTTGCCGCCTCGCAAACCATTCCTATTACTGAATCCAGTAAATCGATCCATCCGCCTTGTAGGGGTTCGATTCCATCAAACCCCTACATGTCGATACCGGATCCGGAGAATAGCGGTGGCTGATGCCGAGAATCACCACGCCCTCTGGGCGCAGCGCCACGCCATTCTCGGGGCCTGCGCCCGCGCCGGGGCCCGGCAGCTCCGCATCCCGGCCTGGGCCGTCGAACCGGGGACCTGGCAGGAGGGACCGCTTCCCCTGGTCGTGGACCTCGCTCCCGGCGTCACCCTTTTCGACCACGCCGCCCTGGAGATCGAGATCACCACGCTCCTGGGCACGCGTGTCCACATCATCAACGCCGCCACCCGCCCGCCGGAGGGAACCGTGCCGTTCTGAGGCCGGATACGTGCCCGATCAACCCGCCACGACACCTGGTAGTGGCCGGCCCGAGTGATACTGCTGGCGAATGTCGGGAGGAAGGCGCATGCTCGGAGTATCTCCCCATCCTGGAGGCTCTGA
>JAJPIP010000092.1 GCA_021324655.1 Pseudomonadota bacterium
ACGCCGCGCGGAGCGATCTGGAAATTGGAGCTTGCGTGTCTCGGCTTCTCGTAGCGGTAGCGCTTATCGGCGCTTTTTTTGTGCTTCCCTCACCGACCCGTGCAGCGACGGGTAGCCCCAAAGTTGCGTACGTCACCATCCTCCTCAAAGGGGATCCGGTCGCCCAGGATCGGGCATTCCTGGTCCGCGACGGCTTTACCCACGGCCACCTCCGTCTGGACCCGAATCTCGCGGCAGCACGCCGTTACGCCCAACAGCTGTCGAGCTTCCAGAACGAGGAGATCGCCTATCTACGCCGGCACGGGATCAATCTGAGCCTCGGCTACCGCTTCCATTTACTGGTCAACGGATTCGAGGCGGCGGTGCCTGTCTCTCAGCTCCCGGCTCTGCGCTCCGCCCTCAACGTGACCGCCGTTGTCCCTCAGCACCGCCCTCAGCTGCTCGACGACCAGAGCTTTCCTCTGGTCCATATCCCGCAGGCCTGGGCGGCGATCAACGGAGGCGGCCCGAACGCGGGTCGCGGCATGATGATCGCTCAGATCGACTCCGGCATCGATATCAAGAGTCCGTGTTTCAGCGACCAGGGGATGTCCGCTCCTCCCATAGGCCGGCGTGGCCAGCTGGCGTTCACCAATAACAAGGTGATCGTCGCCAGGGCATTCGGCCCTGATCCGAACAAGACGTATTCGCCCCAGGATGTCGAGGGACACGGCACGTTCGGCGCCTCCATCGAAGCCTGTGACTACGGCACCAAGACCCCGATCGGCACGACGGCCAGCGGCATCGCCCCGGCGGCGTATGTCATGAATTACAACGTCTTCCCCCAGACGTCATCGTCCGACAACTCCGGTGCAGGGCAGGACACCCTCCTGCCGGCCATCGAGGCCGCGGTGCAAGACGGTGCCGATGTCATCAATATGAGTCTCGGCTACCCGTGGCAGTCCGTTTCACGGCTGGATCCCGACCAGTTGATGGTCCACGCGGCGATCGCGGCGGGCGTCCCCGTCTCGATTTCGGCGGGCAACGCGTCGGAGGGCAACAACGGGCTGCTTCCTAACTCGGTGACGACCCCCGCCACGGCTCCTGGAGCGATCGCGGTCGGAGCCACGACCAATACCCGGGGCTTGCAGCCGGCGGTCCTGGTCGGCGGGCCCACGACGCCCCCGGCTAGCCTTCAGGAAATCCGGGGAACCCAGGGGACCAATCCCGTCACGACTGCCGTCGGACCGTCGCCCGTCTCATACGTCGGAATGGCGCGCGAACCGGGTGATACCGGGAACGCGTCGAACGCCGATGATCTCTCGGGAGTAGACCTTCACGGTAAGATCGCTCTGATCGAGCGAGGGCAGACCACTTTCGAGGACAAGCTCAATCATGTCGCGGCCCTCGGCGCGGTCGGGGCCATCGTCATGGACAACGTCAATGAGGTAGCCCCGCTGGTCATGATCGAGGGGACGGCGCACATACCTGCTCTCTCCGTCAGCAAGGCGGACGGAACGGCTCTGCTGGCGTGGGTCCAGTCGCATCCGGACGCGACGCTGTCGATCGATCCGACTCTTCACTCCTTCGCCGATACCCCGAACATCGTGACCGACTTCTCGTCCGCCGGCGGATTCGACTATCAGATCGAGCCCGACCTGGTGGCACCTGGCCAGGATATCTACTCGGCGACGGAGTCAGAAGTAAAGAACAACATCATGTACGACCCCTCCGGTTGGACGAGTGCCGATGGAACTAGCTTCTCGGCTCCTCACGTGACCGGGGCTATCGCTCTCCTGCTGCAGAGATTCACGCACCTCACGCCGCCGATGGTGGCGACGCACGGAAGCTGGATCAAGTCCATGTTGATGGACACGGCGAGCCGGACCGTTACCCTCGAGCCCAACACGACTTCGATGCCTGCGGTGCTTCAGGACGGCGCCGGGCTTCTGGACGTTGCGGCGGCCATCCAGTCCACGGCCTTCCTGACGCCGGGGTCGGTCAGCTTCGGGGAGGTCAATTCCGCGTACGGCGCCGTGTCCCGACAGTCAACCGTGGCGATCGCCGACGCCGGCAACGGGGCCGGGACCTGGCAGGTCACCGTGAAGCCGCTCGACAGTTCCGGCGGCGTGACTGTCTCCGCGCCGACTAGTGTCACCCTCCCCGTCAACGGCACCGCCTCCGTCCCAATCTCTCTCTCGGTGGCCGGCGGTTCAGTGACGGGGAACGCCGATGGGGATATCGTCTTCAGCAACGGGACCCAGACGATCCACGCTCCCTACTTCGTCCACGTGGTCGATCAGGCGGTCAGTGCCGGTAGTGTCTTGCTCGTCGACGACACGGCAAGCCAGTTCCAGCCGCTGGGAGGAGCTGCGATCCGTCCCGCGAACGTCGCGTCGTATTACGAGAAGGCGCTGGATGCGATTCACCGGCCCTATACGTACTGGAACGAGGGGACGCTCGGGTCACCTTCAGCCACAGAGATGAAGCGCGCCTCGGCCGTGATCTACTTCACCGGGAATAACCTGAACGCCTGGGCCAGCCAGAACAGTAACTACGAGGCGCTGGAGTCACCTCTCACCGGTACCGACGTGACGGAACTCGACACGTACCTGCGCGGCGGTGGCAAAGTATTCATTACCGGCATGGGCGCCGCGCTCACCGATCCGTACTTCGTGGCCGGTGACCTGGGTGCCGAGGCCGAGAGTCTCAGTACTTTCGACACCAACACCAATGACCCCTCAGGCAAAGGCGGAGTATCTCCGCCGCAGCCCAGTATCCTTCCCGATCACGGCGACGGCGCGTTCTCCAGGGTGGGCCCGTTCGTCGGCCTCAAGCCGATCGATATCAGCACCAAAGGCAACGGCGCGCACGACAACCTCGCCGTCGACGACAAGTTGCTCTGTCAGTGCACGGTTGGCGTCTCGGCTCTTCACGCCCTTCGCGGCGCGAACGTGCCGAACCAGACCAGCTACGGGCAGTGGGCCCTAGCCGTGCCGCAGCGCTTCGGCCCGCTGGACGTGGGTATCACCAACAGCGCCGAGCCGACCTTCCAGCACCCATCGCCGGGATATCTCGGGCGTTCCGTCCTCTTCTCATTCGGATGGGAAGGGGTAAACGACAACACCGGATACACGACGCGAGCGCAACTCCTGGGCCGAGTCTTCCAGTGGTTCTCCGACACGCCGACGGTCCATGTGACGCACCGAACGTACCTCGCGGGACGTGCAGTCTCGCTGGGCGCCGTGGTTCACACGGCGAACGGCGCGCACGGCGCCGTCTTCCAGTGGCAGATCGGCAGCACGAAGCTCAAGCCCACGGTCGGTACCACGACCTACACCTTCCGGCGCCCGGGGCGCTACAGTGTGCGGGTCCTCGTCACCGACAGTTTCGGTCATGCTGCCCTCAGTCCCTGGACGAGGGTAACTGTCAGACGCTGAGCAACGGCTACCCGGCCTGCGCTAGAGAACGGTTCGCGGCTGCCTCCACGAAGGCGGCAAAGAGACGGGCGAACTCGGGGACCGTCGTATTCCAGAGTCCCTCAGGATGGCACTGCACGCCGATCGTGAAGCGGCGTGCCGGTGCCTCTATCGCTTCGACAACTCCGTCCGCGCTGAGGGCAGAAACGATGAAGCCCGGAGGAGCCGCGCACACCGACTGATGATGGAAGGTGTTCACTCCAGTGCGCGTCACCCCCAGGATGGCCGCCAGGCGGGACGTCGGCGAAATGTCGATTTCATGGGCCATGTAGTGAGCGCCGAACTCCCGCACCTCGTGACGGCTCGCTCCCGGCAATTGGCTCGGAATGTCCTGGTAGAGAGTACCGCCGGCAGCGACGGCCAGCACCTGAATGCCCCGGCAAATGCCCAGAATGGGCAGATCGTCCGCGAGGGCCCACGCCAGCACCGCGAGCTCCAGATCGTCGCGACCTTCATCCACTTCGCCAAGCTGTGGATGCGGCTCCTGTCCGTAATGTCGGGGGGCGACGTCGACACCACCCGGCAGCAGCAAGCCATCGAGAAGCCGATAGATTTGGTGCAAGCCGTCCAGGTCGAGACCGATCGGAAGAATCACCGGAGCTCCTCCCGCCGCGACGATGGCCCCGACGTAGGCCTGATTGACGGTCGATCGAGCCGACGCAGTTCCCGTGGCAGTGTTGGGCATCGTCCACGATGTGAAACTCGTCAGGCCAATGAGAGGCTTCCTCATGCCCTTCCCTTTCGGCTTTGCCCAATCGTATCAACTAAACCAAGTGCTAGGATTGGACGCTCGTATGCGCGACGCCGATCAGCTGCCGCTCACCATAGATTGCCAGCCGCTATCAATCACCGAGGTCGTGGCGGCCGCCCGAGAGGGAAGACGAGTGGAGTTGGGCTCGAACGCGGTCGCGGCGATTGGGCGGTCGCGTGAGGTCATCGACCGCGTGGTGGCGTCGCGAGAGATCGTCTACGGAGTGACGACCGGCTTCGGTCGGCTGGCGGATCGTGTGATACCGCCCGACGATCTCGAGCGGCTGCAACGCAACCTGATCATGAGCCACTCGGTCGGCGTTGGCGCCCCACTCGATGCTGACGTGACTCGCGCCATGACCTTGCTGCGCATCTCGGCCCTGGCACGAGGTTATTCCGGCATCCGGCTCGAAACGGTACAAGCTCTCATTGACATGCTCAATGCCGGCGTCGTTCCCTTTGTCCCGAGGAAAGGCTCCGTGGGAGCCAGCGGTGATCTTGCTCCTCTCGCTCACCTGGCACTGGTCCTGATCGGACAGGGGCACGCGTGGGTCGATGGGGAACTGGTGACGGGCCAGGTGGCGCTGCGGCGGCGTGGACTCCGTCCGGTGGAACTGACCGCCAAGGAGGGCCTCGCCCTGATCAACGGCACGCAGCTGATGACGGCGATGGGCTGTCTGTTGTGCGAGGATGGCTGCAATGTGATGGAGGTTGCGGACATCGCCGGAGCCATGACGGTTGATGCGGTGCGCGGGAGCGCGCGGCCTTTCGACGCCCGCGTTCAAGAAATCCGTCCCCATCCCGGGCAGGTCGCCGCGGCGGCGCATCTCAGAGCATTGCTGTCGGGAAGCGAGATCGTCCGCTCCCACCAGCACGACATGAGGCACAAGGTTCAGGACCCGTACTCGTTGCGCTGCATGCCCCAGGTGCACGGCGCCTCGCGGGCCACGTTGTCCCACTGCCGGGACGTCATGGAGGTTGAGATCAACTCGGTGACCGACAATCCACTGGTGTTTCCCGAGGATGGCTCGATCATCTCCGGCGGAAACTTTCACGGCGAGCCACTGGCGATGGCCATGGATTACCTTGCCATCGGTCTCGCCGAGCTGGCCGACATCTCAGAGCGACGGATCGAGGTCATGCTCGATCCGTCGTTCAGCGAGCTCCCACCGTTCCTCACGATGCATGGCGGCGTCGAGTCGGGGTTCATGGTTTCGCAGTACACGGCCGCGGCCCTGATCTCCGAGAATCGGGTGCTCGCTCATCCGGCCAGCGTGGATTCAGTGCCCACGTCCGCCAACCAGGAAGACCACGTCAGCATGGGCGTCACGTCTGCACTGAAGGCGGAGCAGATTCTGCGGAATGTGGAGTCGGTTCTGGCAATCGAACTCCTGGCGGCGGCGGAAGGCATCGACTTCCGGCGGCCATTACGAACCAGTCCGGCGCTGGAGGCGGTCCACGCGCTTATTCGCAGCAAGGTACCCCACGTGGCGGAGGACCGCGTGTTGTACCCGGACATAGAGATCGTGACCGAGATGATTCGGACGAGGCAGATTGCCCGTGCAGCAGCCGGCACCGGCGGCTGAGGCGCCGGCCGACTCCGAGGTTCCCTGGGGAATCGCGAGCGCCATCGGCTCCTTCGTCCTGGCCTTCGCGATCTACATATCAGGTGTCTCGGTCCTGTTCGGCGTGAATCACGTCTCGCTGCAGCACCACGATCTGGTCTGGGATCTCGGCGCCTACCAGATCCTGGTCGCTGCCGTCATCCTGTGCGTCCTGCTCTTTATTGCGGCTCCGTACCACGCCGGCCTGCGCTCACTCGGCTACCGCGACTCCGGGGCACGCATTGTCTTGTTGGCGGCCGTCGCCCTGGTCGTGACCTTTGCCGGCATCGCCGCCCTGCAGTGGGCTTTTGACACGTTCTTCCCCTCATTTCATCTGCAAGGAAACGCCGTCCAGGAACTGGGCAAAAACCACCACTACAGTCTGGCGAAGAAACTCCTCGTGCTCGCCTGGGCAGCGATCGAAGCGCCGCTCACGGAGGAAACCCTCTTTCGCGGCATCGTGTACCAGGGCTTACGCCATCTCTTCCGACGCGTGATTCCTCTTGATCTGGCGATCTTCTTCGCCGCGCTCGTCAGCGGCGCACTCTTCGGCCTCGCTCACGGCGAGCCCCAGTCCGCCCCCATCCTGATCTTCATGGGCGTTGTCCTGGCATACGTCTTCGAGTACGGCAAGAGCATCTACGCGTCTGCCCTCGTGCACGGCGTGATCAATGCCATCTCCGTGATCTACATTCTCGGATGAAGCTCCTCATCGTCTCCGACACGCATCTGTCATCCGGTGAAGAGCTTCCCCCACTGCTTGTCGAGGCTATGAAGGGGTGCGACCTCATCGTCCACCTCGGTGACTTCACGGCTGTCGCGGTGGCGGACTATCTCGCGACGCTCGGCCCGCTCGCCGCTGTGTGCGGCAACATGGACGATAGGCAGGTTCGAGAGCGCTTCCCAACGCGCGCCGAACTCACCATCGGCCCCTACCGGGTCGCTCTGCTGCATGGAGACCAGGGAGGTCGCACGGCGCTGGAGGCGGCCCGCGGGGCGCGAGCTGATATCGTCCTCTTCGGGCATAGCCACCAACCGATGATCCGGCGCGAGTCGGGCAAGCTGTTATTCAATCCCGGGTCGCCGACGCGGCGACGTTTCGCTCCTGCGCACACCTATGGCGTGCTGACGATCAATGACGGCGTACACGCTGATCTCATTACCCTGTCGTCGTGAGTTGGACCGCCGTTGAGATGGCATTGGAATAGCTGGTAGTTTGTGTCTTGGACCCGAAAGGAGGCTCGATGCGTCGCGTCTGGGGGGCAGTCGTCCTGATTGCCATGGCTGGCATGATGCCCGCGCTACAGGCACCCGTGCGAGCGGATGATGCTACTCCGACTCTGCCCGCGCCGACCTTTCCCGCGACAGAGGCTCCTCCGACCGTCACGCCGTCTCCCCTCCCTGTAGTCCAGGTTGAAAGTAGTCCGGTCGCCACGGCTGCCGTCGCCGGCGCGGCGCGGACATCTGTACCCGCCGGCGCAACGGCCGTCCCGCAGCCCGTGCCGACGGAAGCCCCGCCGCCGGCCACGGCATACCTTCCGTCCCCGGCTCAATTGGAGGAAAGCGCTCGCCTCCGCTGGGGTAACGGTATCCCGGCATCGGTGCGCCGGTGGGCCTTCCTCGTGGTGCCGATCTCCCGGCATTATCATCTGGATCCGGTGCTCGTTGCCGCCGTCATCACCATGGAATCCAATGGTGATCCGACGGCCTGGAATCAGGCTTCCGATGCGCGCGGTCTCATGCAGGTGCTGCACGGACCCTTCGACCCCGCGCACAATATTCGGACCGGCTGCCGGATGCTGGCCGGCTTCCTCCGCGAGTTCGGCCGGCTCGATCTGGCGCTCGCTGCGTACAACGCGGGACCGGGAGCGGTAATCGCGTACGGCGGGGTCCCGCCATATCGTGAGACCCGAGATTACGTCATCGTCGTGACGTATCTCTATGACCTGTTCGGGCACCACCATCTGTCTCCCACCATGACGGCGCGCTACCGCCGGACGCTGCGCGACCTTCGCCGATTCCGCGACCAGAGAAAGAAGATCCGTTCGCTCGCCGCTGCCGCGCATCTTGATGTGAGGTCATGCGGGCCGTGCACGTCGCCGCAGCCGTTTCCCAACGGAGATGCATTCTGGCCCATACCCGGCTTGCCGGATCCTTTGCAGCGAGTCGGTCCATGACGGTATCCGTTCGGACGCAGGAGCGATAGCTGATGCTGCCGCCAGAGGTAATGGCAGCACGGCTTGACGCAGCGCGGCACGCTCTGGTCGCGGCAGGTGCCGACGTCCTGCTGGCGACGCCGTCCTCGGATCTTCGATACCTGATCGGATACGCGGCCCATCCCACGGAGCGCCCGACGATCTTGGCAGTTCCACCCGGCTTGCAAGCGTTTATTCTGGCGCCGCGCCTCGAGGTTCCCCGTCTCACGGAGTCGCGGGCGCTGCGCATCGTGCCGTACGGCGAAACCGAGAATCCCTACGACGTACTAGCGCAGACACTGTCCAATGTGGGGCCGCTGTCCCGGATCGCCATCTCGAACCAGGCATGGGCAGTCGTTCTGCTGCGTCTACTAGGCGTGCTTCCACACGTCCAATTTGTCCCCGCGGGGGATATCCTCCGACAGCTCCGGATGGTCAAATCTGACGCGGAATGGACGCTCATGGCGGAAGCCGGGGCACGGACCGACGAGGTGTATGCATCGATCGTCCAAGCAGCGTTCGCGGGACGTACCGAGAAAGAGGTAGCCCAGCAGCTGTCGGAACTCCTGGCGGCGAAGGGTTTGTCTCCGAATTGGCAGATCGTGGCCTCCGGACCGAACAGCGCTTCGCCGCACCATATGACCGGTGATCGTGTCATCGAGCCCGGCGACAGCATCGTCCTCGACTTCGGCGGGGAGCTGGACGGGTATCAGTCGGACACCACTCGGACGGTGCATGTTGGTCCGGCGCCCGACGATTTCCGAGATGTCTATGAGACAGTCCGTCGGGCCGAGCAGGCGGGTGTTGCCGCCGTTCGGCCCCACGTCGCTGCCCAGTCAGTGGATGCCGCCGCTCGCCATGTGATTCGCCAGGCGGGGTACGGCACCGCGTTCGTCCATCGTACCGGCCACGGTATCGGACTCGACGTGCACGAAGAACCGTACATCGTCGAAGGCAACGAGCTCGAATTGCGACCTGGCATGACGTTCAGCGTGGAGCCGGGGGTCTATCTCCCCGGCCGGTTCGGCGTGCGCATCGAGGACATCGTCCTAGTCACGGACGACGGTCACCGCCGGCTCAACGAGGCCACCCGCGACCTGGTGATCGTGTCCTAGCACTTACTCGGCATAGATATCGGCTGTCTGAGTCACGCCATCGGGCATCGGAGAGGCAACCGCCCATTCAAGACTCTCGTCGATATCTCGCTTGATCCGGTCTTCCATCGTGCGCTGGTCATCCGGGGTCCAGAGCCCGTGCTCATCCAGGTAGTGTGCGAGGCGGTGGATGGGGTCACGCTGGGCCCACGCGGCAACCAACTCCTTCGGAACATAGGAGGCATCGTCATGCTCGGCGTGACCACGCATGCGAAAGGTGCGGGCTTCCAGGAGAGTGGGGCCGTCGCCACGGCGGGCCCGCTCCAGGGCATCACGCGTCAGACGATAGACCTCGATCACGTCGTTCCCGTCCATCGACCATCCGGGGACTCCATACGCGACGGCGCGGTCGGCGAAGGACTCGATCGCGACGTGCTGGGACACCGGCGTCGAATAGGCGTACCCATTGTTCTCGACGATGACGACCAGCGGGAGCCGCAGTGCAGCGGCGAAGTTCATACCTTCGTGGAAATCTCCGGTGTTGCTGCCGCCGTCTCCTACGTAAGCGAGTGCGACGGAGTCTCGGCCGCACTGCCTGGCGGCAAGCGCAACGCCGGCGCAAAGCGGGATCGTTGCGCCGAGCATGCTAATCGGGGCGAGGATGCCGCGTCCCATGTCTCCGAAGTGGAGATTTGTATCGCGCCCCCCTGTCGGTCCGCCAACGCGTCCCAGCCACTGGGCCAGCACGGCGCGAGGAGGGACGCCTCTCGTCATGGTGGCACCAAGGTCTCGGATGAGCGGGGCACAGACATCCTGCGGCTGCATGGCATACGCAGAAGCGACAGCGGTTCCCTCCTGGCCCCGGCTGGTGTAGACGCCCCCGACCAGCTTGCCCTGAAGGTACAGCGAGCGGACGCGTTCCTCGAGCGCCCGCGTGAGTGACATGTAGTAGTACATGGTCCGCAGGTCCTCCGGCGTCAAACCGGCATCCAGGTGTGGCGCCTGACGCATGTCGGTCGAGGTCATACCATCCTCCCTAAACTGTCTGATGATAGGGCCGCGTCCCGCGTGTCACAAGGGTATTGACCGACTCGAGTGCGATTTGGCACACTACGGAGCGCAGCCGAGACGCTGCCTCCCGCATCGGGTCCGCCACAGGGGTTGACCGGAGTGGCCAGAGTTATGTAAACTCTGGAGCCGCGGGAGAGCAAACGCTCTCGCGTCGCCGAGATCTCAGTGGTAGCTGGGGAGGGTTGACCTCCTCGACACGGACTGGGTAGACTCGGAAGCGGCGGGACAGAGATGTTCCGCGGTGGCAGGCACCTTTCCAATCGAAGAGAGAGATTCCAAAGCGAGTTTTTGACAGTGATTGGACTCTTTGTGGACCCCAGCAGGGGTAGTGATGGAGAGTTTGA
>JAJPIP010000008.1 GCA_021324655.1 Pseudomonadota bacterium
GCGGGCGGCCAGGCCGGCCTCAGCTCCAATATCGAGAATTACCTCGGCTTTCCTTCCGGCCTGAGCGGCTCCGATCTCGCCCGCCGCGCGGTCATTCAGGCCCGGCGTTTCGGCGCGGAGATTATCTCTCCCGAAGAGGCCATTCACGCCCAGGCCGAAGGACCGTACCGCATCGTCACCCTCTCCGATAATTCACAGCTCTCCTGCCACGCTCTGATCATCGCCACCGGCGTGCAGTGGCGCAAACTCGGCGTTCCCGGCATGGACCGGCTGACCGGCGCGGGCGTCTACTACGGAGCCGGATCCACTGAGGCCGAATCCTGCCGCGGTGAGGACGTGTATATCATCGGTGGCGCGAATTCCGCCGGGCAGGCCGCCATGAATTTCTCGCGCTGCGCCAAACGCGTGATTATCCTCGTGCGCGGCGAGTCGCTGGCGGCTACCATGTCGAAGTACCTGATCGATGACATCGAGAAAACGCCGAACATCACCGTGGAAACCGCTTCCGAAGTAGTGGAGGTGCATGGCAAAGACCATTTGGAGTCCATCTCCATCTCCTGCAAAAGAACCGGCTCCGTGCAAACTGTTCCGGCCAGCTCGCTGTTCGTCTTTATCGGCGCTGAGCCTCGCACCGAGTGGCTTGACGGCTTCGTGCAGCGCGACAAGCGCGGCTTCATCGTCACCGGCCCCGATCTCATTCGCGATGGAACTCCCCCGTCTTCCTGGACCCTCGATCGCGACCCGGCCCTGCTCGAAACCAGCCAGCCCGGCGTGTTCGCCGTCGGCGACGTGCGGCACGGATCGGTGAAACGCGTGGCTTCGAGCGTCGGCGAGGGCTCCATCGCCATCCAGTTCGTGCATCAGTATCTGGCCAAGGTCTGAAGATGAGCGCGCCGCAAATCGATCTCCCTGCCCGGCTGCGCGACATCCCGGCCTTTGCGGATCTCCCCGAAGACGGCCTCTCCTGGTTCATGTCCAACATGAACGTGAACGAGTACTCAGCCGGAGAAATCATTTCGCGCGAAGGCACGCCGGCGGAGCATCTTATCGTCGTGCTCGAAGGCGAGATCCGCGGCCGCCATGAAAGCTCGCCGGATGACGGCCGCGTGTACAACGCCTACGCCGGCCAGATTACGGGCATGCTGCCTTACTCCCGGCTGAAATCCTTCCCGCTCACGACACGCGCCGCCGCCACACCCACTGTGCTGGCCGTCTTTCCGGCGGCGCTGTTCCCGGAGATGATCCAGCGTATCCCCGCGCTCGCCGGTCGCCTGGTGAACGTCATGGCCGACCGCGTCCGCGAGGTCACCCGCGCCGACCAGGAGCGCGAAAAACTCGCCGCGCTCGGCAAGCTCTCGGCCGGGCTCGCGCACGAGCTCAATAACCCGGCCGCTGCCGCCCGTCGCGCCGCCGACGACCTGCGCGAGGCGGTCCAGGCGTTGCGCACCGCCAATGCCCGTCTCGACAGCCGCGATCTGCCCACCGCCGCTCGCGCTTTCCTCGCACAGCTGGAGTGCGACTGGAACAGGGGCGGCACGGCTGTCCTGGACGCTTTGGCGCGGAGCGATCGTGAGGATGAAATCGCGCGCTGGCTGGAGACACACGGGGTACCCGAGGCATGGAAGGCCGCCGGCCCTCTGGTGGAGGCCGGCTGCGACGCAAAGACCCTCGATGAACTCGGCGCCCGCTTCACGAACGGCGCGCTCACCGATGCCGTCGCGCGGCTGTCGGCGTCGTTCACCATCACCCGCCTCGCCGGCGAGATCTCCAGCAGCACGGCTCGCATCTCCGAGCTGGTTCGCGCCATCAAGGAATACTCCTACATGGACCAGATGCCCGAGCAGGAGGTGGACATCCACCAGGGCATCGACAACACCCTGATCATGCTCAAACACCGCCTCAAGAAAGGTGTGAGCGTCGTTCGCGAATACGGCAACAACGTTCCGCGCGTATGCGTTCACGGCAGCGAGCTGAATCAGGTGTGGACCAATCTCATCGAGAACGCCATCGACGCTATGAACGGAAAAGGCGAGCTGCGCATCCGCACCGCGCGCGAGGGGGATCGCGTGCTGGTCGAGCTTCGCGACAATGGCGCCGGCATACCACCCGAGATCCGCGACCATATCTTCGAGCCGTTCTTCACTACGAAGGGCGTCGGCCAGGGCACGGGCCTTGGGCTCGATACCGTCTACCGCATCGTGCGCCGGCACCACGGCGAAATCACCGTCCAGTCGCGGCCGGGAGATACCCGCTTCCAGGTGCTTCTGCCCGTGCCGAAGGAACATCAGGGAGGAAAGCAATGACCACGTGCGAGCACGTGAAAGATGCCAAAGATCTTCAGCCCGCGCAGCATGGCTGCGAGGAGTGCCTGAAAACCGGCGACCGCTGGGTGCACCTGCGCATCTGCCTGACCTGCGGTCACGTGGGCTGCTGCGACTCGTCGAAGAACCGCCACGCCACACGGCATTTCCACCAGACGAAGCACCCGGTGATCCGATCCATCGAGCCTGGCGAGGACTGGGGCTGGTGCTACGAGGACGAGGTGATGCTCGACCTTTCCAGGGGCGTCAAACACGCTCGTGTCGAAGGCTGAGCGGCGCGCGCCAGCCGCTCCGCCGTGCGCCGCACCTCCTCCATCAACTCCGGCGGATCCAGGATTTCGAAATCGATCCCGAACGACGCAATGTAGATGGCCAGGCCCGGCGGGCACCCTGCGCCCGTCCGCAGCATGCAGGAATGTTCGTCGATGGCCTCCACCATCCCGACCGTCGGCCGGATCCTCTGAGCAACCGTAGCCGCATCGGCGTAGAGCTTCACCGTTGCGCGGAACGGGTATGGCGCGTAGGCCACCGACCGCGACACCAGCGCCGCGGCTTCCGCATCGGACAGCGGACGTGGCGAGAAGCGCGCGCCCGGCGACACTCGGCCCTCGATACGATCCACGCGAAATGTGCGCCAGTCCTCGCGCGCCGTGTCCCACGCCAGCAGGTACCAGCTTCGGCCGGTGTGCACCAGCCGCTGCGGTTCGACAATCCGCGCCGTTGCCGTCCCACCGCGATCACGATACCCGAAGCGCAGTCGCTCGTTGTCCCGGCAGGCGCTCGCGATAACCGAGACGGTCTTCAGGTCCACCGTGGGGGCTCCTCCGCTGATGGGCACGATTGAAGCGTGCAGCGCCGCAACACGGCGGCGCAGGCGCTCCGGTAGAACCTGCTCCAGTTTCAGGAGGGCGCGCATGGATGCTTCTTCAATGCCTGCAACGGTCCCGCTTGCCGCGGTCCGCAGCCCGATAGCCACGGCCACCGCTTCCTCGTCGTCCAGCAGCAGCGGCGGCAGCGTCGCCCCGGCGCCCAGCTGATAGCCGCCCTCGGCGCCTGAGGTGGAGTGCACCGGATACCCCAGACTGCGCAGACGATCAACGTCCCGGCGCAGTGTTCGCCCGGTCACTTCGAGCCGTTCCGCCAGCTCCGCGCCGGACCAGTAGCGTTGCCCCTGGAACAGCGACAACAGACGGAGCAGCCTCGCCGAAGTCCCCAGCATCCTCTTCCAGAGTGCCACGCACCGAGGACAGAAACTGTCCTAAATGCCTGTTACCGTCCTGATTGAGGAGTTTATGACCATCAGCCAATCGATTCTTCCCGAATTTGAAGACGAGATGAAAAAGACGCGCGCTTTGCTCGAGCGCGTGCCGGAGGACAAGTTCGACTACACCCCGCACGCGAAGTCGATGAGCCTGGGCCGGCTCGCGACGCATGTAGCCGAGCTCGCCAGCTGGGCACAGACGACGCTGACCACCGAGTTGCTCGAAATCCCAGGCGATTATAAGCCGCACCTCGCCGCCACGCGTGAGGAGCTGCTGCACACCTTCGACAAAGGCGTAACGGAAGCGCGTTCGGCAATCCAGGCTGCGAGCGACGAGGACTGGCGAAAGACGTGGACCTGCACGTACGGCGGCCAGACCATCATCTCCGCCCCGCGAACAGAGGTGATGAGAGGCCCGGTGCTGAACCATCTCATCCACCATCGCGCCCAGCTCGGCGTCTACCTGCGGTTGAATAATGTGGCCATCCCGGGCATGTACGGCCCCTCAGCCGACGAGATGGAGTCGTTCCAAACCCAAACCGCCGCCTGATTTGTGTGGGGCAGGCGTTTTCACCTGCCCCCGCGCTTACTTGGCCGCCGGCGCCGGTATCAAATCCACCACTGTCCCCGTGAACGCATCCACAAACGGCTTGCCCTGTGTAATCGAACGAGCTGTCCGAAATTACGCCGATATTCTCGAACCGCCGCCTGCTTCGTGTGGGGCAGGCTCCCAGCCTGCGGCGGGCTCTCAGCCCGCCTGGTCGGCCGCGTAACCTGCACCCCGCTTATTTCCCCGCCGCCGCCGGTATCAAATTCACCACCGCCGCCGTGAACGCATCCACA
>JAJPIP010000109.1 GCA_021324655.1 Pseudomonadota bacterium
CGCCTTCTCGCCAACGATCAACCTATCCCCGTCTGCCTCCGCCTCCTCCCCGAGGCGCGAGCTCCGGTAAAACTGTCGTGAAGCCAGCACTGCGGTGGGCGAGGGGGTTAGGGGGTGAGGGCCACCGCGCTCACCTCCTATGACCGATGGTATAGTCGGCTGCTTAATCACAGGGGGTCACCGCCGAGGGATGAGTACACAGAATGAACTTGATCAGTCAGAGGGCTGGCTGACTATTCAGCAGGCAGCGAGAGCGCTCGGGAAGTCTGATCTCACCATTCGGCGCCGCATCAAGGACGGCTCACTGCCGTCGCGGCTGGCGGGTGGGAAGTATTGGGTCAGGCTGTCCGACAGGGAGACGGCCGGTCCTGCGAAGACGCAGCCTCCCGACGTAGACGACAACCTCGCCGGCCAGGGCAGCCCGCCCGCCGCGTCCGGACCCTCCCTCGACCTCTCCGCGGTCCTCAGCGAGCAGGCGCGGCTGGCGGAGCAGGCCGGCCGTGCCGCCCTGCTGGAAGAGCAGCTGCGCGCTCTGGAGCAACGGTACGCCACTCTGCAGGATGGCGCGATCACTCTGGCGACCCGTAACGGATGGCTCGAGAGCAAACTGGAAGAGCGCGAGAACGAGATCAAGCTGCTGGAAGATTCGCGTCGCCGGCGGCCGGCATGGTGGAAGCGTTTGCTAGGCGCATCGTGACCGGCCGTTCGTTAGAATCGGCGGACTATGAATCATCCTTTCCGCTCGCGCCTCGCTTCGGGCCGGCCCATCGTGGCCGATGGAGCCATGGGCACCCAGATCTATGGTCGCGGCATTGCCTACGACGAGTGCTTCGACTGGCAGTCGATCGAGCGCCCGGAGCTCATTGAAGCGATCCACCGCGAGTACATTCAGGCCGGCGCCGAGATCATCGAGACCAATACTTTCGGTGCGAACCGTTTTCGGCTGGCGGCCCATGGGTTGGACGACCGCGTCGGGGACATCAATCGCAAGGCGGCGCGCCTGGCTCGCGGCGCCCGGGAGATCTGCGGCGAATCGGTATTCGTTGCCGGTTCCGTCGGTCCCACCGCCCGCACCCTGCTCCCGTACGGAAACGCCGAGCCATCCGACGTGCGTGAGGCTTTCGAGGAACAGATTGCCGCGCTGCTCGAGGGCGGCGTGGATCTGCTTGTGCTGGAGACGTTCAGCGATCTCGACGAGATCGAGCTCGCCATCGAAGCGGCTCGCTCCGTCGCTGACGTTCCCATCATCGCCGAAATGACGTTTGGCGAGGACCTCTGCACGCCGCGCGGCTACACCCCGCAGCAGGTGGCCGACCGGCTGACGGCGCTCGGCGCCGACGTGGTCGGCGCCAATTGCAGCGTGGGGCCGAGCATGCTCCTCGACGTGGTGGAAGGACTCCTGGCGGCCGGCGCTCCGTGCGTCTCGGCCATGCCCAACGCGGGATTCCCCAACCGGGTCGACGGCCGGCTTATCTATCTGTCCTCCCCCGAGTATGTGGCGGACTACGGACGGCGCATGGTGGACCTGGGAGCCGTCATCGTCGGCGGATGCTGCGGCACGACGCCGTCTCACACATACGCCTTAAAACGTGCCCTCAGCGAGGGCGAGCGGCGGACCGCGGTCATCGAAGTTGCACTACCCCCGGAACCGGAGCCGCTCCATGAGCCGGCCGCCGAGGAGTCATCTTTCCGCGGGAAGCTGGGACGGCAGCGCGTCATCAGCGTGGAGATCCGGCCGCCGCGCGGCGCGAACCCCGCCAAAGCGGTGGCCGGCGCCTGTTTGCTTCGGGACGCGGGCGCGGACGCCGTCAACGTGGTGGACAGCGCCATGGCACGCGTCCGGATGGGAGCGGTGGCGACCGCGGTCCTGGTGCGTCAAGAGGCAGCGATCGACTCGATACTCCACTTCACGACGCGCGACCGCAATCTCATGGCGATCCAATCCGATTTGATCGGCGCCCATGCCCTGGGCGTCCGAAACGTGCTCGCCCTCACCGGCGACCCGCCCAGCCTGGGCGATTACGCGCACGCCAAAGCGGTGTACGACATCGACTCCATCGGGTTGATCAGGGTGATCAGTCAGCTTAATCAGGGAGTCGATACCGGCGGCAATTCGATCGGAACGCCGACCAATTTCCTGATCGGCTGTGCGCTCAATCCGACGACAGACGATCTGGAGTACGAACTGGACCGCTTCGCTCGCAAGCTGGACGCCGGAGCGCACTTCGTCATGACACAGCCCGTGTATGACGC
Organism: Pseudomonadota bacterium; assembly: GCA_021324655.1. Taxonomy (GTDB): domain Bacteria; phylum Chloroflexota; class UBA5177; order UBA5177; family UBA5177; genus JAJPIP01. The sequence continues at coordinate 2,254 of JAJPIP010000109.1, forward strand.
TGAGCTCTTCGAGAGCGTCCTTTCCCGGATCGGGCCGTGCGACGTCCCGATTCTGATGGGCATCCTTCCTCTGCAGAATTACCGACACGCGCTCTTCATTCACAACGAGCTGCCGGGCGTCCGCCTCACCGAGGAGGCTCTCGTCCGCATGGAGCGGGCCGGCGCGGAGGGCATACCGGAGGGACTGGCACTGGCGAAGGAGATGATCGACGACTGCGGTCACCTCGTCGCCGGCATCTATGTCATGCCGTCCTTTGGACGCTACGAGATGGCGGCGCAGCTGGTGTCCGATCTACTGGTGCCGGTGTAGGACCCGACTGGGTTACCCGACGAAATCCTCGGTGAGCCACAGGGCGCCGTTGACGTAATCGAGGCCAATGCCGACCGAGGCGTACTTGCTGCTGACAATGTTGCAGGCGTGATCGTTGTACTGGGAGCAGAACGCCGGGTCATGCTGCTCTCCCATCATCTGTTGATCAAGCATCTGCATCGCTTGTAGCTCGCCGCCGCTGGTCATTCCGACGTTCTCCCCCGCCGAGCGCCAGTACACGCATACATTGTTGGGCCAGGACGCCGCGGGGTAGTTGGCATTTTGATGCCAGATGCTGCCGCTCTGCTGCATGGCGATGGAGTGCCCGATCGATCCGACGCAACTACCGGTGCCGTTCGACTGGACCGTATTGAGGGAGAGCGGTTGCAGACTCACGCCGTATTGGGCTGCGTAGGCCGCGCGATCCTGATTGAGGATGTTGACCATCTGCTGCAGGCAGGCGGTCTGATCCGCGGGACAATTGGGAATCGGGGTGGAGGTCGGCACGGCGGTGGACGTCGGCAGTAGCGTCGCCGTCGGCAGGGGCGTGTCGGTGGGCAGCGGTGTGCTCGTGGCTACCGGTGTCGCCGTGTCCGTGGGGAGCGTGGGCGCGGTGGGGAGTACCGGGGTGGCCGGAGCAGCGGTGCTAGTCGGCATGGGCGTATCGGTTGGCACCGCGGTCGGGGGAGTCGGGGTTGTGGCGGGCGGAGGCAACACGGTCACCGGCACTGCTACCGTGCCCGTCACGTGATTGCCTTTCCATGAAACCCCGACCGACACCGAGACGGTGGCCGATGTCGGCAAGGCGGATGTGTCAAACCTCAGCATGGCGATGCCCGCGGCATTTGTCGGCGATGCCGCCGTCTGATCGGCACCGGCCACGGCCGCCGTCGCGGTCACGGTGACTCCCGATAAGTTGGATCCGCCGGCGTCCTGCACATGGGCGGCGATCCAGATTGGGTTGGGCGCCGTCACCGTGGGAGGCGCGGCCACGGCGACAAGTGAGACTCCCGCCGTTGCGACGGGCGTCGCAGTCGACGTGGGACTGGGCCCGGGAGTCGGGGTCCCGTTGGGCGGCGCCGACGGCAGAACGGTCAGATTCGCGCTGAGCGGGATGCTGAGGTACCCGCTGTGAACGACAACGGAGACTTGAGCATGGGTCGAGCGGGACACCCGCGGGGTGACAATGCTGACGGCGCCGATCCCGCGGCTATTGGTCCACCCGGACCGGTGGTAGGTGTGCCGCGCTGAGAAGCGGAACGCGGCGAGGATCTGGGCATGACGAAGTGGCTCTCCGGACAGACCGAAAGCCCGCACCGTCAGGGTCTCGACTCGTCCACCGACGACGGAAACGCTACTGAGATGAAGGGAGCTTGCTGCGTGGCCGGCAAGGGCAGGCACCGGCAAAGCCAGCAGCAAGAGAACAGCACAGAATAGGGCTCTCATGCGACGTCTCCTTCCCCATGGCACGGTGAACCCAACCGGGTGGGTTTTCCGCGCTCGCTGCAGCATGAGATGGGGCACAGCACGCTATGGCTACCTTACCGGAGAGGCGCGCCGGAGTCAAATTCACGTGTCGTAACACATGTCAAGGGGACGCGCCGGCGGCCCTCGCCGAGGGCTGGAGTCGGCACGACCGCATCACGCTCCGTGATGCCGCTCGCCCGCGGGGCCGCCCGCCGCCCGGCCGGCACGCGCCCTAACAGCTACCTCAGTCCGCGTTGCGGTCGGGCCCCAAAAGCCGGCGGTAGAGCGCCGGTTCACGCCACTTGAGCGGGTGCCGGAGGGACGTTCAACCCGACGAAGCGCTGCCACACCTCGTTGCCGAGGAGACCGAGTCGCTCGGGAAGTATCAGGCGCTCGTCCCTGGACACGAGGAGGCCGCGTGCGATGAGCGGGAGGGCGGCTTCCCGTACCGCGCTGCTCGCGGCGGCGCCGAAGCGATCGCGCACGTCGGCCAGATCGAGGCCTTCCTGCAGGAGCCTGAGCCCCAGTACGACCGTTTCACCGAGTGCGGCCGGCACGTCGAGAGTCTCCCGTTCCGCGACCGGACTCTCGCCCGCCTCGATTCGTTCGATGTACCGCCTGGTTCCCGAGAGATTCACCGTGCGGTGCGGATGCAGATAAGCGTGCGCACCCACGCCGGCGGCGAAGAACTCGTGATTGTGCCAGTACGCAAGGTTGTGCCGACACCGGCGCCCGGGGAGGGACCAGTTGGCGATCTCATAATGCTCATATCCCGAGGATCTCAGGAGCCGGCAGGCCCGATCGTACATCGCCGCGACGTCGCCGTCCGGTGGTAACGTGAGCAATCCCCGGCGCTCCCGGTGCGCAAAGACAGTGCGCGGCTCAATCGACAAAGGGTAGAGAGAGATGTGATCAGGCCGCGCCTCCAGTAGGGACCCCAGGCCCCGGCGCCAGCTCTCGACAGACTGGCCGGGGAGCCCGTACATCAGGTCGACTCCCACCGACTTAAAGCCGGCGCGCCGGGCCGCGCCGAGAACGCGGAGCACCGTTTCCGGTCCGTGGCTGCGTCCCAGTTCCGCCAGTTCTCCATGGCGCATGCTCTCGGCTCCCATGCTGAGCCTCGTCACCCCCGCTGCGCGGTACCCATGCAAGCGCGCCTCATCCACGGTCGCCGGGTGCGCCTCCAGCGAGATCTCGGCGTCGGCCGCCCATCCCCACAGCTCCCGGCTGCGCCGCAGCAGACGTTCGATCTGTGCAGGTTCGAGCATGCTTGGCGTGCCGCCGCCGATGTAGACCGTGTCCAGGGGACCGCACGGCCTCAGTGCGGCCGCTCGATCCATTTCCCGGCAGACGGCGTCAATATAGCGGTCCGCGAGCTTCAGGCTGCCCACGTGTGTCACAAAGGCGCAGTACGAGCATTTGGTCGGGCAGAATGGAACGTGCAGGTACAGGTGTCTAGTCGCGGCTCTTTCCACGTCCCATTATCGGGCGCCCTGTGCGGCTGATCGCCGCGACCAACAATCCGCACAAGATCCGGGAGTTTCGGCGGATACTTCTCCCCCTGGGAATAGAGGTCATCACGCCCGACGATCTTGGGCTGAGCGTCGCAGTGGAAGAGACCGGCACGACGTTCGCGGAGAACGCTCTTCTCAAGGCGCGGGCCTTTGCTGCCGGCTCCGGCCTGCCGGCACTCGCCGATGACTCCGGCATCGTGGTCGACGCCCTGGGCGGAGAGCCCGGCATCTATTCCGCCCGGTACGGGGGCCCTGGTCTCGACGATGCCGCACGGACCAATCTTCTGCTGTCCCGCCTCGCCAACACCCCCCCTGGCGCCCGGTCGGCGCGTTTCGTTGCCGCGGTCGCCCTGGTACAGGGGAGCGACGAACGCGTCTTCGAAGGCACCGTGGAAGGCGTCATAGCGCCGGAGGCGCGAGGCCACAACGGCTTCGGGTACGATCCGGTTTTCTACTACCCCCCTTTCGGCCACACCTTCGGTGAGGTCGCGCCGGAGCGCAAAGACACGGTTAGCCACCGGGCACGAGCGCTGAACGAGTTGGCTCGGTATCTACGAAACCGAGCCTGACCAGCCTGCGATAATGACCGCGTGAGAGACAATGTTCGCTAAGAGCGTGAGCGCGCTCGGGGCCCTGCTTGTGGTCGTGGGCGTCGTCATTCTGGGCTACGTGGGCTTCACGTACGCGCAGCAGAACCTGATCACGCCCCGGGACTCTCTGGGAACCTCGGCGCGCATCGCGGAGCTACTCAATCGTCGTCAGAAGGTTGCGCTTCCCAGCAATCTCCAGAACGCCCACGTCGTCGGACACGAGCCGGCACTGCGCATCGTCATTCCCGCCATCGCCGTGGATTCACCGGTTGTGCAGACGCCGCCCGTGAACGGGGTATGGTCCGTGGCCGACTGGTCGGTCGGGCACCTGTCCACGACCCCGAATCCCGGCAGCGCCGGAAATGGCGCATACGCCGCGCACGACGACATCAAGGGCGAGGTGTTCAAGCGACTCGGCGAACTGAAAGTCGGCGATCAGATCCGCCTGGTCACGCAGCATGCCGTGTACATCTACCAGGTGACAGACCGGCAGGTTGTCAGCCCCAGCGATGTGGCGGTTCTCGATCCCACCAGGGCGTCCGCCGTCACGCTCATCAGCTGCACGCCCTACTGGGTCGACACGCAGCGGATCGCCGTGCAAGGTGTCCTCAAGTCAGTCTCGTCCGCCTAGGCGGGGGGCGGATCGCGACGATTCGCCGTCTGCCCGGCTGCGCGAGCAGGGTTTGCGGCCGCGCAAGCGGCTGGGGCAGAACTTCCTCCGTGACAGGACGTTTTTGCAGAAGATCCTGGACGCCGCCGACCTGCAACCCAACGACCAGGTACTGGAGATCGGGTCCGGCACCGGCGTGTTGACGGCTGAAATCGTGAAAGCCGCGGCAAAGCTGATCGCCATCGAGCTCGATGACGCGCTCGCGAATACGCTCTCCGCGGACTACGCGGGAAACCCTCGCGTCACTGTCTGGCACGGCAATGCGCTGGACTTCGATCCGTGCGAGCACTTCGATACTCCTTACAAGCTCCTCGGCAACATCCCGTACTACATAACAGGGCCCATCTTGCGTCACTATCTCGAGTCGGCGTGCACGCCGTCTGTCATGGTCCTGATGGTGCAACGCGAAGTAGCCCAGCGGATGGTCGCCGCGCCGGGGCATCTCAGCCTGCTCGGCGTGAGTGTCCAGTTCTATGCTCAGCCGGAGATCGTATCGCGGGTTCCCCCCGGCGCGTTCTACCCGCCCCCCAGGGTCGAGTCGGCCATTGTGCGGCTCGTTCCCCGACAGCCGCCGGTGCCCAGGGGCCGTCACCAGCGCTTCTTTCAGCTCGCTCGGGCCGGCTTCGGCACCCGACGCAAGACGCTGACGAACGCCCTCGGCATCGGCCTGTACATCTCACGGGACGAGGCGCGCAACCTGCTCGACGCCGCCGGTATCGACCCGCATCGCCGCGCCGAGACTCTGACTCTCGGCGAGTGGGCGCGCCTGGCGGAGGTGGAGTGATGTGGCCCTTTCGACGGCATGACCCTGACCCCGCGGACTTGCGGCTCGTGGTCGGGCTCGGCAATCCGGGACCACGCTACGAGAAGACGCGGCACAACATCGGCTTCATGGTCGTCAACGAGCTGGCGCGCCGCGGCAACGCCGCCTTCAAAGCCTCCAGACAGCAAGCGGACGTCGCCAGGGTGACGCTGGACGGCATTCCCATCCTCCTGGCGCAGCCCCTCACCTACATGAATGAGAGCGGCCGCGCCGTCTCACTCCTGATGCACTACTACAGGGTTCCGCTCGATCGCCTGCTCATCGTGTGCGACGACATCGATCTTCCCTTCGGAACCATCCGATTACGCCCCTCCGGCAGCTCGGGCGGACAGAAGGGACTGCGCTCAATCATGCATGAGCTGCACACAGAGGACTTTGCTCGACTGCGTCTCGGCGTGAGCCGGCCGCGGGGGCAGGCCGCCTCTCACGTTCTCGCGCCATTTCCTCCGGGCGAGCTTCGCGCGCTGCCGGAGCTCGTCGGCATCGCGGCCGACGCCGTCCTCGCCGCGCTGCGCGACGGCACTCAGCCGGCCATAAACGCGTACAACCGCAACTGGCTAACCGAGGTACAGCGGTAGCATCTTGCGGCCTGAGTCATTGTGTGCTACAACTCCCCGGTAAGGAGGGCCGGGGACCGAACATACAGCGCCGGGCCCGCGTTGCGGGTGACGAGGTAGAGGTTTATCGAACGATTCGGCGGGTGACCTCTCGGTCGGCACGATCGTCACGAACGGAACAAATCAGGACGGCAACGCCCAGACAAAGACCGTTCGAGTGCAAGTCTTTCCATTCCCCGGATAGCAAACACTGCATACGCCACCCGTGGCGTGGCGTCGATCACTATATTCGGGATTCGGCGGGTGGCCCTCACCCCCGGCCCCTCTCCCATTGCGATGGGAGAGGGGAGGTATACACCGAGACAGGCTGGGAAAAGCCGTGCCTCGATAGCTACAGAGCATCGTCCCGGGGCGATCATCCCCTCAGACTTCCCCCTCGCCCACCGCAGTGGGAGAGGGGGTAGGGGGTGAGGGCCACACGGGGTGAGGGCCACGCCGACCGGATCCTGCACTCAGGGGGCTTGGAATGTGCGGCATCTTTGGTTTCGTCTCGTCGCGGCAGCGCGAGGCGTCGGTTGTGTTTGAAGCGCTGCGGGAGTTGGAATACCGCGGCTACGACTCGTGGGGGATCGCGGTCGATACCGGCGGGCGGCTCGCCGTCGAAAAACATGTCGGCCCGATCAGCCGCGCGACGGCGGCGCTCCCCGCCGGACGCGCCGCGCTCGGGCACACGCGCTGGGCGACGCATGGAGGGGTGACCGACGCGAACGCGCATCCGCACCTGGATTGTTCCGGACGCTTCGCGCTTATTCACAACGGCATCGTCGAGAACCACCGGGAGCTGGCGGCGCGTCTTGGCTCGGGGCACTGCTTCCGCTCGCAGACCGACACGGAGGTGCTGGTGCACTCGCTGGAGGAGAGAGCAGGCGACGTCGACCTGCTACCAGCGCTGCTGGCGGTGATTAGAGACGTTCAGGGACTCAGCGCCGTCGCCGTTCTCGACGTGTGCACCGGGCAGATAGTGGCGGCAAAGAACGGCTCTCCCCTGGCTGTCGGATGGGGTGATGACGGCATCTACCTGTCGTCGGACCCGGCCGCCCTGGGGACGCACGCGCGCGAGGTCGCGTTCCTGGAGGACGGCCACGCGGTTGCATTGGGTGATCGCGGCGCAGCCGCATTTGACATCGCGACGGGGCTCCCCGTGACCCTCACGCGGAATCGGGTGGAGTGCGAGGCGCAGCGGGGAACGCTCGCCGGGTATCGGGACTACATGACGAAGGAGATCCACGAGCAGCCGGAAGCGTTGCGCCGGATCGCGCACGATCCCGGCCCGGCAGCTCTGGGTCAGCTATTCGAGCAGGCCCGAGAGATTGTCCTCACCGGTTGCGGGACCGCATACCACGCGGCGCTATCGGGCCGAGCCTACCTCGCCGCCGCCGGTCGTGCCGCTCATGTCGCCATGGCCTCGGAGATGCCGGCGCTGGAGCCGATGCTTGATGCGGACACCCTGGTTGTCGCACTGTCACAGAGCGGGGAGACGATTGACGTCCTGGAAGCCGTGCGGGCCGCGCGCGCGGCCGGTGCCCGCGTTGCCTCCGTCGTCAATGTTCCCGGGTCAACCCTGGACCGGTTGTGCGACGTCTCCGTGCACCTGGCGTGCGGCCCGGAAAAGTGCGTTCTGGCGACGAAGTCGTACACCGGCAAGCTTGCTGTTCTCCAGATTGCGGCGGGCTGCGCCGCAGGTAGGGAGAGCGAAACGCGCGCCGCCGTCGCCGCCTCCGCCGACGCGATCGAGACCGTCCTCCGGCAGGAGGCATCCGATCGAGCGATCCGCCGGGCTGCCGAGCGGATCGCCGAGGACCAGCATCTCTTCATCCTGGGGCGCGGTCAGTGCTATCCGGCAGCGCTCGAGACCGCGTTGAAGATCAAGGAGGTGTCATACCTTCACGCCGAGGGATTCCCGTCGGGTGAGTTGAAGCACGGTGTCATCGCCCTCGTCACCAACGGCACGCCATGCATCATCCTCGCTCCCGACGGGCCGGGCAGGAAGGAGGCGCTGGCGGCGGCGGCTGAAGTCAGAGCCCGGGGCGCCTTCACCATTGGTGTCTCGCCCTGCGACGAGCCCGAATTTGATCTCACGCTGCGTGCCGGGAAAGAAAGTACAGCGCTCTTCGAGATCGCGGCGACCGCTCAGCTTCTGGCATACAACCTCGCCATCCTCCGCGGCTGCGATCCCGACAAACCGCGCAACCTCGCCAAGAGCGTGACGGTCAAGTGAGCGCTAACGCAGGCGCGGATAGCGGCTTCGGTAATAGATCAGAGGCTCGTCGTCGGCCCCCGCCCCCCGGCCCACCTCGACCGCTCGGGCCAGAAACGCGGTGTGGTCCCCTGTCTCGATCTCGCCCTCGACCCGGCAATCCGCCCATCCAATGGCGGCCGTCAGCAGAGGAGCGCCGGTCACCGCCGTCACATGATCGATGCCCTGAAAGGTTTTCGGCGCCAGTGGCGCGAAACCCGCGAACTGATCGGCGAGAAACTGCTGGCGGACCGTGAGAAGGCTCAGTCCAAAATAGCCCGCCGCTCTGACCCAGGCTTCAATCTGGCTGTCGCGGTCGAGTGACACGAGAAAGAGCAGCGGCTCCAGAGACGCCATCAAGACGCCGGTGAGAGTGGCCGCCCGATAGCCGCCGTCGGCGACGGTCGTCAGAGCATAAACGCCGCCGGCGTGGTGCCGGCGCAGCCAGCGCCCGCTCTCGGCGTTCGGCGAGGCCCGTTCCGGCATCTCGCCGGCCGGCGCCGTTCCTTCTCGCGGGCCCCCGGCGCGCCCAAAAATCTCACTCATTCGGTTCCATGGTACAGGCACGCAACATGCATACTGGGGCGCATGCCCGACGAGGACGTCCTCCATATCGAGTCGTTCCCGGCGCTCCGGAGTCCGTACTTTTTGGCCGCATTTGCCGGCTGGAATGATGCCGCCCAGGTTGCGACCCACGCTCTGGAAACACTGGCGGAGGGATGGGACGCCGACCCGTTCGCCGAGATCGATCCGGAGGAGTTTTACGACTTTTCGGAAACTCGCCCCACCGTCAGCATCGAGCCCAGCGGCATGCGAGCGCTTGACTGGCCGTCCAACATCTTCTACGGGCATGTCACGGGCGCAGCGCATGACGTCGTTCTCCTGATCGGCGTCGAACCGCAATTGCGGTGGCGGACGTTCGCGAGGGCGATCGTCGATCTGGCGCAGCGGCTCAATGTCCGCGCCCTCATCACCCTCGGGGGCCTGCTGGCGGACGTGCCGCACACGATTGAGCCAAGGCTGACCGGATTCGTGCTTGGCGGGGGGGACCTGCCGGGCCTGAGCGATCTGGGAATCCGAATGTCGAGCTACGAAGGGCCGACCGGCATTGTCGGAGTTCTTCACGATTTCTGGCGCGAAACCGGGCAGCCGGCCATCAGCCTGTGGGGTAATGTCCCGCACTACATCTCGGCGGCGCCCAACCCAGGGGTCGCCCTGGCGCTCCTGCGGCGCGTCGAAACCATCCTTGGCACACCGGTCCCGGTCGGCCCCCTGGAACTCCAGCAAGGAGCGTTTCAGACCCAGGTCGATGCCGCCCTCAGCCAGAATCCGGAAGCGGCGGCGTATGTGCAGGAGCTGGAGCAGGCATTCCGGGATGACACGCCGCCACCGGCCGGTCCCGATCTGATTGCCGACCTGGAGAATTTTCTCCGGCTCCGGCGCCCTGACGATGGAGAATAGGGTGCGGCTCTTCCGCTAGGATGGCCCGCCCTCGGCCATGCGCTTTTGCAGTAGACGCACGATCGGAAGCAGCTCCCCAGACCGGCGCCTCTGTATCGTTTCTCCTGCCCTGTCGGGGTGGCTCAGCGCGTCCTCGAGGACCACTCCGTCAGTGCCGGCCGAGGAGGCACCCAGGAGGTGCTCGACCGTCGGCGCGATGTCGACCAGGCGCGCCGGATAAGACGAGGTCGCCCCCCGCCGCACGCCGGGACCGGAGATGATCAGCGGGATATGCTGGTCCTCCCACTGCGGCCCGAGGTGACCGCCCAGCCAGTGGTACGCGCCGTTGGGGCGGTCGCCCGTCGTCACGTGGGGGGCGTAGATCGCCAGCACGTCGGGACCGTTCGGATCGGCGGTCGTGTCGGCAAGGGCAATGTACGCGCGAAGCAGGGCGGGTGTGACTGGAGGGTGGACCGCCGCCGGCAGATAATGCCACTGCCGGTGGCTGTAGACCTTGTACAGAGTGGCGTCGACCGCTGCCCCGCCCAGCCGTCCCAGGTTCATCGCCACCTGCCATGCCCGGCCCGGCTGCGCAATCCCTATGGCGGTCGCGGTATCCGACTCGACGACGACTTTGGTGGCATGAGCCTCGTCCATGGACTGCCCGACGATGGAGAACGGCAGCCGGTAGTGGATACGGTCCATCCCGTGGTCGGAGGTGATGACGAAGTCGGTGCGGGAGAAAATGTGCGCCCGACGATAGGCGTTGATAATCTCCCCCAACTCACGGTCAAACCGCTGCATCAGGAAGTCCGTGACCTGAGTCGGATTGTTCGCGAAGTGCCCGAGGACGTCGGTCTCCGGCAGGTTGATCATCAGCACTCGGGGGTAGTGAACGCGGTGGAACGTCCAGAGTGCGTATCGCACGGTCCAGTCGTTTTCTTCCCCCATGCGCCATTGCTCGACGCGCGGTGCGAAGCCCGAGCCGGGGGCCGGAATCGGCACATCCCAGCGGGCATTGTTGACGGCGCCTGGCGGCGGGCGGTGGCGGCCCATGGCCTGAGCCACCCAGCGGTCGTGGTAGATCATGGCGCACAGAATGTAGTCGGCCGCCGCCGTGCCCATCGCGTCCGACGCATAACACTTGTGTCCGCTTACCGACGCAATGCGCGCGCCCGGATAAGCGGCTTTGACGGAAGCCGCAATAGACGGGACGTGTCGATCGGACATCACCGCCTCCAACGCCCCGGCATCGACCTTGTCGGTGTCCGTCGGGCGCGTCACGGTGTTCGTCCGCGCATCTTTCCACCAGAATCCAAAAACGCCATGGCGGCGCGGAAACACGCCGGTTCCGATCGTCGCGTGGGATGTTGGAGTGATGGCAATGAGCTGTCCGACGAACGCCTGCCGGTACGTTATTCCGCGTTTGAGAAGAAAGCGGAGGTTCGGCATCCTCGACGGGACAAGCCCTGCCGGCGTCTGACCGTCAAGAACAATGATAACGGCGTACCGGCCGTCGCCCCTCGCCAGAGCACGAGAGGAATGTGACACCGGAGCGACGGCGGAGACCAGCAGCGCCAGTCCCGACGCCACGGCAAGCAGTCTTCTCACGCATTCCCCCTGTACAGGACGCGGACGGCGGCTTCCACGGACGAAAAGCACTCGCTGCCGGTCCTGCCCGGAGTCAGATGGCGGTACAGGTCGATCACGTGGTCCATGTAGCGCCAATCGTGCGGCGCGTTATTGATGGGAAACTGGATGCCCAGGACGGCCGGCCTCGTCTCGAACTCGGCGACCTTCCGGTATCCGGGCGCGCGCGGCAGCCGGCTGAGAAAGGCATCGACGCGCGCGTTCGGGATCCGTGGATGTTCCTCCCACTCATAGCTATCCACCGCTGCATAGTCTGCCTGACCGCGCAGCCGTTGCGCCAGAAAGTCCGAGATACAGGGGCGATACCCCGCGTCGCCGGCATAGTAGGCCAGGTTAAGCAGTCCGTCCGGAAGCTCGCCAAAACTGATGTAGGAGCCGCGGGCGGCATGATGCTGCAGCCAGGAGACCGCCTCGACACGGGTATCCGGGTGGGTGAAAAGTTGAGCGTAGGCCACATCGTACGCCAGGCCGTAGAGAAGGGAGCCTGCCGCCGCGGTCGCCGCGACGATGGTGAGGGCTCGGCGCCGAGCGGCGATGAGGTCGACGAGAAAGACCGCGGCCAGAACGGCCAGGGCAGGGAGCAGGGGAGCGCTGTAGCGCATGAATTTCGCGGGGGAGGCCGTTATCAACACAAAGTATGAGATCACCCAGGCCAACAAAATCAGCTCGGCCCGCCGCCGTGAGACGCATGCCCAGGCCGCCCCGAGCACAAGCCAGGCGGCGAGGGCGGCGCCGACCCCATACCCGAGGTCGTACCGCACCACGTATTGCCACGCGGGCCCGTAGCGCGCGAAGCGGCCCTGATATTGCGCGCCGCTGTCAACGGTTCTGATCCGCAGCGTGTGCAGCGTTGCCTGCCAGAATGCCGGAAACTCGACGAGAGCATAGGGATTTGTGATCACCCACGCGGCGGCTGCCGCCCCGGCCGCGATCAGCAGCGTTCGGACGGAACGACACCCGGAGAGCCAATACGCCACGGCGAACGGAATCGCCAGCAGCACCATGTGGAACTCGCTGGCTGCGGCGAAGCCGGACAACATGCCGGCGATGGCAAAGCGGGGGATGCTGGGAGAGTCGGCCGCCCAGACCAGAGCGAGCAGTGCCGCGCTGAGCAAAAACACGGTGGTCGAATCCGGCGTGGCAAAGTGGGCAAGCTGAATGAGCAAAGCAAAGGACGCAGTCAGGCCGGCCGCGATCAGACCCACCGCCGCCCCCCTTGTGAGGCGGCCGAGGTTGTACACGACCGGCACCGTGAGAGTGGAGACCAAGACCGATGTCAGGCGGCCGGCCAGCACGTTGTGGATGAAGATTGGGTCCGCGTGTCCAAATGGAGCGTGTGGCACCACGGCATAGACGGGGGAGAGCAGCAGCCGCGCGGCATAGCCAAGGTAGAGATAGGCGGCGCCCCAGTCAAAGAAGCACGAGGTGCGCACGTTGGGGCACGGGTTAAGCGCGTCATGACCAAACCACTGGAAAAGCCAGTAGACGGTCCACTCGTCCGGGTGCGGGCGCGTCGATATGGTCACATCGTGCATGCCCCAGGTGATGCCCCAGACGCGAAACGCAAGCGCGCCGAGCACAATAGCGCCCAGTATCAGGCGCCGGGCCGCCCGCACTCGTTTAGAAGCCCTTGAGGAGGGTGCGCCTTGCTTCGACGATGATGCGGCGGTCGAGGACGAGAAGCGAACCGACATAGACGAGCGCCCCCACGATCAGGCAGAGACCAAGCGTGACAGTCGCGCCGAGCTGCATTTCGCGCGTCAGCGCGAGCTCGACCGCGACGACGGCGCCGGCCATCACGAGGGTGGAGATCACCGGCACCGAAGCAGAGCGCGCGACCTGCGCCGGCGAGACCCCAAGTACCCGCCACGCGAGGATGAGAGCCACCGGGAACTCGATGATCTGAATCGGAATATACGTGAGAGCCAGACCGAGGATACCGTGCTGAGCGCCAAAATACATCGCCGGCGCCATGATCGCGAGCTTGACCGCGTTGTACGCCCACACGAGCCACGGCTTGCCGATCGACTTGTAGCCCTCGAAAAAGATCGACAGCATCGTTCGGTTACCGGCATAGACGGCCAGCAACGTCAGGACCAGGTACTGATCCTGAAACCGGGCGAACTTGGTGCCGAGAATAGGGACGATTAACACGGGAGCCACGGCAGCGAGGAGAGCAGCGGCTGGGAACATGACGAGACCCAGTTGTCGAATCGCGCCGAGTAACGTCACCCGCAGGGCGACGATGTCATCCCGCAGCCGGCTCAGGGTCGGAAAGACCATGCTGCTGGCGACAAGGGTGAAGACGCTGGCCGCAATGAAGGCCAGCTTCCATGAGGTCGTGTAGAAGCCAATGGCAGCGACGTCGCTGATTACATGGCTGCCGATGAACACATCCACGTTCTGGGACATGTACAGCACGGTGAGGCCCGCGCCGATCCAGAAGCCATACTTGAAGAGACGCCATGCGATTCTCGGAACAAACTCCAGAGTCGGCCGGTACGGGTAGACGGCCCACAGGAGGATCGTGCCCATGATGACGGAGGCCAGCTGACGTGCGACCAGCGAGCCGACGCCGAAGCCCCACACCGCGAAGAGCACGGAGAGATCGCCGGCGACGATGACCTGTCCGATAGGAGGCACGGCGCGCGCGCGGAAGTCCAGGTCGCGCATCAGCAGGAAGGAGTGCACGCTGGCCGCGGAGGCAAACAGATACCCGATCGCCAGGATGCGAAGCAGGCCGACGATCTCGGGGTGATGAAAGAAGAGAGCTATCTGTGGGGCCAGGATCTCGAGCGCAGCCGTGACGATCGCGGCAAAGATCATATTGAGCGTCCAGGCCGTGTTCGCAACCTGACGGCTTACCTGACGCTCGAAGACAAGGGCCGGACCAGTGCCGAAGTTCCGGAAGTTGTCGAAAAAGTTGTACGGCACCATGGACTCGTCAAAGAGTCCGGACGCGCCCGGTCCAAGGAACCGGCGTAGCCCAATGGTGAAGATGGGCCCCAGGACTTTCGGGGTGGCCATGGCAAACAGCACCCAGAACGCCCCATGAGTGGACGGGAGCATATCGACGAGGCGGTGGCCGAACTCGGCCGCTTTCGAGATAAGCCCCTGCGTTGGCTCCTCTCGGACCGCCTCCTGTGTTTGGACGGACATAATCGCCCCTATGTTAGACGGTGATAGCCTGGTTCAGGGAGTAATCTCATTGACTGTAAAAGAAAGTTAACGAGTGCACGCACTTGCTGCCGGCGACGCGCCGGCGACCGACCGGATCCGCGTGCTGGGAATCAGGATCGATTCGCTGCGTCTGCCCGATCTCCTGGCGCATGTCCGCTCCACGATTGAGCAGGGGCGCCGGCTCACCGTCCTCTACGTCAACGTCCACTGCCTGAACGTGGCCCGCCACGATCCGGCGTACGCTCGCATCCTGTCCACGGCCGATCTCGTCTACTGTGACGGCACCGGAGTGCAGCTGGCGGCTCGGCTCCTCGGGACCCCGTTGCCGGCGCGGATGACCGGCGCCGATTGGATCTGGGATCTGGCCGCCCTCTGCGCCCAGCAGGACTTCTCCCTCTTCCTCCTCGGTGGTGGCGAGGGCGCGGCCGCCGAAGCCGCCTCCCGCCTCCAGCACCGCTACCCGCAGCTGCGGATCGTCGGAACGGCCGCCGGCTACCGGGTGGGGGCCGAGACGCTAGCCGCGATCACCCAGGCCCGGCCCGACATTCTGCTGGTGGGCATGGGGACACCGCGCCAGGAGAGGTGGATCGCCGCCCACCGCGCCGAGTTGCAGGTTCCGGTGGTGTGGGCGGTCGGCGCGCTCTTTGAGTTTGTGGCCGGCCGGATTCGGCGGGGACCGCGTCTGTTGACGGACCATGGGCTGGAGTGGCTCTGCCGCCTCCTGATCGAGCCCACCAAGCTCTGGCGCCGCTACCTCCTGGGCAATCCCGCCTTTGCCTGGGCCCTCTTCCGCGATTGGAGAGAGCGGCGGCGCGAGGGTAGGTAAGCCGCGCGCCGGCTGATGCTCTCCCTCCCTCGGAAGGAGACGCCCCGAGGGCGACCGGCTTCCGTTACCGGTCCTTCATGGCCTCGACGAGGACCTGCGCGACTTCCGGACGCGAGAACGTGGCCGGCGGTTGCTCGCCCGAGCGCAACATCTCGCGCACCTTGGTGCCGCTGAGAACGACGCGATCTTCTATCGGATGCGGACACGTTTTGTCCGTTGCCATATTTCCGCACCGATTGCAGAAGAAAGAGTTCTCAAAGAACAAAGGCTGGATTCCCAACTCTCCCGGCTCGAACTCGCTGAAGATGTGCTGCGCATCGTAGGGGCCGTAGTAGCTGCCGACGCCCGCGTGATCGCGGCCGACGATGAAGTGGGTACATCCGAAGTTCTTGCGGATGAGTGCATGGAACACCGCCTCTCGGGGACCACCGTAGCGCATGGCGGCGGGATTGACGGCGAGAAGCACGCGGTTCTGGGGGTAGTAATTGTCGAGCAAGACCCGATAGGCCCGCATGCGGATGTCGGCGGGCACATCGTCCGATTTGGTCTCGCCGACCAACGGATGAAGCAGCAATCCATCCACGATTTCCAGGGCGCACTTCTGCAGGTACTCATGCGCGCGGTGCACCGGGTTGCGTGTCTGGAACCCGACGACCGTTCGCCACCCGCGTTCGGCGAACGCTGCTCGGGTTTCGACAGGTGGGAGCCGATACTCAGGGAAAGGTAACTCAGGCAGCGCGAAGACGCTGACGGGCCCACCGATGAGGATGTCGCCTTCACGGTACAGCGCGGCCACTCCGGGATGCGCTTCCTCGGTTGTTCGGTAGACCTGAAGCGCTTCATGTTCCTTATTCCGGCGAAACTTGTCCTCCACGTCCAGGACAGCCAGCGGCTGCCCGGCGTACGTCAGAGCAAGGCGGTCGCCCGGGTTCACTCTCGATGCTTGCTCCTCATCCAGGGACAGCGTCACGGGGATGGTCCACGGCAATCCATTGGCGAGGCGCATCTCGTCGACGACACGCCGGTAATCAGGCTCGGTCATGAACCCGGTGAGCGGGCTGAAGCCGCCGATGGCGATCATTTCGAGGTCGGAGAGCTCCCGGGCGTTCAACTCCCGCGCGGGCAAGCCGCGCGCTTCATCCGCCAGCCGCTCCGCGTCGGCCCCGATCACTTGCCGGTTGATCAACGTGCCGCCGTGCGGCTCAGCTCCAAACCTCTGCTCCGTCATCGTCTCCGTCGCCACGGTCACATGTACCCCCAACCCTTGAGCTTGTCTTTGATGAGTTGTTCTTCGTCCTCCGAGAGATGGCTCTCGGCGCTCTTGCGGGCGAGTTCGATCTCCACGGATTCGATCTCGCGCTCGCCGGTGAATATATCGGTCAGAACGCGTCCGTCCATGTCGGCGGGAACCGCCAGCTCCATGGCATGGAGCACCGTCGGCGTCACGTCGATGAGTTGCGCGCCCTCGATTTCCTTACCCGCCGCGATACCCGGTCCTTTCGCCAGGAAGATGCCCCATTCGTCATGGCTTCCCGGAACCTGCTGCAGCTCATCGAACGGAACCTGCCCGACGACCGGTCCCGCGGCGAGAGGACCTTCCTTGTACATGTCGTGGCACCAGACGACGAGGTCCGGGGCGCGCTCGACATAGGGCCCATGGTAGAGATCCTCGCGGCGATAGACCTCACGGACCACGGGCTCCCCGGTATTGGGATCGCGTAGCTCACGCAAGTCGTGGATGAGCTGCTCACGCAGCGGCTCGTAGTCCGTTTCCTCGACGATGCCCTGTGGCTGGCGGCCCTTGACATTGATCACGATCCCGGCGAGAGGCGGATTTTTCATGGGAAAGTGGTACGCCCGAGTCTTCGCGAAATCGATCCCCTGGAGACCCTGCCACAGGCCCCGCAGCTCCCCTTTCACTGCCTTCGGCGCCCGGCGGCGCAAGGCGGAGCGCACTCGCGCCGAGAGGAGCCGCTGATTCAATGCATACAACCGCTCCATCGGCGACTGTTCCTGCTTTTGCGGCGTGAGGAGGCCTTGCTGCGCCAGCCACACGTTGAGATTCAACTGGCGCGGCGGTGTGATGGCGCCGCCGTGGTCAGAGATCACGAACAGCGTGTCTTCCGGCCCAATGCGCTGCAGCATTTCGCCCAGGACGGAGTCCATCCTGCGGTAGAACCGATTGACCACGTCACCGTAGCGTTGGGCGTCGTCCGCGTTGTAGACCGGAGTCCGGGGATCGACGAATCCGATGAAAAAGTGGTGGACGGGATCGGGCACGCGGTGCACCACCATGAAGAGGTCGTACGGCTTTTCCATAAGCCGGCCGATGACCCCCTCCATCCGCGCCATATGTCGCTCGAGCGTCTCGATCTGTTCATCCACCGTGAGCAGGCGGAAGTCCGGTGGGTCCGCTTCTCCGATGGCGCCCAGATCGTGCAGTAACTCCGGCGGATAGTACGATTCGGGCGTGTCGCCGGGAGTGGGGAACCCCGAGATCATGATGCCGTTCACCGGCCAGGCGGGGAAGGACATCGGGACGCGAATGGCGGCCACACTCCCGCCCATCTCGCCGATCACGTCGAACAGCGTCTGCCCCGCGTAATACCGGGAGTTCGCGGTCCGCCCGACGTAGGTATAGCTAAGGGCATCGTAGTCCTGGAACATATAGATGCCGTGCTTGCCCGAGTTCTTGCCGGTCATGAAGCTGACCCAGGCCGGCGCGCTGTGGAAAGGCACGGTCGACTTGAGTTTTCCGTGCGTCCCCTCGTTAATCAGTCGCTGGAAGTTCGGCATCTCGCCCCGCTGCAACAGCGGCTCGATGAAGCGCCAGCTCGCGCCGTCAAAGCCGACGACGTAAACCTTGCGCATGGACTCTCTCCTGACTCTCGTGACTTCGGTCAGCCCTCGATGATGATCCGGCCGTCGACATCGGCCGGGTCGGGCAAGCCTGCCAGACGCATCGCAGTTGGAAGCACGTCTCGCACCGATGCATGAGGGACGGTTATGCCACGCCCGCGAACAAAGAACGTGGCATTGTCATACTTATGCATTCCGACCAGCGGCCCTCTCCCAGTCAGCGTCGTGGACTCGAATGATCCCTTTATGTCGTAGCCATCGTGCGGCATAACGAGCAGATCGGGAGCCATCGCGCGATACGGGCCCTGGTAAATGTCATCTGCCCGATAGACATCTTTTACGATGGCGTCGCCCGTCTCCGGGTCGCGCAGACCAGCGAGCCTCTTCTGGAGCTCGGCCCGCACCCCGTCGAACTCTGAATCCCGAACGCTACCCTCAGCGCTCCGACTCTCTAGATTGACATAAATTCGTCCCGGATCCAAACTATAGGCGCGCGTCCGCGGGTCCATGCCGGCGAGAGAACGTTCCCCATCGGGCTGGAACTTGAGGTACCCCTCCGCCTCGAGCCACGCGTTGAGGTACACCTCTTTCCGCAGCGACGTGAATCCGTGATCGGAGAGGACGATCAGCTCGTCGTCCGGACGCAGACGCTCGATAATCCGGCCGGCCAGTCGGTCCATCAGGCGGTAGGCGTCGACGAATCTCGGGGCGTACGTGGGGTCGCCGTCCGCGTAGTAATTCCACATAAAGTGATGGAGCCGGTCCGTCTCCATGAAGACCACCATGAAGAGATCCCAGTCCTGCTGGTCCATCAGCCAGAGCACTGCATCGGCCCGCTTTTCCGCCGTGATCCTGAAGTCGTCGAGAAAGGCATCGAGTGACTGGCGCGCGACCCAGGGGTCGGTGTCAATCCGATAGTCCAGCTGCTTCAGGTGTGGCAGCAGGTCCGGAGGCGAGACCGCGCGATCAAGGGACGGAGCGAGGAAGTCGGATATGACGACGCCGTTGATGTGCTGGGGCGGGAAGCTGAGCGGCACATTGATAGCGACTGCCCGGCGGCCGGTTTCACTCGTCAGCTCCCAAATGGTTTTGGCCCGGACGTGCCTCGACGTCATGACTTCGAGCGAGGTAGTTCCCGGCTTGCGATCCACAAAGCCATAGATGCCGTGCTTCGCCGGATTCATTCCGGTGTTGACGGACGTCCACGCCACGGCTGACACGTCCGGCAACGATGAATCCATCTCCACCGCCGAGCCCGTTTCAAAGAGACGGGCCAGGTTCGGCAAGTCGCCGGATTGCATGAGGGCCCGAAGCAGTGGGAGGGGAGACCCATCCAGACCCAGGATAAAGAGGCGCGGCGTTCGTTGCCGCCGAAACAGACCCATACGGAAGCGATTATCAGCGTTTCAGCACGGGCTCTCCAAAGCAGTTTCGAAGCGGGACATGGTAGCGTGAGCGAGCACCCCCGTGATGAAGGAGACCGAAGGGATGGCTACCCGCGTCGCGATCAACGGCTTCGGCCGCATCGGTAGACAAGCTTTCAAAGTGGCCACGCAGACCCCCGATCTGGAAGTCGTGGCGATCAATGAGCTCGGCGACCTGGACAACATGGCCTATTTGCTCAAGTACGACACCGTCTTTCACGTTGATCCGAATCCGGTGTCGGTCGAGGGGCAAACGCTCGTCGTGGGCCAGTGCCGATATCCGGTCGTCGCCGAATCGGTGCCGGAAAAGCTGCCCTGGGGAAAGATGAAGGTCGACGTCGTCATCGAGTCGACGGGACGGTTCGCCTCGAAGGAACAAGCCGAAGCCCACATTCGAGCGGGAGCCCGAGCCGTCGTGGTGTCCGCGCCCGCCTCCGGCGCCGCCTCTTTCGTCCTGAGCGTGAACGAGCACGAGTACAACGCGGACGCGCACAGCGTCATTTCGAACGCATCGTGCACCACGAATTCCGTCGCGCCGGTGATGCGGGTGCTCAATGACGTCTTCGGAGTCAAGAAGGCGCTGATGACGACCGTCCACTCCTACACGGCAGACCAGCGTCTGGTGGATGGTCCGCATAAGGACTGGCGGCGGGGTCGGGCCGCTGCCATGAACATAATTCCGACCAGCACGGGCGCCGCCCGCGCAGCGACCCAGGCGCTGCCCGCACTCAAGGGGCTGTTTGATGGCGTCTCCCTCCGGGTGCCGACGATTGACGTCTCGCTGTCGGATCTCAGCGTGCTGCTGAGCCGGCGCACCTCGGTTGAGGAAATCAACGACGCTTTCCGACAGGCGGCGGCGAGCGACCGCTATTCCGGCATCCTGACCGTCACGGATGAACCCCTGGTCTCGTCTGACTTTGTCGGCAACCCGTCGTCCACGATCGTCGACCTCACGCTCACCATGGTCGTGGATGGCGATCTTGCAAAGGTTTTCGCCTGGTACGACAACGAGTGGGGATACGCAAACCGCCTCGTCGAGGAGACCGTCATGGTGGGCAAGGCGTTGCAGGGACAGTAGAGGGCGTGGCGCGTGCCGTCTTCATGGGCAGCGATTCATTTTCGGTCCCGATCCTGCGCGCCCTGATCGAAAGAGGCCCGGGACTCGCTGAGCCTACGGCCGTGACGGCAGTTGTGACCAGGCCCGATCGGCCGGCAGGGAGGGGCCGCAAGCAGCAGTCGAGCCCGGTCAAGCTTCTCGCATCCGCCGAGAACATCCCCGTTCTGACGCCGGTCCGAGCGCGCGACCATGTGGCCGAGATCCTGGCCGGCAAGCCCGACGTGCTTGTCGTCGCGTCGTACGGCCAGATTCTGCCGGCCGCCCTCATCGACGCTCCGCCGCGCCGGTCGCTGAACCTTCACCCGTCTCTCCTTCCCCGATATCGGGGTCCATCTCCCGTGCAGAGCGCGATTCTCTCGGGTGACCGGGTGACAGGGACCAGCCTGATGGTCGTCACGCGTCGTATGGATGCGGGTCCAATCCTGGCGCAGCGTGAGATGCGCGTCGGCGAGGATGAGACGGCGGGCCGGCTGGAACACAGGCTGGCGGAAGCAAGCGCTGACCTTCTTCTTGAGCATCTGCCCGGGTGGCTTCGCGGAACGCTCGTTCCGCGAGA
Source organism: Pseudomonadota bacterium (assembly GCA_021324655.1). Lineage (GTDB taxonomy): Bacteria > Chloroflexota > UBA5177 > UBA5177 > UBA5177 > JAJPIP01. The sequence continues at coordinate 23,533 of JAJPIP010000109.1, forward strand.
GCAGGACGAGTCGAACGCGACGTATTCGCGGCTGCTGTCGAAAGCGGACGGCCACATGGAGTGGGAACTGCCCGCCGAGACATTGGCCAGACAGGTTCGCGCGTTCAATCCCTGGCCCGGCTCGTATACGTTCTGGGGGGACCGCCGACTCCGGGTGTTGCGAGCCTCGGTTGTGCCGGGAGCCGCCGACCCCGGAGAAGTGGTACGTGCGCCGGGGGGTATCGCCGTCGGAACCGGCGACAATCTGCTGCTGCTCGAGGAAGTCCAGCCTGAGGGCGGCCGCCCGATGGCTGGGACTTCATTCGCCGCCGGCAATCGCGCGTTCGTGGGAACCCGTCTGGAGGGTTGAGATGGTCATCGGCGCCGCCATCGTGGTGTTCCACATACCCGACGCGCACTCCCTGAAAGAGAAGCGGCATGTCGTCCGCTCTCTCACCGACCGCGTGAGAAACCGCTTTGCGGTCTCCATCGCCGAGGTGGACGCCCAGGATCAGTGGCAGCGAGCGGTGATCGGCCTGGCTTGCGTCAGCAACGATTCCCGCCACGCCGATTCCGTCGTCGCTCACGCCGTGGACTACCTGACGAGCGGCAGCGAGAACGCAACCCTTATCGAATTCCACACGGAGATCATCCACGCCTTTTAGAGCTTCTTCCCCGCGGGTCTCAGTTCGGCCACTCGATCTCGCCGAGGTGCGGAGTGCTCCCCCCATTCAGAGCAGCTACGAGACGGACCGTGTGTTTCGCCTGGAGCGAGACGAGGCGAGGATGTCCTGGCGTCTCCGTGAGGAGAAACTTGAGATTCCGTTCGGCAAGCTCTATGACGACGGCGTCGTGGACGACTGGATTGGCACGTATGAAGACGCGGGAGCACCGGAGGACCTGCGCTTCGCGGGGGCCTTTGCCGGCGACGAACTTCTCGGCCTCTTGACGTGGCGGCCCATGACCTGGAACGAGACGCTCTGGCTGGTCGACATCCGCGTGCAGGAGGCGGTTCGCGGCCGGGGTATCGGATCTCACCTCCTGGCGTATCTCGACCGGCAGGCCCCCGCGTTTCAGGCGCGGGGCATCTCCGTGGAAACGCAGATCAACAACTATCCGGCCGTCAGGTTCTATCAGAAGCACGGATACCGCGTCGCAGGCTTCCACGATCATCTGTACACGAACACCGACGTGAAGCTTCAGAACGTGGCGGTGTACCTGTTTAAAGAGCTGCCATGATCACTGCTCGCGTAGAGCGAGACGCATGGCGACTTCGATGGCGTGCGCAAGCTCGACAGTCGCCACGTAGACGTGTGTGGCATACAGATGACCCGTCTCGTGAGTGGTCTGGCGCGCCGCTTCCAGGGCCCGCAGCCCTGCGCGGCTGTGGCGAAGCGCCTCGTCGAGTGCCGCGATCGGTTCGGAATCTTCCGTCATTCCGCCCTCCTCGTGCGGGGTTGCCTCAAGGTACCAGCGCGGTAGGATGAAGCGAGACATGACTGGAATGGCGCAGGAGGTCAACATGGTCACAGCGCCCGAGGAAAAAGTAACGTACACGACGATGTCGGTCGGGCAGGCGGAGCGCTTCAATCGCGCTTTCGACGCGGCCCTCGGTCGAGTAGAGGCCCAACTGGGGCGGGAGCATCCAATATACATCGCGGGCAAACCGGAAACGCCGGGGACGGGAACCTTCGAGGACCGCAGCCCGAACGACACCCGCACCCTCCTCGGCACGTTTCAAGAGGCGGGCGAGGACGAGGCACGCCGCGCCGTGCAAGCGGCGAGATCAGCCCAGAGGGCATGGGGCAACACCCCATGGCAGCAGCGCCTGGAGGTACTGGCCAAGGCGGCGGCGAATTTCCGGGAGCGCAAGTACGACCTCGCCGCCTGGCTGTCCCTCGAGGCCGGTAAACCGCGTCTCGAGGCGATGGGAGAGGTCGAGGAAGCGGCGGACCTCATCGACACCTACGGTCGCTACATGGAAGAGAACAACGGCTTCACGCGTCCCATGGGGCAGCTATCCGCGCAGGAAGTCAATAAGAGCGTGATGCGGCCTTACGGCGTTTTCGTCGTGATCGCGCCGTTCAACTTCCCCATTGCTCTCGCCACCGGCATGATTGCCGGGGCCCTGATCGGCGGCAACGGCGTGGTCTTCAAGCCGTCGCACGAAACCCCTATGTCCGGAATCCTGGTGTACCAGGCGTTCGTCGACGCAGGTCTTCCGGAAGGGCTCCTGAACTTCCTCACCGGGTACGGCGCCCCGCTGGGAGAAGCGCTTTCGGCGCAAGAGGACGTGGAGGGAATCGCGTTCATCGGCTCGCGCGCGGTGGGCTGCCACATCTATGCCCAGTTCAGTGCCAACCGTCCCCGTCCCTGCATCGCGGAGATGGGGGGCAAGAACCCGGTCATCGTCACGGACCACGCGGACCTGGACAAAGCCGTGGAAGGCACAGTGCGGGCCGCTTTTGGGTATGCGGGGCAAAAGTGCAGCGCGGCCTCACGCATCTATGTCCAGGAGGGGATTGCTCCCGACTTCCTGCGCCGTGTCGTGGAGCGCACCGAAGAACTCGTCGTCGGGAATCCAACGGGCCCCGACGTCTTCATGGGCCCCGTTATCAACGAGCGTGCCTATAACAAGTTCAAGGATGCGGCCCAGCGATCACGACAGGATGGAGAAGTCCTGACGGGAGGCCATGCCTTGACGGAGGGAGAACTGCAGTACGGATACTACTGCGCACCGACGATCGTGCGGCTCCCCGCCGATCACCCGTTCTTCGCCGAAGAGCTTTTCGTCCCCCTCGTGGCCGTCGCGACTGTGAGATCGTTGGACGAGGCAATCGAGCTCTCAAACTCGACGGAGTACGGCCTCACGGCGGGCATCTACACTGAGGATCCGGAGGAGCAGCAGGAGTTCCTCGATCGGATCGAGGCCGGCGTTATCTACGTGAATCGGAAAGGCGGCGCCACCACCGGCGCGTGGCCGGGCGTCCAGTCTTTCGGTGGGTGGAAGGCCAGCGGGTCCACCGGCAAGAGCGCCCTCGGTCCGAACTATGTGCAGCAGTTCATGAGGGAGCAGAACCAGACGGTTGTCACGGAGTGAGCATGACCGGGTGGGGCAGGGTCCCCACCCGGCTTACTCCCCGGCCGGTGCCGCGGGAATGATCTCGAGAGGCTCCTCACTCACCTCCCCGGCGACGATCCGGAAGGCGTGCACATCTGGACGCGGGTAAGCGGCGAGCGACACGATGATCTGCAGGGCGTCCGGGTAGAAGGCAAGCTCAACATCCGTGCGTGACGGGTAGGCACGGGTGCGCGGATGTGAGTGGTAGATGGCCCCGAGTTCCCAGCCCTCCTCGTCGATGCGTTCCAGCGCATCCAGCTGCTGCTGCGGATCCATCTTGAAGACAACCGGGCTTTGCGAGACGTTGGCGATAGGAAAAACGTCGGTCGCGATACCGTCTTTGACCGAAATCAAGCCACAGCCCTCGTCTGGAAAGGCGTCCACGAGCTGTCGGACCATACGCTCATAGAGAGTCCTGTCGATCACCATAGGAAAGCACCCGACAGGTTCTCGTCGAGGACGTCCGGAGACGCGTTCCACAAGTCTCCGCTCAAATACTTCCAGCCGCCGTCGGGCAATAGCGCGACGACCGTTCCACTCTCCATGTGCTCGGCGTCCCGCAGGGCGGCGGCCACAATGGCTCCCGATGACACGCCGGCAAAAATCCCTTCCTCAGACGCCAACCGACGCATCATGACCACGGCCTCGGAACTGGGAACGAGGTACTTGGCGTCGAGGATTGCCGGATCGAATATGGGTGGGACGAATCCTTCGTCAAGCGAGCGCAGCCCCTGCACCAGGTCGCCCGGAAGCGGCTCGGCCGCTACGACCCGCACGCCCGGCTTCGCCTCCTTGAGGCGCCGGCCCACGCCGGTCAGCGTGCCCCCGGTTCCCAGGCCCGCGACGAAGACATCGATCTCCGGCACGTCGCGCAAGATTTCCGGCCCCGTCCCCCGGTAGTGGGCAAGCGGGTTCGCGCTGTTACCATACTGATTCAAGATCCAATAGCGGGGATCTTCATCGAGGGAGCGCGCGACTTCGATCGCGCCGTTTGTCCCGCGGTCGGCCGGAGAATCGACAATCTCGGCGCCAAAAATCTCAAGCAGGCGCCTCCGCTCCGCAGTGACGTTCGAGGGCATCACCGCCACCACGCGATAGCCGCGCACGCGGCCCACCATCGCTAGCGCGATCCCGGTGTTTCCGCTGGTTGGTTCCAGCAATATGTAGTCGGATGAATCGGCGCGCCGTTCAAACTCGTCGGCGAGTGCCACCGCAATACGGTCCTTGACGCTTCCGCTCGGGTTCGCGCCCTCCAGCTTGGCAAGCAAACGAACGTCCGGGAACGGGTTGATGCGCCGCAGCTCTACAACCGGCGTGTCGCCGATCGCGTCCAGGATACTCGCGCCGACCGCGTGTGGGGAGGACAGGACCACCTAGGCGCCGCCTGCCATCGCCGGCAGGAGGATGATCGTATCGGACGGACCGACCGGCGTGTCCAGTTTGTTCAGATACTGGATGTCCTGGTTATTGACATAAACGTTGATGTACGGCTGCAGTCCGCCGTCGGCAAAGAGCTGGCTTTCCATGGACGGATATTGCGTCGCGAGTTCCCGTAGAACCTCGCCGACGGTCGATCCGTTCGCCTCGACCTCGCGCGTCCCGCCCGTCTGCGCTCGCAGCACGGGCGGAATCCGGACGCTACTCATGACATCTCCTTTCCGGCGACAGCAAGGTGGCGCTCGGAGATATGCCCGCAGACAGGACAATTCGGATCACGCCGCAGCTTCAGTTCGACGAAGCTGGTATCCAGCGCGTCGAACATCAGAAGACGGCCGGCCAGCGTCTGGCCGAGTCCGAGCACGAGCTTCATGACCTCGTTCGCCTGCAGGAGGCCCATTATCCCGGGAAGCACGCCCAGGACACCCGCCTCCCCTCAGGTGGGCGCCAGCGAGGCGGGAGGCGGCTCAGGGTAGACACACTTGTAACAGGGCCCTTCGCCCGGCAGAAAAGTCGTGATCTGGCCGTCAAAGCTGAGAATGCTGGCCGAGACGTTGGGCTTTCCGAGTTCCACGCACAGCTCGTTGACCATGTAGCGTGTCGCGAAATTGTCCGTCCCGTCGACGACGATGTCGTAAGCGCTGATGAGATCGCGGGCATTGCCCGCGGTGAGGCGCGTTTCGTGGCCCTCAACGGAAACCTCCGGCTTGAGGGCAGCGATCGCGCGCCGGGCGGACTCCACCTTGGACATGCCGACGGTTTCCGTGGAGTGCAGCACCTGACGCTGCAAATTGCTCTCTTCGACGACATCCGAATCCACGATGCCGATGGTGCCGACGCCGGCCGCGGCCAGATAGAGGGCGGCCGGAGAACCCAGGCCGCCTGCCCCGACGAGCAGCACGCGGGAGTCAAGCAACTTCAGTTGCCCTTCTTCGCCAACCTCGGGAATGAGCACATGGCGCGAGTAGCGGTGCATCTGCTCGGACGTCAGAGTGCGCGGGACGATGAACTGCTTTCCCGCGTCCTTCCAGGCCGTGAAACCACCGGAGATCGAGAGAACGTTCTCGTATCCCATCTCCTGTAGCGTTCGCGCGGCAAGCACGGATCTCGTCCCGCCCGCGCAGTACAGCAGTATGCGCTCCGATTTGTCCGGAATCGCTCCCTCAATGCGCAGTTCGAGGTAGCCGCGCGGGACATGCGAGGCTCCCGGGATGTGACCCTCGTCCCACTCGATTTTTTCGCGGACATCGACGGCACGGACGCCTTCCTGTATCAGCGTCTGTGCTTCATCGACGTCCACTTCCGGAACTCGATGTTTGGCTTGCTTGAAGATCTCGTCGAACGTCGGCACGAATTATCCCTGTAGTCGGTCCATTGTACAGGACTGTACTATCGCGGCAGTGCCGGAACGGCGGCAAGCGCGAGGAGAGCGAGAGCAGGGGCGATGCGATGGAAGAGCGCCACGCGGGCAGCCCTGCTTGTGGCACTGCACCTGGAGGCAGCCAAGGCGAGAAGCGCCGAGACGGCGATCGGCAGTAACGCTACCGGCGCGCGGACCAGGCAGAGAAATCCCAGTGGCACGGCGAGTGCGGCGTACAGCGAGAAAATGACCCTACGCGTCCGGGCCACCCCGAGAGTCACCGCCAGGCCTCCGGCCCCTGCCGCGCGATCGGACTCTATGTCCGGATACGATTGCGCCAGATGAGCGGCCGTGACCAGAATCGACGCGACAGGATATGCCCACAGGATCCGCATGTCGAGAGACCCGGCAACATGGAAGATCCACGTCATCAACCCCAGGAACCCGACCACGTACCCGACGACGCTGAATGAGGAGTGCTTGAGGCCGAGATCATAGGCAAGGCCGCCGAGCGTTGCGACGGTAATGATGACAAGTGATGCGACGCCGAAGCTCAAAGCGGCGGGAATCAGGAGCGCGAGCGACCCGAGAGTCATGAGCAGGGCCGCGTCCGGCGAGATCTCACCCGAGGGGATGGGCTTGTCGCGCTGGAAGACAGCATCCGAGCCCTGGTCCATCAGATCGTTGAGCGCGCCCACCGGGATCTGCGTGAGCAGTACGACTAGCGCTGCTCGTGCCACGAAACCTGCCGCGAGCGGGCGTGGCGAGACGGCGATGAGGAGAACCGTGGAAGTCGTCGCCACGACGGCAACTGGAAAAGGGTGGATGACACGCGCCATCCCGCGCATGGTGACTTCCACGCTAGAAGCCGGTGGGAAACGGGAGAAGAGGCGTGATGAGATTACTGAGCAGCAGGACGGCGCCCGCGGCGAGGGAGCCGATGATGATTCCGGCAAGAACGTCGAGCGGGTAATGGACGCCCACATAGATCCGCGAGTATGCCACGAGCAAGGCGAGCAGGAGGGCGGCGGGCGCCCACAGCGGATACGCAATTGCCAGTACCACGGCCGAAGCAAAGGATGAGCCGGCGTGCGCCGACGGCCATGAATGTGGCCCGGGGGCGGCGACGAGCAATCGTGCCAGTCCCGGAGTTTCGTACGGGCGCGCGCGACGGAACAGCGGTTTGAGTACGAGGTTGATAGTTCCCTGAGCCACCAGTAGGGCAACCAGCATGAGGAGCGCGACCCACCGGCTGTGCACCCGGTCATTGATCAGTAAACCGGCGGCGATCCCGGTCCACACTGTCCCCTTCGTTCCGGCCTTCGTCGCCCAGATCATGATGGGGTCGAGCCAGCGGGCTCGAAGCCGGTTGTGGACCAGGAGATAGACGTGGCGGTCAGCGTCGGCGACGGGATTCATGGTGGCGCTCGGCAAATGTTTGAGGCACGAAGACACGAAGCGCGGCGGGCCTCACCTTCAAGACCATGGGGGTCGGGCCCGCCGTTTCACCGTCAACGGTGACCTCCAATGGCGGCACGCTGTCGATCTCGCCCCAGGCGATCGATAGAGTCTGGATTCCGGGCAGCCTACCGAGGTGACCGGTGAGGATCGCCGGGACATACCGGACAAGAGACCGGATTCCGAGACGTTCGACGACGACGACGCTCAGGCGCCGGCTGTCCAGTTCGGCCTCCGCCACTTCAAACTCCAGTGGGCCGGCAAACACCGGGGCGTTGACGAACGCCACTTCGTACGCATCGAAATGGTGGACTTGATCCGTCGTCTTGAGCGTAAAGTGCGAACGGCGCCGATGCAAGTACGACCAGACGCCGGCAACCGGATACGACAACCGGCCCAGCACCGATCGTAAGGCCTCATCAGCGCGCACGAATTGGGTACTCAGGCCCAGCACGGCCGCGTGCACGAAGGTCCGCTCCCCGGCGACTCCGATGTCCACGCGCGTGGCAACCCCCCTTATCACGACGTCCAGAGCTCCGCGTGGATCAATCGGAATCAGGAGGCTCCGCGCGAAGTCGTTCGACGTTCCGGCCGGTATCACGCCGACCGTAAAGTCAGTACCGGCAACACGGCCCACGACGTGGCCAACGGTGCCGTCGCCGCCTGCGACAAGCACGATCTTGACGTCCTGGGTACGCGCCAGCTCGAGTGCTCTATCAATGCTGTCTGCGTCGAGCTGCAGGTGAGTGGACACCAGCTCAATGCCGAACTCGGCCGTCGCCTGAACAATGGGATCCAGCCAACGGCGCCCGTTGCCGGAGCGCACATTGGCAAAGAGGATAGCTCGGATGCGCACGACGTGCCCCCGACTAATCGGGCCGCGCCGCCCGACGACTATGCGGAGAGCGCCGGCTCGGTCGCGACCAGTCGCCGAATCTCGTCGACCTTATCGAGGAACTCCCACGGCGCGTCGATGTCATCTCGTCCGAAGTGACCGTAACGAGCCGTCTCCCGATAGATCGGGCGCCGCAAGCCGAGGTTATCGATGATGGCAGAGGGGCGGAAATCGAACACCTTGTCGATCCATTCGAGTATCTGCTGGTCAGAGTACTCACTCGTGCCGAAGGTTTCGACCATGATTGACAGCGGCCTCGCCTTGCCGATCGCATACGCGACCTGGACTTCAAGCCGATCTGCCACGCCGGCGGCGACCAGATTCTTGGCGACATATCTCGCGTAATACGCGGCCGATCGGTCGACCTTTGTCGGATCTTTCCCCGAAAATGCTCCGCCTCCGTGGCGGGCCATTCCGCCATAGGTATCGACGATGATCTTGCGTCCGGTCAGGCCGGCGTCCCCCATGGGTCCGCCGATAACGAATCGGCCCGTGGGATTGACGAGGCATTGCGTTGAACCGTCGAGAAGATCCGGGTTGAACTCACGGATGACCGGCGTGATCACAGAGTCAATGATGTCGCCCTCGAGCTGGTCATGCGTGACATCCTCGCTGTGCTGGGACGAAACCAGCACGGTGGAGACTTTGACCGGGCGGCCGAACTGGTACTCCACGGTGACCTGCGCCTTGCCGTCAGGTCGGAGATAGCCAAGACGTCCGGAACGGCGCACTTCAGACAGACGCCGCGCGATGCGGTGAGACAGCGCAATCGGCAGAGGCATATATTCCGGCGTCTCGTTGCAGGCGAAGCCAATCATCATGCCCTGATCGCCGGCGCCCAGTTCCTCGATACTGCTCTGCGTCGCCGACACTTCCAGCGCGCGGTCCACGCCTTGCGCGATATCCGGAGATTGCTCCTTCAAAGAGACCAGGACGCCGCACGTTTGAGCGTCGAATCCGTATTTGGCCCGATCGTACCCAATCGCCGAGACGACCTCCCGGGCGATCCGGGCGGCATCAACTGTCGCCTTGGTGCTGACTTCCCCAAAGATCAAGATGAGGCCAGTCGTGATCGCGGTCTCGCACGCTACCCGCCCGTACGGATCCTGCTCCAGAATTGCGTCGAGCACGGCGTCTGAAATCTGATCACAAATCTTGTCCGGGTGCCCTTCCGTCACAGACTCCGACGTGAAGTACAACTGCGGCGAACCCATGAAGCTCGTTGTCATCAGATCTCCTTCGGGCACACTCTGCCCGTCAATATCCTCGAATTATACGGGGCGGAGCCGTATGCTCCGGCGCCGGCCTCAGTTCGGGAGTATAAGAGTCGCGCCGGTGGCGTGTAATCGTGCAATTGCGTCCCTGAGTGTCTCGAGACGCTTGGGGAACGCGAACCGAACCTGCGTCCGTCCGCGAACCGGATCACTGTAAAAGCTGCTGCCGGGTACGACCGCGACACCGAGCTGCGCCGTCAGGGCGTGGGCGAAGGTGACATCGTCGGGGAAGCCGAACGACGCGATGTCGCTCATGATGTAATACGCCCCGCGCGGCACGAACGGGACAAAGCCCGAGTCACGAAGTCCCTGCAGCATCAGGTCGCGCCGTTCCTCGTAGCCTCGGCGGAGCTGGTCGAAGTAGGAGGCCGGAAGGTTAAGCGCGACCGTGCCTGCCTCCTGTAGGGGAGCAGCCGCTCCCACGGTCAGAAAGTCGTGAACCTTGCGAATGGCCGTCGTTAAGTCGGGCGGCGCGATGATGTAGCCAACTCGCCACCCTGTCACGCTATACGTCTTTGACAGGCCATTGATGATGGCGGTGCGGCCGCGCAATCCATCAACCACGGCCGGCGATACGAACTCCTCGCCGTCGTAGGTCAGATGCTCGTAAATCTCATCGGAGAACACGACGCAGTCGTAGCGCTCACAGAGCCGGCCGATCATTTCGAGCTCGGATCGAGTGAAGATTTTTCCTGTCGGATTGTTTGGACTATTGATCACGACCGCCCGCGTACGGTCACTGAACGCGGCCGCCAATTGGTCCGGATCAAACGTCCAGGCGGGCGCCTGCAGCGGGACGAATCTCGGGACAGCGTCGGCGAGGATGCAATCCGGGCCGTAATTCTCGTAGAAGGGTTCGAAGATTACCACTTCGTCGCCTGGGTTCACGGTGGCGAGCATGGAGGCCACCATTCCTTCCGTCGCGCCACAGGTAACCGTGATCTCGGTTTCAGGATCGACATCGAGTCCGAGAAACGTCGCGGTCTTGGCGGCAATCGCGTCGCGGAAGGATTTGGCGCCCCAGGTAATGGCGTACTGATTGATGTCGGCCCGGATTGCGTCGCAGGCTGCTTCCTTCACGGCGGAGGGGGCCGGAAAGTCGGGGAAGCCCTGGGCAAGATTGATCCCATCGTGGGGGTGCGTCTCGCCAATGAGCCTCGTCATTTCACGGATGACGGATTCCGTGAACGGAATGGTGCGAGCAGCGACGCGCTGGACCGTCATCCGAAGAGCGACAGCTGCTGGGGCCGTCGGGCTCCTGTCCACGTCAGGGACGGCCGGTCGCGTTGTGCCACCGCGACGCCGAGCGAGCCGAGTCCAACCGCTCGCAGGAACCCACATACTGTCTTGAGGGCAAGAGCCTGGGTGTTATTGTGCTTACTCAGATGAGCGAGCCATACTTCCGTTTCGTCGCACCGGACGTGGTCGGCCAGTACCGATGCCGCCTGGCGATTGGACAGGTGTCCGGTCGGACCGGCGACCCGACGCCGAAGGTGCGGAGGATAGCGGCCCGTGCGCAGCATGTCAGGATCGTGATTGGATTCCAACACCACGAGATCCGATGCTTCCACCGCCTCGCAGAGCTGGGCATTGGGTTCGCCCAGGTCCGTCGCAATACAAAGGCTCCGGCCGTCAGCCTCGACAAAAAAGCCCACCGGACAAGACGCATCGTGCGACACGGGAAACGGGGTGACAACGACGTCACGGAACCGTGTCGGGGCTCCCACCGGAAGCACGGCCGAGGCCCCTCCTGAGACGCCACAGGCGCGTAGAACCGGCTCATTGGCCCAGACAGGCACTCCGAGAGCGGCGAGATCCTCGACGGCGGCAGAGTGGTCACGGTGCTCGTGCGTGAGCAGAACTGCGTCCAACCGAGAGATTTCGACGCCTTCGAGCGACAGGTATTTGGTCAGCGTGGGGAGGCGGAGTCCCGCGTCGAAGAGGATGCTCGCCTGGTCGGTGAGGAGAAGATAGGCATTCCCCGAACTGCCGCTGGCGAGAGATCGGAAGCGCAACATGGATGCTCGCTGAGATGGGATCGCCGCATAGTATCAGTCCGAGGTGCTCCAGTGGCGGGGACTTTTCTATGATGGAGCGAGATAACGACTGTCAAGACGATCCCGCGGAGGGGTCGCTGGGGAGACGAATGTGACCTACGTCATCACTGAGCCGTGCGTTGGGGTGAAGGACGGGTCGTGCGCCGACGTCTGCCCGGTCGAGTGCATTCACACCCGGCCGGAAGACGACATGTACTTCATCGATCCCGATGAGTGCATCGACTGCGGTGTCTGCGTGCCGGAGTGCCCGGTCGATGCGATCTTTCCGGAGGAGGAAGTACCGATCAAGTGGGAGCGGTTCACGGCCCTCAACGCCGAGTACTTTGATCAAAACGCCGACTTGTTCCGTTGAGTCCTTCACCTGAGGGCCGGCCGGTGGGCCGGCCTTTTTTATTGCCGTGGATGAAGGTGCGGACAAAGACGTGGATGGCCGGCGCGGACAGGTGGAGGTAGCG
>JAJPIP010000085.1 GCA_021324655.1 Pseudomonadota bacterium
CCGGCGATCATGCGCAGCGTCGTCGTCTTTCCGCATCCGGACGGCCCGACCAGGACGAGAAACTCCTGGTCGTGTGCCTCCAGTGACACGTCATGGACCGCCACCACGTCGCCGAACCTCTTCCATACGTGGTCCAGTGTGACCTTGGCCATTGCTTCTCCTTTGCTGGCTTCCGTCCGGGGATGGCTTTATGTAGCCGATGCACGCAGTAGTCGTCAATATTGTGGCACGCCGATTGCGCGACGGCTACCCGGAGGTGCCCCATGGAAGGTGAATCCGTAGAGCATGTCCGGCTGACAAGCCCCGACATCGACGGCGCCGGTGACCGCGACCGGATCGAACGTGAGGTCAGCGCGCTCGAAGGCGTCTTGAATGTCACTGTCCAGCCGAACGAGCACTGCGCTCTTATCGACTTCGATCCGCGCATTGTCAACGTCAACCGTATCGAAGAACGACTCCAGGACGCCGGCTATCACGTTTCGGCCCGGCAATTCGCCTCCCCGCGGGACAACCCGGAGTAGCCGGACTAGATCTCGAACTGCTTCGGAAATCGGGTGAGGTTGCGGTAGCCGTCCTTGGTCACCACCACGATATCCTCGATCCTGACGGCGCCGATCTCAGGATCGTAGAGCCCCGGCTCGACCGTCACCACCTCGTTCTCTTGCAATTCGACATCGAGAGTCCCCAACCCGGGCGCCTCGTGAATGTCCAGACCAACGCCATGGCCCGTGCTGTGGATGTACCGCGGTCCGGTGTCTCCGTCGAAGCCGGCCTCACGAAATGCATCCACGGCGGCCTGGTGGACATCCTTGCCGTTCGCGCCGGCCCGTATCTGGGCAAAAGCCGCTTCCTGCGCCTGGAGCGTTGCCTCGTACATTCGCGCGAGCACCTGGCTCGGTCGCCCCTTCACGACAGTGCGCGTCATGTCGCTGAAGTAGCGCGTCGTCTTGCTGCGCGGAAAGATATCGAGGACGAGCGAATCACCGGGGCGAATCGGACCGTGCCCGATCCAGTGTGGGTCCGCGGCTCCCCGGCCGGCGGCTGTGATGGGGCTCACTGGATCCATCCCGTCCCGGACCAGGGATACCTCGATCTCGGAGCGCAGACGTTCCATGGTGAGCGGGATGCCATTGTAGTGGAGCGTATCACCGTGCACCTCGCTGTCGCGTAGAACCTCGACGGCGCGGCCCGCCGCGCGCTCTGTTGCCCGCTGGGATTCCTCGATTGCCGCGATTTCTTGCTCGGACTTCTGGCGGCGGGCCGCATCGAGCAGCTTGGGATCGATCTGCACGTCAATGCCCTCAAGGCGGAAGTTGTCGGCGAGGAGCGCGGGAAAGTCCGGCCCAACGATCAGGCGGTCGGCCCCGCTGTCCCGAATGGCACGGGAGAGAGCGGTCGTGAATGCTCGCGTCCGATCGTTCAGCTCCTGCATGGCTTCCTCGAAACCGAATTCCCGGAGCGTCCGAACGGTGTGGACCGACGACTCCTTTTCGGCACGTCCCCGCTCCATCTCGCTGGTGATCAGCGTGCCTTCCCCGTTGACCTCGAGGTAAATGAGACCTTCGGCGAGAAAGTGCGTCTTGTAATAAAGGTTTTGGTTGTAGTCGCTGTCGCCGGTCAGCAGGATGGCGTCCATGGGCCGGTGCCCTCCGTCCGTGAAGTCGTGCCGCGCGCCGCGGGACAGGCGCATGCCGTCCATTATGGCCCCCGCCACGGCTTATCTGGAGGATATACTCGCCCGTGAACGTCTATATCAGCGCCGACATCGAAGGGGTAGCCGGCATCGCGGCGTGGGAACAGGTGCTCCCCGGTCATGAGGATTACCCGATCGGGCGCCGATTGATGGCCGGGGAAGTGAACGCAGCGATCGCCGGGGCCTTCGAAGCGGGGGCGACGCGTGTTGTCGTCAACGATTCGCATGCGACCATGACGAATCTCATTCCCGATGAGATCGATCCACGTGCCGAGTTGATCCTCGGCCGGTACAAGCCGATGTACATGCTGGAAGGACTCGACGGCTCGTTCGACGCTGCGTTCTTCATCGGTTACCACGGCGCGATCGGCGCTCCCCATGCTGTGCTCTCGCACAGCTACAGTCCTGCCGCCATCTGGGAATCGAAAGTCGACGGACGCGTTGTCGGCGAGATCGGCATAAACGATCTGGTCTGCCGTCACTTCGGCGTGCCGCTCGTGCTGGTGTCCGGAGATCAGGTCACGGTCCAGGAGGCCAGGGATTTGAAGCGCAACGTACAGGCTGTGCAAACCAAGACGTCGTTCAGCCGCTTCAGTGCGAGCAATCTCAGTCCGGATGCGGCGCGGGGGGCGATTAGCCGAGGCGCTAACGCTGCCCTCAAATCCCTCTCGCCCGAGGCCGGTGGTCCCGGCGAGGCGACGGTCGAGCTGACATTCCTCACCGCGGATATGGCAGAGAGCGCCACATGGGTCAAAGGGGTAGAGGCGGTTGGACCGCGGCAGGTCCGCTTCACCTCGCCCGACGGATTGACGGCGTATCGCACGTTCTACACCATCCTGCGCCTGATGAGAAGCATCCCGGAGTGAGAGTTCTCGGCGTCGATCCAGGACTCGTCGTGACCGGCTACGGAGTTCTTGATCACGAGGGATCGCGAATCAGGTTGGTCGAGGCCGGCACCGTCGATAGTGGGAACCCCAGGGATTCACTGCCGGTCCGCCTGCGTCGCCTCCACGAAGAGATCAATGGACTCCTTGATGAGATGCGGCCGGACGCCATGGCGCTCGAGCAGTTGTTCACACACTATGAGCATCCGCGCACGGCGATCTTGATGGGACACGCCCGAGGCGTCATTTGTCTTGCAGCCGGCTTGCACTCCATTCCCCTGTATAGTTACCCACCTGCACAGGTCAAGAGCGCTCTTACGGGCAACGGGCGGGCCAGCAAGGAGCAGATTCAGCATCTGGTGCGCCGCACCTTCGGTCTGGCCGAGACACCTGACCCACCCGACGTTGCCGATGCCGTCGCCATCGCCATGACCCACATTTACCGTGACGCGCTCCCGGGCATCGCCCTCATTCGAACGCCGCGCTGATATACCCGTTTCGACCCATAGCGTGTTGACAGACCCAGAGGTATTCTAGCCGCATCCCAAGAGGGGGGATGAAGCGCATGACTATTTGGTGGGTCTTCTGCATCCTGGTCGGACTGGCATACTTGCTGATTCCGCAGGTGCCCCGGTCGCGTCATCACTAGACCGCGACGTCACGAGTGCACGTAGAAACCGCGCTCGTTCGCGCCTAGTCGCGGCACAGAAGCGAACGGGCGCCTGAACAAGAAGTAGCGGCGCCCGATGAGTCGGCGCGACTAGGGAAGGACGTTGATCCAGCTCAGCGCCTGGTAGGCGTGGCCGCGCCAGTTGGCGACCACATAGACGGTGAGCTTCCCGCGCAACTTCCGGGGGACTCGAAAGGTCGCGCTCGCTATCCCCTTCTTGTTTGCCTTTCCGCCCTGGGCGGTCAAGAGAACCCGCGCTCCCTGATAGAGGCGGACTGTCGTTAGCTGGGTCCCCATCAGTACGGTATGGCCCTTCACGACCTGGACATGGACCGTCTCGCGGCGCCCCGCCGGGATGTATTGCTTGCTGAACGTTTCCAGTACCGTCGGTCCTTTGTAGCCGGACTTGCCGGCAGCAAAGGCGGCATGGGGAGCGACGAGCAGGGCGAGGGATAGCAATGGAATCGCGAGGCGGCGCATGAAATTTCCTTTCGAGTCAGTCGCGAGAGTCTACCGCAAAAGTCCTACCTCATGCATGGTGGACGACCAGGCGGGTACACCCGGCACGTATAGTGAGTCGATGGTCAAGCAAGAGCGTCGTGAGCGCGAGCGGGCGGCACGTCAATCCGGACGACTTCCTCCCGGCCAGGCGCTCACGGAGCGCTGGCCGGTGCTGTCGGCCACGCCTCCCCCGCGTTTCGACAAAGACAGGTGGCGCTTCCGTGTGCACGGCCTGGTTGACCACGCGCGCACTTTGACCTACGACGAGTTCGTGGATCTCCCGCACGTGGAGGTGCGCAGCGATATCCATTGCGTGACACGCTGGAGCCGGCTCGATAACGTTTGGGAGGGTGTCGCGTTTCGAACGATCGCCGAGCTGGTCCAACCGCGCCCCGAGGCCCGTTTCGTCCTGGTCCGGTGCATGGTCCCCTACAGTTCGAATTTGCCGTTGGAGGAGTGCCTCCGCGACGATGTCCTGTTTGCCCACAGCCACGACGGCCGCCCGTTGCTTCCGGAGCATGGCTGGCCGCTGCGCCTCGTGGTGCCCCAGCGCTACTTCTGGAAGAGCGCGAAGTGGGTCAACGAGGTGCTGTTCATGGACAAGGACCAGTTGGGTTTCTGGGAAAAGCTGGGATATCACAACGTTGGAGATCCCTGGAAGGAACAGCGGAACGCTCTGAATCTTCGTTTGCGGATACCCAGGCGTTTTCGCACTGAGTAGGAAGCGCGTCAGCCGGCGCGACGCCAGAAGCTCGACTTACGCCTCGCGCGCGGCGCCGGCGAGTTGAACGGGTCGCGTTTCGGGCGCCGCGGACCGCCCATGCTTCAATTCGTAGAAACACGGCATGGCCAGCAGCGTCTCCAGGCTCTCCCAGAGCCGCTCTGTCTCAGCGCCCGATGGCGCTGGTGAGATGATCGGACCGTAGATGCCTCTGCCGTGTCCGGGTATGGCGAGGACAGGGGAACCGATGTCCGGGCCCGCCAGGGCCATACCCCGGTCCGTCGACTCCTTGACGTCTGCGTCATATCGGCTATCGCCGGCGTCTACTAGAAAGACGTCGGCTCCCGCGGCCTCCGCCGCCGACTGCAGGACGTCGAGGGACGGGGCGTCGCCATCGACGTGGAGGCGGGTGCCCAACTCCGTGTAGAACCTGCCGATGAGATCGATGCGCCCGGCCCGCCGCATCGCCGCGACCATGCGCAGGGCTCGCACGCTCAATCTATCCCCTTCCTGGAACCGCTCCGGCATGTTCTCCACCCCGCCGTTCAGGACCGGGAGGCTCATGGGCTGCCAGGAGATCGTCATCCCGCGCCGCCGGGCAATAGCGACCAGCCAGCGCGACGTGATCCAGGTCCACGGACACGTCGGGTCGAAGTAAAAGTCGACTCGGTCGGTACGTCGAATGGTCTCTTGTTGCAGCATGGCACCTTCCCCTGTTCTCGTTGTCGCTGATTCGAGTCACTGCATATCCTGTACCGGAGTGGGCGTGGCGTCAGAAGGGATACATCGGACCGTCCCGCAGGCCGCTCCGGTAGAATCAGCGAGCAACGACGGAGTTCGGTAGAGGCGGAGGGATCATGTTTCGAGTCCTGTGTGTTGGCGGCGGCCATGTTGGGCTGCCGTTGTCGTTGCGTTTCTGGCAGGCGGGCAACGACGTAACCGTGTTGGACATCGATCCGGGGAAGATGGAGGCGGTACGGCGGGGCGTGATGCCGTTTATGGAGCAGGGGTGTGATCAGGTCCTCGCTGACGCGAGCCGGAGCGACCGCTTTCGCGCCATGACGTACGCCGATAGCGACCTGGATGGTGAGATCGCGGCTGCCGATCACGTGGTCATGACACTCGGCACTCCGCTCGGCACCGACTACACTTTTCGGTTCGACCAGTACTTCCATGTTCTGGATCGGCTCGTCCCGCATCTCGCCAACGGGGTCACGCTGGTTGTTCGGAGCACCGTGGCGCCGCACTTCACCCGCAATGTCATTTCGGCCCGCGTGGCCGCCGCCCGTGACTGTGTTCCGGGCCGCGACTTTTACGTGGCCTTTTGTCCGGAGCGTTTGGTCCAGGGGAGGGCCCTGGCCGACATTGACGATCTGCCGGAAATCATAGGCGCCGACGACCCTGAGACAGCGAGTCGCGCGGAGGCGCTCTTCCTCACGCTCGGTCGTGACAAGGTCATTCATCACGTATCGACTGTCGAGGCGGAGCTGTCGAAGCTGTTCCTCAACACGTTCCGCTACACCCTCTTTGGGCTGGCCAACGAATTTGCCCAGATCTCCGAGCAGTACGGAGCAGACCTGTACGCCATTCTCGAGGCGGCGAACGGCGGCTACCCCCGAGGCGGTATACCGCGGCCCGGGCCAAGCCGTGGCCCATGTCTCGGCAAGGACACGGCGACCCTCGCCTTCGCGTCGACCACCGGCCTCATCCCGCACGCGGCGATCAAGACCAACGAAAATCTCGTGATCCGGGTGGCCCGCGACCTGAGCGCCTCGCTCGGCTCACTCGTCAACCGCCGTATCTCGGTCCTCGGCCGCGCCTTCAAAGCCGACACCGATGATGTCCGCGATAATCTCACCGATCCACTCATCAATCTGCTGGACCGCGAGGGAGCAGTCACCGCCGTCTATGACCCGTTCGTTCGCGGCTGTGACGACGTTCGTGTATTGCAGGGGAGTGACGCCGTGGTTCTGATGAGCGCTCACGCCGTCATCGCGGGGTGGACGCAGGACGATGTGCTGCGCCTCACCGCGCGTCGGCGTGACGATCTATTCGTGTACGATCTCTGGAACGTCTGGCCATGGGCCGACCGCATTCTTGGAAGGGGTTCTGACAATCGTGAAGATTCTGGTAACGGGCGCGTCGGGCTCGCTGATGCGCGCGGTCGTGCCGCGCCTGCTTGAGCAGGGGCACTCGGTTCGCGGCGTCGACAACTTCATGCGCTACGGCCGCGAGGAACCGCCCGCCGGCATGGAGTTCATTGAAGGAGATCTGACCGATCCGGCTGTCGTCGCGCGTGCACTGGACGGAGTCGAAGGCATAATTCAGGCGGCGGCGCAGATTTACGGCGTGGCCGGTTTCCACCGCTATCCCGCCGACATTCTGCAGCGAGACACGATGCTGCATGGCCTTATCCTGCGCGCCGCCGCCGAGCGTGGCGTCGAGCGGGTCGTGTACATCTCTTCGTCGATGGTCTACGAGCGCTGCAGTGACGTGGCCCATGAGGACGACGTCCCGAATATGCTGGTGCCGCTGACCGACTACGGGCTCTCCAAGCTGATGGGCGAGCGACTCTCGCAAGCGTTTGCAGCGCAGTATGGCCTGGACTATACGATCTGGCGCCCCTTCAACATCATCGGCCTGCATGAGAGGGCGGAAGATGATGATCCGGGCATCTGCCACGTGTTCGCCGATTTCATCCGGCGCATCGTTCACGAGCGCCAGAATCCCATGCTGATCCTGGGGTCCGGGGAGCAGATTCGGTGCTTCACCTGGATCGAAGACGTCGCTGATGCCATCGCCCGTTTCTCGTTCGAGCCGGTGACTCGCAACCAGGACTTCAATCTCGGGAATCCGCGCCCGATCAGCATGCGCGATCTCGCCCGGCGCATCTACGAGCTGCACGGCGGACTCAGCGGAGCGCCGTCCGAGAAACCGCTCACCTTCACGCATGCCCCGATTTTTAGGGATGATGTCCAGGTTCGTATTCCCTCCATCGACAAGGCCCGTCGCCTCCTGGGCTGGGAACCGACGGTCGACCTCGACGAGATGCTGACCCGCTGCCTGCTGCACGACGGCCGCCAGGCCGCCGTCGCCTCCTGAGTCCCGGTATGCCGACGTGCACGGTCGTCGTTCCGTGTCGGGACGAGGTGGGGAACATCGAACCCCTGGTGCAGCGGATGCCGACGATCGGCGACCACACCGAGTTGATCTTTGTGGACGGCGGTTCCACCGACGGCACGGTCGA
>JAJPIP010000024.1 GCA_021324655.1 Pseudomonadota bacterium
ATCGTGGTGCTCAGGTCCGCCGGTCCTTCCCAGTACAACGCCCAGGAGCCGTCTTCCCGTTGCGCATGGAGGATGTGGGCGATCGCTCCCTCACGGATCGGGCTGAGGTCGAGACCGAGAAAGCGCATGAGCAGCACATGCTCGGCGGTCATGGTGACGTTGGTCTCCAGCTCGCCGCACCACCATCCCCTGCTGTCCTGCGCCTCCAACAGCCACCTTACGGCGCGCGTGAGGGACTCATCCATCGATCTCTCCCAGCTGCGATATGAGGGAGCGTGCCGCCGCTCGCCCACTCCGGACCGCCGACTCCATCGTCGCCGGCCAGCCCGTGTCGGTCCAGGATCCGGCCAGGACGAGTCCCTGGACCGCCGTGCGCGGCCCGGGACGGGGCAGCCCCGGCAGCGGAATAAATGTCGCGTCGCGGTCACGCGTGGCAGCACCATGCCGGAATCCGGCGGTGCGCAGGGCCGGTAGGACGCGGGCTAACTCTTCTCGGCATAAGTCGACCAGATCCTCGCTTTTCCAGCTGACGTACTTGTCGGCTGCGCTCATGCTACAGCAGAGATAACCGGGGGCCTTTTCGAAGACCCACTGCGCCGGGGAATCGAGCACGGCGGCGAAGTCGAGTCCGAGCGGCCGGTCGTACCAGAGGTGCACGTCGACGATCGGAGCCGTCTGGAACCGATCCAGGCCGTGAACACCGAATCGCTCGGGCTCACCAAGCAGTGAGGCGAGACGTGCCGGCGGAACAGCGAGAACAACCGCGTCGAAATGCTCCAGGTGCCCGGCGACGCGAAGACCGGAAACGTGGCCTGCCGTTTCCTCGACACCCGTCACCGGGGCCCGACGCACCACGCGGTCGGCGGCATGCCCGGCGCGCTCTGCAATCTCCCCCAATGGAACGCGGCAAAAGCCGAAACGAGCGGCTCCGGCCCGCAGGAAGGCGGTCGTTATGACGAAGAGGGCATCGCGCGCGCCGACCCGGTCGAGCGGCGCGTTGAGGGCCGGCACGAGGAATGGCTCCCAGAAGGCGCGCCGCGCCGCCACCGTTTGCCCGTGGCGGTCCAGCCAGGCGGCAAAGGTCTCGCCGTCCCGGGCGGGATGACGTGCGGCCAGGACGGCGCGGGCGATGGCGAGCCGATCTCCAGGAGCGACGGCGGAGAAGCGTGCGAGGGATGCAGCCAGATGGAGCGGGGCGGGCAAGGGAAACTCGCGCAGTTGGGTGTCACCGCCCGGCTGAAGAATAGTGGCCTGGAAGCGCCGTTGCAGGCGCAGTAGCGGCTCGCCGATCCCGTCGCGCCGCTCGACCTGCTGGACGAAGTCGATGAATTCCGTACAGCAGGCGAGGATGACGTGCTGGCCATTGTCGACCTCCACGCCACCGACTGAGAAGGACGTGGCTTTGCCACCCAGTAGTCGGGAGCGCTCGAACAGGTGCACGTCGTAGCCGGCCTGCTTCAGTGACAGGACGGCACTGAGGCCGGCCAGGCCGCCGCCGACGACGCCTACACGACCTGGAGCCACGAGCGCAGCAAGACGGAGAGTTTCTGATGTCGGCTGAGGGAGACGCGGCGGTCGAGAGGGAGGAAGGGATCACGCCTGATTTCGAGGGCGATCGTCTGATATAGACCGGCCATGGTCAGGACGCAGACGGCAGCGCGCCGCGGAATCAGGTCCGTCACGCGGAGGCCGGACGTGAAGTGCGCCGCGGCGCGCTCCAGCTCGAACTGCACCAGGTCGGACCAGCGTCCGCTGGCCTGACCGGCGGCCAGGCAGCCTTCGTCGACGCCAAACGCCGCCAGATCAGTCTGAGGAAGATAGACGCGGCCTATCTGCGCGTCCTCTCTGACGTCCCGCAGGATATTGGCGATCTGCATGGCGATCCCCAGATCGTCCGCGTACTCGAGTGCCGCGGGATCACGGAACCCAAAAATGCGGACGCACATCCGGCCGACCGATGATGCCACGTGGCGGCAGTACACGCGGAGCTCGTCCCAGGTCGCATACCGGCGAATGCGGACATCCATCTCGACGCCGTCGATCAGTGCCTCCAGCTCGCGGGCCGGAATCTCATGGCGCTCAATGACCTCGGCCAGAACACGTGTCACCGGATCCTCCGGCCGGCCTCCGACGCAGGCGGCGAGGCGGGCGCGATGGGTGGAGAGGCGAGCCAGGGCTCCGTCATCCCCGGCCCGATCGACATCATCATCGATCTGCCGCGCCAGGCTGTACAGGGCGTAGATGGCGGTCCGCTGATGGCGCGGCAGTGCCACAAAGCCCCAGTAGAAGTTGCCGGCCGCGTGGCGCGTCAGCTCTTCGCAGTAGCGCTCGTCGACGGTCAGTGTCCTCATGCAGCCACCACCTGAAGATGGGCTGCCTCGGCGGCCGCGGCCGGAACGAGACGCAGCTTGGTCGCCGTGGACACGTGCGGCCGTTCCACGTCGGTGCGATAGCCGATCCGCCGGATCGCATCGAGGATGGCCAGACCGCCGAGACGATACAGGGAGAGCTGAATCCGCAGCCGCAGGGGAACCATAGGTTCCAACTCGCGCCCCGACGCCAGAAGACGCGCCGCGCGGCCGCACATCCGCTCCGTCGCGCCATTGATACCCGCCTCGCGCACGTCACTCTGCAGCAGATACGTCCGTCCCTTCGCGCGATCCACGGCCACATCCTGAGCGAAGTTGGCGAGCTGAAGACCGATACACACATCGTCGGAGAGCGCGTCGGCCCGTTCATCGGCGATGTCCCAGATGCGGAGTACCAGACGTCCGACCGGAGCGGCTGAGAGCCGGCAGTAATCACGGAGAGCGGGCCAATCCTCGTATTGATGGACCGTCTGATCCTGGAGGTTGGCGCCTATGAGATCCACAAAGGGAGCAGACGGCAAGTTGCGGCTCTCAATCATGCGGCGAACGGCGAGCAGAACGGGATGTAAGGGATCGGGGGCTCCGCTGTCGAAACACGCCAGGAGCTGCTGCTGCCACGCCTCGAGCCGGGCTATGGCGTCTGGGCTCTCATCGCCAAGGTCGTCAGTCGTCCGGCAGTACGCGTAAAGCCGCGCCAGATCGCGGCGAATCGGTGCCGGGAGGAACCAGGCGGCCACCGCGAAGTTTTCGTAGTGGCGGCCGGCGAGCCGGCGGCAGTATGCGTCGGCCGCGTCGAGCTCATCCGCTTTCATGCCCCGACCACCTGCAGCAGGATCTCACGGTCGCGCGGTGAATCCAGCTCGATGAGGAAGACACGCTGCCAGCGTCCCAGGGCCATCTGGCCGTCGCGAACCTGAATGCTTTCGCTCGAAGAGAGGAGCAGGTGCTGGCAGTGGGCGTGACCGTTGATCGGCTCATCCTCGGGCACGCCGGGACGACGTGCCATGTCGTCGTGATCGTAGCCGCCGACCGGGGCCAAACGGTCAAGCATGCGCCGAAAATCGTCGAGCAGCAGCGGTTCATTTTCATTGATGCGAATCGCGGCTGTGGTGTGGGTCGATTGCACGTGCACGACGCCGTTCCTCACGCCGGCCCGGCGGATGAAGGCCGCGATGTCGTCGGTCACGTCCACGAACTCACCCCGCTGGGAGGTGTGGTAGCTGAGCGTTTCGCGCACCGGCATCTCGGGTGCTTCTGTCCAGTTAAGCAGGCGGCGGGTCTGCCGCAGATCGGCGATCGATCGCGCACCAACGCAGAACATGGTGACACGCACCACGTCGGTGATCTCGCGAATCAGGTCGGCCACGGCCTGTTCACCCTGGGCGGCCGCACGCAGGAACGGGCCGGCCATGCCCACGGCATCGGCGCCCAGGGCGACTGCCTTGGCGACATCCATCCCGTCACGGATCCCGCCACTCGCGAACAGACAGGCATCGGGTGCGACACGTCGCGCCCAGCGGATGGCATCGGCGGTCGGGAGTCCCCAATCGGCGAAAGCGGCCGCAACCTTGCGGCGCACCGGGTCCTCCATGCGGTGCCGCTCGACCTCGCTCCAGGATGTCCCACCGGCACCGGCGACGTCGATCGCCGCGACACCCGCCTCCAGCAGGCGGATCACCATGTCCGGCGCGATTCCCCATCCCACTTCCTTGGCGATGACGGGAACGTCCAGCGCTTCGCACAGGTCCGCGATCCGCAGCAAAACGTTCCCAAAGTTGGTGTTGCCTTCGGGCTGGAGCGCCTCCTGCAGGGCATTGATGTGGAGGACGAGGGCGTCGGCGCCAATGAGGTCAATGACGCGGCGGCACTCGTCCGGGCCCATGCCGTAATTGAGCTGCACGGCGCCCAGGTTGGCAAAGATCGGAATATCCGGGGCGGCCGGGCGCACGCGAAAACTGGGTAGCGCCTCGGGATGCTCGATGAGCACGCGGGCCGATCCGAGACCGAGCGCCAGACCGTAGTCCTGAGCGACCGTGGCCAGAGTCAGATTGATGCGCTCCGCCTCCGGCACACCGCCCGTCATGCAGGAGATAAACAGAGGAGCGGCCACGGGCGATCCGAGAACGGTTGTCGCCAGAGATACATCATGCAGGTCGATCTCCGGCAGAGCCTGTGGGACAAAACGGAATCGCTCAAACCCGGAGGTCACGCCTCTCGCCTCGACGTCCTCCTCGAGGTTGATCCGGATATGGTCTGCCTTGCGGGAGACAGTGCGCGTCCCAAGTGTCACCTTGTCCACCTCCTGCGCGTGATACCCCGGTCATCGCGACCGCTATGATTCCGTCCTGGTCCTCCTGCCGGTGAACGCGGCTATGCCGCATCGCGTCTCTATCGATTCTGCCCACTAACTTGAGATATAAGCTATTTGACGCGTATGGTGTGGTCAGACTATAGCGGACGGGAGGCGGAAGATGGCAATCACGTGGCGGCAAAACCTTCGGGTGACATCCTACGTCCTCCAGCAACGGCTGCGGGGACGCCGGTATTTTCCCCTCGTCCTGCAGCTGGAACCGCTCTACCAATGCAATCTCGCCTGCGCCGGATGCGGCAAGATCCAGCATCCTCAGGACATCCTGTCACGGCGCCTGTCCGTGCAGGAGTGTGTGGACGCCGTCGAAGAGTGTGGGGCCCCGATTGTGTCGATCGCCGGCGGCGAACCGCTCGTCCACAAGGAAATAGACCAGATTGCGGCGGCTCTGGTGGAGCGGAAGCGGTTCGTGTACCTCTGCACCAATGCCATTCTCATGGGGAAGAAGCTGGATCGTTTCACGCCGTCTCCGTACTTCTCGTGGTCGGTGCACATTGACGGGCTGCGCGAGCGCCATGATGAATCGGTCTGCCGCAGCGGTGTATTCGACAAGGCGGTCGAGGCGATTCGCGAAGCCAAGCAGCGCGGGTTCCGCGTCACCACCAACACGACCTTCTTCACCCAGGACAGCGCTCAGAGCATCCGCGATGTCCTGGACTTCCTCAACGACGAACTCGAGATCGACGCGATGCAGATTTCGCCGGGCTACGCCTACGAGAAGGCGCCCGACCAGGAGCACTTTCTGCCGGTAGATCGAACACGGCAGGTCTTTCGCGATGCCTTTGCCGGCGGACGGCGCAAGAAGTGGCGGCTCAATCACTCGCCCCTCTTCCTCGACTTTCTCGAGGGGAAGGTCGATTTCCCCTGCTCGGCCTGGGGAATCCCCAGCTTTTCCGTGCTCGGCTGGCAGCGCCCCTGCTACCTCCTCGCCGACGGGTATGTGTCGTCCTATCGCGAGTTGATCGAGACGACGGACTGGGAAGCGTACGGGCGCGGACGCGACGAGCGGTGCGCCAATTGCATGGCGCACTGCGGGTACGAGCCGACCGCCGTCTTCCAGACGATGCAATCGCCGCGTGAGTCCCTGCGCGCCGCGCTGGATGTCGTCGGCGCTGCCATTCCACACGCCTGAGGGGGCCGTGTCGAGCGACGAGGTCTTTCTGACCGGCGCGACCGGGTTCATAGGAAGCCACGTCCTAGACTCCCTCCTCGACGCGGGCTATCGCGTCCGTGCTCTGTGCCGCCCAGGGAGTACTCTGCACCGCGACGACTGCACGCGAGTCGAGGGAGATCTCATCACGCCGGGCGACCTGCTGCGCTCACTCGACGGCTGCCGCTATCTGGTGCACGTCGCGGCGCTCTACAGCTTCGCGCCGCGCGATCATGCCCAGATCCGGGAAACGAACGTTGCCGGCACGGCCGGGCTGCTGGAGGTGGCGCGCATCGCCGGGGTGGAACGAGCGGTGGTCACCTCGAGCGCGGCGACCGTCGGCCCCGCGCGGGGCCGGCTCGCCACCGAGCATGACGTCGCCGTGGAGGGTCACCACTCGCCCTACCATGACTCCAAGCTGGAACAGGAGCGGGCCGCGCTCTCGGCGCGTGTCCCGGTCGTGCTTGTTTTGCCGACCGCCCCGGTCGGGACGCGGGATCGAAAGCCGACGCCGACGGGGAAGATGATGGTGGACTTCATGCGCGGGAGGATCGTGGCATCGCTTGGTGGCGGGCTCAATGTCGTGGACGTGACAGACGTGGCCCGGGCGCACGTGGCGGCACTCGAGCGGGGACGGCTCCGCGAACGGTACCTCGTGGGCGGGTCGAATCTCTCGCTTGACGAGCTGTGGCAGTTGCTGGCGCAGATCACCGGACGTCGCGCGCCGGAGCACCGCATTCCATACGGGATCGCCCTCGCCGCCGGTTACCTGGACACTCTTCGCTGCCGGCTGTTTGATCGGGATCCGACCGTGCCGCTGGAAGGCGTCCACATGGCGCAGCACGCCATGCACGTCGACGATAGTAAGGCGCGGACCGAGTTCGGCCATCGGCCATCGCCGGTTCCCGAGGCGTTGTCGCGTGCCGTCTCGTGGTTTCGCCAGAACGGCTATGCCTGACCCGCGGATCCTCGCGCCGACCTGGTTCGAGTACTGCCTGCTGCGAGGCGTTCCCGGTGTCACGCATGCCGGCATCGGTCTCCGGCGATGGGACGGTGAGGGGAGCGACGTCGTGGTCACCGGGCTGGCCGGCGCGCTGGTACCCATGTCGCCCGGCACGATCGTCGTCCCAGACGAGGTGGCGACGGTCGGCGGAAAGTCTCTGCGCTGTGACTCTGAGTTGCGCGACAGATTCGTGCAAGCGGTCGAGGCGCTCGGCTATCCCGTCCGGACCGGACCCCTGCTTACCGCTGGGGCCATGGTGACGGGGCCGGAGCGCGTGCTGTGGGCCGGCCGCGGCTTCGTGGCCGCGGACATGGAGACGGGCCTGCTGGCCGGGCGGCCCATTCGGGTAGGAGCGGTGCGCGTCGTTCTGGACGCGCCCGCGCGAGAGATCAGCGCGGACTGGGTGACGTGGCGGGCCGCCCTTCGCCCGGCGCGCTGGGGAGAGGCCGTGATGCTCGGCGTGCGCGCCCCGCGTTACATGCGTCGGTTGGCCCGTGTGCTGGAGAGCGCGCTGGGCGGAGCCGTATGAAGGCGGGCGCTGTCATCGTCTCCCTGCACGACGTGGCGCCGCCGTTCACCGCCACGATCCGCTCCCAGCTGGCACTTCTCAAGGGCGCCGGCATTGAGAGGTGTGTGCTCAATGTCGTGCCGCACTGGCATGGAGAGCATGTGCTGACCGATGATTCGGCTCTCGTCGCTCTGCTTCAGGCGGAAGCGGCAGCCGGCAACCAGATCGCGCTCCACGGATTGACGCACTCGCCGCACGGCCCGCTGCGCGGCGCGCTGCTCAGCCGGGTAAGGGGCCAGGTATTCGCGCCGGGAGCCGCCGAGTTCTTGACCGTCTCAGAAGGCGAGGCACGGCGGGCCGTGCAGGTGGGGCAGGACATCCTGGCCCGCGCCGGCCTGGGGCATCCCTCCGTGTTCTGTCCGCCTGGCTGGCTGATGACTCCTGATGCGGTGCGCGGTGTCCTGTCGGCGGGCATCTCCACCATCGCCGGGATGTTCTCGGTCAGACGAAACGGAGCCGTGACCTGGATTCCCAGCATGGGCCACATGGGATCCGGCTACGAGCCGGGCGTGCGACTCCTGAACGGGATCACCTGGCTCAGTTGGGCGCGCCGCAGCCGCGTGGTCTCTGTGTATCTGCACCCGCAGCACTTCTCGGAGGTAGAGCAGGAACCTCTGTTGGCCATGCTCTCTGACATGATCCGCTCGGGGTGGAGGACGGCCACGTACGAGGAATTGCCGGATGCCTGAACCTGTCGTCAGCGTGATCGTGCCGGCCCGCAATGAGGCATGTTTCATCACGGCCTGCCTCGAGTCGATCGCCGGTCAGGAAGGGGTTCTGGAAGGGATCGTCGTCGACAACGGCTCGACGGATGGAACCGGCGCGGCGGTGCGCCGCTTCGCACAGGACCATCCGGAGTTCTCGCTGACCGTGGTGGAGGAGCCGATACCGGGAGTGGCTCGTGCCAAGAACCGGGGAGCGGGAGCCGCGCGCGGTGGCATCCTGCTCTTTCTCGACGCCGATTCGCGCATGGTGGGCCCTCTCGCAGACGACGTCATCCGGGCACACGATCAGGGGTCGCCGGCCGGCAGCATGCGCATCGTCGCCGACTCCTCCCATCCCGTGGAGCAGTGCTTTTTCTGGCTGATGGAAGTTGGCAAGGTCCTGTTCGGCGTGCGCAGCCAGATGCTCTACTGCGACCGGGCGCTCTTCGAGCGGCTCGGAGGATTTGCGGAGAACCACTATCTGGCGGAGGACCTGGACCTGCTGCGGCGAGCGAAAGAGGCAGTGGGGACGGAGCATGTGGCCCATGTCCGCAGCAGCGCCATCGCCACCTCACCGAGGCGCCTGCGCGAGCGTCCTTTTCACCTCGGTGTGATTCCGGTCTTTGTAAGGTGGGCCCTGGCCTTCGCCGGCCTGGGTAGAACCCGCCGCTACTAGCCTTCTACCCGTCGATTGGCAGATCAGGCTCCACAACGTGACCGTGCACCAACATGCCGCGATAGTCGCGCACGATAGACAGTGGCTTCGGCACCGACGCCCGCCAGGACCGTTGCTCAGATGTGGAATCCGGCCTCGCGGGACGAGTCGGCGTACCGACGCACCGTGGAGGCCGGCAGACTCGCCATGCCCCACTATGTTGTCACTCGTATGCAGTACGTGGGGCGGTTCCTGGAGTTACCCGGCTCATGCCGGCGGCGTAGCGCTCGGCCCAATGAGCCAGGCGAAGGTGCCGCCGTTGGCTCCCATTCCCCCCAATTGTGAGATGCAGTAGAGGTCTCCCGTCACCGATTGCGGCGCGTTCCCTGGCGATGCCGTGATGCCGTGCAGCCAGATCGCCTTCTCAGACGGTGGTGCGACGCTTGGGGTCCGGTCGGCAGATGCAGACACGGCCATGTGCCGCGTGGGGTAAAGACCGGCCATGCGGCCGGGAGAGAGATCTACCCGTACTTTGGCGAGATAGCCGTCGATCGTGACCCTCCCGACACGCCTATGGCCACCGCTCGGGCAGAGATGGAGAGCCTCGTCCACTGTCAGCGGGCGCGCATCCCCTTGTCGGAGTGATCCGCAGGCAACAAGGGTGGATAGAGCCAGAGCAGCGCCACTGACCCCGAACGCAACCCGATTTCGTGACAGCACGATCCCCTTCACTTTCATACGCTCTACCGGAATAACGCCCCGGCGTGGCCAGTGTCACAGGCTACGTCGAGCAAAATGCGTCACCGAGTCCGATCTCGTTAGGACATTCCAGGATCTACACCCTCAGGCGCTCCCGAGACGCCCCATATACCGGCGGACTTGAGGCGGGATAGCGCCGTAGGACCGGAGCAGGCGGCAGCCACTTTCGTGTGACCGTGCTCGCATTTCAGATCACCCACGTAATGTCCTGGCCCATCCACGGTGTGCGGCGCGCCCCTGTCCCGTTCGGCCGTACCACCCAGATGCGACCGCTACCCATGTACATCGCTTCCTGGGGCGCGGAGCGGACGAAGGCGAGGTAGCGATCGTCGGGGGACCAGACCGGCTGCCAGTCACTCGCTCCCCGTGGATTGGTGACGTGTCGTGTGTGACCCTGGTTCAGGTCGTCGACGTTGATCCCGTAAACCGGCTCGATGCCGGCTTCGCTCCGGTAGGCGGCGTAGGCGACGGCCCGTCCGGAGCTGGAGAAGCTCGGCGTCGAGGCATCGTAGATGCCGTGCGAGATGTCGAGGTAGCGGCTATGCGAATAGACCAGGATGTCACCACCGGTACTGCTCGGCGTTTGACCGACGAAGGCCACTTTGTCGCCCTGCGCATCGAAACCGGCGAAGAGGAGCGAGTTGCCGCGGTCCGGGACGTGTGTGATGCTCGAACCGTTGATGCTCGCCAGCGTGAGCGCGGAGCCGAGGTCGGTGAAGGCGAGCTGGCCGGTGGGAGAGAAGGCGATGAAGTTCGTGATCGGCGTGTCGCTGGCGGCGCGGAACGGCGCGACACGGCGCGTGTGCACGTCGAGCAGCTCCAGCACCGGCGTGCTGTTGTCGCGGTAGCAGCCGTACGTTGGACGGCAAAGGCGCACGTTCTCGGCCAGAAAGGCGACGGTGCTCCCGTCCGGTGAGAGATGTGGCTGCTCGATCGTCCAATCGGGACGGCGAAGGAGGAGCTGGGTGCTCCCATCGGCCAGGCTTGCCAGCCAGATCTCATCCTGCCGCTCGTGTGGACCGCCCTTGCGAGCAAAGACGGCCAGCGTGCCGTCCTGGGAGGAAGAGAATCCGGTGACGGATCCGTCGTCGGGCCCGATGATGCGGCTCTTGCCGGAGACCGAGCCGAGCACCAGCCGGCCTCGGTCCGCACCATGCGTTCCCAGAAAGAGGAAGTGCTCCGACTGCGTGTGCAACACGGCGTGGTATGCCCGGAAGAGGTGATGGCCGGTCACGTCGTGGGCGGCGTTTCCGATGGTCAACGTGTACGTCGTGCTGTACGCCAGGTTCCGCCGTGGCGTGAAGAGCAGGGTGTTGCCCGCCGACGTGAAGGTGCCCGGCACGCGCGGGGACAGCGAGAAATTGCTCTCGACCGAGCGGATATTCATCGCCGTAGTGAACCCGACGGCGACCTGCGTGTTCACCGCAATGCCGTCCAGCGATGACGCCGTGGTCAGCGTGTCAACCGATGGTCCGAGACGCGCCGAGGCGACGGAGAGCGCGCCGATCACCAGGGCAAGCGCGGCGGTGACGGCGAGCACGGGACGCATGACGAATGCGTTCTAGTGCTTGGTGATGTCCCGCACCTGCACGGTAAACGAGTGCCAGGGCATCACCTGCACCTCGATCATGAGATCCCACTCGCCCAGGCGCTGGGACGTCGGCTGATGCAGCACGTATGAGTACGGTGTCTTGCCGTGGAGTCGCACGTTCTTGAAGCTGCTGTACAGCTGACGATGGGAGACGTATGAGTATTGCTGGAAACCGGTCAGCGTCACCGTGCGGTGGCCCTTGGAGCTCACCTCGATCCGGTACACGTGCCCGCTGAGCACTCGCGTGCGCAGGTCAATGGTCCGCCCGCTCTTCGACACCTGACGGAAGACGATGTGAGATGAGCCCGAGTGTGACATGTGGTGCGACGAGCGGGCATAGGCGGGCAGGGCCGCCGACGCGGCAAGGGCAAGCACGGCGATCGCGCTGACAACTGTCTTGGACACAGAGAACCTCCTGGGAACGGGCATATTGTACGTGACCCGCCGGCCCGGCTGCCCCCGTCGCGGTTCGCGTGGTATCCGGCGTCCTTGCTATAACCCGTTGTTCGTGCCCGTCTATGCCCGCGATGCCTGAGACTGCCGTTGCGCCGACCCGGCTCCGCGCCGTGCTCCTGGCCGGCGCCCTCTTCACGTTCTTCTTTGCGGCCTACGCGTTTACCATGTCGGCCGACCTCAACAATAACGGCGACACCAATATCCGGATCGCCATCGCCGAGAATCTCCTCCAGGGGCACGTCGACCTCAAGGGGTGGACGATGCAGTTTCCGCTGCATATCAAGAAGGAGTTCTACGACTCCCGTCTCTGGTGGTGCACCAACGGTGTGGACGTGTGCTCGACCTACCTGTTAGGTCAGCCGCTGGCCATCATTCCGATCGACCTGGCCGGGAGCGCCATTACCAGGCACGAGCGCTGGCCGCTGGGTCCCGGCGTCACCACCTTCGATCATCTGGTCGGTCCCCTGTTCGGATCGCTTGAGGCTGTCGTCTTCTTCCTGTTCGCTGTCGCGCTGGGGTATGGCCGCCGGCGCTCCCTCGTCCTGACGCTGATTTTCGCCTTCGCCACCTCCGTGTGGCCCGATGAGCAGAGTGTCCTGGAGCACACGGAGGTGGCGTTCTTCGTGCTACTCGGCGTGTACCTGGCCTACCAGGCGCGACACGGCGGCAGGGGCCGGCTCATGGCGATCCTGGCCGGGGCGGCTCTGGGTGGAGCGGCGATGACGCGCTACCAGGACGCTGCGGTCGGCGTGCTGGGAGTGGCAATCTACCTGCTCTGGCCCGGCATGGGCTGGCGCCGGCTGGGGTACCTGTCTCTGGTGGGCATCGGCCTCCTGCCTTTCATTGGGCTTGACCTGTGGTGGGATTGGGTCCGGTTTGGATCGCCGCTCGCCACCGGTCACCACGAGACCCTGCTCGGCTATGCCGCCTGGCTCGGGGCGCCGGGTCTCTGGGTGAGCCCCGGCAAGGGGCTTCTCTGGTACAGCCCGACGATCTTCCTGATGGCGCCCGCCGCCGTCCCGTTCGCCCGCCGATTCCCCTCGCTCGCCGCCTCGTTTGTCGCGATGGTTCTCGCCTTCACCGCGTTCTACTCCATCATCACGTTCTGGCATGGTGATCCGGCCTGGGGACCGCGCTATATGTATCCGGTGCTGCCGTATGTGACACTGCCGCTCGGCGTGTTATTCACCCGCCGCTGGCGCTTCCCTGCCATGGTGTGGCTACTGACGGCGATCTTCGTTCTAGCCGGCCTCACCGTGCAGCTCGCGGCCGTCACCGTCAGCGAGTGGCGCGGCTGGTACCGCGTCATTCAATACGAGCAGAACCAGGGACATCCGTGGCTTTGGATCGCGTCACGCTATCGATACTTCTGGAACGTCCACGAGTCCCCGCTCAATTTCCAGCTGCGCAGTCTGTATCAACTCACGTACGACAGCGTTTTCCACAGTTC
>JAJPIP010000046.1 GCA_021324655.1 Pseudomonadota bacterium
CCCAGATTGGCCTTGTTGGCGGACCCGTCCATGTCCACCATCAGATGGTCGATCTCTACCTGTTGCGTCGCGTCCATCCCGAGGATGGCGTCGGCGAGCGTTGCGTTGACATTCTGGACCGCCTGTAACACGCCCTTGCCACCGTAGCGGCTCTTATCGTTGTCGCGCAGCTCGACCGCTTCGTGAGCTCCGGTGGAGGCGCCGGATGGGACGGCAGCCACACCCTCCGCACCGCTCGCCAGGACGACGCGCACTTCCACCGTCGGGTTGCCGCGCGAGTCCAGAATCTCACGTGCCTGGACGCCCTCGATCACACTCATGCCGGCTCCTTCTCGCCCTCAATCAAGCTCTTCCCTGTCATATCACTCGGCGTCTTGTATCCCAGCAACTGGAGGATAGTGGGAGCCACATCTGCCAGCGCGGCGCCCTCGCGCAAGTGAGCGGCGCGGAGTGCCGGGTTGGCGCTGACGAGGATGAACGGCACGGGATTGAAGACGGTGTGCGCCGTGTATGGCCCCCCCGTGTTGTAGTCGATCATCTGCTCCGCGTTCCCGTGATCCGACGTGATCAGCACCACCCCATCCTGCCGCTCCACGGCGTCGACAATGGCGCCCACACCGCGATCCACCGTCTCCACCGCCGTCACGGCCGCATCCATCACCCCGGTATGCCCCACCATGTCGGGGTTGGCGTAGTTCACCAGGATGAAGTCGTACTTCCCGCTGTTTATCGCCTCGACAGTCTGCCGCGTGATCTCGGGCGCGCTCATCTCGGGCTTGTGATCGTACGTGCCGACATCGCGCGGGGAGGGAATGAGTATGCGGTCCTCGCCCGGAAAGGGCTCTTCACGCCCACCGTTGAAAAAGAAGGTGACGTGGGCGTATTTCTCGGTCTCGGCAACGTGAA
This sequence comes from Pseudomonadota bacterium, assembly GCA_021324655.1. Taxonomy (GTDB): domain Bacteria; phylum Chloroflexota; class UBA5177; order UBA5177; family UBA5177; genus JAJPIP01. Next base: position 907 of record JAJPIP010000046.1, read on the forward strand.
GCTGGTGTAGCCCGTCGTCGGACAGCACACGGGCGAGCGGCAGCGGCACGTCCTCGGTGAGGAACGCGACATGAACGGGCAGGTCCTTTTCGTACTCGGTCATGGTGACGAAGTAGAGGTCGTTCAGACGTGGACCACGGTCGAATTCCTGGAAATCCGCTCCAACAAAGGCTCGCACCAACTGCCGCGGACGGTCGGTGCGGAAGTTGAAGAAGACCACGGCGTCGTGGTCGGCGACTGTCGCCACCGGGCTGCCGTCCGGACCCGTGATGACGGTTGGCAGGATGAACTCGTCGGTGATGCCCTCGGCATACGAGGTCAGCACTGCCGCCTCGGCATTCGTGGCCGTCCGGCCCGTCCCGTGCACCATGGCATCGTATGCCCGGGCGGTCCGATCCCACCGGCGATCTCGATCCATGGCGTAGTAGCGGCCGGAGACCGTCGCGATCTGTCCCACGCCGATGCGCTTGCCTTCCTCTTCGACGCGATTAACGGCGTAGATGCCGTCCTGGGGCGGAGTGTCTCGGCCGTCGGTGATGGCGTGGATATAGACACGCGGCACGCCCGACCGGCGCGCCGTTTCCATGACCGCGAACAGGTGCGTGGGATAGGCGTGAACACCCCCGGAGCCGACTAGGCCGATGATGTGCAGCGCGGAGCCACGTTCCAGGACGTGCTGCATCGCGCCCTGCAGAACAGGATTTTCGTAGAAGCTGCCGTCCTCGATGGCCCGGGAGATCTTGGTGAAATCCTGGTAGACGACCTTGCCCGCACCCAGATTCAGGTGCCCGACCTCGGAGTTTCCCATCTGTCCTTCGGGAAGTCCCACCGCCAACCCGGACGCCCGTAGCTCCGTGTGCGGGTAGGACTGCCACAGCCGTCGCAGGACGGGACGCCCGGCTGCCTCGACGGCATTACCCTCCGGTCGAGGATTGCATCCATAGCCGTCCATGACGACGAGGACGACCGGCCGGATCGTGGGACTTTCCTCCTGTACCATCCCTCCCCCTCTGGACATCCCTCATGACAGGGTATACGCTGACAGATAGCGCCGAGTCCGGCGCCATTCTACGAGACTTACTCTTGAGGGGGATAAGAGATGCTCGGATTCATCACGCGCCGCAGGCTGGGCGCCGGGGCAGGGGCCATTCTCCTGGTTGCCGGCCTCGCGGCCTGCAGCCCGGGGACCGTACGCGGCACCATTCCCAGCGCGAACAACCAGTTCGCAGGGGTCATCGTCCTGAATTGCGGCATGTCCGGATACAACACGTCGACCGGTAACTGCCGTGGCGTCGTGGTGGGCCATGCAGGAGGCCAGGCGTTCGTTGCCGTCGACGGGTCAGGCGGCTTCGGTATACCGCAGGAGGGGCCGCCGCAGGACTGCACGTCGGCGCCCTGCCCGACGAATGAAGCATTCCAGGTCACCGGCACCGGTCACCTGGGTGGAGTGACAGGACAGTACACGTTGACCGGTTACTCCTACGGCACCGATCAGTATGGGACGCTCTACTTCAGCCCGGCCGGAAGCGAGGGCACCTCGTACAACTTCTCGTGCAACGGCTGCTTGACTCTCAATGTGCAGCCGGGTCACATCCCGGGATCCTACTGATCCACCACACCGAACACCGGGGACCGGTGAGCTGTCCTTCTCCCTGACTACCCTGTAACCACCGCACGCCGCAGCACCATCACGACGAGTGCTGCGGCGTGTTCTTTTCGTTTGGGGATTCCCCCCAGGGCATCGGCGATAGACTCGGCACGCAGACGTCGAACCGCGTCTATGTCCATGCCACGCACCATCTCGCTCGTGACACTGGCGGCGGCGATGACTGGCGCACACCCCTCGGCACGCCAGCGCATCTCCCTGATGTGACCATCCGTCATTCGCAACCAGATGTGGAGCCGGTCCCCGCACACAGGATTCTCGCCCGTGGCCTCGCCGTCGGCATCCGGCAGCTCTCCGGCGTTGCGGGGGTGCTGGAAGTGATCGAGCAGCGTCTCGGAGAACACGTCAGACCGGGGCCAGCCGCCGGAGGCGAGAGGCGGCGCCGGCGATCGTCTCGGCCGCCCGAACCATCTCCGTCTCGGTGTTCTCGCGACCGAGAGTCAGCCGCAACGACGAGCGAGCCTCACTCTCCGATAGTCCGAGCGCAAGCAGCACATGCGATGGATCGAGGCTTCCCGACGTACATGCCGATCCACTGGACGCCACGACCCCCGCCAGGTCGAGCGCGACCAGGAGAGACTCACTGTGACAGCCGGGAATAGTGACGTTGAGGTTATTGGGAAGACGGTCGTGGAGCGAGCCATTGACCCTCAAATCGCGGATACGGCTCTGCAACTCCTCCAGGAGCCGGTCGCGGAGCCGCCGCGCTCGCGCAGCCGCCACCGGCCGATCCGATGAGCACAAACCCAGGGCCTCAGCAAACCCCATGATGCCTGCCACGTTCTCCGTTCCGGCCCGCCGGTTGCGCTCCTGGCCGCCGCCGGTCAAAAGAGGAAAGAAGGAGGTACCGCGGCGGATATACAGCAGTCCCGAGCCCTTCGGACCGTATATCTTGTGCGCCGACAGGCTGAGCAGATCAATGGGGGCGGTCGCCAGATTAATGGGCAGGTAGTTCACCGCCTGCACGGCATCGACGTGAAACGGGATGCGGCGCGCGCGCAGTATTTCCCCGATCTCCTCGATCGGCTGAAGAGTACCGATCTCATTGTTGGCCCACATGACGGAGACAAGAGCCGTATCGGGCCGCAGCGCGGATTCTATGGCGGCTGGGGCCACGCGCCCGTCGGCGCCGACGGCGACGACTGTCAAGTCGAATCCCCACCGCGCGGCCAGCTCCTCCATGGGATGCAGGACGGAGTGGTGCTCGATTGCCGTCGTCACCAGATGCCGTCTCTGACCGGCGAGTGCGACACCCTTGATCGCGGCGTTATTGCTCTCGGTGGCCCCGCTCGTGAAGATGATCTCGCTGGGGGAGGCACCGAGAGCCCGCGCTACCGCGTCTCGGGCCACGTCAAGCTTGGACCGTACCGTCTGCGCCACTCGATACACGCTGGAGGGATTGGCGTAGAGATCATCCAGAAACGGCGCCATAGCGGCGCGTACTTCGGGACGCAGCCGGGTCGTGGCGGCATGATCGAGATAGATGAGGTCCGGCATGGTGCCTCAGTATAGGGACGCCCGGTAGACTGTGAGAGCGCGCGGGGAGGGTATTGTGGCGGGCAATCTCGTGGTGGGTCAAGCGGGTGGGGCAACCGCCGTCATCAACGCCTCTCTCGCCGGAGTTGTCGAGCAAGCACAACGCAGTGGACGGTTCTCGACAGTCTGGGGCATGCGCCGTGGAGCGGAGGGTGCGCTCGCCGGCGACTACATCGATCTCTCCCGGGTGGCGCCGGCTCAGCTACCGGCGGTCGCGGCGACTCCCGGCGCCATCCTCGGCTCATCACGCCACAAGCTCGACGACGAGGAGGCGGAGTCCGTTCTGGCGGACCTGATCCGGCGCGATGTACGGGCCTTCCTCTACATCGGCGGAAACGACTCAGCCGATACCGTGCATCGTCTCGCCCAACTGGCCGCCGCACGGGGCTACGATCTCAGCGCCATTGCCGTCCCCAAGACGATCGACAATGACATCCCGGAGACCGACCACTGTCCGGGCTACGGCAGCATCGCCCGTTATGTCGCGAATGCCACCCTGGATTCCGCCCAGGACACGGAGTCGATGCCCACGATGTATCCGGTGAAGTTCATTGAGGTGATGGGCCGCGACGCGGGTTGGGTAGCGGCCTCCGCGGGACTGGCGGCGCCGGATCCCACATCGCCTCCTCATCTCATCTACATGCCCGAGTTTCCTTTGTCCCGACAGGATGTGCTCGCCGACGTCGAGCGAGTCTATCGGGAGCACGGGTACGTGGTCGCGGTCGTTGCCGAGACCGTCCGCGACGAGACCGGGACTCCGTTCGCGGATCCTGGCGTCAGCGCCGAGGTCGACGCCTTCGGCCATCCGCTGCTCCGCGGTACAGCCGACACGTTGGTGCGGCTCGTCCAGGCAGAACTGGGATTGCGGGCGCGTTTCGACAAGCCGGGCTCGCTCCAGCGCATGTCGTCCCGTTTCGTCTCTCCCATCGACCGGGCGGAAGCCGAGGAAGTGGGGCGGGCCGCGGTCCGGCTCGCGCTGAATGAAATGACAGATTGTATGGTGAGCATCATACGAGCAACCGATGAGCCATATACGTCCGCCACGTCCTACGTTCCGTTGGCAAACGTGGCCAATCGGCAGCGGCTGGTACCGGAGGAGTATGTCACGGCGGACAGGCGCGGGGTTTCCGAGGCTTTCCGCCGCTTTGCTCTGCCCCTCCTCGGCGCCGGCGCCCTTCCGCATTATGTTCACCTGCGCGATCTCGTCCCAGCGTGAGGTGATGGGGAATCAAGATTACATCCGCCTCAGCAAAACCATCTCGCATGCTCTTCGCCACAAGCCAGAGCAGTACGGTTTGACCCTCGACGGAGATGGCTGGGTGTCGGTGATCGAACTACTGGCGGCCCTGGGGCGTCGCCGGCTCGACGTCACGCAGAACGACCTCGTCGCCATGCTGGCGGCATCCGACAAGCAGCGGTTTGAGATCGAGAACGGACGCATTCGAGCCCTCTACGGACATTCCGCCACCAATTCGATAGCGCGGGCCCCGGCCATGCCTCCTCAGGTCCTCTATCACGGGACGCCGCGCGTGACCCTGGACGCGATCACGCGGCACGGTCTGCTGCCCATGCAACGTCAGCATGTCCATCTCACCGCGGACGTTCGCACCGCGATGACCATCGCTCGCCGGCGGCCCGGCCCGCACGTCTTGCTGCTCGTCGATGCGGCCGGAGCCGCCGCGGCCGGCGTGCCGTTCTACCGAGGCAATGCCGACATCTGGTTGTCCGGTCCGATACCACCTCAGTTCATTCGCGTGGAAGGACAGACATGACAGGAGCCCCCAGGACCCTCGCGTTTCGGGACGACGCTCTCTACATCCTCGATCAGACGGCGCTTCCCGCCACCGCGACCTACATCGAGGCGCGGGACGTGGCCACGGTCGCAGGGGCCATCCGCCGTCTCGCCGTGCGCGGGGCACCGGCGATCGGTCTGGCCGCCGCCTACGGCGTCGTGGTCGGGGCGCTGGCAGCGCAGCGGGCCGGTCTGCGCGGCGACGCCTTGCGGTGGCAACTGGAAGCGGACATCGCCGAGCTGCGGAGCACGCGTCCCACCGCCGTCAACCTCTTCTGGGCCCTCGAGCGGATGCGCCGCGTGGTGGACGCGCAGCGGGACGACACCGACATTGTGCCCGCGCTGCTCGGCGAAGCCGACCGCCTGATGGCCGACGATGAGGCCACGAACCGCCGCATGGGCGAACACGGCGCGGCGCTGATCCCGGACGGAGCAAATATCGTGACGCACTGCAATACCGGCATGCTCGCCACCGGCGCGTTTGGGACGGCGCTGGGGGTGATCCGCAGCGCCCACGAGTCGGGCAAGCAGGTGCACGTGTGGGTGGACGAGACCCGTCCGCTCTTGCAGGGCGCGCGCCTGACCACCTGGGAACTCGAGGGCCTCGGGATTCCGTACACGCTGATAACGGACAACATGGCCGGGCACTTCATGAAGCAGGGCCGCATCGATCTCGCCATGGTCGGGGCCGATCGCATCGCGGCGAACGGTGATGCCGCCAACAAGATCGGGACCTACAGTCTGGCCGTGCTTGCTCGGTTCCACCGGCTGCCCTTCTACGTCGTCGCTCCGACCTCGACCGTCGACCTCGACGTCCCGGCCGGCGACAGCATCACCATCGAGGAACGCCGGCCGGAGGAGGTGACGCAGCTACGAGGTGTGCGGATCGCTCCGGAAGACAGCCGTGCCGCTAACCCGGCCTTTGACGTCACCCCGGCGCATCTGATCTCCGGCATTGTGACCGAAGCAGGTGTCGTCCGGGAGCCCTTTCCATCGGGCTTGGTGGAAGCCGTCCGGAGGTCGCGATGACGGCAGGTGGCAAGATACGAGCATGAGCACCGACATAGAGATCCTGTGGCCGGCCGATCGCGTCCCGATCACGGTCCTGCTCGACGATCCGCTCCCCGGTCGTAATCCCCTCTGGTATGAGAACCCGGCAGCGGGACACGCCAGGGAGATCCCGAACGCGTTTGTGGAACGTTTCGCCGACGTCATCGACCGCACGGGAGCAGCCGGCAAGTTCTCGGTTATTCCGTGTCCGGGAGCGACCGGCTGTCTGGATAGCGGCGTGCTGGATGTTCCGAACAGCGTTATCGGCGAGTTCCTCGACATTGTACGGACGCGAATCGCGCCGCGGTGGGATATCTCGCCGGAGATGCTGACGCACAATCGGGCGCTCGACCTCACGACGATGCGGCCGCTCGATGAGCGGGAGGACGTGTGGGCGGCGCACCAGACCGAAGAGACGCTGTATCCGTATATCGCGCGCGCTCTCCGGATCTTGCGCGACGTCCGACTGGAGCCGAACGGCGTCACCTCACCGTGGGCGTTTGCCAAGGAGGTCGAAGCAGACTATCAGCGTGCGATGAGCCGCGCCCTGCATGACGTCTGCGGGGTCGATGTCGGCTGGTACTTTCTCGATGCGGACGGGCAGAGTGCGGCCGCGGCCCCAAGGGTGGTCCTGCTGGACGCGTCGCGCGGCCGCTCACTCGTCAGCCTGATCTCGGGAAACCAGAGTGACTTCCTGTGGCGCACGCAGATGGGGGAAGAGGCGCCTCTCGACGCCATGCTGACCGCGGATCGGTCGTCCGGTCGCTTCGCGGAACTCTTCGCGTCCGGGCAGGCATTCGCCTTCCACACCCACTGGCAATCGCTGTTCTCGAACGGCTCGGAGGCGGGGCTGCACGCCTTCGAAGAGCTCTGCGGGCGCATCAATGGGTGGGGCGACCGCATCCGGTGGACACCGGCGCGGGAGCTTGCTCTTTATGCGACGGCACGCGACGCGACTCAGATTGATGTCGCTGACGGCACTATCAGGTTTTCGGCTCCATTTGCCTGCCCCGAGTTCACGATCTCAGTCCCTCATCCGGACGCAGCATCGACGCTCACGGCCGGCGGCACCGAGCTTCGAAAGCTTGCTCCCGATCAGCCGCTCGAAGAGGGCGCCTGGCATAGCGATGGTGATCGCGCGCTGGTATGCCTCGGCCTGTTGGATGGTCTGACTTTGAATTGGGAGTCGGGTTAGGTCGCGCCGCGGCCCCCGTGTGCGTTTCGGGGCCGCCGTAGGGACGACGCCGTTGCCGCTACACCGCCGAACGCGCGTCCCTCAGGAAGATCTCCTGGAGGAGGTCGCCGCCCAGGTTGAAAATGAGGGCGGTGACAAAGATCGCCAGACCGGGAAATGTCGACTGCCACCACGCGGTCAGAATGTTCGGGGCGTCGGTACTGACCATGAGACCCCACTCCGGCGTTGGGAGCTGGGCGCCCAGGCCAATGAAGGACAGGCTCGCGGCCGTCACCAGGACGGCGCCCATGTCGAGCGAGAGTTGAACCAGGACGGGCGCGAACGAGTTCGGCAGAATGTGGCGCCGCACTACCTGACGCGATGACACGCCGAGGGCCCGGGCCGCTTCCACATACTGGTTTTCCTTGACGCTGAGTACCTGACCGCGGACCAGCCGCGCATAGGTCGGCCACCAGATTGCGGCAATCGCCAGCATCCCGTTCACAAGACTCGGACCCAGAGCGGCCGCCAGGGCGAGGGCGAGAATGAAGCCCGGAAACGCCAGCACGATATCCGTCACCCGCATCAAGACCTCGTCGACCAGACCGCCCGCGTAGCCGGCAATCGATCCGACGAGTGTGCCGAGCGTCAGCGCAAGCGACAGGACGATCACGACGGCCAGCAGGGAGTACCGCGTCCCGGCCATGATCCGGCTCAGCACATCACGTCCGAGATCATCTGTGCCCATCGGATGCTGCCAGCTGGGACCGAGGAATTCGTGCAATGGATCAGGCGTGATGGGATCGTACGGAGCCAGGCGGGGACCGAGCACAGCCAGCACGATCAGCAGCAGCACAGCAACCAGAACGACAATCGTGAGCGGACGCAGCAGAACACGACGCAGACGACGTCCCGCCTCGTCGAATTCGAGCTCCTCAGTACCCGGCGTCTCGGTAACGACCACCCCGCCTGACCCCGGCGTGGGCTCAAGCATAGGTAATCCTCGGATCCAGCACGGCGTAGAGGAGATCGACCACGAGGTTGATGACGGTATACGCGATGGCCACGATGATCGTGATCCCCATGATGGCCGCGTAATCGAAGTTGCGAATCGCCTGCACCGAATAGAAGCCGATCCCGGGCCAGGAAAACACGATCTCGACGAGAAACGCGCCTCCCAGGAGATTGCCGAACTGCAATCCGACCAGGGTGATTGTGGGTATCAGGGCATTTCGCAGAGCGTGCCGGACGTTGACGCGCCAGCGGGCGACTCCCTTCGCGCGGGCCGTCCGTATGTAGTCCTTGCCCAGCGCCTCGATCATGCTCGAACGGGTGACGCGGATGACGGTCGCGAGAGTCGCGAAGGCGAGAGTCGCCGCCGGCAAGAGGACATGGTCGAGGCTACTGAACAAGGCCGGCCAATTTGCGGTAAGCAGGCTGTCGACCGTGTACATGCCGGTGATGTGATGGGGAGCGGCCACATTACCGTCGAGCCGGCTGTCGGACGGAAGGATGTGCAACCACCCGAAAAAGATCAGCTGGAAGAGGAGTCCCAGCCAGAAAAGCGGGATCGACACGCCGAACAACGAGGTGACGCGTGTGAAGTGATCGAGCCAGCCGCCGCGCCAGACGGCGGAGAGAACACCGAGCGGAATGCCCACCACCAGTGCCATCAACATCGCGTACAGGGTCAATTCCACCGTGGCCGGGAAGTAATCCAGAAAGTCGGACAGAACGGGGCGCCGGCTGGAGATGGACTGCCCAAAGTCCCCGTGGAGCAGGTGATCCATGTAGATCAGGTACTGGACGGGCACGGGCTGGTCGAGACCCAACCCGCGGCGAATCTGGGTTATCTGCGCCGGAGTTGCGGTCTTCCCGAGTAACAAACGCGCCGGGTCGGCGGGCACCAGATGCGACATGGCGAAGGTCAGCATGCTCACGCCGATGACGACGATGACCAGGAATCCGAGTCGGCGGATGACAAACGCAAGCATCCAGGCGGCCCTCCGTGGCCCATGGTAGACCGCCGAGCGGCGGGGCTCGGGCCCCGCCGCCCTTCGCCTTTACTTGCGATACATCGAGTAGACCGGCCAGTAGAACTTCGAGAACAGGAAGCTGTACTGATAGCCGCCGATATTACTGCGCAGAGCGATCTGCTCTCTGGGCTGAACGGTCCAGATCTCGGGAGCGGCCTGGTAGATCCGATTCACGGCCGCCTTCCAGTAGGGAGCCGCCTTGGCTTCGCTTGTCGCGTGCTGCGCCTTGAGCAGCAGCTCGTCGACGACGTGGTCCTTGTAGTACATCACGTTGGCGCCGTTGTTGGGCGTGTTCTTTGAATAGAAGTACGACCAGTACATCTCGGCGTCGTCGGCGTAGTCCATCGTCCACTGTCCAAACCAGATATCAGGGTCCGTCGACGGCTTGGTGACGATGTTCGAGTAGGTGGCGATGGGGATACCTTGCAGGTTGATCTTGATGCCGATCTTGGCACAGTCCGCCTGAAAGATCTGCGCTGCCTGGATGCTCGGCGTGTCATCCGGCAGGTAGGACACGGTGAATGTCAAGTTTTTGCCGGCGCTTCCCGCAGCCTTGAGCTCCGCCTGTGCCTTGGCGAGATCGAACGTGTACGGGTGACTCGCCGGGAAGAAATTCTTGAGACCGGTGGGCCCGACGCCCCGCATCTTGGCGGCAAGGCCCCGGAAGACGCCCTGCACGACGCCGTTGTAATCGTAGGCGTAGCTCAGCGCACGCCGCACGTGGACATTGTTCAGACCGTGCTTGGTCGTGTTGATTCGCACGTCAAAGATCGTCTGCGCGGTGTGGGTCTGCACCTGGATGCCGGAGCTGTGGCTGACGGCGGCGAAGTCCTCGGGCGTCATGGTAATCGTGCCGTCCAGAGTCCCTTGCTGCAGGCGCAAACGCTGGGTACTCGACGAGGCCGGCCACTGCAGCACGACCTTCGCGAAGTGCTTTCCTTTCCATCCTCCCCAGTAGCCGGGGAATGCCTTCAGCACGATGCGCTGATTGTGCAAATAGCTCACCAACTCATACGGACCCGTCCCGGCGTCGTGACTGTCGAGGTACGAGGCGCCGTTTGACGCGATCTGGTGGCTGCCGACCGTCTTTGGGCTCACGATCTCGGGTCCGTCAATCATGGCAAGCGTTTGCGGGAAGGAGGCAAATGGGTAGGTCAGGACAAATTTGACGGTGTGCGCGCCGACAGCCTGCACCCGCTTGATCTCGGAGAAGATGCCGTATGATCCCTGCTTGGCCTTGAGGAACCGATCGAAGCTGAACTTGACGGCCTGGGCGTTGAGCGTCGAGCCGTCGTGGAAGTGGACGCCGGAGCGCAGGGTCACAGTGTAGGTTTTTCCGTCCCTGGACACGCTCCAGCGCGTCGCGAGGCCAGGCTTGAGCGACACCCGAGTGGCCCCGACCGCCCTGAACAGGGTGTCGTACACGGCGGCGATGTAGGTCTCACCACCTGTATCCCAATCGACGGCAGGATCGAGGGATGCCGGTTCGTATCCCACATTAACGGTCAGAGTACCCGAGACGGAGGGCGCGGGGGCCCGCGTCCTGCTCGCCGCACTGGTCCGCAGCGCCGGCGCCAAGAGTAGCGCACCCACAGCTGCGATCAGGACAAGCAACCGCGGAATAGATAGATGAGACATCCTTCTCCTCCTGTTATCCGCGGTCCGTAATCGCGCTCACTTGACACCCGCGGATGCGCTCATAGTGCGGTACCGACCGAAGACGTGTCAAAGCCGCTAGCGCCCCAGATGGGGAATCTCGTGGCCGACGGGCGCGACGCCGAGAGCCTTCGCCTCTTCCCAGTACTTGTCCAACTCCGTGGGCGTCAAATCTCGCAACGTCTTGCCTTCCGCGGACACCCGTGACTCCACGTATTGGAATCGAGCCGCGAACTTGCGGTTGGCCAGCCGTAAGGCCTCTTCCGGCTCGATCTTGAGGTGGCGCGCCACGCTGACCAGCGCGAAGAGGATGTCACCGAATTCTTCACGCTCCCGTTCTTTCGGCGCCGCTTCCGTCACTTCCCGGCGCAGCTCCTCCAGCTCCTCCTCAACCTTGTCCAGGACTTCAGAGGTCGACGGCCACTCAAACCCCACGCTCGCCGCCCGTTTCTGAATGAGGCTGGATTGGGGAAGGGCGGGAAGTCCGCGAGGAATGTCCTGGAGAACGGACGCCCGCTTCGGCTTCTCTTTCTGCTTGAAGGTCTCCCAGGCATTCCGCACGTCCTGGGCACTTTCCAGCGCGAGCCCGTCGAACACGTGGGGATGGCGTCCGATGAGCTTGGTCATGATGCCCTGGATCACGTCCTCGATGGTGAAGGTGCCCTCCTCGGCCGCCAACTGACTGTGGATCGCCACCTGGAAGAGAAGGTCTCCCAACTCCTCACGCAACATCTCGCTGTCACCTGCGTCGAGAGCCTCGATGACCTCGTATGCTTCCTCCAACAAGTGCGGCTTGAGAGAGGTGTGTGTCTGCTCGCGGTCCCACGGACATCCCTCGGGAGCGCGCAACGTGCGGGTGAGATTCATGAGTCCCGCGAAGGTACGCACGTTCTCGACCTCCGGTAAGGGCGGGACGAACAGCGCGGTTCGGTGATCAATCTCGGCCCTCCTGTCGAGGTCGTAGATCGGCAGATCGTCGATGCGACAGTCCGACGTACCGGCTCCCGTCACGACCCGCACCAGGTGACCGTCAGGATAGAACCGGGACAGCCAGAGCTTGACTCCGGACGCGATTTCGCGATCGTAGAGGTACGACACAATGAGCGGCGCCGTCGGCACCGGGGTCCGAAAAGGAAGCCGCTCTCCCTCTCCCGGAACCTGGCCCAGGGCGCTCTCTCGCGACATGAAGTCCATGTCCGCGGCGTCGATTACCTCGACCCACCCCAGGTCGGACGCGCCGACCGCTTCCAGAACCGGCTCGACGTGGCTGATCCCCTGCACCAGCCGTGTGGGCACGTCAATCCTGTCGAGAATCAAGCGCACGCTACTCTCTCCCAGGGAGGGACTGCCCGGCACCGCGTACACCGCACCCTGTGGACGACGTGCGAGGCGGGCCAGCTCGCGCGCGATCCCTTCGTACACATCGCCCAGCGTGGGTGATTCCTCATACAGGGCGTCGAACGACCGGATCTGAGTATCAGGAAGATGGTCCGCAATCGGAGCAAAGGTGGGGTGCACGGTCGTCCGGACGTAGACCTCCGGGGCGGCGCGCAAGATCTCCGCCGCCTCCACGGTCAATGACTCCCATCGTCCCGGTCCCAGACCAACGATGGTCAAACCGCTTGGCATTCACGCCTCCTTAGGCGATGAGGCTCGAATCGAACTCTTTGGGAATAATGGCCCGCAAAGCGCGCGGGGCAATGTCAAACTGCACGGGAGTCCGTCCGGCCAGTTCCCCATCGACCTGGAGCGAGAGTGGCGGCTCGGTGCGGACAGAGAGGGTCTTCACTCGCAGCAACTCGACGTCGGAATGGGAGATCGTGCCGGAAAGAATCAGGGGCAGCGACTGCCGGATCACGGCCAGCGGTCCACGTCCACGCACTATGCAGAGATCAAGCCAGCCGTCGTTGGCCACCGCGTTCGGAGTGAGACGGAAGCGGCCGCCGTACAGTCGTGTATTGCCGACGATCAGCAGGAGAGCCTGGACGCGTCGAATGACCCCGTCGTAGCGGAGCTCCATATCCGCGCCGCGAAATCCGGGGACGGCCGAGAGACCCGCCGCCACGTAGGGAAGGACGCCAAAACGATGCTTGTGATGCTCGATACCCCGCGACCTTCGCACCACCTCGCCGTCGAAGCCGATGCCGGCCATCAACAGGAAGTGGCGGCCGTTGGCCAGACCGAGGTCAACACGCTCCATACGACCCTCGACGATCGCATGCGCCGCCGTGACCGGGTGCGTCGGCAGGCCAAGCTCTCGGGCCCACACATTGACCGTCCCATAGGGCAGATATCCAAGAGACGTGTCGGAGCCGGCCAGGCCCTGCACGATCTCGTTCACCGTCCCGTCTCCGCCGGCCGCCAGGACCGCGTCAAGCCCTTCCTCGGCCGCCTCACGCGCCAGCCGGGTCGCATCGCCGGGCGCCGAGGTGAGCACCAGGCCCACGTCCCACCCGCACGCCTGCAACACGCCGAGGGCGGGCATCAGATCCTTCTCAATCCGGCCGCGTCCGGCGCGAGGGTTGGCGATAACAATTGCTTTCACAGCAGGGCCTCAAGTGCTTGCCGCGCGACTTCCACGTCGTCCCACGGAACTTTCCGTCCCCCCACGACAATACTCTTTTCGTGACCCTTGCCCATGATCACCACGGTATCCCCCGCTTCGGCAGAGGCAATGGCGCGCCGGATGGCGCAGCCGCGATCGACTTCCTTCGTGAAGATGGTTTCCGCCCCTGCCGGGATACCGGATAGGATTTCGTCGACAATCGCCTCAGGATCCTCGCTGTACGGATCTTCATTGGTGACGAAGGCGAGATCGGCGTGTTCCGCGGCGATTCGGGCCAGAACGGGCCGCTTTGCTCTATCCCGATCGCCGGTTGCGCCAAAGACAGCAATCACGCGTCCCGCGGAGTGGGCTCGCACATCGGCGAGGAGCGACCGGAAGGCATGCATGGTATGGGCGTAGTCCACGAGCACGGCGAAGTCTTGCCCGCCCTCCACCCGCTGGAAACGCCCGGGCGGCGCCGCGGCCTGCGAGAGTCCGTCTGCGACCTCGCACAGGGAAGCACCGGAGAGGAGGGCCAGGCCGGCGGCTGCCGTGGCGTTGGCGACGTTATACCGAGCAGGAATACGGAGATCAACATCCACCGACTCGTCCGCCCAGCTCAACCGGAAGCGTGTTCCGCCAGGGCGGGGAGTCAGATGCGACGCCTGGAGATCGGCCGCCGCGTCGATGCCGTAGGTCAGGGCATCCGGCCGCAGGGCGCGGAGTCGCTCGACACTTGGATCGTCCGCATTGAGGAGAACGGGACGTCCCGCTGCCAGCTCGGTAAACAGGGAGGTTTTGGCCGCGACATACGCCGCCCAGGATCCGTGGAACTCCACATGGTCGCCGGTGATGTTGGTCAGCGCCGCGGCCTCAATGCGACAGCCGCGCAGTCGGTCGAGTGCCAGGGCATGGCTCGACGCCTCCACCGCGACATCGGTCACGCCGGCCTCCACCATGTCCCGGAGGAGTCGCTGTACATCGACCGCCGGCGGCGTCGTCATGCGGTCGAGGTTGGGCTCGCGACGCTCGCCGACTTTGACTTCCACCGTGCCGATAAGTCCGGTGCAGCGCCCGGCATGACTCAGGATCTGTTCCAGCAGGTACGTCGTGGTGGTCTTCCCGTCGGTACCGGTGACGGCAAACAGGCGCAGCTTCTGACTCGGATGGCCGAAGAAGGCGGCAGAGAGATCCGCCAGGGCAGCGCGCGGGTTCGGGTGTGTGATGACCGTGGCGCCGCTCGCCGCTATGCCTGCCGGGAGAACGACGGCGGCTGCGCCACGAGAAACCACGTCGGCCACAAAGCGCTCCCCGCCTGGACCGCCGCTCAAACTGGGTAGTGCCACGAACAGCGAGCCGGGGCGCACCTGGCGCGAGTCGTCAGTGATGTCGCAGATGGTGGCACTCGTATCTCCGGTAACTGACGCGTCGGGAAGGGCGGTCAGCAGTGAAGAGAGAGGAACCGCGCGTTGCTTCATACGCTGAGGCGTGTCACCTTCTTGAAGAGCGGCCTGGCGACACGCTCGAGAGCCAGGTGCTGGAGGGGTGCCCGAATGAGATCGAAGGCCCCAATATATCGCACTACCTCGCCTCCGTAGCCGCGCTTGTGCCGGTACACGCCCCAGAGATCCTCTCCCTCGTCGAGGCGGTCCGGGATGCCCCACAGGTCGTAGACCTCTGCACCGCGCGCTCTCGCCCAGAGCATGCCGCACCACTGGAGAAGATAGGGCGCCATCAGGTTGCGCTTCTCGTTGCCTGATGCCCCGTACATGTATTGAGCCTGCGGGCCGAAGGAAAAGACGATGATGCCGGCCAGGAGGTCGCCTTCATGGTGAGCCAGGAGGAGAGTGGCCATGCCCCGGGGTTGCAACGTCTCCAGAATCAGACGGTAGTACGACCGGTCATGAACCGTGAACCCGTCGCGCTGGGATGTGATCCGGTACAAGTCGTACCACGCGTCGAGGTCGGACAGCATTCCTTCGCGCACCACGACGCCTTTCCGCTCGGCGAGGCGGACGTTGTAGCGCGTCTTCTGCTTTTGTCGTGCCAGCATCTCCTCCTCGCTCGCCGTCAGATCCACCCAGATAGAGGACCTCATCTGCACAGGCGGTGCGGGCACTAACCCGAGACCGGCCAGCCGCTCGGGTAGCGGACTCGGCTCAACAACGTCGGGCTCGAGCTTCACGGCGATGACGCGCGTCTCAGCCGCCAGATCACGCAGCGCACTCAGTACCGCGACCGTCAGATCGTCGTCGGCATAGTCGAGTACCGGTCCGCGCGGCACGTAGGCAAGGCGGCCGACGCCGTACGGCAACCAACGTACCAGCACCTGCGCGGCGGCCTGAATCTTGCTTCCGTCGCGGAGAGCGAGACGAAACGGCTCCCACCCGCTATACCGCTTGATTTCTCCCCACTCCCATGTCTGAAGGATGTGGCCGGAGCAGGACGCGGCTACAAAGTCATTCCACGCATCGCGATCATGCACAAGGAGTGTGTCGTGCGTCATTGGACCCCGCCAGTATACGGGCACGTTGATATAGTGAGTGGAACGCCGTATCGGGAGGCACATCGTGGGCGGTAAGGTTGTCCTCGGCGGTATCGCGCTCGTTGTCGTCATCATTGCGCTCATCGTGGCGTCCTTCTTCATCGGGACGCAGCTCGTCGACATCATGCTGATTCTGACAGCGTTGATGGCTCTGATCGCGTTCGCTCTCCTGGGCTACGCAGCACTACAGATCGTCGGTCTGGTGAAAGAGGTCCGCGGTGAGATGGGAACGCTGGTCGGGACGGCGCGGGAGACAATGACTGAAGTGCAGGGCACCGCGCGCTTCATCAGCGACAACGTCGTGCAGCCCGTGTCACAGGCGGTTAGCCTGATGAGCGCTGCTCGCGCCACGGCGCGCTCGTTCACCGAACCGCTCTACAAGAGGCGCGGACCCTCGTGAGTGTGCTGAATCACCTCGGTCAGGCTGCCGCCGTGCTGCTGTTGATCGACCTCTTTGTGCTGGTGATCATCTTCGCCGGCGTGGCGGGCGGTCTCGCATTTGGCCTACGCTGGGGCCGCGGTAAACTCGGCCCGCTGATCTCCAAAGGCGAGGAGCTGGAGAAGCGCGGAGCCCATTACGTCAGCATCGGGACGGACTACGGAGCCCGCCCGGTGATTGGGGCGGGAGGACTCGCCGAGCGCGTCAAGGGAACGGTCGACGCGCTCCGAGCGATGGTCCGCCGCCAACGAACCGGCACGAGGGTGTAACCAGCTACGTTTGTCGCGACTCCACATGGCGAAATTCCCCCCTTGACGCCGAGGGGATGATGTACCATGTAGCAGCCAAAAAGGCACCGGACGTGCGGCGTCCGGCTATTAGGAGTCGACAATGAACGGACCAGTTTTGGCCGTTATAGCGGCTGTTGGTGGCCTCATAGTGGGGGCCGCCGTTGTGTATTTCTGGGCGCGCCTGCACACGTCCGGAAAGGCAACGGCGTCCCGCGAGGAAGCCGAACGCGCTGTAGCGGACGCACAGGCACAGGCCAAAGAGCTGATCCTCGCGGCCAAGGAGGAAGCGCACGCCTTTCGCGCCACCGTGGAAGAAGACGCGCGGGAGCGCCGGAGCGAGGTGCAGCGCCTCGAACGGCGCGTCCTCCAGCGTGAGGAGAATCTTGACCGCCGCTCGGAAAGCCTCGAAAAGCGCGAGCGCCAGCTGACGCAGCGCGAGGAAGAACTGGAGCAGCAGCGCGAGAAGATCGACGAGCTGATCGCCCAGCAGCGAGTGGAGCTGGAGCGTGTCTCCGGTCTCAACCGCGAGGAAGCGACCGAAATGTTGCTCCGCTCGATTGAAGTCGAAGTGCGCGATCAGGCGAATCGGATGGTACGCCAGATCGAGGCGGAAGCCAAGGAAGAGGCCGACGAGCGCGCGCGCCGCATCATCGTGAACGCGATCCAGCGGTGGGCATCGGATCAGGTCTCGGAGTCCTCCGTCTCCGTCGTCCCGCTCCCCGGTGAGGAGATGAAGGGACGCATCATCGGGCGTGAGGGCCGTAACATTCGTGCCCTGGAGATGGCGACGGGCGTCGACCTGATCATCGACGACACGCCGGAGGCGGTCATCCTCTCGGGCTTCGATCCGGTGCGCCGGGAAATTGCCCGTCAGGCGCTGCAAAAGCTGATTCAGGACGGACGCATCCATCCGGCCCGTATCGAGGAGATGGTGGAGAAGGCCCGCTCTGAGGTCGAGACCATCATCAAGGAAGAAGGGGAGCGCGCGGCCTTCGATGCCGGCGTCCCGGGCCTCAACCCGGATCTCATCAAGGCGCTGGGACGTCTCCACTTCCGCTACAGCATGGGCCAGAACGTCCTCAAGCACTCTGTCGAGAGCGCGCATCTGGCGTCGATGATGGCCGCCGAGATGGGCGCCGACGTTAATGTGGCGCGGCGAGCCGCGCTTCTGCATGACATCGGCAAGGGCGTCTCGCACGAGGTAGAGGGACCGCACGCTCTGATCGGGGCCGACATCGCGAAGCGCCTGGGCCAGCCGGCCAAGGTGGTGCATGCGATCGCGGCCCACCACTTCGAAGAGGAACCGCAGACGGTCGAAGCCTTCCTGGTCCAGGCGGCCGACGCCATCTCGGGTGCCCGTCCCGGCGCGCGGCGCGACTCGCTCGAGAGTTACGTCAAGCGGCTCGAAGCTCTGGAGAACATCGCCAACTCCTTCGAGGGAGTGGAAAAGAGCTTTGCTATTCAGGCCGGACGCGAGGTGCGCATCGTCGTCAAGCCGGAAGATGTAGACGATCTGATGGCGGCGCGCATCGCCCGCGACATCGTCAACAAAATCGAGGAGACCCTCGAGTACCCCGGACAGATCAAGGTCATGGTGATCCGCGAGAAGCGGGTCGTCGACTACGCCAAATAGACCCCTCGCGAGAGCCGGCGCCGCGCGGCGCCGGCTCTTTTGTTTAGAGGGGAATCGCTCGGACGTCGATCACCGGGAAGGGAAACCCGTCAAGCGGCTTGCCGACCATGGCGACGTTGAATTTGTCCACCGCCAGGACCGCTTCGACGTCGTCGGCAGGAAAATCGCTGTCGTCCCCAAAGCCGGCGTAGCGACCGGTTTCCTCAAGGCGGCGTAGCCCCGTCTCGAGCACGTCCCTCGCTTCTTCGGGACGGAGGAGGAGCGCTTCGAGGTACCGCGCGCACACCAGGTCCTCGATCGCGTTGTCAATGTCCGGCAGGGCCGTCGGCACCAGGGTCACAGATGAGAGCCCGAGCCGGCGAATATAGGCCGCGGTCGCCGCCGCATTGACGAGGGACGCCACCACCAGGTGACCGGCGCCGGACGCTGCCACCGCACCCTGCGTGCCGGCTCCGGTGCGCTGGATGATGATGCGGCCGGCGACGGTGCGACGCTGTACCGCCGACGGCGAGTTATTGAGGTCGAATCCGGGAATGAGGCGCCCGCCCACTTCACCGGCGAGCAAGGAACCCGGCAGCGAGTCGTGGAGGCACAATGCGTCGTCCACGCCGCGGACCATCAAAATCCGCTCCGCACCGCCGGCAAATGCGTAGGCAGCGACGGTGAAAGCACGGATGACGTCGATGACGACGGCCGCTTCCGTGGTCCCGTTCAGGTCACGGTAGTGAAGGATCTCGATCTGCATGAGCCAGGATACCCACGCCCTGGGCTAGCGGATGGATGGTAGAATGAGCCCGAAAGCGAGGTCGTGTACATGATGGTTCCGGTGGTCGTCGAGAGCGTCCGCATGAATCCGCAGAGCGGACAGCGGGTCGTCATCCTGAAAGACGAGAAACTGGACCGGTACCTCTTGATCTGGGTCGGTCAAAGCGAATCCACGGCGATTGCGCTCGAATTGCAGAGCGAGAAGGCGCCTCGTCCCCTGACGGCCGACCTCCTGAAGTCCGTCATCGACGAACTCAAAGCCCGCGTCGCCGAGATCAACGTCACGGAACTGAATGACGACGTGTACTACGCGCGCATCGGCCTCGTCAACGAAAAGAACGAGCGCCTCGACATCGATGCGCGTCCCAGTGACGCGATCGCTCTGGCTGTCCGTACCGAGGCGCCGATTTTTGTGGATGAAGACATCCTCGATCAACATTCGATCAGCCTGCCCAACCAGGACGACGAGCGCCTCGACGTCTATCGGGACTTCGTGAACCAACTCTTCCACGGCCACGGCTCGGAAGAGGGAGAGCGTCGTCCGGACGCGTAGGCATGCCCGATTTTCCCGTCGGCCAGGAACGGTTCCTCCGGCAGTTGATCAGTACCTTCCGGTGCCAGGTCTGCCACTGTGGCTACGAGCGCGACCAGGTCCGCGTGGCCGCTCGACATGACGAGTTGTGGATCGTCAGCGTGCGCTGCCGGCGCTGCCGCAATCAGCAGGTCTTCGGCATCACTCTGACCGACGACGAGGCCGATGATGACCTGGAGATGGAAGAGGAGTTCGACGAGATTGCGGTCGAGCTCGAGCTGGAGAGCGAGGAGCCGGTCTGCTACGACGACGTCCTCGACATGCACCTCTTCCTGACAGAGTTCAACGGGGACTTCAGGCGGCTCTTCCGTTCCTGACGCGAATTCCTCCGGCGGTGCAGAGCGGCGAGACCCTGCTGCTTTGTAGCATCGAAAGCTCGTGAACGAGAGCGCGGTGCGCGCCGTGCAGCGCATTCGACCGTGACGAGACGGCTGCCCTACCTGCTGTCGCGTTTCGCGCGGCGCTGGGCGGCGGTCTCACGTTGGGGCTTGACCTCGGGCTCATAGGTTTCGTCCCAGTTGAACTCGGTTTCCCCGATCCGCACTTTGCTTCCTTCGCGGGCGCCGGCGCGGGTGAGGGCGGCAAAGACCCCCATCCGTTTCAGCCGCTTCTGGAGGCGGTACACCGCCTCGTCGTTGTCCAGATCGGTCATCACCACCAGCCGCTCAACGGCGTGGCCGGTCACGTAAAACGTCCCGCGCTTCCGCTCTATCTCGAAGTACTCGGGATTCGGCGGGACGGTGATCACTTCGACCTCGTCGGATCGCGCCGCCTCCACCTTGCTCGCTTCCGATCGGACCAGATCTGCCGTGCGGTACACCAGCTCGCGGACGCCGCTTCCGGTTGCCGCCGAGATACCCATCACCGGGTACCCCGCAGCGTGGAGCTCGCGCTCCAGTGCCGGCCACCGCTCGGACGCCTCGGAAAGGTCCAGTTTGGTCACCACCACGATCTGTGGCTTCTCGAGCAGGGACGAAGCGTGTG
The DNA here is from genome assembly GCA_021324655.1 of Pseudomonadota bacterium. Taxonomy (GTDB): domain Bacteria; phylum Chloroflexota; class UBA5177; order UBA5177; family UBA5177; genus JAJPIP01. The sequence continues at coordinate 21,610 of JAJPIP010000046.1, forward strand.
CGCCCAGCTCGGCATTGATCTGCCGGAATCCGGCTAAGGGGTCATCGGCGCTGCCGTCAAGGAGATGGAGAAGGACCAGGGTCCGCTCGATGTGGCGGAGGAACTCGTGGCCCAGTCCCACTCCCTCATGGGCGCCCTCGATGAGCCCCGGGATATCGGCGGCGACCAGGGTGTAGTCTTCGTCGACTTCGACCACGCCCAGATTCGGCGAGAGAGTGGTGAACGGATAATCGGCGATCTTGGGGCGCGCCGCGCTGATGACCGACAGCAGCGTCGACTTGCCGGCGTTGGGCAGACCGACCAGCCCGACCTCGGCGATGACTTTGAGCTCCAGGTCGAGGGTGCGGCTCTGGCCGGGCTCACCTTTCTCCGCGAATCGAGGCGCCTGATTGGTCGACGACTTGAAGTGGACGTTGCCGAGGCCGCCGATGCCTCCCTTGGCCACGACGAGCATTTGATTGTCCTCGGTCAGATCGGCCAGCGTTTGTCCCGACTCGGCGTCTCGCACGACGGTACCGACCGGAACGGGAATCACGAGATCCTGCCCGCTCTTGCCCCGCATTCGGCTGGGCCCTCCCGGCTGACCGTTCTCGGCAGCGAAGCGGCGGCGCCGCTTGAACATGAAGAGCGTGTTGATCGACCGGTCGGACCGCAGGATCACGTCACCGCCCGAGCCGCCGTCTCCGCCATCCGGACCGCCCAGGGGAACGAACTTCTCACGGTGAAAGTGCATGCTGCCGTCACCACCGTTTCCGGCTTGAACGAAGATCTCGGCCTCGTCAAGAAACGTATTCACGGGCACATCCTACGAATGGTGTGTGGCTTCCGAGCGCGACGCCGAGACCAGCGATCTGCTCCATGAGCGCCTGAATGCCGATGGCGGGGCCCGCGGGAAAGCCAACCTTCTCCTGCAGCAACTCTCGGTCCATATTGAGGGTCCTCATCTGAACCATCTGCACCTCCGCCCTCTGAAGGAAGGCAAGGAGCGCCTCTACCTCTGCCGGCGTGTCGGTGTAACCGGGATAGGTGAGCAAGTTCACCGATGTGTGCAGTCCCTGCCGGCGAGAAAGACGCAGCGATTCCTCCATCTCGGTAAGGCCATAGTTGCGCGGACCGTAGTACCGACGGTGCCCTTCGTCCCGGGCCGAGAACATGCTGACGCGTACGCTATCTAGACCCGCATCGATCAGGTGCTGCAAGGCGCGCGGGTTGCTGCCGTTGGTATTGATATGGAGCTGGCCGCGCGAGGTGCGGGCGCGTACTGCCGTGATAGCGCGGCCAATGAGCCGGGCACGGAGGATCGGCTCGCCTTCGCAGCCCTGGCCAAACGACACAATCGGATTCGGGGCCGTTTCGAGGTGGGGCAGGACAAGCGCCACGATCTCGTCGACGGTTGGCGTGAAAGCGATGCGGTCGTGGGGCGCGGTAACATCGTCCAGTTGCTCGGAGATGCAGCCCACGCACTGAGCATTGCAGGCGACCGATACAGCGATCGCCATCTCATCACGTCCATAAAAGAGGTTCTGGGCGGTATAACAACCGTAGTCGAGGGCGCAACGCCCGTGGTGCGCCAGTAAACGGTTGTCCGGGTTGGCCCGGATGCGCTTCTGTACCAGCGCCGGCAGATCCGGACTGTTATGGATCGCAGGATCCCAGCTCCCGCCGGGATCGAGCGGGAGGGCGGAGGCGAAGAGCGCGCCGTGCAGCGACGTGACGGCGGTATAGCCGAAAAGCGGGAGATGGTCTGCACCCGGCTCCTTGATATAGGCCGGGGTGAGCAGACGCGTGTAGCCGGTGGGCAAGAGAGCGGCCACCGGCCGTCCCGGCACTTCGACGATCGCTCCCAACCGATCGCGCCCCAGAGCGCGACAGCCGGGAAGCTGAGTGAGAGTTGATCCATCCGGCAGGGGAATCAGTCGCCCCAGGGGCTGTGACTCGAGCCCGCTGCTTCCCAACGCCTCGTACTCCGGTTCTTCGCGCAGCGTGCCGTCATCATCGGCCACCAGCAGGCGGCGACGGACGGTCACGATTTGTCCTCGGCCCAGGCGAGGGCCAGACGTATGCCGGCAGCTAGATCGGGCGGCACAGCGTCCGAGGGCAGATCGTCAGGCGCCATCCAGCGGAAACCTTGCCGCACTCCGACGTCGGGGATCGTGCCGGTGGGGGCGAGGGCGTAGTAGATCATGTCCACATGTTGATGGTACGGGTTGATGTCCTCGACGAGGATGTGGGCCGGTTGGGCGACCACTCGAACCGTTAGCTCCCGCGAGAGGGCGGCCGCCTCGTCCTCGCTGTGCAACTGAACCTCGAGGCCGGTCTCCTCAAGCACCTCCCGCCGCGCCGCATCATCGGGCAGCTCGTCACGCTCCACGTGCCCTCCCGGGGGGAGCCAGAGACGTTGCTTGGGATGGAGGTGAAGCAAGACACTCCCGGAGTGAATGACAAAAGTCGTGGCCGTCAGGTGGCGCGTGATCTCGGAACGTGGCGTCGGCATGCTCATGGCGCTGTCCCTACTCTAACCGCCCGCACCGTCACCGGTCCGGAAGGTCTTCTCGCAGCCCGGCCCGGACACCAGGGGGTCGTCCACGCTTCCCAGACTTTCGGCATGCACCTGCCGCCGAGAGACATCCGACAAAACCGGCCGAAAGTGGGTGGCCGCGCTTGGTGTAGACATGGTAAAGAAACGGTAACTCTGGAGTGGACACATGGACCGAGACGAGATACCGGAAATCTTTTGGGACGCACTGAACGCGCTCTCGTTTGAGGGCCTGCCCGAGATGCCCGGGAGTGACGACTCCGCGGGCGACGATGACTGGACCCCCCCACTTCCTGACGGACTGACGGACGAACTACTCGTCGCGGACCCCACGGTCAGCTTCGGACGCATGGTCCACCTCGTCGGGGATCCTGCCAGTCCGACCGTGGCGTATACGCACGTCATCCTGCGCCAGGGCCTGCTGGGAATGCGCGTCTATTTCCCGGCCCAGGCAGTCCCCGGCACGATCGGCATCCCGGCATTCCTGGTGGGGTTCCGGGACATGCCGCAGGTGCGCCGGATGTACGACGTGCAACGCGTGCTCGAGCGTCTGCACGGGGCGAGCGACGAACGCCTCGCCTACGGCCGTGCCGTCTCCAGCGCGACGGTCCAGCAGGCGATCAGGGCACTGGCCGGACTGGCGGCGCTGGAGCGGATGCCCTTCGCGCTGCTGCCACTGTACGGGGCCTGACGCGAGCGGGAGTCCGGCAGGTCCAGTACACTGGGTGGCGCGCGCACCTGTAGCTCAGCGGATAGAGCACCAGTCTTCGGAACTGGGTGTCGGGGGTTCGAATCCCTCCAGGTGCGCCATCCTTTTTTGGCTTGTACAAGCCAATCCCATCGCGTTCCTGCGCTGCCTGTCCAGGCGCTCCGGGCGATTTGACCACAATTTGACCACAATTTCGGTCATGCGTGTTCCCGGTGGGCGGCAAAAAGGGCATCGAGGCGGTTCGCAGCGTCGCGGTGCATCGCCGGCATAAGGTGTCCGTAGACGGCGAGCGTAGTCGTAACGTTCGCGTGACCGAGCATCTCGCTCACCAGCTTTACCGGCAGTCCCAACTCATGGAGCAGGATACTCGCCGCGGTGTGGCGGAGATCGTGGGGGCGCATGTGCGGCAGGTCAGTCTTCTTCAGCGCGTTCCGAAAGTTGTAGTGAATACGCCCCCGATCGAATGGTTTCCCGGTCTCGGTGCTGAAGACGAGATCGTTGTCCTCCCATGTTGGCCCTGCTCCTAGCTGGACCTTCAACTGGCGTACACGCTGGTCGCGCAGCGCTGCAACCGTCTCTTCGGGCAATTCAACGGTGCGCCTGCTTCCAGCCGTCTTGGTGTCCTCAAAGACCAGGCCGGCTTCCTGCTGTCGCTGGACCGTACGCCGGACCAGGAGGCTCTTCCTGTCCCATTCGATATCTGACCACTTGAGCGCGAGCGCCTCGCCGATCCGCAGTCCGGTCGTTCCCAATAAGACCCAAAGGTTGTGGAAGCGATCTTCTTTGGTGGCATCGAAGAGAGCCATAAGTTGATCGGGAGTGAGAATAGTCATCTCGGTCGTCCGCGGTTTCGGAGCAACCACAGCCTCAGCGACATTTCGCGGCAAGATGTTCCAGAGGACAGCTTGCTTGAGAGCGGCGTGCAAGAGGCGGTGCGCCTGGCGCACGCTGTACGGAGCGAGCTGCTTGCCCAGTTCGGCATAGCACCGTTGCACGTGCACTGGCTCGAGTGCATCTAAGCGAACAGAGCCGATGTGAGCGATGAGGCGACCAACGTTGAGTTCGTAGATCTCAGCGGTTCGCGGTTTGATATTTGGACGCTTGGTCTCAAGCCAGCTACGGAGATACACCTCGACCGTGTCGCTGCGTTCGATAGATAGGCGCCCGAGGCTGCGCTCTACGTGCGCCTCCTGTAGCTTTTGAAGTGCTTCCCGCCTCGTCTTCCCGTAGAAGTACTTCGGCTTCCCTCCCGGCAATCCAAGCCGAGCTTCCCATCGCCCATCTCCCCGTTTGCGGACAGTGCCTTCACCATGTCCGCGGGTCTTAGTCATCCTGCTTCTCCTCGCCGGCATTGCCCCGGTCAGGGGGCATAGGCGAGATGCGGATCCGCTCTGCTTCTGCCAAGATGCGAAGCGCGAGCCTGATTGCATCACTATCGGTTGAGACGCCATATCGCTCCTGAATCGTGCGAATGGCGTCACGATCTCGGTCTCCCAGGAAGATGGAGGTTCTCTGCACGTGATTATATATCATGGATACTTACCTTGCCGCAACGGATTCTGCTGCCTGCCGGTCCCTAATGCATCAGAGGACGCGGAGCATCTGCCTCCATCCCGGGCACCGAATCGTGAGCTTGACGGGCAATCCAATCATCCAGTGCCGACTCCGGGATGCGCCGAGCGCGGCCTATCTTGACGGTGCGGAGTTCCTGCCTCGCGATCAGTTGGTACAGCATCGTCCGTCCAATCGCCAGACGAGCCGCTGCTTCATTTACGGTGAGCAACACGTCTCCCACGTCAACCTCCTGTCTGATTTGAATCGTGTCCGGTGCAGTCGCTCAGTCTTTTGCCCATCGCCCGCTGAGCACCGGGTAGCCAGGGGCGCCGATCACCGAGCGCCGCGTTGGGCTCCCGCCAGATCGGACTGAGAAGTCCGAGCTCGTTCGACGGATGGTCAACCCGCCAGCGTGTGGTGAGGAGAAGCGGCAAATCGAGGTTCCTGCCCTTGGCCATCTGTCGGACGACAGAGGCGATGCGCTCCTCGGCGGTGTTGTTGGCCGTAACGACCAGGATCGTGGGATAGCCGTGGTAGTCCCACTCAAAGCGACGGGTGATGGCGTAGTCGTAGTAGGCGGCGAACTTCCGGAAGTAGTCGCGCCGATTCATGGTGCCGCGATCGTATTCGAGGAAGAAGCCGTAGAACTGGCCATGCCGACGGTACGTTCCGTATCCGTCCGGACGTAGGTGACGACGGCTGCAGGCGGCGGCATTGTGCCAGATGATCACTGAGTCATCCGCGCCATCCCGGGCTCGATCGTGGGCCGTTCGATAGAGTCCGACGAAAAGCTCGTCGGCGCCGGTAGTATGCGCCAGATTCCTGATGAGCGAATCGCGGACACCTATTGGTTGCTCCGGTCCACCGCCGACCAAACCATGGACCCGGACGGCTGCGGCGACGCTGAGCCCTAGTTGCGCCGCCACGAGCCGAAGGCCGGCACCCGTAACCTCCGTCAACCCCTTCGGTGCCTCCGCTCCGATCTCATTCGGCGTCAGGAGGCGCACCAGTCCTGCTGCCCTGAGCTGGTTGCGCCGTCGTCGAGCCGCCTCTACCCGCCATCCCAGCACCGTGGCCATGTGCTGGGGTCGTAGAAATGGGTGTCTCGCTACCAGGTCGAGAAGCAGGCGCTGGGCCGGTGAGAGCTTGAGTGCGACGGCGTTGCCGTCGTGGTGGTTGGGAGAGTCGTCGAGAGATGAACCTACAAGGTGAGGCAATGGAGTATTGCCACGCCGATGCCGTAGTGGTGGCAGGTGTATCGGTGGCGCCGTGTTGTCAACGTGCTGCACCTCAGCTGAGTGCTGCGCGGTGACATGCTCGAGTGCCGTAGGAAGGTCTTGCCAGGCGACGACAGACGCAACCAACGGGCGGTCCAACCGCTCCCTCGCCGTCTCCCGCAGCAGCTCGTTCCATCGGGCAACTCGTCCCTGTCCCGTCACAACGACTAGAGGGGGCAGAGGAGAGCCTTGTGCTCGGCGAAGGAGGAGCAGACGATCGAGAATCGTGCGATAGAGGCGCATCGGAAAGGCCTCCAAATCCGGGATAAAGAGGTAAGCCTGCGGTCTACCGTCCCAGGACAGCCGGGCACAGGCGGGAAGGGAGACGGAGTTCCACGACTTCCTGGTCGGACTTCGCCACCGAGCGTGCCAAGGGCGCTCCCAGGCCAACAATGAAGGTCGCCGCGGTTGAGAGGCAGCCAAGGCTCCGAGGACTTCATAGGCGGCTGTGAGTTGTGGAAGGCCGGGGAGCAGGGCGAACAGATCGGCACGACGTAAGTGAAAGCGACGTGCCAAAGCTGACGGCTCACAGCCCGAGTCGAGTGCAAGCGTCGCCAGGCCCAGATCCGTGAGGTGGAAGCGATGCGGCGAGGAGCCGGGACCCAAGGGGATACGGGTTGCCGCGATGAGGCCTGCCCGATGCAGCAGGTTTAGGTGGTGATACACGGCGGTCTCCTGCTCAAGTCCGTCGAGGCGGGCGAGCAGGAGGGCATCGGCAAAGGGCAGATGCATGAGAAGGGAGAGGAGGTAGTGCGGCTGCGCTCTGTCCTGCAGCCAGGTGCACGTGTCCTCCGCGTCGCGCCAGCACCAGCGGCTGCTCATGCCGGTTCCCCTTCAACAGCGCGTTCACGCTCCCGCTCGTTCGGCGATATAGCCGTTTTGGTCACGGTCGGAGCGTCGGGGAGGGGAAGGGAGGGTTGCTGCGCGTCGATCAAATGTCGGCGGTTCCGATACTGATGACGTGCGTACTGCGGACCGGGCGGCGCCGTTGCCTTGTCCTCTGGCGTTTCATCCTTGTACTTCCCTGCCTCGCCCCGTCCTTCATCCCGCAACGCCCCCTTGCTGTCGTCAATACGCGCGATTGCCGAATGCAGGTCGCGTTCGACTGCGAGGCGATCGCGCCCAAAGCGCCGGGCCGAGATATCGGCAAGCTCCCGAGCTTGCATAGCATCGCCCCCTGGCGGTGGGTCGAGGCGGACGGAGAAGGTCGGCATCCGTTCACCGGCCACTGACAGCTTGACGTAGCACTGGTGCTCGCCCAGCGCCACCAGGTCCTGCTCGTCGATCTCCTGCCCCAGCTCGGGCACAAGATAGCGAGCATCCTCGGCGCTCGTGTGGAAGGCGAACAGACCGTCCAGATTGGCGAAGACCATGGAGCGGAGGGAGCGGCTCTGCTCGCGGTCGAGAGTTTCTAGCCTGGCCAGGCTTTGCGTAGCCAGAACCAGGTTGGCCCCGTACTTGGACAGCTCGGCCAGGATGCTCTCGTAGTCGGCGCCCGGCATAGTATGGAACTCATCGACGATGATCGTGACTGACCGGCGTTCTCGCACCGGCAGCCGCGCCTGCTCCTCGATCGCCAGCGCCACCAGGTTCAGGACGGTTCCACCCAGCAGCGCCGATGTCCCTTCACCCACCGTCCCCTTTGCCGTGTTGACGATTACGATTGCGCCGGAGTGGACCCACCCGAGGGGATCGATCGTGGAACGTGGTTGTCCGACGATAGTACGGGCCGCGACCGAGCCAGCGTACCGCTGGATTTTGGTGGCTACCGGATTGACAATTTCGATCTGGAGGCGCCGGTCGAGAGTATCGAAGTAACGCCGCCACCACGCTTTGATGACGGGATCTTTCACGCGATCGAGCAGGCTCTGGCGAAAGGCGTAGTCCACGAGGACGGCCGGTATGTCCAGCACCGTGTGCTGCCTGCTGCGACCCGTTGGATCGAAGGCACAGATTGCCTCATTCACTTCATAGAGCGTGAGCAGGGCAAAGCGGAATGCGTCCTCCATGCGTGGCCCCCAGTACTGGTCGAACTCGCGGCGGAAGATGGTGAGCGCGTTGGAGACGGCCTTGTCTCGATCCCAGCCCAATCCCACATCCAGCAGGTTGAGCCCGAAGGGACGGTCTCGCCCCGACACATCGAGAAAGATCGCATCACCCTGCCGGGTTGCCGGCACGAGACCGAGGGCAGCCTGTGCGAGGTCCTGATGCGGGTCGATGAGCACGAGCGAGGGAGTCGTCGTGTCGGGTCCTTGCGCCTCCATCACATACTGCGCCAGGTGCAGGAGCAGCGAGGATTTTCCGCGCCGGGTCTTGGCGACGAGGAGCAGGTGACGCCGCAGGACCTCATCGGGGAGGGAGACCGAAACGGCTCTACCCTGGTGGGCGGAGACACCGATTCGGCAGCCGCGGGCAACAGAAAACGGCAGAGGAAGCAGACGACGCGCCGTTGTGCGCTCCACGAGGGAGACATCCGCGCCAGACTGTGGCAGGTGCCAGAGGCCAGCAAGCTCCCGACTGTTCAAGATGCCGGCCGAACGAGCCGACGGGACAGGATCCAGAACGCGAATGTCACGCCGGCGTAGATCAATCCGTCGCGGGACGAGACTGTTCCCCGAGGCGAGATTGTATTGGCGGTAGGCCGCCGCCAGACGGTTGAGGTGCTCCTGCACCGGACCGCCAGGAACATCGGCCGGTGCAATGATAGCCAGACGGATCTGGGCGACATGGGCAATGCGGCCGACCTTTTCCTGAACGAGCCGCATATCGTAGATCGGTCGGGCGGTTAGACGTCGGAGTAGCCAGAGGAGCGTGGGCCCGCCGACCAGAATTGATCCGGCGAGTTCCGCGAGGTGGGTCCAGTCGCCATACAGGTACCAGTGATACGCCTGGAACGCCAGGATGCCGACCACGAGCAGTGCTGCGAGCGCGAACACCTGGGTCAGCGACGTATCGGCGCCACCTGTCGTTCGCTCACGGGCGAGCGGGTGCTCGACGGCGAGGCGATGGTAGCCCTGAGACCAATCGTCAGGCGCCGGGCGCAGGACGAGCTGGGAGAGAGCCCGCCATCCCTCAGGTAAATCGTGCAGTGCTGCGAGGATGCCGAGCACAGGATCGGCCTGGGCGCGACGGACGGCATCGACATCCTCATCCGAGAACGTGCGAAGCGGGAGGTAGGCAGGTGCGCGAAGCACGAGAGAGCAAGCTACCACCTGCTCCTCTGCCCGGACCACGGCAGGGTCGAGCCCCGGGTAACGTTCGAGATCGAGAGGCCGCAGCTCGGCCTGTGGGTAGGCCACGCCTAGCTGTGTCTCCAGGTGCCGGCGCATGGCCGGGGTGCCCGCGCGCACCAGGAACCAGCGGACGCTGCGAGTGGCCGCGATCTCCAGGCTGAAGCTTTGCGGTAGCGCGATGGCCGCGATCAAGTTCTCGGCAGGCGTGATGGTCGCGGTATTCGTTCGAGGTGTGACGATCTCCACCAGCTCGCGCGCAGGCTCTTCCCGCCGGCTACCGCGCAGCCACACGGTGTTCGCCCTTTCCTTCGATTCGGTCCAGCTCCCGTTGCCGCGCGCGCTTCTCCTCGATCACACGGCCGATGGCCCAGTACTCCTCCACCACGCGCTCGAACTCAGCGCAGCCACATCGCCGCCACGGTCGATCAGTGACGGCCTCGGCAAAGGCGATGACGTCGCGTGAGCCCCATCCCAGTAGTCGACCGAGACACAAGACCGTTGTGCGCAACTCTGCTCGGCGACGCCGCATGTCCCGGGTATCGGCATCACGCATGGCTATTCTCCTTTCCCTGTGGGTGCCGTGCTGCCGCGAGGAGGCGGAAGAAGGCCGGTCGACCACCCGGACGGCGCGCCAGATCGTTGAGGTCACAGCCGTCCGGGAGGCGAAGCGGATGGAAACGTGGACCCAGCTGCTGACGGAACCTTTGCCCGGCCGCCTCGCCAGCCATGTCTCCATCGAGGACGCCATAGATCACCTCTGCCCGCGCCAGGAATCCCAGACGATCTGCCGGCAGGTGCGTGCCACAGGGACTGAAAGCCGCAAGCCTCCACGTAATCGCAGTCAGGTAATCAAACACGCCCTCAACGAGGAAGGCGGTTCGCTGGCCGATAACGCGCTCAAAGCCGAGCACCGGTCGCTCCCCGCTTAGAGCAAGGTACTTGGGATGGTGCGGGGAATCGCCGAGATCGCGCCCGATGAGCCAGACACACTGTCCGGCACGGATCTCCGGCACGACGATGCGCCCGCTGAAGAACTCGGCGAGAGGCTTCCCGCCGTCCCTCTGTCCCGGCTTCCGCAGCAGGCCCAACTCCTGGGCAGTGCGAAGACCGGACCGGTGCCGCAGATAGGCTTCGAGTGAATGACCATCGGCATAGCCGAGGCCACAACGTCGGATCACCCAGTCAGGGATTCCTCGCTCGCGCAGGTAAGTGAGGGCCCGTGGCTCCCGCCACAGCGCGTGCTGGTAGAGAGCGCAGGCCGTGTTCATCAGGATCTGTTCTTCGAGCGTGAGCCGATCCCAGCGTCGCTCTCGTCTTGCTCGACTCACTTTGGCTTTGGTGAGCGGATGTGCCGGGACCGCCATTAACCGCTCGCAGGCCTCCACGAAGCCGAGGTGTTCCTGCCGACGCACGAAGTCGATGGCATCACCACCGGTCGAGCAGCGGTAGCAGAACCAGCGGGCGCTGTCTGGGTACACGTGCAGGTTGGGACGGTCGGAGTCGGGATGGAAAGGGCACCGGCCGACCAGGGCCTGCCCAGCCTGACGCAGTTCGATGCCGTAGCGGGCAATGACGTCGGCGATGGGGTGCTCGCGGCGCAAGCGCTCCACGTCGTGCCGTCGAGTGGTGATGCTCGTCATGCCACACCGTCCTCTTGGCCTAGCCGCCGCCGCACGGGGGCTGACACGTCGCCGGCCGCTCGGTCTTCAGACGCGAGGCGTCGCTGGGCCAGTTCCCGTGGTGCCGTCGTGGCGAGACGATGCTCGGCGGGGCTGGCCTCGACCTTGAGCGCCACGTGGCTGCCGCGGGCGAAGAAGAGCCCTTCCCCCTTGCCGGCAGCGAGCAGGAACTGACGCTCCTCGACCGAGAGCCCAAAAGCCTGGACCACCGGGTCGATGATGGCGCTGTCCTGCTTCATCAGGAGCTTGAGCGCGGCATTGGCGAGCACAGTGCGGCCGTGGTCCACCTCGAGGAAATCGGCTACGTCCTGCGTGATGGTGACCAGCCCCAGATAGTACTTGCGCGAACGCCGGGCCATACCGGCGAGAAACGCGCCGCCTTCCGGGTACTGGACGAGACTCCAGGCCTCGTCGATGATGAGTAGCCGGGGACGGCGGGCGCGGCGAACCTGGTTCCAGACGAAGGTGGTAATCAGGTGAATGCCCAGCGGTCGCAACTCCGGCTCGAGTGCCTGGATATTGAAGACAACGAGGCGGCGATCGAGCGCCACGTTCGTTGGAGCGGAGAAGAGACCGGCGAGGGAGCCCTCCACGTAGCGCTGCAGCCGTACGGAGAGGTCTCGCGCCACCTCATCCCGTGTGTTCGTCAGGACCCCGTGGAGGTCTCGAAGGAGGGGCGGTGGATGATGGTGTGTGCCGGCATCCGGCGTGATGCCGGCCGCCGCATACGTGCTGTACAGAGCACGATCCAGGACGGCGCGTTCCTGGGAGGTGAGCCGACGCCCCGGTTCTGCCAGCATGATCTCAAGCAGGGAGAGGAGGCCGGCCACGCGCTCCGCCAGCGGGTCACGGGCCTCTTCATCCTCATCCGAGGGCGGAAGGTCGAAGGGGTTGAGGTGCTGGCTGGAGGTGCTGGCCAGCCGGATGTACTGCCCTTCGACCGCCTGACAAAGCCCCCGGTACTCGTCCTCCGGATCGATGACCAGAAAATCGACGCCGAGGAGCAGGTTGCGCAGCGCCATGAGCTTGGTGAAGTAGGACTTGCCGACGCCGGAGGTGGCGAAGACCACCATGTTGGCGTTTTCGAGGCTTTCATCGAAGGGATCGACGATGACCGGTGAGTGGTTGTGCGTGGCGATACCGTAGAGGACGCCCCGCTCCATGGTGAGGCTGCTCGAAGAAAAGGGGAACATGGTGGCCACCGACGAGGTGTCGAGATTGCGGTAGAGAAGCAGCCGATCCTGGCCCTGGGGCAGGCAGGACTGGAACGCCGTGTCCTGCTCGAGGATGGCGGTGCGGGTGTGGGCCAGCATGCTGCCGAGCGTGAGCTCCACCTTGCGTGTCAGGGCGTCGAGGGCGCCAAGCGAGCCGGCCCGGAGCAGGATGTACAGGGCGACGGAGAATATTTTCTCCTCGCCCCGCTGCAGTGCATCCCGCAACCGTTCCGCGTCTTCGTAAGCAACCTCGCGCTCCGGATCGGGAAGACGGCCGCCGCGGGCGGCCAGCAGGCGAGAGGAGTGGAGCTGGACCAGCTTATGGGAGAGGGTCGAAACCATCTGAGCGGTTTCCAGCGGGTAGAGGTGCAGACTGAGCTCGATCGGCTCCTCGAAGTCGACGAGGGGACCGAGCCAGCCGGGGCTGACCGAGCGTGGGTAGCCCGTCACGACGAGTGTGCGGACAAACTGGCTATCCAGCCGGAGGTGATCGCGCGCGACTTCCACCGCGGCCGGAGCCACGAGATCCGCGACGGTACGGGTGCCGCGCGCAAATCGTTGTTGGTCTGGACTCGGCCCGGACGGCCGCTGCGGTCGGCTGCGGCTAAGACGTGTTGTCATGGCAGATTCCTTTGCTTGCGTATCGACGAGGCAATGACCGGAGTGATGCTGTGCCCGAGATCGGGCTGTAGACGCTGGACGCGTGCGAGGTCCGGGCACCAGCAGGCGTAAAAGAGATGGACGAGCTCGCGGTTGCCCAGTCGCCGGGCCGTGAGGCCGCAGCGGCTGAGCTGCCGCTCGATCTCTTCACAACGAAAGGTGAGCTGGCGGCGGATGGCATCGACACTCGTGGTAGAGTGTGCTCGGCGGAGAGGCCAGTGCCACCCGTGCTGTGACGCATCCGGATCGACCTGAGCCGGAATGACGAGGTAGAAACGACGTTCGAGCAATGTGCGATTCCTGGCCAGCCGCTGCAGGAACGTCACGTAGTCGCGCGCCAGATCGCCGAGCGAGTCCGGCAGGTGACGCGCCCGCTCCTGCAGATCGCCGAGGTAGCGCTCCATGTCGATGGGCAGCACGCGCGCCACGATCTGGACGGGGAAGGTGAGGCCGTTGAGAAATGCGGCGAAGCTGGCGACCACTACCTCTTGCTCTGCTTCCCCTTGCAGCCCGAAGTTGAGACTCCCCACCTCAAGCACGGCGCGGTACTGCCCACCGATCAAGCACACGATGTTGTCCTCAATCGACTCGAGGCGGAGGTGTGCAGTCTGGATGCCGCCTTGCCGGGTCACAATCTCCCCTCCCGCCAGGCGATCGTGGGCGCAAGCTCCTCCCAGGCCACGGCCTCTCCGCCCTCCGGCTCATGATCCCGTGGTTGCCAGACGCTCAGCTTTGGCACGGCGGCATAGTGAAGGGCAACGAAGAGCCACTCGTCCAGACCCCGCCCGTAGGGACGCACCAGGGCAAAGATGATGGCCAGCAGGAGCGGCGGAACAGCAAGGAGCACGCGGATGACAAGCGGCAGAGCGGGCCACTGGTTCCAAAGCTCGTACCCTCCGGCGGCCCCGACCGTCAGGTACATGACCTGACGAATGGTGAGGCCGTAGAAAGCGCGGTCTTCGACGTTGAGGTGCGTGGGTATCTCGTGACGGCGTGTCATGGCAATCTCCCTTAATGCCCTCCACCGATGGCGGACTTGATCAGCCCGGCGATGATGCGAGCGGAGAGCACGATGGCGAGGCCGGCCAGGGCGTTGACCATGGCGGATTTGCCGCGCTCCATGTGATGGGGGTTGCCGCTGGCGGACATGTAGAGGAAAGCCCCCCACATGAGGAAGAACGCCGCCACGGTGACCCCGACGCCAAGGCCGATGTTGAGAAGGTTGGTGAAGAGCGAGTTGATCGATTGCACGATGTGGATCTCCTAACGGACAGAGTGGATATCGTTCAGGGACGGGGAGAGCGGCGGTCATAGGGGAGGGCCTCGTTCCGGTCGCACCATGGCTCAACTCCCTACCCGGCCGGCGCCGGCATAGTGAGCACCCCAGTAGCCCGTGAAGACGGGCATCACGCCAACTCCGTCAGTCGGGTTCGCGGCGTTGACCATCAGGCCATCGCCGACGTAGATGCCGACATGGGTAATGGGATCAGCCGAGGGATAGGTGTTGGCGAAGAAGACGAGATCGCCCGGTTCGACCTGATCCTGCGCCAGTCGCTGTGTGGCGTCGTACTGCGCCTGGGCAGTGCGTGGAAGGTTAATGCCAACCTGGGCATAGACCCACTGCACAAGACCGGAGCAGTCGAACCCGACGCGAGGATCGGAGGCACCCCAGACGTAGGGCATGCCGATTTGAGAGCGGGCCAGCGCAACCACCCGGTTGGAGGGAGCGGAGGACAGGCCATAGCCGTAGCGGATCGCAACGGCGAGCACCTGATTGACGTACCACTCGGCATGGTTGTAGGCGAAGAGGGCAGCGCGGATATCTCCCGGCGCTCCGCTGGCGCAGAGGTAGCGCGCCATGGCGGGGAGGGCGTCGTGATAGTCGTAGGGATTTCCGCCGTTGCCATAGATGGCCCACGTACCCGGCTCGAACTGCCCGTAGCCGATGGCACCGGCCGAGCTGGTGGCCATGTTCTGGCCGAAGTCAGACTCGACCTTGGCCACGGCGGCGAGAATTTGCCAGGGGAGGCCGCAGACAGCGGCGGCTTGCTGCATAATGGCGAGCTGATCCGGCGGTATCTCGTCGAGATGGGCGCCGACCACCGCCTGGCCCGGGGCGGAGACGCCGGCAAAGGACGTCAGGCTACTGACTGAGAAGGCGAGCGTGATCAGACAGGCGAGACCGAGGCCCCCGACGACCCTGAGGGCATCACGACCGAGCCCGGAGAGCGCGAGCGAGGCAACGAGCATCACGCACCTCCCTTCGTCCCGCCGGCCCCACCTCGATTGCTGAGGGCGCGGGATGCCTGCTGGTAGGCCAAGTAACGGACGAAGCCGAATCCTTCGCCGGCGTGGTGGCGCATGAGGCTGGGGATCTTGAGCGTGAGGACCAGGACGGCGATCCCCAGGAAGACGGAGAGCAGTGCGGCATCGGCGGCCATGGGAGTCAGGTCGGTCATTAGAGAGCCGCCGAGCTTGAGGGCGACGACCTGGACGAACTGGACGAACACGACGGAGAAGAATGTGGTCGACCAGAGCCGAGCCCAGGAATTGGTCTGAGGCAGGATCCAGCAGAGCAGACCGATCGGCGCCGTGATGAGGAGGACATCGACCAGAGCGAGCCGCATCAGCATCTGGATAACGAGCAGCAGGCTGGTGATGAGATAGATCAGGGTGGCGATGACGTTGACCAGCGCCTGGGTGACGGTGTCGGCGTGCTGCCAGGCAGGGAGGCTTGTCTGACCGAGCGCCTCGCAGAGGGCGTTGTTCACGTCGATGGCGAGTTGTCCCCAGGAGAGGCTGGTGTTGACCAAAAGCGCGCCTAGAATGAGACGCGGAATCACCTCCATGGCCTCGTGGTAGGGAGACCCGAGGTGCTGGCGAGCCATGACGTTGAACCCGGCGAGGAGCGCGACGAGGACGAGGGCGGCGTCGGCGATGCCCCGGACGACATTCCAGAGGGTGTGGACGGTCGGGCTATTGTATGAGCCGGCCGGCGGGGTCCGGGTGATGAAGTTGAGGGAGCTAGCCATAACCCCTTTCACAAGGGAGTGCAGCCCATCGGCGATGCTGCGCAGGAAGGTGACGAGCACCTGGGAGAAGATGTCCGCCGCCCAGGTCTTGGGATCGGGGAGCCAGTTTGAGGGGTTCAGAGCACCGAGTGGATTGCCAGAGCCATGCAAAGGGGACGTGCCGGATGGACCGGGTGTCGGCGTGATGACCGGGGTCGGGGTTGATGTCGCGCCGTGGGCTGCGTGTGCAGATGGGGCTGCGAGGAGCGCGGTGCCAACGACCAGAATGACGAAGGCAGGGATGACGTGGGCATGAACACGGCGCTGGGGACTAACAAGGGCACGGATCGGGGTAATGAGACGGCGGAGCTGCATGGCAACCTCTGACTGGCAGGTTGCCTTCAGTCTCCAGAGCGTCTGTGTCGCGAGCGTGTTTCCACCGTGTCGCCAGCGTGTCTTTGGCGTGACTTCCCCAGCCGGCGAAAGCTCAGCGGGCCTGAGACATGAGTACCGGGCAACTGGCGCCGCTCAGAGTCAGCCGGGCACGGCGGGCGCGGCGCCAGGCGGAAAGGATCCGCTCGGCTTATGCCGCAGCACAATGTATTTGCGGTCTGCCTGGAAAGCTGGTGCCTTGGCCCCGGTTACGCCGGAAGCGGTAGGGCGCCCACCTGACACGAGTCTGCGTTTGGCCCGCTATAACGGCTCCGGCCCGCCACTTGACGGCCGATAACTCTCGATTATCCGGGTTAGAATGGCCCAAGCACCGACATCGCGTCGACTCGGAGTCCTCTTGCACGACACTCGCCCGGAACCGCGCTACACAGTGCTGCTCACGTGCTCGACGACAGCACGCCTGCCAGAAGGAACAGCGTTCACGGTTGAGCGTTTCCCGGTCTCGACTACGCCTGTCGATGTCCAGTTCTGCACGCGCTATGAGGACATCGGCATGGAGGCGCCTCTCCCCCGTGAGCTATACGCCGAGACGTCCGTGACCGGCGGCGACTTCCAGGACGCCATTGCCGCGTCCGAGCAGGCAGCCAACGTCCTGACGCCCCTGATGTCGCTAGCCTCCAACGCCTTCGTTCCGGAGTTCCAGCTCCAGCTCGCCTACGAGACCACGCCAGGCGCGGCCCGTCGTCAGTTCAAGCAGTGGTTCTATGGCGACCCCGTTCCCGTGCTGCCGCTGTTGCCGGGGCGTCTCCTCGACCCGGACCTCACCTGGGTCGTCGTCGGCCATGTGCTGCAGCACCCCGAGGGCGAGCGCATCCATCGCGCCTGTGTGCAGTACCAGGAAGCACTGCGGTCATGGCTTCCGCAACGCGAGCTGCGAGCTGTGGCGCACCTGTTCATGGCCGTGGAAGCGCTGACCAAGGCGCTCCTCCGCCAGGAGTGCGAGCAGCGGTCGATCGATGCCGATGGTCTCTGCGCCGAATGGGGCATCGAAAAGAAGGAGCTCGACGGCGAGATTCGTCGTCGTCTCATCTTCCATGGCGACAGACAGTGCTACAAGACGATGAAGGACGTCAGCGATGGTCTGGAGCACGGATTCCTTGCCTTCCCCAAGCTCCACGACATGGCGGCGCGGTGCCGTGACACCGGTGGGCGCCATATCCGTGAGGCAATCCTGCAGTTCCTCCATCTCCCCTCCGATGCGTACGAGCGGCTCGTGAGCGCAACGTACGAACGGCCGGTAAGTGGCCATGGCGTCATCCGGGCCATCGAGGGAGTGTTTGTCGGGGAAGGGGTCCTTGCCGCGCCCGGCGCCGCGCACCCCTTCTTCGAGTGGACAGTGCCGATCAAGGCCGTCGAGCGACGCGGCACCGATCACGTCATCACCATGCAGGACAACGCAACGCTGCACTGTGCCGACGGCATCCAATTCACGGCAACCGGACACGGGGCCAACGTCCCGATTCCCGACGCGACCGTCGATGTTGTGCGAGGAAAGACCAACCTGTCCTCGTCAGACGAGGAGGCGACCCATCGGGTGGATACGAGTGGATCCTGACGGTTGTCTCGCACCCGCTCCGGCGTGGCCGGCGATCTGTGCCTCCACGCGCCTGACCACGGCGGCCCGCCGCCGTGACGCCTGTCGTCTCTGCCAGCGCTGGGAACCGCTTCACCACCCCTATGGCCTCTGTGAGCGCTGTTTGCCTCGCACACAGGCATTTTTGGAGCTGCACGGGCCGCTCACGATGCCGTTGGGAACGGCATGAAGGGCGCCCCAGCGAAGCGGGGGCACGCCCCGACAGGGGGGCCGAGAGTCTCCCCGTCAGAGAAGCGGCTGCGCGCCTCGGCGCATCCACGTCGACGATCCGCTGGCTCTGGCTGATCGCCGCCGTTCCCGCACCACTCTCAGGAGACGGCGCGCTCCCCTGGCGAGCCCGACTGGAAGTGCACCGTCAGCTCGACGCCGAGAGCCTGGGCGACACGGTCCAACGTGCTGAGCCGCGGCTCCACTCCGCCGGCCTCCAAGCGTGCAACGACGGACTGAGCAACGCCCATGCGCTCGGCCAGCTCCTGCTGCGACACCCCGCGGTCGGTACGCAGACGGCGCACTTCCTCACCGAGCTGGAAGGCGCGCATGGCTGCGTCGTACGCCTGCCGCGCCTCCGGCTGCGACAGCCGCTCCGCCCGCAGATCACTCCATGCTCGTCGCTTGCTCATCGACTCAATTCTCCGCTGTGTGCCCTTCCAGCACACAGCGCTCCATCGCGCGCTCCGCTCGCTCGATCTCGGCGCGCTCCCGTGCGCGCTGCTTGCGAAACACCGTGAGCAGGATCGCCCGCTGCCCACTCGCCAAGTAGTACGAAACGCGCTGCCTGTCCCGACCCATGTAGAAGCGCAGCTCCCGGAGCTTGCCGCGGAGCTGCCTCGTATACGGCTCGTCGAGGAGCGGGCCACGCTCGGCGAGCAGGTCGATATAGAACGCGGCCTGACCGAAGTCCGCGTCGCTCAGCGAGAACAGCCACTCTTCGACCTCCGGTTCCAGCTCGACGGTGCCCCATGCCATAGCATATATGCTATACGCTGACGTGTCGAGTATGCACGCGAAGCCGGGTCCAAGGGACCGTTACCGCTTCCGCGGGCGACTCACCTTGATCTCTCGAGGAGCGCGATGCACGTCCACTCGGTGAGGTGCCACCGCACCTTCGATACGGTGCGCAACGACCATCCCACCCGGAACGGGCTGTAGGGCTGCGATCCTCGCTGGATGTCCCTTGGCCAACTGCCGAGCGTTCTGGACGCATTGCTGCGTCGGACCGAAGTAGTGCCGCCATGCGTGGGCGATCGAACGGAGGTTGATCTCTTCAGCCTGGCGCCGGTCCATGCTCTCCTCGCGATAGGACGGTGGACCAGCGCGGTGGTAGAGCATCAGGCAGAAATCCGTTGCGAGCGGGAGCGTAACTTCCACAGTTCCGGACGACAGCCACGCCACGTGCTCGTCGGGCCCGCCATAAGGATCGTGCATCACGATCGGGTGGTCGCTCAGCACCAACATGTTTTCCGACGCCCGCACGCCAACCCAGGCCATGTCATAGATGATGTGTGCAAGCTCTTCGAGACCGCTCAGACCGCCGCCAGCCTCCAAGTCGTGCGATGCTTGCACGCGGACCTTTCCGCTTTCGAGCGCGTTGACCACATCATTGATGTAGGCATCGACGGCTTCCTCGGTCGGTTCCTCGCCATTTCGCTCGGTGAGTTGGGCCCGCGCGCGGCCGCGCAATACTTCGCGCTCGATACTTGCCGACGCGATGAGCTGCAAGGTGCGGCCCTTTTCCGCGACATACCGAATCGCAGAGCGTGCACGCGGAGTGCGGACGTACTGCGCTGCAATCATCCGCGCGAGCGCTCCCCTATCGCCCTCGTCGCAATGCTCGCCTCGGAGCATCTTTCGCAGCGGCTCGGCCGCCGCCGATTCCATGTACGCGTACACGCCTTCGATCGCGTTGGGTGGCGGCGTGGCCGCTTCCAGTGTGTTGTGGTGGCGAATCGCACACTCAGCTCCGACGCGAGATCTGCGCGGCGCCCCACGGCCAACTGGCTGACACCAAATCTCGGGATCATCTTCCCGCGGGTGCAGCGTGAAGTTACGCAGGACCATCCGCGGGACCCAATGGTGGCTGGCCGCGGCCGCCGACCCCTTCATGATGTCCCACGCTTCAGGTGGAATATCCGCCGGACGCCCTTCAGGGTCAGGCTTGGCCACTACACCCCTCCGAGCCCCTTCAGCGCTTCCCACGAGCCCTTCGCGTTCTTCACGTCGGTCTCGGACACCAGCAGGTAGCGCCAGCACGTGCCCACCTTCCCGTCGCCGCTCACGTAGTTGGCCCAGCGCCGCGCCGCATCGCGCTTCCGCTGCACATCGGCGCTCTGCATCTCCTTGTCCATCTTCACCTCGACCACCCAATGCGTCCCCTCGCGGTCGATGGCGATGAAATCGGGGTTGTACTCGCGCGCCTCGGTCCACAGGATGGGCAGGTCGCCGATCTGCAGCCGGACCCAGTTGGTGACGTCCGGCGCATCCTCGAGGATGTTCGCGACGTCGCGCTCGGTCGAGGAATCGAACCAGTCCTGGGCGTAGAGCGACTTACGGTAGCCCTCGAACCCGACGCCTTTCTTGCCCTTGAAGTCGCCGTACCGATCCGACGTGGTCGTCGGCCGGCCCGTGCGCACCTTGTCGAACGTCGAAAGCTCGACGACCTCGCCGTAGGTTGGCTTCGCTGCCACCTTGCGGTGTTCGTCGGTCACGAGCTGGATCAGGCCCGCGGCCGCACGGTCCATGTAGCCGCTGAGAATCTTCTCGGCCGACGGTCCCAGCCCTTTCATGAACGCGTCGACAATCTCACCTGCCGCATAGCGCTGGTTCGCCCTGGCGGGCACAACCGGCGCCGCCAGGACACGCTCGACGAGCGCGCGACGTGCCTCGTCGCGGGGGAATAGGGCCGCCGGCGACGCCACACGGTCCACCGCTTCCGTCGTCACCAGCTCCGTCCGGCGCAGGCCGTCCGGTCCCGTCACGATGCGCGCGCCCAAGGTCACGCGACGGAGGCTGCCCGCCGGGTCTGCGGCGATGCTCTCGCCGAAGCGCCGGAACGGCTCAAGATCGGTGATATCCGCGAGCGAAAACTCGCTCTTCACCTGTGTCATGCGCAGGAGCGGGATATGGAGCTTCTCGCGCGGCGCCAGCTCCACTTGCAGCTGCATGAGCTGCTGCTCCGCCTTGGCGGTGTGATCCTCGATGCTCTGGATCACCGTCGTTCCAGCGTAGGGGGGCGTCTCCAGCGGAGAGGGCGCCGGCGTGATCTCCTCCACCGTGGTGATGGGCGCCTCAACCGTCGTCGTCTCCTGTACGGGGACGAGCCGGCCCTCGGCGTTCCGCCGCAGGACGGCACGCGTGCGGCGGTCGATGAACTGTTCATTGAGCACGCCGGCCTTGCGTAGCAGGTCCTCGTACCGCTCATGCCCCAGCACTTCCAGTGTGTCGAGAATCTCGACGTCGGTGTACTGGCCGAAGGGCAGTCGCAGGCCCCGGCCGAGCGTCTGCTCGGTGAGGATGTCGGACACGGATGCGCGCATCGAGGCGATGACGTAGACGTTCTTCACGTCCCATCCCTCTTTGAGCATCCCCACCGAGATGACGATGCGGTAGGGGCTGCCGGGGTCCTCCAGGCGGTCGAGCTGCGCGAGCGCTTCGTCGCTCTGCTTGGAGTGGACCGTCAGCACAGCGTCGGCGTAGCGGCCGCCGGCGAACGACGGATCGCGCACGATACCCTCGATCTCGTTGGCCTCGTTGATGTCCGGGGCGATCACCAGCATCATCGGCGCCACCGGCTCGGCGCCGGTGTCCAAGCACCATTGCTCGATCGCACGTTCCTTCAGCTCGAGGAGCCGGACCCCGTCGAGGAGCTTGGTCGCCGGGTCCGAGCGGTCGTCCCGCCGGCCGACCAGCACAGGCGTCTTGACCAGCCTGTCAGCGATCGCCGCGGCCAACGGATAGCGGTGGATGATCTGGCTCGGGGGCGTGCGCTTGTCCGGTGTCGCCGTGAGCCCGATGAGCACGCGCGGCCGCAGCTCGCGGATTGCTCCGGAGAACGCTGGGCCGTAGTACGTGTGGTGCTCGTCTGCGAAGACAACGAGGTCGTCGAGCCTTTGCAGGTGCGCGTAGAACGCCTCCCCGAGCCCCTCCTGAAACTTGTGGGTCTTGCGGCCCACCTTCGATTCGGGTTTCAGGAGCGCCTGCACCGTGAAGATGAAGAGCTTGACCTGCTCCGGATCCTCCATCGCAGTGCGCATCGCCGGCGTGGCGAAGTTCTCGCTCGTGATGACGACCGGACGGACTTCCATGCCGCCGAGGAGGCTCTTTCGGTGGCCGGGAGTGAAGTTCGCCACCGTCTTGTCGAGGATGGTCCGGCCGGGAGTGATGACCGCGAAGTTCCGGACCCCGTCGGCTGCGAGGTACTCGATGGCGGAGGCGAGCACGTACGTCTTGCCCACGCCGGTCGCGAGGTCGACGACGGCCTCGAAGGGCGGTGGCTCACCGTCGATCTCGTAGTGGCGCGCAATCTCGAAGACGATGCTCTCAAGCGCTTCGCGGTTCGGTTGGCGCAGGTCGAGCCGCGCAGCGATACTCTCGATACGGTCGAGGTCGAACGGGTCGACGACCAGCTCCGCAACGCTCACACTGGCGCCGCCTCTCCCCCAGGGATGCGCGCGCCGTTGGTTGGCACGTCGGCAAATAGGCTCGGCTGTGCCCACCGAGGTGTTTGCCGGTACTCCTGAAGGATGGAGTGCGGAATCTTGCGAACAGTCGATCCTCGGCGGAGTCTCCGCAAAGCCTCCTTTGCCTCGGGGTCAATCGCCGTTCCGCAGATAACGACACGCTCGTCGTCGGGAAGTGCATTAGTAACGAGCTGCACGACATCTGCGTTCACAAGCCCGTCGATGACCGCGAGGCGCGATCGGCCGCGCCGTCCGGCGAACGGCGGAGCATATTCGTAGTCATAGTGGAGCTGCGCAGCCGTTACTTCTGCGAGCTTGCCGTTGGTGGCCCACTCACTCAAGAAGACGTGGCCCTCCACGGCCTCAAACATGGACGGTGCGACGTCCATGACCCGGAACCCGCCCCCACCGTGCCACACGACATCCGTTCTAGTCTTGTCCACGACGCGAAGCGCTTTGACGAGGGCTGCGGTGATCGACGCGTCCAAACCCTGCACATCGTCCAGCAGACCTGCCACGTGAAGCGTGTCGATCGCCCGCGCCGCGACTCGAGAATCTCCTGGCTTGACGCCCTCAGGTAAGTCCTCACCAACGAGCGTCTCGATGGTTGTGATTCCTCCGGGATCTTCCCCGGCAACGACCCTTTCAAGGCGTGGCTGAGCGTGTGTCTCAACGGTGGCTCGTGCCCGCTCGATGCCCACCCATCGACGATTCATCTTGTGGGCGACGGCCGCCGTGGTCCCTGAGCCCAAGAAGCAGTCCAGCACGATGTCCCCTGGGTTCGTACCGATCTGGAGAATCCTCTGGATAAGACGCTCCGGCTTCGGGGTGGGGAACTGACTCACGCCGGGGAGTAACCCGTTCATTTCGGCCTTCGCTGTCCGGTTGTGTCCAACCTCGGAGTTGAACCACAACGTGCGAGGAGCGGTTGTTTGGCTGATTCGATCGAGGTACCGCTTCAGCTTCAGACCACCCTTGCCGCCCTTTGTGAAGTAGAGGCGCGGCCACGAACCTTGCGCATAGCGACGCTCGGCCCTGACCCGTGCCTCAGCAAGGTCTCCCTTGACCATCAATGCACAAACGCCCTGTCTCACTTCGGATATCGGCACGCCACAGATGAGAGCGCGTTTCTCAGCATCGTTCAGGTCGACGAGCTGGTACTCGGAGTCCCACTCCTCGACCATCTCCTTCATCGTCTCCTGCTTCGATCCCCAGCAGCGTCCCACTGCCGGGTACACAAGCTGTCCCGTGAAGGGAGACTGGATGGCGTACACCCACGTCTGGTTCCGGTACGCGCTGGGCGCCGCGGGATCTCCGGACACCCATGGATGCGGATCGCCGTCGGGAGACTTGTATAGCGCGTCGCGCTCCGCAAATCGCTCGAGCCGATTCGAGCGCCAGTCAGGCATCCTCGAGTACACCAGGATGTAGTCCTGGTCCGTACTGAGAGCCGGCGCGTCGTTCCTTGGCGAGTACGCCTTCTGCCAGATGACGGTTGCTACGAAGTTCTCAGGCCCAAACACCTCGTCGAGGACACAGCGACAGCGGTGCACTTCCTCGTCATCAAGATGCACCCAAACAGAACCGTCGGGCCGGAGTAACTGCTTAATCTGAACCAGACGGTCCCGAAGCATTGTGAGCCAAACGGAGTGCTCGAGATTGTCGTCGTAGCTCGTAAACGCTTGACCAGTGTTGAAGGGTGGGTCAAGATACGCAAGCTTTACGCTGCCGGCGTACTCACGCTCGAACTCCGGTAGCTCGATCAAACTGGTGAGCGCGTTAAGGGCGTCTCCACAGATCAACAGGTTGTCCTTCGCGCGGTTTCGTTCGTCGTGCACTGCCCCGGCCGTGCCGGCGTCGTGGAGCAGCCGGACCTCTGCCACCCGATAGTCGGACGCCGGCACCCACTCGTAGGACTCGTCCTCATGCGCGAGCAGCCGCAACGACTTGTTGGTCCATGTCAGCTCCAGGCGCCCCTCATAGATCGGCACAGCGGCAGCCCCTCTCTGGAAATCTTCGTCATTGTCCCCGACTGCGCCACCTGATTACCAAAGGAGCCGGTCGATCACGAAGATTCTCCACCGGTTCCGGTTCATCGTTCCCGGCGACCCAGCTCGTACCGCCACTCGGTTCCAGGGAGGCGTACCCAGGACAATCACAGGTAGGGGTGCTGCCCCGACGACTTCAAGGCGACCGTGGCCGGCTCCGCTGGCGCTCCGGCCCTGCAGTCCTCTCCCCTGTCTCACGCTTCTCTTTTTATCGGGGTCCAATGGTCCCCCGCCAAAACTCGGCCCAGGGTCCCGTCGCCTCTTCCGCGCAATCAGCAGCAGGCCGGACCTGGGTGTCTTCGCGGGGTGGGACGAGGACGCTCACGCGACGTTGCCCCGGGTCCCGTGACCCTCAGGGAGCGTTAGCAGGACGGCTACCTGGCGGTGCGCGCCGTCTGCGCCTTTCACGTAGCTGTATCCCGTCGCCTCGATGTGGTACAGGCCGTCATGGAAATTGGTCCCCAGCCGGGCCAACTCCGCCCGCTCGTCCTGCTGGGTGAACACCTCCGCCACGAGGCTACTGGGGGCGAAAGCGACTCCCTTGTAGCAGGACCGGTCGGGCCAGCTGCGCGACGCTGTCCAGTGATCCACGCGTAGCCTGGGCTCCCCGGCGCCGCGGCGCTCCTCGTCCCTGGTGCGCCGCACCCGAGCAATCAGAAAGCAGGCGGGCGTGTCGGTCAGCTCCATCACACGCCGGGCAGTGGCCTCGAACGACCCCTCGAACTCCTTGCGGCACAGTTCGATTCCGGCCATCGACACTCCAACCTGCCTGAGGAAGGCCGTGAATCGCACTTCCGGCATGACCAGTTCCGTGCCACCCACGTCACATAGGTGCTCCTCCTCGAGCGTCGCGGCCGCGCGGCGGCCGACTTCGAGGAAGTACGTGTGTGTCACTTCGTGACCGAGGGAGATCACCCGGCGGCCACGCGGTTCCCGGTCGTCCAGCGTGATGACGTACCCGCCGTTCTCGCGCACGATGTAGCCCGAGCACCCGGTTGCAGCGGCGATCGGCGCCTCGCGGATGTCGCGCACATTGCGGAACGACGCGAGCATCCGCAGCGGCGTCGGACCACTGTCACGCGGGCAGACTGCCACCAGGTCCCGGCAGAGCTCGCGGATCACCGTCTCCGGGTCCGCGCCGCCATGGCGGCGACACAGTTCGAGCACGACCGGGTCCGTCCACTCCATCGATCACGCGCGCCGGAGGCGCCCGGTGTGCATGAGGATCGTGTAGTGGATCTGCTCCCACTGCTCGGGCTTCGTCGGCGTTCCACCCCGGGTGCGAATCCCCGCGAGCATGTGGGCTTCATCTTTGGGCACGCGCTTGGCGCGGACGTACTCGGCGAGCCCGGGCGGCCATGCGCTCTCGTCCTCGGCTGGCGGCAACGTCTTGCCCAGCAGGTCGCCCACGGACACTCCGAGCGCCGTCGCGACGCTGTACAACGTCTCCGCCGAAGGTTTCATCTTCGCGGCTTCCTCGGTCCTCTGCGTCAGCTCCCAGAGGTAGCCCTTCCCAACGTTCGATCGCCGGCTGAGCTCACTGAGGCCGATCCCCTGGTCATCCATCAGCAAGCGGATCCGCTCCCCGACGGTCACGGCGTCCTTGAGCAACGCGTAGAGATCGGCCATCGCCCTCCTCCTTTCGTACTCACTCGAATACGGCTATCGTTCTGCGTTGGCGTACTCGATCCGGTACAATTGCATGATACATGTGAATACGGCAGGCCGGCGTGCGGCCCCGCCCCACCAAGCCGGGCTCGGCAGCGGACCTCTCCCCACCTCGGTCCAACGCCCTTCCCTCGCTGATTGACCGGTCATGCCTCCCCAAGAGCACTGCGGGCACGCCGATGCCTGCAGCCCCCGCCATCTCATAGCTGCGTCCTCGGCTGGGCGCGGTGCCCACATTGGAGGTCTCTGGTCTCGCCATGCAACTCACCGACTCGGAACTCAACACCTATGTGCGGCTCGTGCTGAAGCTGAAGCCCGGGAAGCGCGCCGAATACCTGGAGCAGGTCGATCGCCTCATCGAGCTAATGACCAAGCGGATCAACGAGGAGTCCGTCTTCACGGTCAAGCGGTTCCGCAAGGCCGGATCGCTGCGCAAGGGCACCGTGCTCCGGCCCGCCGAGGGTAAAGCGGTGGACGCCGACGTCGCCGTGGAGCTCAACGTCTCCGAAGCGGAGCGCGATGACCTAGACCGTCTCCACGCCATCCTCCGGGACCTGCTGATCGTCGTCTACCCCCAGAAGAAGCCCGAGGACTTCGAGGTACAGCCATACACGCTGGGCCTCGTCTTCCATACCTCGGGACTGGCCGTCGACCTCGTTCCCGTGGTTCCGATCCCCGAGGAGCCCGGCTACGGGTGGCAGCCGTCGTCCAAGGGGGAAGACCCGATCAAGACCAGCATCTCGGGGCAGCTCACCTTCATCGAGGACACCGGCAAAGCCGACGCGCGGTACCGGGCGCTGGTGCGTTTGGCGAAGCGATGGCGCAACCATGAGGGTCTCAAGGCGCTGCGGTCCTTCACCATCGAGCTCATCCTCGCGGGGATCCAGCAGGAGTGCGGCCCTGCCCCCGGCCTCGAGGAAGGCATCCAGCGCTTCTTCCTCTATGTCCACCGCTCGGGCCTCCAGGAGGCCATCGGCTTCGAGGACGGTGCCACCGACGACTACGCAGGGAACGAGCCCGTGGTGATCCTGGATCCCGTGAACCGCGACAACAACGTCGCCCGCCGCATCACTGAGGCGGAGCGGGTGGAGATCGTGGAGGCAGCAAGGCAGGCCTGGGAAACGCTCTGCTACGCCAGTACACACCAGAACCGCGGCGACACCCTCGAGCTGTGGAAGGAAGTCTTCGGCCGCTCGTTCAAGGTCGAGGAGTAGGGCATGAGCACCGGGACACGGACCACGACCTACACCACGGCTGACATCCGCCGAGTACTGGACACCTTCGCCGCCGACGTGCTCATGGCTGTCCAGGCGACGGGTGTCTCCAACTGGACGCGCGCTCGCATCGACGACACGGTCCACGACCTCAAGGTCATGGCCGAGAACGGGTGCATCGACACCATCCACGTCGTGCTCTACAACGGCATGGGGAAGAAGATCCGGGCGGCCAAGTACACCGTCTCGACCAGCGCCCACGGCTG
Organism: Pseudomonadota bacterium; assembly: GCA_021324655.1. GTDB lineage: Bacteria > Chloroflexota > UBA5177 > UBA5177 > UBA5177 > JAJPIP01. The sequence goes on from JAJPIP010000046.1 coordinate 49,402, forward strand.
GACGACGCAACGCCCCGGCAGCAACCTGTGGCCCAACACACCGACAGGCAGCTTGAACATCATCGTGTCCACGACCGATGGGTGGGAGACCACCCAGGCCTCGCTCGGCTCCCAGCTGAAGGGTTCGTGGACGACGACGACCGAGGACACCACGCACGCCGCGCTCACCCTCACCGGTGAGCGCCGCTATGCCAGCAACGGTTGGGGTCTCGAGCGGGGTGTGTACGGATGAGCGACAGCGACAACGGTCGGAGCCACCTGTTTGAGGCCGAGGTGGCTCTGCCGGACAGGTACTTCGATGAACTGGGCCGCCGGTTGGTGGGCTTCGGCGACCGGTACGAGCGCCTCCACCGGGACCTGCGCCTGGTCCTCGACGCCGACGGACTCATGGGCTGGAGCCAGCAGTACTACCAGCGCCGGCTGCCGCTTCTCGGCGCTCTCACGGACCGGTATCCGCTCGTCATCCTGCACGGTGATGTCGGAACCGGGAAGACGGCGACCGCCGAGGCGGCCGCCAGCGCCCTCTCCGGGGAGCTGGACCGGGAAGCACGCCTGTACAAGCTCAGTACCCGCGTCCGGGGTACGGGAACCGTCGGCCAGATGAGCAGCCTCATCGGCGAGGCCTTCGCCCTCATCACCCGCGAAGCCGGCAAGCGCCGCCTGGCTTTCCTCGTCATCGACGAAGGGGACTCGCTGGCGGGTAGTCGGTCAGCGTCTCAGAGCCACCACGAGGACAAGGTGGCAGTGAACACACTGATCCAGCACATCGATGATATTCGGCGCTACAACGGCCGCATCGTCGTCTTCCTGTGCACCAACCGCTTCGACGCCCTGGACCCGGCTATCGTCCGCCGCGCCGCTCGCATCGAAGCCTTCCAACGACCTGATGACCGTGAGCGCGAGCTGCTGCTGCGCATGGACTGCGACGGCCTGGGTCTCACGGACGAGACCTTCGCCGAACTGGTCGACCTCACCGGCGCCGACGCCAACGGCGGTGTGGGCTACAGCTTCGCGGACATTCGGACACGGCTCCTCCCCGACGCGCTGGCGCGTGCCTACCCTGAACGGCAGCTCGCAGCCGAGGATCTCGTTGAAGTCGCGAGGACGCTGGAGCCGTCGCCATCCATCCTCAACGGTGGTGTCGATGGACGTTCGTAATGCGCGGATTCACATCGCCGGCAGCGCGGCCGCCACAACGGTATCGGCGGACAGACTCCGCTACGCCCACAGTCTCATTGCCGCCCTGGTCGATCGCCTCGCCCGGGACGGCGCCGCATTCGTCGTCACCCCAGACCGTGAACCGCGGATGGACCCGGATGACGAGACGTCGCCCGCGGTCGTCTTCGACTGGACCATTCTCGAAGCCATCGGGACGCTGCTCCAGGAGGGGCATGTCCCGGCCCGCACCGTCCTCGGCAAGCTGGCCACCGCCGTGGTCACCGAGAAGACGGACTCACACATCCCGCCCGATCGACGGGCCCTCTGGGAGTATCTGGCCGGCCAGGGCGCTCTCCGGCTCGAGTACACCGAGCCAGGCTGGACGTTCGGCGGCATCCGGCGCCAGCGTGCTGTGCGTGAGGGCACGCTCTTCATCCCGATCAGTGGCGGGCAGGGGGTTGACCACTACGCCCAGGAGTACCTTGCCACGGGCAAGCCGGTGATCCCACTCGACATCGAGCTGGGTTCGAGCACGGACGGCCCCCACGGAAGGGCCGTGGCGATCGCCAAGCGCGGTCTGGCGGAGCCATCGCGGTTCGTCGAACTGGAGGACCCTGCCACGGGAGCCGAGTTGTTGGCTGGGCTGGCCACGAGGAACGGCGACACGCCTGCTGCCCGGGTGGTCGACGGCGTCGTCGACCTCATCAGGGCCATGAAGCCGCCACGGGTGTTCTACGTGCGCCTCCTCAACAACAAGCTCCCGGAGTATCCGGCAGTGGAGCGTTACTTCCGCACGGTGGTCGATCCGGTCGTCGAGAAGCTCGGCTACTGCGGCGTCGAGATGGGTCACGAGGGGCCCACGAGCGCGTGGATGAATGCGGAGATATTTGAGCGGTTGCACCATGCCCAGGTCGTCCTCGTGGACCTCACGGGGCTGCGCAACAACTGCTTCATGGAGATGGGCTACGCCTTCGGTCATCAGCAACCCGTGCTCATCGTGGCTCAGGAGGGAACTCATCTGCCCTTCGACTCCACCGCGATCGACAGCCACATGTGGTCACCGACCGACCCGGACGACGAGCGCGCCCGTGCCCTCGAGAAGTACTGGCGGCGCACCATCGACCGCCCGGCACTCGTCAAGAGCCGGAGCCTGAGCTGATGGCCGACGTCTACATCTCCGTCGACATCGAGACGGCAGGGCCAGTGCCGGGGTTGTACAGCATGCTGTCGCTCGGCGCGTGCAGGGTGGACGACCCCGCCACAGCGTTCTACGCCGAGCTCCGCCCCATCACGGATGACGCCGTTCCTGAAGCGCTCCAGGTCACAGGGTTTGACCTTGCCACGCTCGCCAGGACGGGAGACGATCCAGCCGGCGCCATGCACCGCTTCGCCGACTGGGTCGCAGATACCGCGGGACGGGCCGTCTTCGTCGGCTTCAACGCGTCCTTCGACTGGTCGTTCGTCAACTGGTACTTCCACCGATTCCTGGGAGACAATCCGTTTGGGATCGCCCCGATCGACATCAAGTCCTTCTACATGGGGCTGTCCGGCGTCGCCTGGAGCGAGACGACCTCGCGGCGGCTACCCGAGAAGTTCCAACCGCGCTCACACGAAGGGGCGGAGCACAACGCCCTCACAGATGCTCGCAGACAGGCCGAGATCTTTGCGGGCCTGCTGGCGGCGGCCCGAACCGACACCCGTTGACCCCAAGTCAGTTTGGTGGAGCGACGAGTTTGCGGTGCGCCACTATGAAGACCTACAAACAGCGCAAAAACAAAACGGCCAGCGGCTCACAGGAACGTCTCGGTGGCCACGAGTCGTCGTCTGGGCATTTCGATCGTAGTGAACCTCTCCGGACTGTGTCTAACTTACTTGACGGACATCGGTGTAAGGGCCTGTACCGAGCCCGTGACCGGTGGAAGAGTGGGGATTGATTCGGTTGTCACCCTTTCTGAGGCAGTGCTCGACTGGCCCCCAATTCTTGCCGTATAGCCTTGAAGAGCGCAGTCGTTTCCGGCTCAGGCTCGATGTCCGTAGCGTCAAATTCTGCTTCATCGAAACCCGCATATGCGTCACGGAGCGCCTGGCGCAGGTGCCGATCTTCCCGGATGAGCGATTGTAGATTCCCGACCTGCTGGTAGCAGCGATAGAGTTCGCGCACCACATCCTCGAGGGTTGGTTCCGCCTTCAGCAGTTCTTTATGGAGGGGAACCGCCAGGTCGGCGTGCCCATCCTGATAATGCAGCCGCGCGAGCTGCTGTGTCGCGCGATAGTATTCTTCGCGATAGTGCTCGCGCAGCGACACACCGGTCACCTCTCGCTCATCTGCCCACTCAAAGAGACCTGCGGCACGACCGGAGAGGAGATCCCCCTGGTAGAGATCCCGCGCTCGCTGCAGCGCGGCCATCGCCTCCTCACACCGTAGCTTCGGGACGGCACGGAGGAGAGCGACAAACTCGTGCACGTCGGAGGAGATTAGCGATGTGTCGAGTCGGCGCGTTCCGTCACGTTCGGAGCGAACCACTTCGCTCGATAGGTCGGGCACTTGCTCGGCGAACAGGGCCCGCAGCCGCTTCAGCGCAGTGCGCAGTCGTCCCCCTCCACTCTCCGGGTCCGCGTCCGGCCAGACCGCGGCTATAATTTTCTCCTTTGCGACGGCGCCGCCGGGATGGACTGCCAGGAACGCCAAAACCTCCCACGCCTTGTACGACACCCCCTCCTCGCTGGATGGATTGACCTCTCGGTCGCCGGCAGTGACAACAAAGTCGCCGAAACACCGCACCTCGATGCGGGGACGGTCTACCTCCTGATCGGCATGGCCAGGTCCAACCAGCGTATGCTTCACGACCACGACATTGTCGGGAGCCACTTGGTGGCCATTGGCGTCCACTGTCGCCTTCGCCACGGAGACTTCCGGCAGCCCAGTCCAGTCGCCCTCCTCCAGCGCATGGCCGGCACCGTTCCCACCTGCAGGCTCCCGCTCTTCCGTTTCGATTCCCGCGGGGAGCCCGTGCATGTCCACTGGTATCCGGAGATCGTGGGAGGCTCCGACAGGAGAGTCCTGTGGGACTTGCTCGGTTGGATGTGCGGCTCCGGCGTCAGCATGTGGTTCCGGCTCCGCATCCTCGCCGTCTCGCCGGCTCACGAGAGATCCTGCTCGTGGCCCGCCGTAGGTGCCGCCCATCAAGCGAACCAGGGCCTCAAGGTGCTCCGTCGAGACGCGGAACCCGCGTAGCCGGACGGACTCCCGCCCATCAATCCGCAGGTAAAACTCGCCATCTCCCAGAGTCGTTCCGTCGGGACGCCCTATAAGGCGAATGCTCTCATCATTGCTCAGTGTCTGTAGAACGAGTCGGGTTTCGAAGTGGCTAAGAACGTCGTCATTTATAGAATCGACCCTCGCAGTTGCCGCCAGCAGTCGCATACGGTGAGAGGCACCGTGCCGGCCAATCAGCGCCAGGGTGGTGCCGTCGTCCGGCAGGTCCGCCAGCTCTCCCACGACCAGCACCATCTCTGGTCCTTCGACAGATACTCCTCCCTGGCTTTCCTGTCGTTCCGCGCTCCGAATTCGCCGGTCGAGCTCTCTTCGGAAGAGTGCCAGCGTCTCACGAACGCATTCCTCGTCGCTCGAGTTGATCACGTCGCCCACATGATGTGGCAGGCGTGCAATGGCGGGCGACAGGGTGTGCCGGTCCGCGATCGTCCACAGGTGCAAATCACCGGGACGGCGGCGGGCGGTCAAGGAAGCGACCAGGCTAGTGAGGATAACCTCCGTCCCTCCGCCGAGAGGTCCACTTAGGACTACATGGCCGAGCTCGTCCCAATTGGCGTACAGCGTCTCCTCGTGAGGCGAGATGCCAAGTGGGAACAGGCACAGGTCCCCGGTTCGGTCAGCGAACCGGTGCAGTGATAGCCCGGCGAGACTCAGGTCGGAGAGATGGAGCGCCAGGTCATGATCTCGAGTGGGGAAAGCTCGTCCCTTACCGCCGAGACGGCGTCCCAGCTCGGCCGCCACGTCTTGCACTCGCTCCTGGTCAGCCGGCGGGATACAGAGCGTAAGCGTTATGGCATTTCGAGCCTGTTCTGCCCAGATCACGGCAGCGTCTCCGATCCCAGCTGCCGCGAGCAGGCCGCGAACCCGCATCGCCAGGCCGGTAATCGGCTCGGCCTCATCGCTGTGGAGCCGGTGGACGAGCGCGCGTGCGGGATCGGCGTCAGCGAATTGGTTGACTGACCGAGCCTGCGGCGGAGCGGGTACAGGCGGCTCGCTGAGACTACGCCGTACTCGCCGCCTCGCGAGGAGGATTGCTCCGCCGGCCGCGATTGCCGCTGCTCCTGCCACACCGGCAATCAGATCCGTCTCGCCATCTGGAAAAGCGATGTGGGGACCGCCGGACGTGCCCGGAGTGGGAACGGCCACTCTGGATCGCGGCGAGGGGCTCGGGGAGATCGGAGTCGGTGTAGGTTCGACCGGCGTGGGCGAGAGCCGTCTTCGGGGCGGTTTCCTGGGTGCTTTGCTGCCGTTCGACGACCCTCCGTGCTCTGGTGCAGGCGGATGCTGTGCAGTCGCGGCGTGGGATGGAGCCGAGGGGAGCTTGAGGCGTAAACCGGGCCAGATGACATCGGGGTCGGTCAGGGCGCGACCATCCACTTCAGCTGTGCCACGGTTCGTCGCGAAGAGTGATGGCCACCGGTCGGCATTCCCCAGAAGACGGGCGGCGATCCCCTGCAGGGTATCCCCTTCCTCGACGACGTAGTAGTGGGCGCCACCGGCCTCGGTCACCGTCTGACTGGGCAGTGGGATATCGAGAAGCCAGCCAGGTTGGATCACACCGGCGCGTGTAAAGCGTTCGCCGTCTCCCATCTGCCGTCCAACGTTGGCCGCCACCAGTCGTGGGAACTCCTCCCCGGTTCCGTAGAAGCGCTCGGCGATGCCCCAGAGTGTGTCGCCCGGCTGAACCGTGTACGTGACATCCCGAGAGCCAGGGTTATCTCGTGGCGCCGTTGCAGCCGTCGCCAAGACCGCGTGAGAGCGGACCGTGGTGACGTGAGGAGTTGCGGGTGCAGGCAGCGAGGCGGCTGCGGCGCCTGGGATGGTGCGGCTGACAACATTAACCACGAAGACGGTGACGAGCGCGCCGTCGACCGCCCGGCGCACGACCGGCAATGTGAGACGATCGGAGACGGTGCGCAGCACGTGGACCCAGACGGCGCCCCGGGACATCGTCTCGATCGCCAATACGGTGGCACGTAGGAGGAGCGACCCGACAATCCAGAGCCACACGGCCCAGGCCGCCATCCCAAGGACATAGGCCACGATCCCCAGCGGCAGCGACGACCCCCGCAAGGTCGTCTCGATCGTGGCCCAGCTCGGGAGGTGCGCCGGCAGATGAGGCGGGCCTGCGGTGAGATCGAGCACGACGGCACCCAGGGCCAGACCAAGTAGGAGGCCAATCAGGCCGAGATAGCCGGTCTGCGGCCGCTCGTCATCTGACGGGATCACCAATGCCATGCATCCGCTCCTCGAGCAGTCAGCGGTTCGTCAGTACCGACTGGAGCTCCTGAACCTGATAGCTGGCTGCGTAATTTCCAGTCAGAGGGGCCAATGGCTGCGCGGGACCGCCGTTAACCGCGTACGTGGCCGCGAACTGGATGGTCAGATGCACCGGAAAGCCGCGCGGGAAGTGGAGCGACGAGTACTGGTAAGTGTGCTGAATGTCTGACTGGGCGGGATACGGCTGGCCCAGGTCGTGGCTGACGAGGCTCGCATCATCCCCGAAGGTCCAGGTGTAACTCACTGGCTGGACCTGGACGGCGACGGTGATGCCGGCGACACTCGCGGAGCCACCAAATGCCCCACCGTCGTACCCTTCAGCCCAGAACCAGCCGGGCAGGGCGACCAGCCCACGCGACGGATTCATGCGGATCTGGACGTTGGGCAGGGGGACGTGACGGAGGATATCCATCGCCACGGCCCGCGGGTCGACCACGATCGGCGCGTTGGCTGCTGCGTTGGCGTTGCCGCCCGGTGGAGGCCCCCAATGCAGGCCCCCTTTCCCGACCGGAACCCATACGATTCCCTGTAGCTTCCCGTTGACATAGAGAGCCTCCGGCACCGTTCCGGGGTGCTGTTGCATCCCGACGGTGAACCAACCGGTCGGCCCCGCGCTAGCGACTCCGATATTGACGCCGGCCAGGTGGTAGACCTGCCCGCTCGTGGTTTCGTAGTACGGCTCGCCCTGGGCATTGCTCCAGCTGCGGACGATATTGGTGGTCGAGCTGCTCCCCGCTCCAGCCTGGCTATAGCTGACTCCTGATCCCGTGCTCGATGCATACGAGACGGTCGAGCCGTTGCCGGGGACGCTGTATGAGCCGGAGGAGGATCGCCCGGCATGGACACTGATCCAGACGCCCCGGCCGTTTTCAGTGATGGTGGCGGAATACGAGGTGCCATTCTTGTTGCCGTCGAGACGGTAGTGTGAACCGGGTGGTCCATCCGCGAAAGCGATCGCGGGCCCCAGGTTGGCGGCCACGACCAAGACGGCGAGGACGAATGCGAATCGGGAGAGTCGGACCATGGTTATTTCTCCTGGCGGAGACTTTTCACGACTTTCCAGCTGCCGTGAATCTTCTGAAGAAAGTAGATGTCCTTCTCCAGGTCGGCCAGATTCGACCCGTGAGGAGGCTGCTTGGTTACGGGGTTGATGGTGAAGCTGCGATTGCGGATCTCGTCGTAGACCGTGGCTTTGTTCCCCTTGACCGACACGATGAGGGCATGATGGATGACTACGACATGGACGGCGCGCCTTTGCTGCCGCAGGCTCGCAACCTGTGACTGGACCTGCGTCAGCTCGCTGCCAGCCGCCACCGCGCCCATTGGCGAAGTGTTGAGGGTGTATAGCGTCTGGCTGTAGGCCCGCCAGTAGCGGTAGTAGGCTTGTATCACCTGCTGCCGCGGGGTGAGGACGGGAGTGGGCGCCATCGTGGCAACTGTCGTTGGGGCCGGCGAGGCGGTCGGCTGAGGCGTGACAGTCCCGGAGGCTCCTGGGTGGAGAGTCACAGTCGGGGACCCTTTCCCCGGCGCATGGGTCAGGGGCTGGATGCCGACGTGGGGTCGGAGATGTTCGTTTAAGAGGAATGCCACGGCCAGGACGACCACGATGACGCCGAGGAGCGCCAGACCTACCGCCCAGTATGGCGGCCTTCGCTCGGACTGCCTATCTGGTCCTGCTGTCGTCTCGTCCATGGCCGTCTCCCCTCACTACGGGTTCGCGTTCTGGATGCCGTAGCGCGGGACGGCGGGTGCCGTCGCGCTGACCCGCACCGTCCCGATACCGACGAGTCGGAGGAAGCTTGTCGGCACGCTCCGACTCACCTGCACTACCACGCGCTGTGACGCAACGTCAATCGCCACCGTGAATCCGGTGCCCTGACTCTCGACGTACTGCGCCGCGGCTGCATGCGCCGCAGCCGGATCAAGCATCACAGTGGCGCCAGAGCTGGCGCGATAGGTATTCTGATCGATCTGCATGGCCCCGGCGCGCGCCGCGGAATCCGCCACGTTCTGCAACTCCCTCCGGGCGTCGAAGATCGTCCCGGCATCGATGGAAAGTCCGATCACCGACAGGAACAGTGACAGCATGACGGCCGCCCAGACAAGCGCCTGACCTGATTCCGCTCGGGGGAACCGCTTCCAAACACCGCGGATTTGCCAAGAGCTGCGGTTCACGGCGTTCCTCTCGTCTGCCAGAAGCTGCGATAGAGATCGACACGTTCCAGATGCGCGCTGCCGACAGTGACGTGTGCCCAGCCAAGCAGGGGCAGGTCCGCGAGCGAGACCGTGTAGTGAGCAGAGGCCTGGACCGTCCCGCCCCGGCTGAAGCCGCCCGCATTGACCGCCAGTTGCAGCGAACCATTGCCGAGGCTGTAGCCGGTGGCCACTTCCTGTCCGCGCGCC